>JANQPN010000052.1 GCA_028289455.1 Wenzhouxiangellaceae bacterium
CGGCGCATGGCTTAAACGTTTGGCCATCACTGTATGGCTGCAGCATCTGCGCAGGCATGATGCGCTTCGGGATGCTGATGAGCACGATGAAAGTCACTGGCCGCAATACGAAAAGACCACCGTTGGTATGGATCTGGACAGTGTGCTGGCGACCTTGCCCGGCACCGTCCGGTTATGTGTGGTGCTGTCCTATCATGAAGGGCTGACCCATACCGAAATCACTGAATTGACAGGCCTGCCGCTGGGTACGGTCAAATCACACATCCGCCGTGGAACCCAGCGACTTCAGGAACTGCTATCCGCTTATCAGAGCACCTCTATCAAGGAGGAATCATCATGAGCCAAGACACTCAGGACACCACATTACAAGCGCTGTTTGAGGATGCGCATCAGGAATTATCCGATGATGCATTTACCGCAGATGTCATGCAGCAGACCGGTAGGCTGAAGCGGCGGCGGTGGCTGGCGCGTGCTTCTGCAGGGCTGGTGCTGGCATTGGTGGTTGTGTTTTTACAGGATATGGCATTGGTGCTGACACAGACACCACTCATGGATTTGGGTGAAAGCTGGATGGCAAATGTTGCTGCACCGCTGAACAGTGTCGGCAGCATGCTGTCCTTGGGTCTGGTGGGCCTGCGGATGGCATATAAAAAGCTGTTTGCATTCATTGACTGAGTGGTGGACTGCATTCACCGCATTGACAACGTTGATGTCCGAATTTGACCAGTAAGCATTGCTGCAATCTGATATTAATATCGAATGCTGCTGACGAAGTCAGTGGTGGATAAGTCATCAGCGCCGGATACCCGGCACAACACCAAAACAGGAATTGAATAATGAAGCAAGCTGATAAAGCCCGATATTTTACCGAATTGCACCAACCGGGTAATCCCTGTGTGTTGTACAACATCTGGGATGCAGGCAGTGCTGATGCGGTAGCCAAAGCTGGAGCTGAAGCGGTGGCAACAGGCAGCTGGTCGGTGGCTGCAGCGCAGGGCTTTGCAGATGGTCAGGCCATACCGCTTGATCTGCTGGAAACCATTGTTGCACGGATTTGCGCCACTGTGTCAGTGCCGGTAACGGTAGATATGGAAGGCGGATATGCCGAGGCCGCTGAGGATGTGGCCGCCAATGTGCTGCGGATAATGCAGGCCGGCGCCATCGGCATCAATTTCGAAGATCAGGTAGTCGGTGGTGAAGGTATGGTCGATACCGATATTCAGTGTCAGCGAATTCATGCCATCCGGGAACAGGCCGACAACAGCGGGGTGTCGTTGTTCATCAACGCGCGGACGGATCTGTTTCTGCAGGCGCCGCCGGAACAGCATGCCGGCCTTATCGATTCCGCTGTACAACGGGCGAAAGCTTATCAGCAGGCCGGGGCGAGTGGGTTTTTTGTGCCCTGGCTGGCAGATGAAACGCTGATCGGTGAGATATGCGCACAGGTTGAGCTGCCGGTTAATGTGATGAACAAGCAGGGCATGCCAACAATTGGCCGGCTGGCTGAACTGGGTGTTGCAAGGGTCAGCTTCGGTCCGGGGCCCTATATCAAAATGGCAGAGGTTCTTCAGCAGCAGGCCGGTCAGCTTTATGCCGACTAGTGCGTTACCGGTTGATTAATTGGGCGGGTTGCCTTAGCGGCATCAGGTGCAAATAAACGGCCGATATGGCTGTCCTGATACCACAAGGGGCGCTGTTGGTTTGATGCGGTTTCAATGGTAAGCGCCAGCGCTGCCCGGGCAAATTTAGCGATGATCTGATAATCCCAGCCGCGGGATAAATCATCACTGGGTTTATGTCCATGGGCGGTGGTCATGTAATGCCAGTGTTTTAAACCCGGGTTGCTGCCGTCAGTGGAATTAAAACCGGTAAACAAAAACACTGCGGGAATTCCGCGCCTGGCAAATGAGTATTGATCGGAGCGGGTAAATATTCCCTGGGCGGGAAACGGATCGGTCGCAATGCTGATGCCCAGTGGGGTCATGGCCGACTGCAGCCGTTCATACAGCTGAGAGTGTTCAATGCCGAAGCCGATAATGTCACTGAAATCATAGAACGGCAGACCACCGTCGATGTTGATATTGGCAATGATGTTATTAACCGAAACAGTGGGAAACTCGGCAAAATAATCCGAGCCGATCAGGCCTTTTTCTTCAGCGCTGACTGCCAGAAACAGAATCGAGCGGCCGGGCCGCGGTTGCGTCTGCGCAACTGCCCGGGCAATTTCCATTATGGCGCCGGTGCCCATGGCATTATCGCCGGCGCCGTTGTAAATCGTATCGCCGTCAACAGCTTCACCGATGCCCAGGTGATCATAGTGCGCCGTAACCACCACGACTTCATCTTTCAGTACCGGGTGACTTCCCGGCAGTAACGCAGCCACATTGGAGGCTGTCAGGGCATCGTTGTGCAGCGAACGGCGAGTGAGAGAAATCCGGGATTCTAAAGCAAACCCCTTAGGAGACTTTGTCTGGGCTTGATCAATTAATGCTGCAACGGTTTTCCCGGTGCCGGCAAACAGTGCATCAGCCGCTTTACCATCGACGATGACTCTGGCTTTGATATTGGGCGCGGCCACGCTGGGTAGTCCATCCGGCCCCAGCCAGTCCAGTTCGGTACGGCCGAGAATATTCCTGAAGCGGTCAAACGCCCAGCGCTGCTGCAGAGCGGGGGTATAAATCACAATCAATCCCTTGGCGCCCTGCCGGCCTGCGGTAATCCGCTGCTGGGCGGTACTGCCGTAATGGGCGGCTTCGGCAGCCGGTAAAAATGCCGGTGGTCCACCCAGCACCACGGCAAACTTGTCACTGACGTCCAGCCCGGCGTAGTCGTTAATGGCCAACTCGGGGGCGATAATGCCGTAACCGGCAAATACCAGCTCGCCCTCCAGATGCTGAGAGGCCTCTATGGGGCTGGAAAACATCACAATGTCATCACCGTTATTAAAACGCTGCTGTCCTTCCGGGCCGCTCACGGTAAAACTGACACTGTCCAGATCCAGCTGGCTTTGGCGCACCGGGAAGGATTGCAGAAAACTGCTGTTATCTCCGGACGGCAGCAGTCCTAGCGCTTCAAACTGAGTGCTGATATACAAAGCCGCCAGCGCTTCACCACGGGTGCCGGCTTCCCGTCCTTCCAGCAGATCATCGGCCAGAAACGTCATGTGCGCTTTAATGGCTGCTGGGCTTATATCGTCAGGTGTATTGGTGTTTTGCCCATTGGCACTGGGCATTAATTCAATAAATAAAATCATGACAGCACTAATGGCTAGGATCTTATATGACTGGGTATGCATGGCTCTTGGTCAGGATAAACAGGCTGGAATTCACAGTATTGCTGATTGCGGGTTAAGAAAGTGTGGCTAAGCTGGTGGCTATTAATGATTTGTTCAAAGCAGCAGGTCTTAATGCAGTAAATGGCCTAATAATTGCTTAAGGTATTGCAATGCAAAAGTTAATTCTGAGCTCAATCAGGAAGTGAAGTTAAGGATTAGAATTGACTGTGCCTTGACAACGCCTGGATCAGTAATCAGTCTTTTATTTATTATTGGAGGATATGTGCGACCGACAATTAATTTAGAACATTCAGGTTTGCACGTGTCTTAATTTCCATAAATCAAGGGTGAGCATAGCAGTGATAAGTTTCAAGCAACTAGCTGAATTCTTTTCTGATTTCCCGGTAATGGTGGAAGGGTTTATCGAACGGGCGGATAAGGCGTTAGCTTTTTTGATGCTGATCTTCGCATTGGCTGGTTTTATCTATGGGTTTGGCTTTTTTCCTGAATCATATTCTGTTGTTGGGAAAAGACTATTATGGGGGCTGGTGTTTGCGCTTGGATTCGCGGTTATCATTGGCTTGATCCGGGCATTCGCTGTTTTCATTGGTTTTTTAGTTGTAGCGGTTGTGTTGTTGGGGCCACCAGTTCTTATCATTTACCTGGTTGTAAAGGCAGTAATTTGGTTTTTGACGCTTCCTACGTGGTGGTAGGAGTTACATGTCCTTTATATTAATCACTCATCTATTAATAAAGTACCAAGATTAATAGCTGCGGAGCAGAGCTCCGCAGCATGGATTCAATACGTTATTGAGAACAGATCGATACGTTATCGATACCACCTTCAACAATATCACCCGGTCCGGCACCATCGCTGGTGCTGACCCGGATGACTACATCAGAGCCCGCCGGGATATTGGCGGTTGCGGTTTCCCATTCGGCCGCAGTGCGCACATCACCGATGCTGACCATCGAGATAAAGCTGCTGCCGCCATTGATGGAGTATTCCAGTCTGAAGAAATCACCACTGCCGTCATCGCCGGTATCACGCTGACCGTGGAACCAGTCAACCGACAAAACAGAGGCTTCATTGACATCAACGGTTGGTGGGCGCGCGATACACACGCCGCCATCCACATCGGCATTGCCGGCACTGGAGTTGGTGGCGGTAAACACTGCCCGGCTGTTGCCGTCCGAATCACCGCCTACCTGGGTGATTACACCGCCACTGCTTTGCTGCGTGGGGTTGGTGCGCACGTAAGTACCCGTTGAGCAGGTGCTGGCGCCATCGATAAACCAGCCGGTGGACGTACCGAAATCATCTTCAAATGAACAGCTGGCTGGTGGTGGCGGAGGCGGTGGAGGAGGTGAGCCGCCGTCATCGCCGTCCGGCACCTGGTTGTTGAAGAAACCGGCAACCTGCGGCCAGATACGATCGATGCGGACACCCTGGTTGGTGCAGCCGCCAAAGTGATGCAGCGCGATGACATCATTGGAGGAAGCCGCCAGTACCGCTGAGCCCGAGCTGCCGCCAATGGTGTCACAGAAGTAACCGGTATCGGTGCCAACGCCGCGGCCATTAGCCGAAACAACATCAATCCGGCATACGCCACCTGCGTTCTGGTCGCTGGTTATGGCCAGTTCCTTGGGGTTGCCGGCACCGTGCTGGGGAATGTATATCCGTTCCTGGCTTGAGGGTGCCCTTACATCCAGACCGTAATAACCGAAGCCTGACAGGCTGCTGAAATTGTTTACCGTGAACAAGGTGTAGTCCAGGGTAAAGTCGGTGCGGAGCAGGCTGTTGCCGGTAACGATGGTGGTGCTGTCCACCGGACCGCTGCCGCAGCTGGTGCGTTGATAGTTGAACCACACTTCCACCGCAGACACATCGGACTGACTGTCGATGCAGTGGTTGTTGGTGAATACCCGGTTATCGGAGCTGACCCGCCAGGCGGTACACAAACCGCCGCCGGAAATGACCAGCCGTGCGGTTGGCCGGCTGCGTTCAAACTCGGTGGGGTTGGAGCCGGCGAAGCAGACGGCATCCTGACGCTCGTTGATACCGCAGGTGGAGCGGGTTTGATCACCGCCCAGCAGGCCGGGCTGGGTGGCCATGATTTCATCGATGACCGCCTGTGGATAGCCTTCCAGGTAGCGGCTGATTTCAATGCCGTGCAGGTTATCGTCCCAGCGGGCATTGCTGGTGTTGATCAGGCGGACGATGGCAACCGGACCAACAATGGACAGGGCGCCAAAGCTTCTAACGCCGTCTTCACCCAGGCTTTGGTCAAAAGTCAGGCCGGATTTTTCCGTGGCGCTATAGGTATGTTTTTGTGTGCCTGCCGGATTGGTGACTTCAACGTAAGCCCCTTTGGGCAGATTGAAATAATCAAAATGGACCTTGATAAAGGTGGCATCGGGTGTTTCGATGCGGAATTCTTCGACCGAGCGACTGTTCATCAGCTCGCCAAGATTAATGGTGGTATCCACAAAATCAGCGATCTTGACGACACTGGATGCCGCTTGAGTATCGCCGGCTGGTTTCAGCGATTGTGAATCTGTGGCGAATGCCTGTCCGGCCAGCAATAGCGCGGCCGACAGGCAGACAAGTTTGTTGTTGAACTTCATTGGTTCTGACCCTCATAAAGATTAAACACGATCAATCTCTCAAGCGCCGCGAATGCGGTAGCGCCGAAGTGACGGCAGACGGAATAACAATATGAGCACGCACCGAATGGTGCATGAATGGGGGAACGGCATTGCTTCCTTGCGCCGGTTTTCAACTCCAACTTCCACTTGGATGATCGCTGACCATCATACAGATTTAGCTGTTTATTTCCACTAAAGTCGTACAGCGGGGTTAATTTGGCCAGATTTTGAGCCTGTGGATGCCTGTATTCAGCCGTATCGAACACCAGGGCAGGTTAAAACGCTGCCTGTTGGTATTTCCGGCTGGTTTTTGGAGCCGGGATCAGACTTTATTGACATTACCTATGAGTAATTAACTGTATGAATTAATTGAATAAAAATTAAGGCTTCCAAATCAGAAGGTTTTCGGAAGGTTATTGATATTGGCTTTGCGCATGATGACGCTAACAGGAGCGCTGTTACTAACTGGAAAGTCATTATGAATAAAATTATTAGAGATACTTTTTCAGCGGGGACAAAACGGCAAAAAGGTATGAGCCATGTGGAGATCATGATTGCCGTGGCATTAGTGATGGTGGTATCGGCAACCGCAATGCCGAATGTCACCAGGATGATGGGCCAGGATAAAATTATGGATGCCCGGCATCAATTGATGACCGATTTCAATTTTGCCCAAAACACTGCGGTTAATTCCTATCGGCGGGTCGTTGTCTGTCCCAGCGATAATCAGAGAAGCTGCAACAGCAGCAACCGCTGGAATAAAGGCTGGATTGTTTTCCAGGACTTTGATGCCAACAACCAGCGTGACATGGGTGAATCAATTTTGCGTGTCAGTCAGTTGGATGCCGGCATCGAGGTAACCAGCGGGGCCAATCATCATTACCGTTATAACCCTGACGGCAAATTATCCGGCAACACCAGCAGTCTGCTGATGTGTATGGGTGATAAGCCGGAACTGGGTCACCGGGTGGTGGTTTTTGAAGACGGTCGGGTGCGCAGTGAGGATTACGCCTGCAGTTGATCGATACCGTTATCGGAGAGCGTGGGAATAATAAATAGAGTAATAATTAAGCGTGTTAATTGCTCATTTTATTAACCGCAACGGCAGCAAGCCGGCTGACATACGGTGATTACCCAAAACCGAACGACCAATGCCGGATGACGCCCGCTAACCGGCTGTAAGTGGGCATTATAATCTGGGAAAGGCACTTCTTCCCGATGTATAACAATAATGCCGTTACCCGATATCCTCCGACAATCCTGCCTGGTATCTGCTGTATTTTTACTGTCCTGCACATCTGATCCAGCAGATAATTCCATTGAGTGCGAGTCGGCTTTTGTAGCGCTCGCCAGATCTGGTGAAATGTCTTCTGTGAATGGTCTGGCAGTCTCGCCAAATTATCGGTCATTCGTCATTACAGAGATGAGCAATGGCACAGCCATATTGGCTGTTCGGCATTGTGTTAATGGAGAGTGGGCGGAATCACAACCGTTATATGCCGCCTCAAACTTTCATGACTATCAGCCAACTTTTTCTCAAGATGGCGAACGCCTGTATTTCACATCAACCCGTCCAATCAGCGGTGAAGAGCCTGCACGTCAGAATGTCTGGGTTGCATCGCAGGAGATGGATTATCAAAATCCGGAAATTATTAAAGAACTGATTTCACCGGGGTGGGATGGACATGCAGTGGAGTTGCAGCCGGGGAGTTTGTTGTTCGCAACCGAGCGTAACGGTGAAGACAGGCTTATTGATATTTTTCATGCAAAACTCGATGCTGGCGATGTGCAACTGTCTCCAGTGCCTGCGCTTAATTCGACCATGTCCGATAACGATATGGCGTTTAATTACCAGTTGAATATTCTGGTTTTCAGCCGCTATGATCCCGCAACCGAAGATATCAATTTATATTATTCAAAGTTTGCAAATAACACCTGGCTTCAAGCTGAACAGATAACCGGTTTATCAACGGAGGAGTGGGAGTTGTCACCGGCATTTACCCCGGATGGGGAGTACTTCCTTTTTATCCGGGGGGGTGTTTTTCAGATAATACCCATGTCAGAGTTGAGTGACATGTTCAGTCAATAAAGCTGAGCTTATTGAAAACGCCTCTTGATCAAATTCCAGGTTCGCATGGGTGATTTTCCCTTGATTTCCACCATGCCAACTTCTTCAAATTCAAAGGTGTCCTGAAGCCGTACAAAAGTGGCTTCAGATACCTGGATTTTTCCTGGCGAGCCGGTGGATTCTATCCGGTTGGCAATATTCACAACGTCACCCCAGATGTCGTAAGCAAATTTTTGCGTGCCAACAACACCGGCAACGGCTGTGCCGGAATGTATGCCGATGCGAATATCAAGATCGTAACTGTTGCCGGCTTTCCATGCCTCAAAATCGGACAGGATGGCCAGAGCGAACTCCGCTACTCTGCGGTCATGATCCACCGCCTCTTCGGGAATCCCGCCCACGGCCATATAACAATCGCCGATGGTTTTTATTTTTTCGATGCCGAATTCCAGGGTGCGTGAGTCAAACAGCTCAAATATCTGGCTCAGCATCTGCACCAGTTCCTGAGGGGGCAGGCGGCCGGACAGTTTGGTGAATCCAACCAGATCGGCAAACAGCACCGAAACCGATGAGAACTCATCAGCTATGCTGTCGCCTTCATTCATCCGGGCGGCGATCTGTTTGGGCAATACATTCAGCAGTAATTTCTCTGAGCGTATTTTTTCAACTTCTAGGCTGGCATTGGTTTCATGCAGGGCGGCAATGCTGTTTTTGGTGGTATCCAGCATTTCATTAAAGGTATCGACAAAATCACCCATTTCATCATCGCTGCGATAGTTGATCTTTTCATCGAAATTTCCGTCCATCACCGCTGCCGTTGAGGTTTGTACCTTGGACAGGGGGGAGAGAATTTTTCTGCGCTGCACGCGCAGCATCCAGTAAGCATTCAACAATGCCAGCGCACAAAAAATACCGGTCAGCACATGGAAAACATGGCCTAGCCTGATATAGGAATCGGCTTGCTGGCGGGTGCGGGTATCCAGCAGGATCAGGAATTGATTGATCGGGTCCATGATGCTGGCTTTGGCTTCCTTGTACCGGTTGTCAAACAACAGGCCCCGAGCAAACTCGGGATTGGGTTCAGCCTGCCGGGTGAACTCGCCCGCTTCATCCCGGTAAAGGCCTTCAACAGCATGCATCGCCGTGGTTTCCAGCCAGACCAGTTCGTCAGAATTGGACTTGGCTTCTTCCAATAATCTGAATTCTTCCAGGGTATAACCCTCGGCCAGCATCAACTCCTCGAGCGGCTCAGCTTCACCATTGCCTCTGGGCCTTTCAGCATCGGATAACACCAGATCCCAATAAACCAGGTCGTAACGTTCCGGCCGGGGCTGTTGTCCATCGCGGATGGCCAGAATTTCGAAATACCAGTTTTTATATTGTTCCGAGCCGGTCACCACATATTCCCGGACCATGCGGGTTAAATCATCACTGCTTTGTCTCAGCTGGTCGGCCAGTCTGGTGGAGCGGTATCGGTTCTGCTCGGCTTCGGTGATTTTGGATCCGGTCCAGAACGCACCGATGATGGTTGCCAGTAAAAACAGCAACAGGGTGATCAGCAGGTAGAACTGTAACAGGGACAGTCTGTTTAAAGTCATGGGCGATGGGTGTCCAGCAATTCAGCCCATTATATTTGCCTTTTGAGAGTGCGCAAAATCACCGGCTTTGCAGTTGTGACAACTCTTTGGTGCTGCGAATGGCGGTTTCAGGCCATGCAGTCCCATGTTCAGAATCGACGGTGCCGAATAGCCCGGCCCGAACAAAAACCCGGGCCGGGCGGTTGCTCAAGCAGTGGTTTTCCGCAGGCGTATTCCGGCAAGGCCCAATACCATCAACAGCAATAGCCACAATCCCCATTGGTTCAATGTCGGCACATCAACCGGTTCTATCGCAATAGTGCTGGCAATATCGGTGTTGTTGGCAGGGGTCGGGTCGTCGATGCTGCCGCCGGCACTGGCAATGATGGTTTGCGGGCCGGTGAGTATGATGGCCACGGTAAACGGACAGCTGGTGCTGTCACCACCGGCCAGATCACCCATGTCCCAGGTTACTGTGCTGCCGCTGGCAGTGGCGCAGCTGGTTCCCCGGTTGGTGGCAGCGCCGGATGAGACAAATGCCAGTCCGCCGGGTAATTCAGCGGTGACGATGACATCCTGATTATCCTGCGGACCGTTATTGACCAGGTTCAACATCACCTGGAACTCATCACCGAGTGCCAGTGGCGGCATGGCGTCATTGGTTACCGTCAGTGCTAAATCGGAGACGGCTGCAGCTACCGTAGTGGTCTCGGTAGCGCTGTCATTGGCGCTGTTCGGATCTGTAGTGGTGGCGCTGACCGAAGCAGTATTGGTCAGAACCCCGGCAAATGTCAGATCAACATCCACAGCTACGGTAAAGCTACTGCTGGCGCCGGTGGCCAGATTGCCCAGGCTGCATGTCGGTATTCCGCTCGGGTCTTCGGCGCAGCCAGTGGTGGATACAAGTGTCACACCGGCCGGCAGGGTATCGGCAACGGTTACGCCGACTGCATCAGAGGGGCCGGCATTATCAACGGTGATGGTATAGGTCAGGGCGTCACCTGCGGTTACCGGGTCGGCGCTGTCTGACTTGGTAATCGACAAATCAGCTTCAGCCTCCACCGCTGTGGTTTCTGTCGTGGAATCATTATCCGGATTCGGATCGGCCGTATCAGAAGCCACCGTAGCGGTATTGCTGATGGAGCCGGTTGTATCCGGATCAACATCAACCGTAATGGTGTAGACAGCATTGGCGCCGCTGGCGATATCCCCCAGGGAACAGGTCGGGGTGCCTGTCGGGTCTTCACTGCAGCCGGTGGTCGAAACCAGTGTTACCCCGGCCGGCAGGTTATCGGTGACTACCACATTGGTGGCCGTTACCGGGCCGGTATTTTCAACGGTGATGGTATAAGTCAACGAGGTGCCGGCAATCACCGGGTCAACACTATCGGTTTTGCTGATGGATAAATCCGTGTCATCGTTGAGGATGGTGACGACAGCAGTATCCGAGATGATGATATTGCCGGTGAGACTGGTGCCTGCGACATTACTCTGGCTTACCGACAGGGTTTCATCAGCTTCAATAGTGGCATCGGTTGTAGGCGTCACGGTGAAGGTCTGGGTTTCATTGGCCGTACCCGCAAAAGTCAACGTCTGTCCGGTGATGGCGGTATAGTCATTGTCGGCTGTGGTGGCAGTACCATCGGCAGTGCTGACATCCACGGTAAAGCCGCCCGGCACTGCTGCATCCAGTGTGGCGGTCAATGTGATCGGGCCGTCATCTTCGTTACCGTCAACGTCTTCAATGGTAACCGTTGCGTTATCGTTATCTGCAATATCGATATCCTGGGTGGTAGTGGTGCCGAGTACGATACCTGCCGACGGATTGCTGATGGTCAGCGTGGCGGTCTCACTGCCTTCAACCAGTGCATCATCCTGAACGGTAAAGCTAACATCGCCAGTGGTCAGGCCGTCCGCAATGGTAATGGTGGTATTGCTCAAGGTGAAATCACCCGGGGTAATGCCGGTGCCGCTAACGCCCAGCTCAACCGTTTGATTACCCATGACCGCCTGGGAAGCAGTAGCGGTGACGGTAATGGCGGTGGCTGCAGCCTCACTACCGCTGTTGGCACTGACCGACAGCATCACTTCCGGGAAGTCATTATCGGCAATGGCAATATCCTGTGTAGTGATGGTGCCCAGTACGATGCCTGCCGAGGGGTTGCTGATGGTCAGTGTGGCGGTTTCCGGGCCCTCAATGCGCGCATCGTCCTGAACCGTGAAAGTCACGCTACCAGTAGTCTGTCCATCGGAAATGGTGATCGTGGTGTTGGTCAGGATGAAATCCCCAGCGGTAATCCCGGTGCCGCTGACGCCTAAGTCAACGGTCTGGTTGCCTATGACAGCCTGAGAAGCTGTGGCTGTAACGGTAATGGCCGTAGCTGCGTCTTCACTGCCGCTGTTGGTGCTGACCGACAGTTGCACCGGCGGGAAGTCGTTATCGGTGATGGCGATATCCTGGGTAGTGGTGGTACCCAGCACAATGCCAGCCGATGGGTTGCTGATGGTGAGTGTGGCGGTTTCCGGACCTTCGATCAGGGCATCATCCTGAACAGTGAAAGTCACACTGCCGCTGGTCTGTCCATTCAAAATAGTAATCGTGGTGCCGGTCAGGGTGAAATCACCGGCGGTAATGCCGGTGCCGCTGACGCCCAGGTCAATGGTTTGATCGCCCATGACAGCCTGAGAGGCAGTAGCGGTAACGGTAATGGCCGTTGCAGCAGCTTCACTACCCGCATTGCTGGTAACACTCAAATTAACCGGTGGGAAATCGTTGTCCGTGATGGTGACATCCTGACTGACCGTGCTACCCAGCGCCACACCCAAAGAGGGATTGTTGATGGTCAAAGTGGCCGTTTCCGTACCTTCAACCAGAATATCGTCCACGATGGTAAAAGTAACAGAACCAGTGATTTGTCCATCAGGAATCGTGATGGTGGCATTGGTTAACATGAAATCGCCTGCAGTGATACCGGCACCGGTTACTGCCAGGTCAACGGTTTGGTTGCCGGTGACCGCACTGTCGGCGGTTGCGGTTACTGTTATGGCGGTAGCTGCTGCTTCGCTTCCGGCATTGGATGAAACACTAAGATCGACTAATGGCGGATCTATAACTGTGAATGAACAGCTGGCATCTACTGTGGGGTTGAACGCCGTCAAATCATTAAAAGTCCAGAAGGCCAGATTATTGACTGTCGCAGCAATACCCGCTGCCGATCCGATAATCGCCGGGCCACCCTGCACCATTGAACAGTCAAACCGCCAGTTATCAATTTCCGTTTCGGCATTGTGCACCCGAAGGGTATTGATGCCGTTGGTCAGCTGATCGGGCAGCGCCGACTCATCATTATTGGCAGCAGCCCCATCCCAGTCAGCATCATTAGTCCCGGGTTCAATATTGGCATGAATCGCGCTGATGAATGTGGGCGAAGCCATGGTGCCCTGATAGGCAAGAATCTGATCGCCCTGGCTGGCGATGGGTGCAATAAAAAGACTGCCCGGAAGTGTGATTATCGACCCTGCAGTCATGGCAGCAGGGGCAAACCAGGTAAAGGAACCATCGCCAGCCAGGCAATTGATGGTATTCGGATTATTAACCCCGCAATCAGTAAATTTGATATTGGTGCCGGCTATTATGTCTTGCAGAATCACAAAGCCAAACGAGTCTGAACCATCCGCGTTATAGCCCAGGAACGCAATGCCGCCAGCTGGTAATGCGGTAGATGGCGGCTCCAGAACTGTTACATTAACCATGCAACTGGACGAATTTCCTGCTTCATCTGTGGCGGTCACAGTTACTGAATTTACACCAACTCCCACCAAGGTTCCGACCGTGGGAGATTGGGTAATGGTAATGTTGCCGGGAAGGGATACGTCGTCAGTGGCTGAGCTGCCGGTCACCAGATCAGGAATCATGGCCATTCCGTCAATTCCGGCGGTAATGTCCGGAGGTGTGGCTGGGCAGGTAACTGATGGTGGGGTGGTATCACCCGCGGCCATGATTACAATTGAACAGCCTGCTTCAACGACCGGGTTAAAGCCTGCGCTATTGTCGAAATCCCAGTTCGCCCGATTATGAAGAATGGCGCGTATCTGTGCCGCTGTTCCGGTAATGGGTGCGGCTCCGGCGGTAACACAGCTAAACCGGAAATTGTCCTGCTCTGCACCATTAACCCCGGTGAGGCGCACAGCGGTATTGCCATTGACCAATGCGTTGGGAAGTGCGGATTCGTCGTTGTTGGCGTTTCCACCATCCCAGTTGGCATCGTTGGTTATTGTTGGGTTGGTACCGCCCGTAGGCTCTACATTAAAATGCAGCCCAGCGATAAAGACTGGCGATGCAATACTCCCTTGTATGGCAAACAGCTGATCTCCCTGAATGGCGTAAGCAGCATTGTTGCTTAGCACACCAAATGACAGGTCTATGGTTACTATGTCGCCGGCAGATCTGGGCATCCCGGAAGTCCAGGTAAAATTGCCGTCTCCGGCCAAATTGGCAAAGCCGGTGGTATCACTCCAACCCTGATCGGTGAATATGATCTGGGTGGCAGCGTCAATATCTTTTAAAAGGACAAATGTGGCGTTATCGGCAAAAGTCCCGCCAGCATCTGTATTACTGCCAATAAAGGCAATATCGCCGGCGGTTAAGCTTGTTTGTGCAACGCTGGTACCGGCCAACATAATCAGCAGCCCCACCGAGAGCAGCGTACGCTGGGCACAGGAGCTTAGACGGGTAAGGGTTTTGTATTGAAGGTATTTAGAATTCTGTTGAGTCTGATTTCTGACACACAGAGACGACAATACTCCCGAAAAGAGCGGTTGTGATGGTTTATTCATGTTGTAGCACACCAGCGATTGTGTAAGACGATTGTATAACTTTTTGATTGTATTGTGTAATTTGCCAGGCTGGTCAATCCGGGCTCGGTATCAGTCTGGTTATTCCGATACCGGAGCCCGTGATTTTGTCTCGGTATAGCTAATTACTCCTACCGAAACCTGGCGCATTATCTATTCTCGATGAACACTTTCCACTGTGTGCAAACCACTTCTGCGATCCAGTAATCCATTGCTGGTCCTCAGCAATGCCTGCGAACCCAGGATTTCACTTATCTGCAGAATCTGCTGAATATCATTAAGCGGTGTGCTGGCATTTATGCTGGGGGGATCAATGACCACGGTGTCTTCAAAGGCGCCATAGTGAAATGCAAATAAATCACCATCGATGGGTGGATAGTCAGGGTCAGCCTGGACATATTCGGCGCCGGTGCCGTCAAAAAACAGACCATTGATATAACTCATCTCAACATTTTCAATAATGAGGTTTGGGCAATTGATCACCTGGTTCAGCATGTCATCGGCATCTGCTGCATCCCACCCGCAGGCTATATGCGGTGGCGTGGTGGAATTTTGTACTGATAGCGTGACGCAATGGGTGATCCCTATAAAGGAATCATTAAACAGGCCATCTGCATCAGATGCAGGTACACCAATAAAATTGAAATAAACAGGTGTTGACCAGGCCCAGATCGATATGGCTGCAAATACGGCTGCAGTTTCCGGGTCTTCAATCGAGACTTCACTCCAATTACCCACAGGGTCTACGCTATTGCCGGTAGTTGTATCGAAAAAGGTCCCGCCGGCTTCAAGCGCCTGAAACACGTCTGCATCACCTTCTCGAATGCCAGTCGGAAAAGACGGCCCGGGAAGATTAAAGCCCAGATCCGGATTGACCAGGTGTTTCCATACCATTCCGTGTTGAAAGGCGTCTCTTTGTATCTGCCCTGGAGGTAAATAGGGGGTATAGCTGTCATGATCAAAACCGGTGCAGTACTCAGTTGTTGAAGATCTGCCTGGCTTTACAGCTGATGATTGTGACCATGCATGGCTGACGTGAAGCAATAATAAGAACAATAGGAAAAAGCGTTTCATGACGACTCCTTTTTTCGACTTTCTGCAAACAGGATCAGTCGCGCTGTAAGCCACTCCAGGAGTCCGTTCCGTCAGCCGGCAGTGCTGATCCCCTCGAGGTTTCAGTAGAGCAGAAATTAATTCCATTAACGACAGTTTGAGCCGGACGAATTGGTGACGAAGTTATGACGATGTGGATTAAGGGAGATGCGGGTCGTAGTGCCAAACTGTGTGTGGTATGACCGTCATCGCTGTGGTTACTGTGAATACATCGGGACACACATTGACTGTGTTTTCTTAAAAAAAGCGTTTAATGGCTTATTAATTTTGTTCTATACAGTCATTAATAGAGATCGATTATAAATGTAATAAAAAAGTTAAAATTTCGCTTGTATTCTGTTAAACCAGGCGTATAATGCCGCCCCTATGAATAACAGCAGACAACATTTAAATAAATTCACAGCGCCGAAGCGGGTCGACGATCGCTCGCTATACATAGGCGTTGACGTGATGTTGTAGCCCTCACTTTTGTGGTGGGCTGCAAAGCCTGCCACGACTCTTCATTTTTATGAAAAGCCCTGGCAGGTGAAATTGCCGGGGCTTTTTTTCGGCAATAAAAAAGGCACCAGTGTGTGCTTGATTTCAGCGGAGTTGGTTCAAAAGCCAACCTGGTACGTGGCTTGTTTTTAGTCTACGTATGCCGAGTCAAGTATGCCTTGATGCACCAGATTGTGGTAGCTCAGTGGTAGAGCATTCAGTTATAACCTGAACGGACGAGGGTTCGACTCCCTTTCACAATGCTTGAGATAGCTCAGTTGGTTAGAGCATACGACTCAGAATCGTAGTGGCGCAGGTTCGATCCCTGCTCTCAAACCAAAGCGAACTGAAAATTCGCCTAACGGAAAAAGGCTTAAGCCTTGTGGTTCGACTCCACAATGAATCGGGAACATGTGTTCCCACAAAACGCGGACAGTCCGGCGATGGCCGGTGGTGAATTGGCTTCGGCTTAATTCTGCATCGGTTAAAGCAACGCCGGCCGGGCCAGGCTTCCGGATGCTGTATACCGGCGTCATCTGTTGCTGGTCATGAACTAGGCAATGACTGCAAGCCATTCAGTTGGCTGCCGTTGCTGTTATAGCTTGATCACTGCAGGTAATTAAGGTGTACATCACTGGAGTATCTGCCGGGGGGGCAGACAGGTATTAAACCCGCCTTGCCGGCGTGGGCTGTCCGCACTTTTTAACTTTAACGAAGAAATGAGGAAATTATGAGGTAACGATCATGTTAGGTTTATCACGTATTGTCATTGCAGAAAACGAGCGCGTACTGGTTTACCGGAATGCGCAATTGGTTGAAATTCTGACCCCGGGTGTTTACTGGCGGTTTGCCTTACCGGGCCGCATGCGCATAGAGCGTTATGACGCCAGTGGTCTGGATGTAAACATTAAGCAGCTGGATGTCCTGTTGGAGCGTCATGCAGAAAAACTGGCAGAGGTCATGCAGGTGGTTAACCTGAGTGATACTCAGGTCGGTCTGGTTTATCGTGACGGCAAGTTATGGAACCTGGTAAGACCGGGTGCCCGCCGGGCGTTCTGGAAAGGCATTGTTGACGTGCGTGTTGAAACCATTAACGTGAACGAGGCCCTGGAGATTGAGCCGGAACTGGCCAGTGTATTGATGGAGCGTGGCCCGAAAGCCTTCCCGACGGTTTTGCGTCAGTTGGTTTTTCTGGCGGACGTTACTCAATACCAGACTGCGCTGCTGTTGATTGACGGTGAAGTGCAGCGGGTATTGGCAACCGGCCGTTACGCATTCTGGAACGTGCTGCGGAAAATCGAGGTATTGAGCTTTGATACCCGTGAGCAGATTGCCGATGTCAGTGGTCAGGAAATGCTGACCAGCGATAAAGTCTCTCTGCGTGTGAACCTTGTCGGTGTCTACCGGGTTGTTGATCCGGAGCTGGTATTGAACAAGGTTAAAGGTATCGAACCGTTTGTATACCGTGAATTGCAGTTTGCATTGCGTCAGGCCATCGGTACCCGCAGCCTGGATGCACTGTTGACCGATAAGGACGCCATTGGCACTGAGGTCAACAAGCAGGTTGCACCGAAGTTGCAGGCCGTTGGTATGGAATTGCTGTCTGCCGGTGTAAAAGATGTGATTTTGCCCGGTGAGATGAAAAGCATTCTGAACCAGGTGGTTGAAGCCGAAAAAGTGGCCCAGGCCAATGTGATCAAGCGGCGTGAAGAAACCGCGGCAACGCGGAGCCTGATGAACACCGCCCGGTTAATGGCCGATAACCCGACGCTGTTGCGTTTGAAAGAACTGGAAGCGTTGGAACAGGTCACTGATAAAATCGGTTCTTTGACTGTTTACGGTGGTTTGGAAGGTGTGCTGAGCAATCTGGTGAAAATCGGTCCGCAAAGCGCAGCTTAGAAATTAATGATGGAACCCGCGGCACTGCCGCGGGTTGTTTTTTATTGATCTTGGAAATGCAGTCACCTGCAACAGGTTTGTCAGATAATGATCTGCCTCCCAAACTTAAAGTGAATGACTGAATCTGGTTTCTGCGATTAAAACACTTGGTCTGGTCTTGAATAGAATAGTGGCATTATCAATGACGAAATTGTCTCTGTTATCGGTGTCGGACATTGGCTCTCCGACTGCGATACGTAAAGTATTATTACCGTCTCTCAGTACATAGGGGTGAACGATAAGTGAATGCGTTTTCCAGATAGGGTTCGCATTTGCCACGCTATGAATAGGGCCTGGCTGCAAACCGCCAAAAATATCATTGCCATTGATCTGCAGGGTATGATTGGTTTCTACAAAAAAAGGTAATATCCCGAATGATATGAACTGAAGTATTGCTTCTTGTGATCTATCAACTCCCGGGCATGTAAAATCAAAATCTCTTGATAACCCGGCAAATGGAATATTAGGATCTATAGGTATGGGTTGATCTTGTTGCTCATCTCCAAAATGATGTCGCACACGAATAATTACAGTGAAGTCTGTCGCCATAATGCTTCCCCTGGTTCTGTAGTAAGTGAATTTTCATCACTTGTTGTTATTTGAATATATAGGCGACGCTTAGAGCTGCTTTTCAACAGCGGTTTTACAGTTAAATCGAATTCTGGATATATCGATGATTTCTTATATCTAAATATTAAAAAAGCCTGATTCATTTATAGCTTTAAGTAATGCATCAGCCAGTTGCTGGGGTTGGTCAATGGTTGGCCAGTGGCTTGCACCATTTAACTGGATGCGGGCAATATCATGCCTATTCAGCCAGTCGAGCGATGATTCAGCCAGGTTTGCCGGGTTATACAGATACACGGCATGGCTGGATGCCATCAAAACCTCACCAGGAATATGTTGTTGCGAAAACCGGCGGGCATCGCAACCCAGCTGCCAGAGTGCGTTTGGATCGGCTTCGGTGACGACTGCCAGATAGCGTGCCACTATCGGGTCATCCTTGGCCATAGTTTTCAACCGGCTTAGAAATGCAGTGCGGAAGGAAGCTGGGACATCGTAATCGGCGGCAGTGCCTGAGAAATAGGCATCTTCAGCCGTTAAATTACCTTCCAACGACATTATGGTTCGAATCGGTGAGCCGTTCTTGCCGGCAGCAAGTGATGCAATTATTGAAGCAACCGAATGCGCTAATACAACTTCAGCGCCGGTTTTGCGAACCTCTGCATCAACCGCATCCGCCAGCCGTTCCAGTGTTGTTTCACCAGTAGCAGGCGGCTTGCCAAACCCCGGTAAATCAAACAGGATAATATTCACCTGACTGGCCAGCTCTGTGGTTAGCAACGGATGATACATACTCCCGTCATCGCCGAACCCTGCCAGACAGATCATTGTTGTGGGTTTGGTTTTATTCATAGGTAACAATGAATGCTCTGAGCTATGCTTGAAATACTATAAAAATCATTAAAAACAGTTATTTACGCATATTTTTACGGGTTGGTCGGTATAATAGATTCTGATCAAATGTTAGCTTACAAAAAATCAGTTAAAATTAAGAAGGTTTGAGCTTGCCTTGTTATTAGCAATAATTGCTGTATCTCCGAAACCTCTTAGAATTCTCTCTATTGAGAAGCTTGTATATCTTTGTCTAGTGCAGACTTTCTTCTGTCCTCTTTTAATATCTCATTTAGTCGACGATCAATTTTTTCAATCGCTTCTTCAGGATCTTGGAAATAGTCAGTGGACCATAGGCGTGCTAAACGCCACCCAAGATTTTCTAGGATCGCATGGCGTACACGGTCTCGATCTCTAGCTGATGGGGAGCTATGGTATGTAGCACCATCACATTCAACCCCGGCAAGATATGCGCCAGGGCGATCTGGATGAGTTATTCCTAGATCGACCCTAAACTTGCTGACGCCAATTTGAGTCTGTACTTTCCAACCCTTGTTCCTTAGAGCCCATGCAACAGCTTGTTCAAAGTCGCTATCAAACTGATCTACACCATAGTTTGCCGTAGCTTGTTCAGCTAAAGCCATCGGCCCTTTTTCAGCAAATTCTAAATAGTGTTTAAGGTGCTCTACTGCTAAGGCTGATGTGCGACTTAGGTCAATCATAGATGAGTCGAAACTTGAAAACACCAGAACTTCACTTGTTGCTCTAGTTATAGCTACGTTTAGTCTTCGTTCGCCACCTGATTTATTCAGAGGACCAAAATTCATACTCATGGTGCGTCCTCCAGCCTCTGTGGGGCCGTAACCTAGACTCAAAATAATAATATCTCGCTCATCACCTTGAACAGATTCTAGGTTCTTAACGAAGACACCGTCGTAGGTATCCGTTGATTGAAAATATGGTTCTATTTCGGAGTGCTTTCTTCGAGCATCATCTAACAGATCTTCTACTGTCCTTTGTTGTTCCGTATTTAATGTCACAACACCTATAGTTTTCGAAGAGTTTGCAGGATTTCTTAGGCGTTTAACAATCTCGTCAACAACGGCAGCTGCTTCAATTGGGTTGTTACGTCCTTTTCCCTTTGAGTAAACGCCATTCACTCTATTTAGCGTAACAGCAGATTCTATAGTATCTGAAGATGGGTAAGTAACAAGAGAGTTCTCATAGTACTTACTATTAGAGAAAGCTATTAATGTTTCATGCCTGCTTCTATAGTGGCCTTTTAGCCTTAAATGCGGTAATCGAGCAGCTAATGCTTGATCTAAAATTGATTCCAGATCTTCTTCATCTGGATCATCAACCTTTACAGCACCACTAAAGAAACTGGTTGGAGGCATCTGTTTGGGGTCGCCTACAACAATGACATTTTTACCTCTAGCTATTGCACCTACAGAATCCCAAGTAGTCATCTGTGATGCTTCATCAAAAACTACTAAATCGAATCCACTAAAGTCTGATGGTAAGAACTGTGCTACAGATAGCGGCGACATCATCATACAAGGGCACAAATCAAGTAGCCGGCCTCCCATTTCATTAAATAGCGATCTGATAGGTTTGTGGCGAGTCTTTTTTTGAAGCTCTCTGGCTAAAAGGCCGTATTCTTTAGGGCTATCTTTGGCAAAGGGATCAGGAACGGTTTCAGCTGCTATTGCAGCTATATAATCACTGGTGGTTTCAGAGACAACTGCATCAAGCTTTCTAAACTCCTCAATTAATTGCTCGTGAGAAGAAGCTTTGAATTGTCGTAAATCATCACTCTCATCGATCAATTGTGGTGCAACCCAACTACAAAATGCCGTCAGAACTTGGTCTTCTGCATAATCTGGTAATATAGTTCTTGCTTCTAGACTGCTGGTCAAGTTTTGTAGTTGGTAGCCTTCTATGGCCTCCTTGGCAGATAACCATTCACACCATGATTTGAATTTAGCTGCATTTGCAATTAGTTGATCTATACCTGGTTTAATGCTCTCCAAGGGCACATTTTCATTAAAACATAACTCTAATTTCTTAGCTTCATCGGCCACACCCAGATAAGTGTTCCAAAGCCGTTTGAATTCATTTTTCTGACTAACAATTTTTGAGTTGTCGAGAAAATCACGACCGTCGATAAGCTTGGATTTTATGGCCGTGAGCAAAACAGCAGGATCATCAGTCAAGCGTATCGCTTCAGTTAATGCTTTATGAGCTGATTTAGCTCTTGAGGTCGCTCTATTTAAATCATCAGGTTTTGTGTCCCATCCTTGCCATATTTTATCTTCTTCAAATTTATCCTTAAGGGAGTTGATGTCTTCTTGCAGTTTTGCTCCTTTCTCTAAATCAATTAATATTTCAAGGTCTTTGAATTTTTTATAACCCAATTTCTTTGCAGCGTTATTAATCTTTATTTTAGCAAAGAAGTGTTTGAACCAGTTGCTTCTAGCTTTTTTATAGGTACTAACCCAGTCAGATGTGGGGCTTTTAGTGAGAATTTCTACATTCACTTGGTGGCCGATTTTTCTTAGACACTGATCAAAGTCTTGCTTTGCTTCACCTAACTTGATCATATCAAGTAATAAGTCTTTAACCCCCTTTTTGACGATGTAACCCATAGGGTAGGCTTCGGCAGATTCTATGAGGTTTGCCAGTTGATCAACACTATTCAGATTGGTTGTCGTATTGCTTTGTAGTTTTAGATTAAAGCTTGATGCCAAAATTGCTGCTGAGGGGAAAATATCTATGAGGGCTGATTTATAACGTGACAAACAATCCACTACCTGCGCTTGCCAGGCATTTGACCAGCTTTTTGCTTTTAGGGTTCGAAACTGTGTGGGGTCTAGGCGTGCAATATCGGTGTATGCCAAAGCGGCGCTTTTTACAGCATCAAGCATTTGCTCTAATTCTTCAGAATTGCTGACTGGAGAAGTATCAAAACCGAGAGGCCATGTAATTTTAAGGGTATGTTTGCCCTTATAAAGCACATCTCTGGCGATGGCGTCACGTGCTGAAATCCCGTAAATAGATTTTTTGTGTAGTGCTTTTACAAAGCTATTCAATTTATCTCGTTTTGTTTTTAGCACTTTTACAGAGTCAACCCATCCATCACTTTGGGCATTTTCACGTCTGTTTGTGGCAACTCTAAGTTGCTCAAGAACAGCCTTTTTATTTGCTTTGTTACTATGTAATTCCAAGCACAAGTGATCTAGTCCCACTTTTTCTAAGCGTCTATAAACGACATTAAGGGCGGCCATTTTCTCGGCAACAAATAATACTTTTCTACCAAGAGCTAGATTGTGGCAAATGATATTGGCGATTGTCTCTGATTTTCCTGTTCCAGGAGGTCCTTCTAGAACAAAGTCTTGAGGTCTGCTCGAGGCTTCAACTGCAACTAGCTGGGAGCTATCACAGTTTAGTGGCGTGAATACCTTTTCAGGATCGATCTTATCGTCTACTTCATCACGTAGTACAAAACTGGAATCTTGAACATAGGCATCTTGAGGATGATCAACAAGGTGTTTAACGAATGGGTTATCTTTTAGGTCATCAATCCTATCTTTTAAATCTTTCCACATTAGGTATTTCGCAAAAGAGAAAGATGCCAATACTAATTCTTCTAATACCTCAAATCCTGGCTGCTCAGCGATTGCAGTTCGAATAGTATTCCACACTAGACTTACATCAACACCAGATTCATCTTCAGGTAATGAGTCTCTAAATTGGTTAAGATCTATGCTGTGCTCAGCATAAAGGAACTCAATTAGCGTCATATTAAAGATAGGGCTTTCATCAGGTAATTGGCGTACTTTAATAGGCGCTCTTGCGCTGCTTCTTGTCAGTTCTGCTGGAATCAGGATCAAAGGAGCTCGGTATGATCGATCATCATCCGGGTTTTCTTTCCAGCGAAGCATGCCAAGTGCTAAATACAAGGTATTAGAGCCGCCTTCTTCTAAATCATTTTTTGCTTTTCTTAATAGGTTTACGGCATTCTGTTCGAGTTTTCTCCTCGACATATTCGCAATAAGAATATCTCTATTAAGCTGATCTATGGCGTACTCTCTATGAATATCAGAGCCGACTTGTAATCTAAAGGTTTCTTCACTACGTTCTTTGTCATTTAAAGGACTCTCTTCTGAAGACAAAAACCGGAATGAAATGCCATCGGCTAAATTATCTTCCATGGAGCTAATATTAGGGCAATATAATTTAATAGCCACCGCCCGATCCTTTAGTGATAACAGTGAATTTCGTTTAGTAAGATCCAAGAGTTTTCGTTGCCACGAATCTATTCGAGTCTCTGGTGTTTCAATAATAACTTGCTCATCTGCTCTTACGGGTGGTAGAGGGGGAATTATGGGTAAACTTAATTCTGTATCTGATTCAGAAACTTTCTCGTCAGGCTTTATTTCAATCGTATAAATAGGTTTGATTTTTCTAGATCGAGCCTGCTTGATATCAATCACATAAACAAAGTCTTCTTCTTTATCTTCGTTAATTAAGCTTCGAGCATACGTTTTGGATTGCTCAAAAGTAACTGGGGTATCATTGGTAACTAATGTGCTTTCAAATAATACTAGATCACGCGCATCAACACGTTTACGAAGGTCCATTGGATCATCGTTGGTTAATACTGGGAAATTTTCGTTAATGAGCCAGACACCAACAAATGCATGATCTTTACCAATAGCAACAACTGGATTTAACCCCATCAGCTCAAGGCAGCTGGCAAATAAAAGAGATATATCAAGGCAGGCGGCTATTTTGGAAGAACTGATATCAGATGCTAATCGTATGCGCTGTCCTTGCTTTGCAAAACCTTGAGGCGGAGTGACATAAGCTATTTTTTGAGAAAATATCACATTCCAAAGTGCTGCTGTCATCAAGTATGGCTTTTCTCTGGTGTTTGATTGATAGCCATCCACGCTTCTACCATGGCCACCGCTCTCCAGAATTTCTGCTACCTGCCTTACCAATGATTCAACATATACACCATTTGGTTTTACAAATGCTGCTAGCAAATCAGGTTGACGGCTTTCTCCACCCCAAAAGTTGGCTGGAAGTACATCAATTGAAACTTCTTCAGTTGTTAAGTGTTCTTCAGGGTTATCAATCGATGAAACTGAAAGTGTGATTGAAATTTTAAGTTCTTCAGTTAACTTAAATAGGAAGTCATTTGGAGTATTAAGTGGGCGTTTTTGTAATGAAATCGTTTGCCCAGGTCGTATTTCATCAACAGGCCACTCTTCTGGTGCAAAAATTTCAGGTTCCGATGAAAGTTTAATAACTAGATTTTTTAGGGGAAGTTGGGTTTCTGGTAGATCGCCATGTAAGACTGGGTAGTGTAAACATATTCTACGGAACAATGGGTAAGCGTTTTGCTGTGCAGCTAGGGAAAAAGTCGATATATGATCAACTTTAAGCTGGATTATAGGTTTCAATTCTATTTGAACGCTCATGCTTTTCAACCATTTCTATTGTTTTTTTTGTTTTTAGAATACTTGTTAAAACTAAGGTGATCCAAAGGTAA
Source organism: Wenzhouxiangellaceae bacterium (assembly GCA_028289455.1). Classification (GTDB taxonomy): domain Bacteria; phylum Pseudomonadota; class Gammaproteobacteria; order Xanthomonadales; family Wenzhouxiangellaceae; genus JAJFKX01. The sequence continues at coordinate 24,906 of JANQPN010000052.1, forward strand.
AATCGATAACAATCAAATTAAGTAGCGATATCTATTTAGATTCGTAAGCCACCCTTTATTAACCCAATATCTAATAATTCCTTAGAGTATAAAACAGTCACCTAATGCAACATTATCTAAACCCATCACCACGCTCCAGCCCAGTATCCAAATAATCCTCATACCGCCGACAAGCCTTCTCCATCTCCAGCTTAGACGTGTAATTGTCATACCGCTGATGCGTGGCCTTCCATTCCTCACAACTTTTGGATAAAAACTGCCCGGTTCTGCTGTCAGCCCGCTGCTGACGAGTCAGTAATTGTTGTTGTCGTGCTTTCTCAGTCAGGGCACGGCTGGAATCGGATAGCTGCTGTTGAAGATTGGCAGCGCCGGTGGTTAAGTGATTGGATAGTTCTTGGTTGAGTTCAATAAGCGCCTGCTCTGTCTGATACAGAGCAATTCTGGCAGTGATCCAATTGGACAGGAGATTACCGGCGGCGACGCCGACGATGATGACTATCAACAGCAGTAAATAATCGGTTTGCCCCGACTGTGAATGCCGGATCCCCATTGCCCCTGTCCCTAGTTAGTTGATAACTACCTTATTACGAGTCTAATCACAGTGCAAATATGGCCAGCCCTTGGTCGTAAAAACCAGTATGCAATACGGAGTGATGCTATTAGTTTAGTAGCTGTAAGTTATTGTTATTTATTGACTCCCCAATAATTCAGATCGAATTCAGATCAAATTCAGGCATTAACGATTGAGCCGTTCAGGCACAACCGGTATTCATATCAACCAATGATTGCGGAACCAAAGCATGTGACCACCATGGAGTTATTCATATGCAACACACAATCAGTAAAAAATCGTTTTCCACTTTCTGCAACTTGAAAGTGCTGCTTGGCATTGCCGCAACAGCGGTGCTGATCGCCTGTTCCGACAGCAACCAGCTGGCACCGGTGTCGGATACCGCACCCAGTCAGGATGACAGGATTCTGAATGCCACTGGCCTGATGTCTGACGGCTCGCCGGTACCTCAGCATACAACCTCAACAATCACCACCAGTCAGGAACTGATATCCGATGGCTGGATTGGTGGAATGAGCATCGACAGCGAAGGCAATATCCTGACCGCCGATTTCGGCAGCCGCATCTGGAAGGTCAAACCCGACGGACAGACCGAACTGTTCAGCGGAGAGTTTGAAGAACCGTCCGGAAACCTGATGCTGGATAACGGCGACATGCTGCAATGCGAATGGAGCAACAACAGCATTTACCGAATCACCCCGGATGGTCAGCGGACTCTGTTCAGCAATGCCAATCTGCATGGCCCGGTGGCGATTATTCAGCGGCCGCAGGGGGATTTCATCGTAGCCAACTCAAAAGGTAAATACCTGGCCCGGATACCGGAGCAGGGCGGGGATGCGGATATTGTGCTGCAGCATGAGCAGATCACCCAACCCAACGGCCTGACCATCGATCCGGAAGGCAATATTTACATTGCCGATATCGACAGTGGTCACGTATTCAAATGGACACCGGAAGGTGATGTCAGCAGCATCGCTGAGCTGCCCGGTCGCAGCAATGCCCACCTGGTTTATGTCGATGGAATGATTTACGTCACCAAAATCTGGGACCATGCGGTGTATATCGTGAATGCGAAAACCGGGGCCTACGGCATTGTTTCCGGCAACGGGATGGCCGGCTATGACGATGGCGCGACCGGTGTGGCGACAGTCGAGGAACCCAATGGAATTGCACTGGCCCGGGATGGCAGATCAATTCTCATCAACACCCACCGGGGCAGGATGGCGCGTGGCGCTCAGGCCAGAATTATTCTGCGGAGGATTGAGCCTGTCCGTTAATGCTTGTTATTTAAACAAATGAAAAAGCCATACCCCAGAGCGTTTGGGGTATGGCGTTACACTGAAAGCTACGTGGCGTCAGCAATCATCTTTGTGTTTACACTCGTATTCATCCGGGCCGACCTGGCAGGCAATCTCCGGATAATCACACTCAGGAAAATCATCTTTTCTGTCTTGACCGGCGGTGCATTTTTCATAGTCGCGTTCACAGGCGGCAAAACAGCTTTCGCTGTTGGATGTGCCTTCGCAGCCACGCTCACATTTTGCAGCTTTTTCGCCGCAATCAGACCCCCTGGCGCATGGATCATCCGCAAACGCGGCAGTCGCCATGACCGAAAGAAGCAGTGAAAGAATAAGATGTGTTTTAAAGAATCGTTTCATTATTTCCTCCTTTCAAATAATGAGATTATTGAATTGCACATTCCAGAAGATCTGAAATGCCATATAACAGCGCTGAAGTTCCTTTGCTGAATATTTCCCTTAGGCATTTTTCAGCGCCGTTGGTATTAATGGCGTAATGAATTGGCCGAAGTGCCAAAAAGATATTTGTGCAGTTGGTAGCGTCTGTCGACTCTTATCAATGGTGCTGACATAATTAGTGGGTGTCCCATTCCGATCTGGATCAAACATGAGTACCCACGCAGTTGCCGGCAAGCAGTGGACTGAAGAGGAATTGAGTACGCTCACGGTAGAGCACGGGTTTCGGTTAAGAGGGTTGGAAGCAACTCGTCTGGACACTTTTATAGATGCCGCATTTGCCTTTGTGCTGACTATCCTGGTCATATCGTTTGACGACATTCCATCGGACTATCAGGAAATGCTGACGGCGGTTAAGCGTATTCCGGGTTTTGCAGCCAGTTTTGCCGTATTGATGATGTTCTGGCTGCAGCACAGAACCTGGAGCCGCCGTTACGGCATGGAAAACCCCAGAACGATTTTCTTCAGCCTCACCTTAATATTTGTGATGCTGGTGTATGTCTACCCACTGAGAATGATCTTTGAAGGGTTGTTCGACAGTATCTCCGGTGGATTCCTGTCTACCAGTTATCAGATCAATACCTACAGTGAGATTCGACTGATTTTTGTATCGTATTCAGTCGGTTTTCTTGCTCTGTCGCTGCTGATCAGTCAGCTGCTTCGAGAGACATTACGCAATGCCGGGAAACTGGCCTTGAACCAGTTTGAGCTGCGCAAAACCAGAGCAGGCATGCAGGTGTGGACTATCGCAGCGGGGTTCGCGTGTTTTTCGATACTGATAGCGCTGGTGTTTCCGGATCCCCTGGTGGTGCTGGCCGGGCATATGTACTTCTTATTGATTCCCGCGATGTTTCTGCCGGGGTATCTGGATAAGCGCCGGCATGCGGCGAGCGGATAGCACAATAATCTGCGGGCAGAGCTGCAGGTTATAATCAGGTTTTTTACCACAGGGGGATAACATGGTTGATACCACTTTCAAACCACGCATTAATGCCTATTGGATCGGCTGGACGGCGGAATCCGGTCAGGCTTATCCGCAATTACAAAACCTGCCGGCCTATATTGATGCGGTCACCATGGCTTTCGGGCTGGTGCAGGGCGGCAAACTGCAGACGACCTGTGCGAATGTTCAGTGCCCTGACGGCCAGCCTGCGCAGGGCGCCACCTGCCTTTGTGATACCGCTGTGGACCCTACCCACACCCGCGAAAATCTGAAAAGCTGGATCAAAAATGCCAAACAGCAAAGCGGCGCAAAATTTCTTTTGTCGATTGGCGGTGCAGCATTTTGTGACTGGAATTCAATCAATAACCCGGCGTTGCCTGAAGCCCAGCGGGTAGCGGCTTTTGTGAATAGTGTTACCACTGAACTGGCACTGTGGAACGATAACGGCATTGTATTTGACGGTCTGGATATTGATTATGAATACCCTGATAAATGCGGCAGCATTCTAGATTCAGGCACAACAGTAACCATAGAAAACATTATCCGTGCACTCGCTGAGGCGTTGCCATCGGATGCCATTATCAGCACACCCATTTATGGCGGTTCGCCATCTGACCTGCTCAACAGTCTGGGTAATCTGAAAGACTGCATCAGTTATGCGGCCAGCATGGGTTACGGCTGCGATATGTATTTTTACAACCAGTATGTTGATCAGGTGAACATGCTGGCCATGGGATTCAATGCACAAAGCGGCAGTGGTTCGGTTGACAGCTGCCTGCAGCAGAATCCGTCACTGGCCAACGGCATGCTGTGGAACCTGGGTAATACGGACACAGTTGCCTGTCTGGAAGCGCTGAATAATAATCTGCCCAAATAATAGGATTGCCTGACTTATAGCTGTGGAAATGGCGCAGCATGGTTGCAAGCTGCGCCAAATCTTTATATGCCTTGACTGGAATATGCCTGAAATGGCATATTAATAAGCATGATGACCTGTTTCGAATTATTGGCTGATCCCGGGCGCCGTTCCCTGCTGGACGAATTGCGCAAAGGTGAACAATCCGTTGGTACGCTGGCTAAACAGCTGAAGGTGAATCAGCCGGCGATGTCCAAACAGCTCAAAACACTGCGAGAGGCTGGCCTGGTGGCTGTGCGGATTGATGCGCAGCGAAGGATTTACCGGCTGAACCCCGAGGGGCTGCGTGAAGTGGACGACTGGCTGGCGCCTTACCGGGCATTCTGGGAGCAGCGTCTGGATGCTATGGAACGAACGCTTGAATCGCTGGAGGATTGAGATGGACGCAACGTTCACCAGAAAAGACACCCAATACACGCTGCTGTTTCAGCGCAGCCTGCCGCACCCGCCGGAAAAAGTGTGGCGCGTGCTGACGGAGCGCAAGCTGTTGCGCCAGTGGTTTCCCTGCGACATTGAAGGCGAGTGGGAAGCGGGGGCGTCATTGCGGTTCACATTTCTGAATGGAGAAGGGGACGATCTGCCGGAAGAGCAGATGCTGGGTAAAGTGCTGGTGGTTGATCCCCCCAGATTGCTTGAGTTCAGCTGGGGTGATCACATTATTCGCTGCCGGGTGGAGGCGGAAGGTGAGGGCAGTAAGCTGATCTTCTCCGACAGTTTCGACGACGCAGCCTGGGGTGCGCGCAATGCTGCAGGCTGGGAGTCCTGCCTGGAGAATCTGGATCTGATTCTGGACGGTGCCGAAGCAGTAAAGTTTGTGGTGGAAACCTGGCTGGAGAGGTTCGAGTATTATCGGAGTAAGTTTGAACCGCAGGCAGGCCCGCAGATGGGCATGCCGGAGAATTATCCGGATGCGGATAAAGCTGACTGAATCGGTATCTCTGGTTGGCTTATTCCAGGCTGTCTGAAACTGCTGCGGGTCTGTGGAGCCTGCTGGTCAGGGCAGCAATGCCATAAATCAAAAAACCGGTGAGCATGCCGGGTGCGCCTTCATACACTTGCTGGTTCAATCCGTACCAGCGCCACAGCAGGGCAACCGCAAGCCCGCAAACCATCATGAATTGTTATGCAAAGATAGGTGACACTGGTTGATAAAACACAACAAAAGCCATAATAGCGGTGATGATTGTGAATGTGATCAGTTACTAGATACCGTAAAGCTCTTAACGAAAAATAGGATCTAGAAGATATTGCTGGAGAATCAGATAGACTTTTGAAAGTCGCTAATTATGGTGAATGTTTAGTCCTACACATTTCCTAATGTCGTCAACTTCAAGTATTCCTTCATTATCATGTGTGCCCTTAATTACATTTATTAGGTTGGTATCGCCAGATAATGAAGCAACAACTTTAGAGTTGCTTTCAAGTGAGCGCTCAGTATAAAAATCTTCGATCAACTCTGGTTTTTTTTCGAGTTCTGCAGCTAGAATCGGCCATTTCATACTTATAATGGCCCATCGAACTAACTTGGTTCGCGACAATACAGTATTTTCAAGGAGTGTAGTTGCACGCAGAATTGAATAATGATTAAGCAATCTTTTCATGGATCTTGGATTTCGATCCACATAGGGTGCGAAGCGGCTTAGAGCATGCTCTTGATGTACTAGCGACTTAGTTGACGCTAAATGCAATGCTGCGTAGGTTGATATTTCTGACGATGTGAATTTATTTTGTTCTCTTGCTTGTTGCATTTTATCCCAAACATCTTCCTCAGAGATGGCACCTGCAAAGTGGTTATCCAAAGGGGCTGGCTGTGTACTAGACTCGGATTTCTTTTTCGATGTTAATGAATCACTTTCGCCTAGCAAATGACTCCAAAAAGAGGATTGCTGATGAGCTGTCATTCTTGGAATGCGCGCGGTAAATTGAAACACCTTTTCAGTGAATCTGTAACCAATTGTTTGGCCCGGGTTGGTTATTGTGCCTTGAAAGTCTTTGTATACTTTCTCAAAGCAGGTGCTAATCCACCTTTGGTCGGCTGCTACAACATATAGTACAGGCGTATCTACAAATAGGGTTTGCAACCCTTCTAATAAACTTACTACATATTCAGGTCGGCAGCGGTCTAAGTCATCAATAAAAAGCACTGGTATCTTAGGTCTTAGAGATGAAACCATACTGCTAAAATGATTGCGGATTCTGGCTTGGGGATCTTTGATGAGCTTTTCTATCTCTCTTGCAGAAGAATATTTTCCTGAAAGTAGCGTCATGGAAATTGACTTGGAAAAAACTAAAATGCTGCTAAAGATAGAGCCAATAGTTAGAAGAATTGTTCCAATTGAGTCAGTGCGTTTTAACCAATTAGGTTCACTATCTAAGTCCAACCCAAATATGAATGTAATAGCAAGAACAAATAGACATACACTAAGTACAAAACCGGTTGTGGCTGCAAACAAAGCACCAGATCGGTATCGTCTGATTTGTTCGCCTAGCTTAAACCAGAGTGAGGGTTTCCCCTGAGCTTTTAAACTGCGATAGCAACCACGATAGATTTGATCCATTATGGCCCACCAGGGTGGATTTAAATGTTGATTTCTCCACGCATTAAATGTCGAAACCAGCCATTTCGGATCTCCCTCAGGAGTTTTGTCTGCGGTGAGTTCCGACTCTAGAAATTTTAAGACAGTTGTCTTTCCTGCACCCCAAGGGGCATATAGCTGAATGACAAAAGCGCTGTTTGAAATAAAACCAGGATTCTCTGTATCAAAAATAAATTGAATATGCTTCGCAAGTACTGATGCAAAGGGTTTTCGTTCTAAGTTATCAATTGAAGTTGGGTGGTCATTTTGAAAAGCAATAAAATCACTCTTGGCGAGTAATTCTTTATTTTTTGTTGTTGAGCTCTTTTGAGAAGATTGTTTTTTTGTATCACGTGGCTTTGAACGCTTAGGAAATGGGGGAGAAACTTTGGCAATTAGCCGATAACCTTTTTTGGGCACTGTCTGAATATACTCAGAGATAAGTTCGTCTTTCTTCAGAATGTTTCTTAATATGGAAATGCATCGGTATATAGGATTTTCTCCCATATAGCGTGGGCCCCATATTTCAGCTATCATTTCTTCAGAAGAAACAACCTTTCCTGCATTCTCAGATAAGTAAACAAGAACGCTCATTGCTCGTGGCTCGATAAGAGTGATATTGCCGTCTAGATCAAGCGTGTCCTGCATTGGAAATACAGTCCAAGAGCCTACTTTAAAAGAGTTTCTGCTAGTGTCCATTAGCTACAAATCAGGATTCCCCATAACTAAAGATAATACAATATTTATTGTATTCTTCAATGCTTTAGGTTTTCCTTGAATAGTATGCCCATGTATTGAATTGAAAGTTACAAGCCGGGCCTAACAGTAAGTAAAGTAATGCTGAAGTGGTAATAGGAGCCTAAGTCTAGAATTCCTTGAAAAACTTTGAGATTTCTTTGAAAAACCTAACTTTTCGTATTTCTAAGCAGATATGCATAAAACTAATATTAGGCAGTACATCATCAAAATGATAAGAAGAGGCTAGAGTTGGGGGTTTTGAAAAACTTTGAGATTTCCTTGAAAATCTTGTTTCTTTATGTGTTTTGTCGAGTATGCATAAAACTTTGGAGTAAACAGTGCATTATAAAAGCAGCGGCCCTAATGGTAAGGTAGCTAAAAAACTTCCAGTTTTTCTTGAATATTCTATTTTTTAACTCGTCTTATGAGTTTTGCATTGATCAGGAGTCAGCCGCGAAGCTGGCGACCGGCGATTGTAATCGCATAAATCAAAAAACCGGTCAGCATACCGGGCGCACCTTCATACACCTGCTGGTTCAATCCGTACCAGCGCCACAGCAGAGCAACCGCCAGACCGCAGACCATCATGATCAGTGCGGTCGCCTGTGAAGGCCTGCCGCCGAGTGCCTGGACAATCACCAGTGGACCGATGGAGCTGGACAGGGCAGCCCAGGCAATAATCACCAGGGTAAAAACATTGGCGGCGGAAAATACCGCAATACCCAGGGCGCTGACTATCACTGCCAATGTGGTCAGCTGTTTGCTGCGCACATGGTTGTTCAGCAGTTTGAAGTCTTCACTTAATACCGCCGAACAGCTTAAAACCTGAGAATCGGCCGTGGACAGAGAAGCCGCAAAAATGCCGCCGATAACTACGCCGATAGCAATGCCCGGCAGCAGGTTCTGTGCCAGGGTCGGCAGCGCCAGTTCGGCATCAAAGCCGGTTTCGGCAGAAATATATAAGCGCGCCGCCAGGCCGACGATCAGGCTGACGCTAAGAAACGCGCTGCTCCACAGAAAATAATACACACCGGTGCGAAACGCATTGCCGGGGGAATCCATGGCCATAAAGCGCACCATCACCTGCGGTTGCCCGGTCACCCCCAGGCCGTTGAACAGCCAGCCGGCGGCAAATAACACGGTTGCGCCTATCGATCCAAAGCGCTGCGGACCCCAGTCCAGGTAGCTGTCGGACACCGCGGCCAGCTGGCTAGTGAATGGCTGCCAGCCGCCCGCCTGGGAGATGGCGGCAAACATCAGCAGTGCCATGGCCAGCATCATCAGAATGGACTGAGCTGCATCGGTCCAGATTGAGGCACGCAGCCCCCCGCTCAGGCAGTAGGTCATTATCATCGCCGCGCCGATAACAGCTCCGGCGCTTGCCGGCCAGTCAAACAACGCCTGCAGCGCTTTGCCGCCGGCGTTCAGTTGAGCGGCTGCATAGGTTGACAGGAATACCAGTGTCAGCACGCCGATGGCCAGTCGCACCAGGCGGTAATGGTTACCGTTCCACTGGCTGATCAGTTGGGCAAAGCTGACCGCGCCGGTCTTTTCAGTGGCGCGCCGGATAGCCGACGGGACGGCGCTGAAAGCCAGCAGATCGCCGAACAGAAAACCGGCAATCAGCCATACGGCTGACAGACCGTATATATAGATGTATCCCATCAGCCCGATGAACATATAGCCGCTATACTTGGTAGCGGCCGCCGAGAGGGCAGTCAGCAGCGGTGATATGGAACTGTCGGCCAGCAGGTAGGCATCCCTGGTTTTTGCCTGGCCGCGGCTGGACCACAGGCCGATACCGACAAACAGCAGCAGAAACAGAATAAAACCGGCGACAGACATCAGCGGGTCTTATCTGCATCAGGTGTGCTGTCGGCACGCGTGGTGTTCCAGCGACAGGCCAGATAGATGAAGGGCGTGTCGATCACAGCGATGGCAAATTTGAACACATACTTCGCCGCGGCCAATTGTAAAGCGGTGATCAGATCAACCAGTCCCCACCAGACCACCAGGCCGTAGATCAGCGTATCGACCAGCTGCGACAGCAGCGTTGAGCCGGTATTGCGCAGCCACAGATGACGGCCGTTGGTGGCTGCCCGGATGCGATGGAAAATCCACACATCGAACGACTGACTGATCAGGTAGGCCAGCAGAGAACCGAATACAAACCGTGGGGTGTAGTCGAACAGCGTCACCGTAGCACTGTGCACGCTGGCGGCAAATTCGGCTGTCTGCGGATTCTGGGTGGGCAGGTACAACATGCTGAGCTGGGTCATCAGCACCAGCGCCACACTGACGAAAAATCCCAGCAGCACTGCCCTTTGGGCTTCGCGTCTACCGTACTTTTCGCTGAGCAGGTCGGTGGCGAAAAAAATGCTGGAGTAGAGAATCACCCCCATACTGGTTTGCAGGCCGGCAATAGTGGTCAGCTTGGGCCCCATGATATTGGCCAGCAGCAGGCTGAAAACAATCACCCCATACAGACCGGTGCGGCCGAACAGGCGGAAACACAGCACCGCAAAGCCCAGGTCGGCGGCGACGGTTATCAGCCACAGCCAGTCCTGATGCTGACTAAACCAGGTAGTATCAATCATGTTTCATCAAAGTCATTCTGTTGTATGGATCAGCCCTGCAGAATATCGGCAAACACCTGTTTATCCACATTACCACCGGTTAATACCACACCCACTTTCTTTCCGCTAATCCGATCGCGTTCCTGAAATGCTGCGGCATAGGCCGCTGCACCGGCGCCTTCGGCCACATTATGTGTGGCGATATACAGCCTGCGCATGGCATCGCGGACATCATCATCGCTGACCTGGACGATGTGGTCGACACCCTGATAAATCTGCGCCAGCGCTTCAGCAACCGGTGTGCGGCAGGCCATGCCGTCGGCTATCTCGGTGACCGCAGGGGCGGAGATCAGCTGCCGCTGCTGGAAAGACTCCGCATAGGCTGGTGCCAGGGTGCTGACAACGCCGACAATGGCGGTTTTCAGCCCCAATGCATCGCGGGCTTTGAGCATGCCGCAGATGCCCGAACCCAAGCCGATGGGCACATAACAGATATCCAGGTCGCTGACGGCATTAAACAGCTCAAGGCTGTAGGTGCCTACCCCGGTAACCAGGTCCGGATGAAATGAGGGCACCATGTGCAGGCCCTGCTGATCGCGCAATTGGCTGGCATATTCCAGCGATGCCTGGAAATCGTCACCGTGTTCGATCAACTCCCCGCCGAGTGCCTGCATGGCGGCATTTTTTTCGATGCTGTTACCGTGCGGGACCACAATGGTGCAGGGAATTCCGGCGCGGCCGGCGGCCAGTGCGACCGATTGCCCATGGTTGCCGCGGGTGGCGCTGACCACCCCCCTGGGTTTTTGTCGTTTGTGCTGCAGCTGGTGAAAGTGATTGATACCGCCACGAATTTTGAAGGCCCCGACCGGCGTATGATTTTCATGCTTCAGCCAGACCTCTGTGCCCAGGTGCTGACACAGCAGCGGCCAGCAGTATTGCGGGGTGGGCGGCATGGTCTGGTAAATGATCTGTGCAGCATCTTGCAGCTGGGTTAACGATTCAGACATGGCTTGCGTTCCGGGGCTCACCGGGAGTATTCGAATTTACGAATATTAACAGGCCTGATAGATTCTGCGGCTGGCAGTAAACCGATCTCCGAAATGCTTTATCCCGTCCTCACGCATTTGCTGCGCGTAGGTTTGCAGGTAATGATCTAAAGCTGCCTGGTTTTCCAGTACGTAGTGAACACTCCAGCACACTTTGCCCTCGGGCACCGGTTCACTGATTCGGTGGCTGGTGGCCGTTACGAAGCCGGGCAGCCCCAGCATCTGCTGAACGTGCCGCTGCAGCCAGTCTGAATAGTCGTTTTCCAGTTCCCGGTCGACGCTAAGGTTGACTTCGTAAATGATCTGCTGGCTCATAAGGTGGCAGCACCGATGACAATAACCAGCGTAATCGCAATGATCTGCAGCGCGGTATAGGTGATATAAACCAGATTGTATTTGATAAAGGTAAAGAACCAGCCCTGCCGGTAAACCCGTTTCTGGGCGATAAACAGATACAGCAGAATCCAGGATGCCAAACAGATCTGGATAATATCCAGTGCCAGCTCGGCGCCGGGCGGCAGCGCCCGTTCCAGTATGTTAACGAAACCGACTGCGATCAGGATCATCAGCGTAAAGGTATGCACATGCACGCTGTAGATCAGGTGTTCCATGTAGTAGCGTTTGGAAAAGGCGTAAAAGAACTTGAGTATCAATGCGAATATCGGCAGCAGAATAAACAGTGTCTGCGGAAGCAGCTGAATGACCTGGTCGATCAATATGCTGGGATTTTCCTGAATTCGGGGGCCGTTTTCCTGGATGTTGCCGAGCATTCTATTGAAGAAGCTATTGACGAAATCCGGCAGCCACTCCACTGCCACCGGGTTGGTTTCCGGATCCCAGGCTTCGTCACTGAATCGGATGGTAAATTCCGACCGGTCAGCGGCCTCTTCAGCTACATCTTCGGGAACTCCGGGAGCGCGCAGGACTATATCAGTCGAGTCAGGTGCTGACTCCTGCTCCTCATTTTCGATGGAACCGAGTTGGTTGATAACTTCAGCAATCTCTTCGGGGTTATCAATTGATTCCACCTGATTAAGAATGTCGGCAACTTCAGCGGCAGTTTCTGGCGATGCCGGATTGCCATCCTCATCGAATACACTCACTGACTCCTGCTGGGCTTCATGAATGCTGGCATCAATCTGTTCGCCGATATCGCCGAACTCTAGGCTCAGCATCAGAAACGCCAGCAGGCTGGTGAATAAATACAGCCGGAATGGTGGGGTGTAATGCACCCGTTTGCCGGAAAGGAAATCTTTAGTGGCACGCCCCGGCCGGAACATCACGGTAACCAGGGTGCGCCCGAACCGCCCGTCGATATCCAGGGTGTCCTCAAGAATCTCGCGGACAACCGATGGGAAAAACTTGATGAAATGCCGGGTGGCCTGTCCGCAGCGTGCGCAATACGGGCCGTGCATCTGCTGTCCGCAGTTATCGCAGCTGTTGATGTCGCTCTGGCTTCCCTGCAGGCTGATGTCGGTGGTTGTGAGTTCTTGTTGCATTATTGTCCGGCCAACAGACCCTGTTTGTTCAGCCATTCTAATGTGACTGACAGTAATTCGGAAATCGGTGTTTGCCGGTAACCCAGCTGTTGTTCGGCTTTGCTGCTGTCGCAGTGCATATGGCCGGTGATCATGGCGGCAGCTTCCGGCGTAATTCTCGGTTCCCTGCCGGTGGCCCTGCCGCCCATCTGCATAATCCCCGCCAGAACTTTCAGTAATACAGCCGGCATGCTGCGAGTGGGTTGCGCCACACCCAGCTGTTCAGCAGCCTGCTGCAGCAGTTCCAGGTAACTGATCGACTGCCCACCCAGCAGGAACTGCTCGCCGGATGCACCGGTATCGGCTGCCCGCACCTGTGCTTTGGCAATTTCCCGGACGTCGGAAAAAGCTCCGGAACCCGGCGGGATACCGGGCAGACTGCCGTTGGCCAGCATAATGAACATTCGTGCCCAGTTATGTCTGTCATACGGGCCCAGAATATGTCCCGGGCACATGATCACAGCCGACAGCTGCTGCTGCGCGGCATCCAGTACCAGATCACGCGCTGCGCATTTGGTGCGGATGTAGTTGATCCAGTGATGGGCGGTGCTTGGTGGTGTTTGTTCGTTTATCGTGCCAGACTGAATGCCCCAGGTGCCGAAACTGGATGTGTGCACCATGCGCCGTACTTTGCGTTGAATTGCTGCATTAATGACATGCCGGGTGCCGTCCACATTAACGCGGGTCTGGCGCTCGTTATGCCGGGACCATACACTGGTGTCAGCAGCAATATGAAATACGGTATCAATATTCTCCGGCATCGAGTCTAGTACTTCCCCGGCACTGGTCAGGTCACCATAATGAACATCAAGCGAGAGATCCTGAAGATCATCCAGGTTAGCGGTGGAACGGCAGAAAATGCTGATATCCCAGCCCTGCACGGCCAGTTCACGGACCACATTGATACCGACAAAACCGGACGCACCTGTTACCCATGCACGACGTGACATCATCTACTCCACGAACACCTGATTCAGGCGCCAGTATACCGGCCCCGCCGGCCGGCGGCAGTGGTATCGGCTTTGATATCAAACGCACGGTGTCGCTGGCTGCGCCGATCATCATGGGCAATCTTGCCGGAATGGGCATGAACTTCGTAGATACCGTCATGGCGGGTCAGCTGGGGGCAGTCAGTCTGGGTGCGATAGCCATCGGCGGTGCGGTCTGGTCTGCGGTATTTCTGTTTGCACTGGGTGTGATGATGGCGGTGCCGCCGGCGGTTTCCCAGCTGGATGGCGCAAGGCAGTTCAGGGCCGCCGGTGCAGTTACCCGGCAGGGCTGCTGGCTGGCGCTGGCGCTGGCTGCGGTAATCTGGCTGAGCATCCGCAACTGTGCCCCGCTGCTGGGCGTGATTGATGTTGATCGTGAAGTGACGCCGGTGGCACTGGAGTACCTGAAGGCGCTTTCCTGGGGTGCGCCGGGCGTTTGCCTGCTGCTGGCATTGCGCTATTTCAGTGAAGGCGTCGGCCGTACCGCGCCAACCATGTGGCTGGGTTTTATGGGCGTGGCCATGAATGTACCTGCCAACTATATTCTGATGTACGGCAAACTGGGTTTCCCGGCACTGGGAGCGGTCGGCTGCGGCTGGGCAACCGCCATGGTGTACTGGGTGCAGTTCATCGTGCTGCTGATCTGGATAGGCTGGCGCCGGGGTTACCGGCCCTATGCCATGCTGTCAAAATTTGACTGGCCGGACTGGCCTGCGCTGGCCGAGTTGCTCAAAGTGGGGCTGCCGATCGGCGGTATGATTTTTGTCGAGGGCAGTCTGTTTGTGGGTGCAGCGCTGCTGATCGGTTCTTTGGGCCAGGTACCGATTGCCGCCCACCAGATTGCCATCAATTTTTCTGCATTGTGTTTCATGGTGCCGCTGGGGCTGGCCGGTGCAATTACTGTGCGGGTCGGCAATGCGCTGGGCCGTCGGGACCCGCAGGCAGCCCGCCTGGCAGGGCAGGTTGGTATCGGCCTGACACTGGTCACACAAAGTGTGGCGGCAGCAATGATGCTGCTGCTGCCGGGTTGGATTGTCAGCTGGTATACCAATGACAGCGATGTTATCCCGCTGGCAATCAGTCTGCTGACCATTGCCGCGCTGTTTCAGTTTCCCGATGGAATCCAGGCTGCTGCAGGCGGAGCCCTGCGCGGTTATAAGGATACCCGGATACCAATGATATATACGGTAATCGCCTATTGGCTGGCCGGTATGCCGCTGGGCTGGTGGCTGACGTTTCGCATGGAATGGGGGGCTGCCGGAATGTGGACGGGAATGATTGCCGGTTTAAGTGTGGCTGCTTTGCTGCTGGCCACACGTTTTCTGCGTACCAGCCGGCGGCGGCTGAATGAGCCGGCCGGCAGTGCGTGAGTGCATTTATCCTGCCGTAGAGGTTGTCAGCCGGGAAATCCGCCATCTGCGATATGTGCCATCAGTCAGATTGTGCAGCGTTAGCCGGTCACCTAAAATCATATGATCTGCCGGTGTGCATGAATCAGCGGAATAGTGAATGTGGGCGGAATCCACAGTGCCTGATTGAAGCCATCGGTTTTGCAGTTTAAGTGAGAATTTGATGACGGAGCATAAGCAACGCGGCTTCTTGGCGCGAATCTGGTTCGGGTTCTGGGATAGCATCAACTGGGTTCGGCGGGCGGTATTCAATCTATTGTTTCTGGCACTGGTCTATTTTGTGCTGGTATTGCTGTTTGCCGGAGACGGCCTGGAGCCGATACGCAATAAAACCACACTGGTGCTGCAGCCCCAGGGTTTTGTGGTGGAACAATACACCGGCAGCCCGTTTGAGCGGGCCTATAACGAACTGACCGGCAACAACCGTCCGGAAACACGCCAGCGCGATTTAATTCGTGCCGTGGAACTGGCAAAGGATGATCAGCAGATCACCCAAATGCTGATTGATGTGCGTCAGCTGTGGTCTGTCGGTCAGGCTAACTTGCAGGAACTGCAGGTGGCGATCAACGATTTCAAAACCACGGGCAAACCGGTTTATGCACTGGGGGCGTTCATGGACCAGGACCGTTATTTCCTGGCCAGTCTGGCCGACGAAGTATGGCTGGAACCGGATGGGCTGGTGTGGCTGGACGGCTTTGCACTGTATCGGAATTACTACCAGGAAGGCCTGGACAAGCTGGCGGTTGATATCAATCTGTTCCGGGTGGGTGAATATAAATCTGCAGTCGAGCCCTATGTGCGCAATGACATGTCGCCGGCCGACAAGGAAGCCAAACGCTATCTGCTGGATGGTTTGTGGCAGCAATACCTGGAAACCGTGGCACAAAACCGCGGGTTGCCGGTGGATGTGCTGGAACGCAGCATCAATGCTTATGCAGAACAGATTCAAAGCCATCAGGGCGATACCAGCCAGGTGGCGATGGATATGGGCCTGGTGGACGCTTTAAAAACCCGTCCTGAAGTACGCGCTGAACTGGCCCGTTTTGGCACCAGCGACGGCAGCGACAGCTTCCGGCAGATCAATTTCATGAATTATCTGCAACATCACCCGAACAGCGGCAGCACCAAAGGTAAAATCGGTATTGTGCTGGCGGAAGGTGAAATTGTTACCGGCCATGCGGAACCCGGCCTGGCCGGTTCATCCAGCATATCCGCATTGTTGCGCAAGGCGGCTACCGATGATGACATCAAAGCGGTGGTGTTGCGTGTGGACAGCCCGGGTGGCGATGCTTTCGCTTCCGAAATCATTCGTCAGGAAGTGATGAATTTAAAAGAAGCCGGCAAGCCGGTGCTGGTCAGTATGGGTAATCTGGCGGCATCCGGTGGTTACTGGATTTCCATGGGGGCTGATGAGGTCTGGTCGAATGAGGCCACCATTACCGGATCAATCGGCATATTCGGGATAGTGCCGACTTTTCAGGATTCACTGGCCAAGCTGGGTATCTATACCGATGGTGTCGGTACTACTGATGTGGCGGGCGCTTTCCGGCCGGACCGGGCGCTTTCGGATGAAGCCAAACAGATTATTCAGTCAATTATTGAAGACGGTTACCGGGATTTTCTGGAACTGGTGGCCGAATACCGTGACATGAGCACAACGGCGGTAGATGGCGTGGCTCAGGGGCGGGTATGGTCGGGGCAGCAGGCGCTGGACCGTGATCTGGTTGATCAGCTGGGCGGATTGCAGTCGGTTATCAAAGCGGCCGCCATTCGCGCCGACCTGGATGATGACTACCAGGTGGAATGGGTAGAACAAAACATGAGTGCCTGGGAAAGCCTGATCGTCGGCTGGTCGGCCAGGTTGCTGAGTACCCTGGATGTTGATCCGAACACACTGTTGAAGCGCAGCCAGCTGCCTTTGCCGCAACAGCTGGAGACCCGGCTGAGGCAGCAGCTGGAACCATTGCTGAGACAATATGAGCGGCCGGGCATACTGGCGCATTGTCTGTGCCTGTCACCACAATAACCGGAAGCAAAACAATGAGCTGGAGAATGGACGGATACCGCGTGCTGATAACCGGCGCCAGCAAAGGCATAGGCGCGGCAGTTGCCGATGTGATGCTGGAACGCGGTGCCCAGGTGTGGCTGGTAGCGCGTGGTGAACAGGATTTGCAGCAATATGCCGATCAGCTTAACAGCCGGTATCCGGATCAGACGGTTGTGGCGACAGCCGTTGATGTGATCAATGCAACCGAGCGTGCTGCACTGCTGGAGGATATTGGCTGGCGCTGGGGCGGACTGGACTGTCTGGTCAATAATGTCGGCAGCAATATCCGCCTGGCGGCCAATGATTATTCCGAAAATATTTACCGCCGGTTGTTTGAAACCAATCTCGACAGTGCATTTTTTCTTACCCAGAGCTGTTATTCCTGGCTGCGCGAGAGCAGCACGGCCTCGGTGGTCAACATCGCTTCGGTAGCCGGCCTGGCGCATATGCGCAGCGGGGTGGTTTATGGGATGACCAAAGCGGCAATGCTGCAGATGACCCGCAACCTGGCGGTTGAATGGGCCGAGGATGGGATTCGTGTGAACGCGGTAGCGCCCTGGTATACCGATACCCCGCTTGCCCGTCAGGTCCTGGATGATGCCGAATACCGCGACGCAGTGCTGGCGCGGACACCAATGCAGCGCATAGGCAGTGCCCAGGAAATGGCTACGGCGACGGCCTTTTTATGTATGCCGGCGGCCGGTTACGTAACCGGCCAGTGTTTAAGTGTTGATGGTGGTGTCGGGATTAACCTGTTTTCCTAGTGACCGGTCAGCCGTGTTACCGGCTGTTATTGTTCGGTACCGGTGCGTTCATAACGTCCCTGAAAAATGGTCTGCCATGCGTCCGGGCCACCGATTTCCCAGGTCTGGGTAACCGTACCGTCATCATTGGGTTGCCAGGTAATCCGGTGCTGGGCGCGTTTCACCGCCGGGTCATTGCTGGTGAGCGCCGGGCCTTCACCACTTAATACCATAGCGCCGTCCTGCAGACCGCCTTCCAGCATTAACAGGTTGCCGCTGTTGTCTACCCAGGTCTGGTGCCATACGTCACGGCTGGCGTCGTAACTGTTGAAACTCTGGCCGCGGCTGACGGTGACGCCACGCCAGTTTTCATGCAAAGAGCAGCCGTTGTTGATTGGCGTAATGCTGTTGTGACCGGCCACCACCCGATCGCCTTCGCGATTGACGGCGGTGACTTCCCACTCTCCAACCCAGAAGTCGAAATGACGGAATTCAGGAGCACTGCAGGGTTTAGTATCCTGGGCCAGGACTGGAGTAGCGAGCAGGGCCAGTGTGGTTATTAGTGCAGTTATTAAACTAAATCTTGTTGTTATCATCATTATGTTTACTAATTGTTTCGTAGGATAGTAGCAAAATACCAGCTCAGCGTCTCCAGCTGATGCCGGCGAATACCGTGGTTCCCTGGCCGGGGAAGTAGCGGAAATTGCCGAAAGCGAAATCGGCGCGTTCGGCATACCGGTTGTTGAACACATTGCGTACGCGGGCATGCAGCTGCCATTCGGGATGCACCTGCCAGCTGGCGCGCAGGTGCACCAGGGCGTGGCCCGGATAAGTGGCGGTATTGGCAGCATTCAGAAAGTAACCGTCCAGCCATTCAAAATCCACACCGACATTCAGCCGTGACTGCGGTTGCCAGTCCAGCTGTGCGTAGGCCTGCCATAAGGGGGCGGTATCGACCTGATTGCCGGCAACAATATTCTCCCCGGCGCCGGCAGCGCTGTCAGAGGCATATTCATGATCAGCGTAGCTGCCGCTGATTCGTGCCAGCAGATTATCCTGCAGTGCCCAGCTGGCCTGCCATTCCACCCCGATGGCGCGGGTTTCGGCATCACTGATATTAAAGCCGTCGGAATTACGGAATATCTGATCACGGGCATATTGATAAAACCCGGTCACTGAATAGGTCCAGCGGGCCCGGTTACCGACTGCGGCAGCCGAGCTGCCGATCAGGCCGGCACTGATACTGTCTAGTTTTTCACTGTTCAGATCGGCTACCGTCTGCCCGCTTTGCAGGCGATACAGCTCAGTGGCCTGCGGCGGCCGAAAACCCCGTGCTGCACGCGCCTGCCAGCGGTGTTGCTCAGCGACGGGTCCGGAAACAATCAGTGATGGGGCAGCATTAAAAAAATCATCGCTGCGGTCAGCCGGGCGGGTGAACAGGCAGCCGCCGAACCCGCACACCGTGCCGTCATCTCGGGTATTGCCGTCCAGCAGGTTATTATCATAATCATAGCCCAGCCATTGCAGCCTAAGCCCGGCATCCAGATTAATGCGGCCGGCAAACTGGTGCTCAAAGCGCAGCCACTGGCTGACGCTGAAACCGGTGACGTCATAATCATAGTGTGCGCCGGCGGGGCGGGTTTCCACCAGAAATGCAGAAGGACTGTCGACCGGGTTTTCCTGAAACTCGTCCAGGAAACCGGCGAACCATTCCAGGTCCAGACCAACCGTCAATGCGCTGTCATTCCACCAGCGGCTCCAGTCGGCATTGACCCCGGCACTGACCTGACCGTTGCGTTCCAACGGCTGCCCGGGCAGAAAATGCTGCAAAAAGGTCTGCCGGCTGCGCCGTCCGAACAGGCTGATATTCCATTCTGACTGCTTGTTGCCGGCCCATTGCCAATGCTGAATCAGGCGCAGTGCATCGGCATTCCGGAAAGCCTCCGGGTTGACGTTGCCGCGGCGCAGTTCAGGGTCCAGATACGCTTCAAATCCAAAAATAAAACCGGCGGTTTCCTGGTCCAGATCAGCGCCGTTCAGGCTGGTGGTTACCTGCGCTTCGCCAATCTGTGCTTCATGCCGGGCGTTAATGAATAAGTGCTGATAGCTTTCCTGGTCACGAAAGCTGCCGCTGTCGGTATAACCGACCCGCCAGCCGAACTGTTCTCCGGCAGCACCCAGCTGGGCGCGGTAGAAATCCTGCTCGCCCAATTCCAGGCTGGCCTGGGCCTGCGGTCTCAGGTTCAGTGGGGCCTGGGTAACATCGATAACGCCAAACAGCGCATTGGCGCCATGCTGTGGCAGCCCCGGACCTGCCAGTACATCGATATGCTGTGCGGCAGCGATATCCACTTCAAACAGCTGATTAACATTGCAGAACCCGGCAGGTCGGATAGCGACCCGGTTTTCCAGCATCAGAAAGGCACCGCAGGCACCGGCGCCGGTCAGTACCGGCGAACGGATGGAGGTCAGCTGCTCCTGGCCGCTGCCACGGCTTATCCAGACACCCGGCAGTGGCGCAAACAGCTCCTGAGCGTGCTGCGGCTTACGGGCGCTGATGTCGTCAGCGCTCAGTGCGCTGCTCCCCGGGTCTGCCGCAGTGACGCTGCGTGCGGTTATTTGAAGTTCCGGCAGTTCTGCCGGCTCAGCAGCAGCAGGCAACAGTTGCATGCTTATTGCGAGCAGTAAATCTGGCAACATAGTAAAAATTATTTCGCAGTAGTTTCTAAACCATCAGGCGGGATGGGGCATCTTGTATTACAGTATGAGTTCAACCACGATAACTATGCCAATGCCTGCAACCTGGTCAAAGGCAAATACGGCAACCGCTGTCGCACAAGCGGCAGATGCGACCGTAGCATATGCCGCCGATGATGAGAGCAGCCTGATCGCTGCCAGTCAACAAGGTGATTGTAACGCTTTTGCGATTTTGTATCGCCAACAGCGTGATCGTATCTATGCGCTGTGCTGGCGGATGTGCGCCGGTGACCGCGCACTGGCTGAAGACCTGACCCAGGATGCGTTTGTGCAGGCCTGGCGGAAACTCAGCAGTTTCCGTGGTGACTCAGCATTCGGTACCTGGCTGCACCGGTTGTCGGTGAATGTGGTTCTGGGTGATAAGCGGCGACAATCACGCCGGCTGCAAACCGTCAGTGATGCTGATCAGATCAGTGAAACAACCCGGGGAGCTCAGGATTGGCAGGGTGGTGATCGTGATCTGGAACGCGCTATTGCACGGTTACCGGAGCGGGCCAGAACAGTATTGATATTAAATGCGATCGAAGGTTACAGCCATGCCGAGATCAGCAAGGCAACGGGAATGGCGGAAGGCAGCTCCAAAGCACAGCTGCATCGTGCCAGACAATTATTACAGCAATGGCTGAATGAATGAACGGGGTGTTGGCGATATACTGACATCAGGAATTAGGTATGGATGAACATCAATTAAATCAGCAGCTGCAGGCTCTGCCGAGGGAAATATCCCCCGCAGGTGATTTGTGGCCGGGTATTGAACAGCAGATCAACGGAGAGCAAACCGCCGGGCTAGAATCAGTCAAGCCGTTCAGCCGCCGTCGCATGGGCTGGATGGCGCTGGCAGCCGGTGTATTGATGCTGGTCGGTGTGGGGCGCGTATTTCTTCCAGCGCAACAGACTGAAGATGCACAGCTGGATGTATTGGCAGTCAGCGCTGCAATGGAACTGCAGGCGCTGGATCAGTCACTGGTTCATCCGCAAAGTACCCCCGATATATTGATAACCAGCCTGCCTCAGGGTGGCTGGCGGGCGGTGCCGACCAGCCGGTCGCCTGTTGCGATTCGTATCTGGCAGCCGGCATTGATGGCCGGGCTGCAGGAAAATCAACAGGCCATACAGACTCTGCGGGCAGCTATTCAGCAGCAGCCTCAGAATACCGGCCTGCTGCATAAGCTGGGTCAGGCGGAGCGGCGACAGCATCGGTTGCTTCGGCAGTGGATCGATTTCAACGGTTTGAGCATTGTCGGCATCATACCTGCAAGCACCACAAATAATTCTGGAGAGCAACATGTATAACAGACAAGTATTAGCAACTGCTTTGGCAGGTTTATTCATGGTAACGGCACCTGCAATAGCCGGCCCGAGTGTAGACGAATCCCGTTCCATGGATGCCACCGGCGAAATCAGCTTTGGTATGGTCGATGGTGAGTTGAGCGTCCGCGGCTGGAGCAATGACAGTTTTGAACTGACCGGCGAGCTGGGCAGCGACAAGCATGAGCTGGTCATTACCGGTGATGAAGATGACTGGGATATTGAAATCCGCATAGAAAAAAACTGGGGCTGGAGCTGGGGTTCGAAAAATTCCGGGAATACCGATTTGACCCTGATGGTTCCGCATGCTGCAACAGTTAACGTGGCTGCAGTCAGTGCTGATGTCAAAGTGCGCGAGCTTGATGGGGATTTCCTGGGAATCGCCAGCGTCAGCGGCGACCTGGACATTGATGTGGCCTCACAGCAGATTGACCTGGAAAGCGTCAGCGGTGATGTGGATATCAAAGCCAATGACACCAGTCTGGATCTGGAAACGGTCAGCGGCGATGTATTTGCAAGCGGTATTACCAGTCAGGCAGAGATAGAGTCGGTTTCCGGTGATTTGGAAATCGAAGCGGATAATCTGGAAGACCTGTATGCCAGCACGGTTTCCGGGGATGTCAAAATTGATGCATCTCTGGCCAGCAACGCGGAAGTGGATCTGGAAACGCACAGTGGCGAAATTGATCTGTACCTGCCCAGTGGCACCCGCTTTGATCTGGACAGTGATACCTTCAGCGGTGATGTCGACAATGAGTTCGGCAGCGACCGCAGCAGTGATATCAGCATCAATGCAGAGACCTTCAGCGGTAACATTACCATTAGAGAAAAATAAGCTATATCAGCTTTGCATGGCGCGCATCCTGCGCGCCATCACCACAAACCATACAGCACCACTGAGCGACAGACTCAACGGCAGCAGCAGACAGTATCTACCCAGTCCCGGGGCCTGACTTTCCAGCCACTGATAAAACAGCACACCGATGGCCGGTGCAAATAAACCGCGCACCCCGGTCAAGGTAACGTGTATGCCCATATACAGGGTTGAACTGTGATCACTGGAAAAGTCGTTATGTCCCAGGTTCCAGCCCAGCACGCCACCCGCGTAGGCTATCCCGAGAATGCTGCTGCCGATCCACAGCAGCCATTGCCAGTGCAGAATACTGGCCAGCGCAAAACAACCGATGGCCAGCACAAATCCCCAGCTCTGGCGGGCCCGGTAGAAAATGATATGACGGTTGTCCAGAAAGCCTGCCCACAGCGGAACAAACAGTGCCAGCAGCAGCAGCGGCAGTGACGAGGTCAGCAGCACCTGCACGGTTCGGGTCAGGCCGAACTGATCATTCAATATGATGATCAGCGGTGCGGTTACCATCAGGTTCCCGGTGCCGAAAACGAACATGCCCTGCATGTAATGACGGAATTTGCGGTCATCTTTCAGCAGCCGGAAAAAGCGTTTCAGCAGATGTTGCAAAGGCTCACTGCTGACATCCTGCAGTTCCTGTTTAAGGATGCGGCCATGGTGGCGAACCCTGGCGCGACGATAAACGGCAGCGGCACAGATGCCGGACAACCCTGCCAGCACCCACAGCCAGCGCGCCAGAGGCTCATTGATATCCAGCAGCACACCAAACAGGGCAGAACTGACGGCAATCAATAATGACGAAAGGGTTGTCATCTGCCCGGTGATGCGTGCCCGCACATGACGCGGGAAATTGGCCCGCCACACCGTAGCGCGCAGGGTGATGGCGCCGGACCAGAAAATTCTGGCCGCCACAGCAGCCAGGGTCAGCATGATCAGGCCGCCCAGTGTGCGCGGAGAAAAGGCAATGATCAGTACACACAGGCTGCTGGCCAGCATCAGCCAGGAAAGCAGGTAGACCTTGTCCCGGCCGCGCGCCCAGCTGGCAACCGCAAAGCTGACCAGATTGGCAAAAGCCGGTGCGCCCGATACCAGGGCCACTGCCATGTTGACGGTAGGCGTAGCGGCCGCATTGGCATAGACGTTTTTAACCAGCACCCCCAGCAGGCCGCCTTCCAGAGCACCCAAAGTTACCGATATCAGCGCCCAGCTGAACATTTCACGCGGAATTAATGCACGCGCTATTTTCGGTAATGCCGTTTTATCGTTTGAAAGGCGGGTAATGCTCATGCTGCAAGATTAAACTATCCTGCCGAATGGGTTAATAATTGCCGGATAAATATTTATCATGACGAGATGACTGATGTGTCTATAGCAGTAATGGATAAACAGGCCGGGGTGACTGCCGGCCTGCAGCGTGGTGATGATGGTGGCGTAGCCCAATGCCGTCGCCTGCAGGCATATATTCTGGAAAACATCGCTTTGGCCAGGGCAATGCAGCTGGAAGTATGCGGAATTGACGACGAAGGCGGGTTGCGGCTGACGGCGCCGTTGATCAGTAATATCAACGATAAGCAGAATGCTTTCGGCGGCTCCATCGGCAGCCTGTTGATGTTGTCAGGCTGGGGCTGGCTGCAGCTGGCCAATGAAGCCCATGGGTTTGGACGTAATGTGGTCATTCACAAAGCCCAGATAACTTTTGAGTTGCCGGTGACCGGTGACTTGATAGCGGTTTGTTCTGCGCCGTCGGAATCTGCATGGCAACGCTACTCTGCGACTTATCAGAAACGCCAACGGGCGCGCCTGGCGTTGCAGCCGGTGCTGTTACAGTCTGATGGTACAGTTGCAGCCAGCATGCAGGCCGAGTATGTTGCTACACAGGTGAAATAAAGAAAGCCCATGAACAAGTTTGAGAAAACTTCTACAAGCAGAAGCTGGCTGGTGGCATTGTTGACGGTTGTGCTGTTAAGCGCCTGCGGAACGTTGCCGAAAGAGCGCAAACAGGAGGAAACGCTTAACCTGTTTCACCAGACCCTGCGGTTCAGCGAATATGATGGTCTGGTCGGATTTATGGATACCGAATACCTGGAAGAAAATCCGATTACCCGGCTGGAGCTCAGCCGCTTAAAGCAGTTCCAGATTTCCGGTTACAAAGTCCGTAGTGTGGTTGCCAGTGAAGATGGCGAAACACTTAATCAGGTAATCGAACTGAGCATGTACAACCGCCGGACAGCCACAGAGCGCCGGGTTTTGTACCATGAAATATGGCGCTGGCATGAGGATCTGGATGCCTGGCGGCTGCACTCCGGTTTGCCCAAGGTAACCCAGGCGCTGTAAACCAGCGCTGCCGGTACAATGGCCAGAACCACCAGGACAATTGCTGTAGTCAACCCCAAAGGCGGCTGCGGAAAAACCACCATAGCCACCAGTATGGCCGCATGGCTGGCATACGGGAACAGTGTTGCGCTGCTCGATATGGATCTGCAGCAGTCGGCCAGTGACTGGCTGCAGTTGCGTCTGCCGGATAACCCGGTTATCCATCCGGCACGGGGCAAGCCATGGCCACCGTCCGCACCGGTTGAGACCGATTATCTGATCATTGATGCGCCTGCCGGCATCAGCGGCAATCAGCTGGAAAAAATACTGGCTATCAGTGACCGCCTGCTGGTGCCGCTGTTGCCCTCACCGATAGATATGCGCACCGGCTGGCGGTTTCTGGATAATCTGTTTCGCCAGCGCAAGGCCGGTGGTCACCGGTGTCAGATTGGGCTGGTGGCCAACAGAGCTAAAACCTGGACATTGATTTACCGGGAGTTGACCGGGTTTATTGATCAGTTCAAAGCGCCGTTTGTCACCCATCTCAGGGAGTCGATCAACTACATTCGTGCCGCAGAGACCGGCCTGGGTGTGGCCGAGCTGCCTTATTATCAATGCCGCCGCGACTGGCAGGAGTGGGAACCACTGATCCAGTGGGTCAGTAAATAACAGCTGTGCAATAGCTTGATTGCACCCTGATACAACCTTATCTAAGCTGAATAATCAGTTGTCTGGAGCCAACATGAGCCTTTCCGAACAAACACGCAGTAAGATCGAACAGCAAATCGCCAGCAACCGGGTTGTGTTGTATATGAAAGGCAACCCGCGCCAGCCGCAGTGCGGATTTTCAGCTAAAACAGCGGGTATTCTGGATGAGCTCTCACCCGGTTATTCCACCTTCGACGTACTGGCTGATGAAGAAATTCGTCAGGGTATTAAGATTTACAGTGACTGGCCAACCATTCCACAGCTGTATATCGACGGCGAACTGATCGGCGGCTGCGATATTGTTACCGATATGTACAACAGCGGTGAACTGCATACAGCGCTGGGTCTGGAAGCGCCTGACCGCACCCCGCCGGAGATCAGCATTTCCGACCAGGCGGCAGAAAAGATTCGCATGGGAATGCAGGACCATACCGGCATGGCGCTGCATATGAGCATTGATGCCAACTGGCAGCCTCAGTTTGGTCTGCAACCGGCACAGGGCAATGAAATCAGTGCCAGCTCAAACGGCATTACGCTGTTGTTTGATCTGCAATCGGCGCAGCGTGCCCGCGGCGCTGTGATTGACTGGGTTGATGCTCTGGATGGCAGCGGCCTCGATGTGACCCTGCCGGCTGCTCCCGCACCGGTCAAGCCGATGCAGGCCGATGAACTGAAGCAGGCTATCGAGAACGGCACTGCGCCGTTAATCGTTGATGTGCGCAGCCAGCAGGACCGTGACAGCGTTGCGCCGATTACCGGCGCTATGGTGCTGGACCGTGATACGCTGACCGAGCTGCAGAACCGGCCGGCGGAAACGCCGATGGTGTTTGTCTGCAATGTCGGCAACAGCAGCCGCGGTGCGGCTGAGCATTTCCGCAAACTGGGCTTTACCGACGTTTACAACCTGCAGGGTGGAATGCAGGCATTCAACAGTACCGGCTAAGCATCAGCCGCAATTGGAGGCTGCCGAAACACGCGGCTGCCTTCCTGTAACCATACCCGTTTTAATTGCTTATCGCTGCATAGTCTCGGTTTATCACAGCCTTGCGTTTAGCAGGGCATCCGGCAGGATGGAAGCCGATTGCCCGGGCGCAGTTGTGTGCTAACTTTGCGTGTGTTCTTTTCTATAAGAAACGGTCACAGCAATGCATAGCAAAACAATAATTACTCTGTTTGTCTCACTCTCTATGATCATCTCAGCTGCTGCAGCTGGAGAATTACCGCGCAAAGCGTTTATGGGAATTGGCGGGCAGCCGGCTGAGGATGGACTGCGGGTAACGATATTGCTGGAGCAGGCTACAGGTAGTATGGCCGGGATTCAGCGTGGGGATGTCATCAAAACCGTTAACAATCGTTCCATCAGCGATATGCAGTCGCTGATTGCCGGTGTGGCGGGTATGAATGCCGGTGACCAGGCTTCGTTTGAGGTGATTCGGGAAGGCCGGGAGCTGTCGCTCAGCGCCGCTGCCACTGGTCGGCCTATGGAGACTTCCGATAATTTCTCAGTGGAATACGGACAGGTTGAATTCGGCAATGAACGGCTGCGCTCGATTCTGTACCGGCCGGCAATGATTGAATCGCCGCCGGTGGTGTTTTTTATTCAGGGTTTTGGTTGTGGCTCGATTGATTACGGCACCAGCCCCGGACAAACCACGGCACAGCTGGTGCGTGCTTATGCGGAAAGTGGTTTTGCGGTTTTTCGCATGGAAAAACCCGGAATGGGTGACAGCATAGGAGAACTGGATTGCCTCAGCATCGATTTTCCGACAGAGCTTGAGGCCTATGCAGCCGGCCTCAAGACTTTACGCGGCCTGCCCGATATAGATACCGGTAATATCTTTTTATTCGGACACTCGCTGGGAGCAACAGCTGCGCCCTTGCTGGCTCAACGCTATGACACCCGCGGAATTATCGCATTTGGTTCAGTGGCCAAGCCCTGGGATGAGTATCTGGTTGATATATTTCGTGAACAGGCTTTAAGGACAGGTGTTGACCCGTTGGAAGTGAGCAGGCGGGCGGCATTGGCAAAGCCGTTCCTGTATGACTTGATCGTGCAGAAAATGAATTGGGAACAACTGGCCCAGCGTCACTCCGAAGCGTTAAACATGGCATTGTTCGGTAATACACCGGGGATGCTGTTTGATCGCGACTACCGTTTTCTGGCCAGCCTGGGAAGCATAGATCTGTTTGAAGCCTGGGCGGAATACCCTGAGCCGGTTCTGGCTGTTTACGGCAGTTACGACATTCAGGCGATATCCGATGAAGGTGCACGCACCACAGCACAAATCGTCAATGCTTATCATCCGGGTAATGGCACAGTTTTGATTATGGAGCAGACCGAGCATGGTTTTGCGCGTTACCCAGGTACTTTTGAAGAATACGTTCAGGAGCGCGATCAGGGCCGTTGGACTGCTGCCCGGATGGGAGAGCTATACGACCCTAGAGTGCATCAGGAAACCATTCAGTGGATGCGGAATGTGCTGACTACAGAGCACGGCTGATGACCGGTGAGTATCAGGATACGGGTAAGGTGGCGGAAAAACTGATGCCAGGCATCGAATGATCAGCCGGGCACAGGCAATAAACTCTAATAAAGCCCGCGGGTATGACAAACAAAATCAATCGCAGAGATTTTATTAAATATACCGGTGCGGGGACGGGCTCACTGATAGTCGCGTTGTATGCACCAGAACTCTTGGCACAGGAAAATACCGGCGCCATTCATCAGTTTGTGGAAGTCGGCACAGATAATAAAATTCTTATCCGCATAAACCGTCCTGAAATGGGACAGGGCACCAGTACCTCCATGCCAATGCTGATAGCCGATGAAATGGATGCTGATTGGGGCCTGATCAGTGTGGAGTGGGCGCCAGTGAGTGCTGCATTCAATACCTCACCACTGGTTTATGGTGTCGGCGGCAGTGCCTCAGTGCGCGAGTCTTTTGACGAGTTGCGCATTATCGGCGCCGGCATCAGAGCATTGATGGTCGGGTGCGCAGCCAGGCAATGGGGTGTGCCGGCGCACCGCTGTGCAACCAGAAGCAGCTATGTAATCCATCCAGACAGACAACAAAAATCAAGTTACGGGTCGTTGGTGGAAAAGGCTTCTGCTATGCCTTTTCCTGAAGATATCGCACTGAAGAAAGAACACCAGAGAACCATCATCGGGCAGCGCCTTAAATCGATTGACAGTAAAGAAAAAGTGATCGGGCAGGCAGCTTTTGGAATCGATGTTGAAGTACCGGGTGCATTGGTGGGGGCTGTTATCCGCAGTCCGGTACGTGGCGGGAAGCTGATAGATTTCGATGCTGCCGAAGCCCTGAAAATAGAAGGCGTAAAGCTGATCAAAGCAGTGGAGACAGGCGTTGGGATTGTTGCAGAAAGCTATTGGCAGGTTAATAAAGCAAAAAACAGCGTCGAGATAAATTGGGATAACGGGCCATTGGGCTCACAATCTACCGAAACGATTCGCCAGCGTTTTTGGGATGCGATGGATGAACAACCGACATTTCATCCGTATGCAGACAACCAGCTGGTCAAGGACCTGCAAAATAATCCGGCAACCCAAAGCAGGGAATACGAAG
The DNA here is from genome assembly GCA_028289455.1 of Wenzhouxiangellaceae bacterium. Lineage (GTDB taxonomy): Bacteria > Pseudomonadota > Gammaproteobacteria > Xanthomonadales > Wenzhouxiangellaceae > JAJFKX01. The sequence continues at coordinate 54,287 of JANQPN010000052.1, forward strand.
TGCCGTATGCAGCGCATGCTGCGCTTGAACCGATGAATTGCACGGCGCACTTTGCGGGCGACCTTATTGAGTTATGGGTACCCGTACAAAACCCGTTTTATGTCAAACGCTCAGTGGCCAGATTTACCGGCTATTCTCAGGATCAGATAAAAGTCCACCCGCAACTGATGGGCGGCAGTTTTGGTAGAAAATTCACCTCCGATTACCTTCAGGATGCCGTTGAACTTTCAAAAGCGGCAGCTGCTCCGGTAAAAGTGATCTGGAGCAGGGAAGATGATACCCGGCAAAGCCCGTACCGGACATTTTGCGCGGCCCGGATAGCCGCTGCAGTTGATGGTTCTGGCCTTCCCAAAGACGGCGTTGATATTCAAATCTCGGGGACATCATTCAGGGCCTGGAATGATGATGCCACTCAATCAATCATAGACAATGAACACAGCTATGACGGTTCAATGGTGGAAGGGATTTGCCCGCCTCAATACCGTTTTCCCAAGGTGAGTTTACGCCAATACAATGTTGATCCAGGCATTAAAACCATGTGGTGGAGATCGGTCAGCAATTCATTTACAGCATTCTTTATGGAAAGTTATATCGATGAGCTGGCAGCATTGGCTGAGATTGATCCGATTGAATACCGGATAAAACTGTACCGGTTGGCCAACCCCTGGCCTCCCGGTAACACCCGGCAGGGATTCAACCCTGAAACCATGCAAATTGATGTCATGGTGAATACCCTGCATAAGCTGAAAGAGGTTTCAGATTGGGATGCCAAAAGGAAAGCCGGCACTGCGATTGGCATGGCATGCTGGTACAGCTTTGGATCATATGTTGCTCAGGCGGTGGAACTGCGCCGAAAAGATGATCGACTTCATATCGATAAAGTTTATGCAGTTGTTGATTGTGGCCTGGCAGTTAATCCAAATATTATTGAGCAACAAATACAGGGCAGTATCATGTTTGCCCTGGGGCCGGTGGTTAAGTCGGCAATTACCTTTGATGACGGCCGTGTGGAGCAGTCAAACTTTCATGATTATCAGGTGATACGGATGCAGGACGCGCCTAAGGTAGATGTCCACATTCTGGAAAACAGTGAGCAAATCGGTGGTATCGGTGAGCCCGGCGTACCGCCGGTTGCACCGGCAGTTGCCAATGCCGTATTCGCGGCTACCGGTAATAGAATCAGAAAGCTGCCGCTTGGATTAAATTGACCTGCCGACAGGCGCATTAACGAACCCGCCCGGTCAAGCTTACGGCACGGCTCAATCAGCTGTGCCAGTGGATTTCCGTCTGGCCTCCAAACAAAAAATATTGCTGTTCAAACAGCAAATTCTGCAACTACCGGGGCATGATCGGAAGGACGCTCCCAGCGGCGTGGTTCCTTATCTACGATACTGCTACTGCATTGCGCCGCCAGAGCGGTTGAAGCCAGTACCAGGTCGATTCTCAGCCCCATATTGCGACGGAATGCAGCCTGGCGATAATCCCACCAGCTGTAGGTCTCCGCTTCCTGATCAAACTGGCGGAAGGTATCGACATAACCCATATCCAGCAATCGCTGCAGTGCCGCCCGCTCCGGCTTGGAACATAGGATCTGATCGCGCCAGGCATCCGGGTCGTGGATGTCGGCATCGGCCGGTGCAATGTTGAAGTCACCCATCACCACCAGTTTGTCATGTCTGGCAGTTTCATCTTCTATCCAGTTGTTCACCCGCTTAAGCCAGTCGAGCTTGTAGTCGTATTTCTCATCCCCTACGGCTTTGCCGTTGACCACATACAGATTGATGACCCGTATGCCGTTGACCGTGCCGGCGATTATGCGGCGGTGTTCATCGGTTACATTCGGGGGGTCGGTGATGATGTCTTCAGCCGGTGCTTTGCTCAGCAGCGCCACACCGTTATAGGTCGGTTGCCCGCTGAAGGCTACCTGGTAACCGGCATCCCGTATGGCATCTGCAGGAAATTTCTCATCGGTCATCTTGGTTTCCTGCAGACCGAGCACATCCACTGGATTGGTTTCCAGCCATTGCAGAACGTGCGGCAGGCGGACATTCAGTGAATTAACATTCCAGCTGGCGATGCTTATGTTGTTGCTCATTCCTGTTCTTCCCAGTTGTAATCAAAAGTGATTTCTTCATCTTTATCGATTTTACGCAATGCATACAGATCTGCATTCCAGAAATCTGCATTTGGCTTGTCTGAATGATTCAGAAAACGCATTTCATTCTTGCCGTCAATGCCTTCCCATTGATCCAGTTCTTCATCCAGCAGCCACAGTACGTGCATACCGTCATTCTCGGTGGGCTGGCCCTCGTAAGTGCCGATGTAGGCACCTTCACCGATGGTATCGCGGGCAAATAAGCCACGCCCGTGAATTGGTGATTTGCCCACATAAGCATTGGGGTTGTTGTCGTATCTGGCTGCTTTCCTGCGTGCTTTCATAATACCGATTGTCTGGACAATTACGCTAAACGCGTTATCTTAGCGGCAATCCGGCTGCAGTTAAAAATTCATGCATAAAACACCAGAAAATATTCGCCTGATGCTCGTGCCGTTTCAGCAGCTGTCAACAGCTCAGTTATATGCACTGCTTAAACTGCGCTGCGAAGTGTTTGTCGTCGAGCAGGAATGTATTTATCAGGATATCGATGGGCTGGATGAGGTTGCCATGCATCTGCTGGTTGCTGATGTTTCAGCGCAACTGCTGGCCTATGCGCGCATATTGCCGCCCAGTACCGCCTTCCAAGAAGCTGCCATCGGCCGGATTGTGACCCACCGGAGCTGGCGAGGAAAAGGATATGGGCGGTGGTTAATCAGCCAAAGTGTTGAGTCTGCGCGGCAGCTTTATCCGGAAAAAGGCATACGTATCGGCGCACAGGCCCATCTGCAGGATTTCTATCAGGATTGTGGTTTTGAAACGGTGGGTGAGCCTTATGATGAGGACGGCATTTTACATGTGGAAATGCTGTGGTCGGGAACGCCACAGACTGAACAGTGAACCTCCCGGGCTTCCCGGGAGGTTGAAAATACAGGGGTTATCTGAACAGAGAAAAACCTGCTACGGAACCGCCGCTGCGTGAACTGCTGCGTGAGCCGCGGCTGCTGCGCCGCCGCCGGCGCATTCTGGAGTGCAGTTCTTTACGACGCCCATGGGCCCAGTCTGCCTTGTCCATGGTATCGACTTCTTCACCGCGCCGGGTGGCTTCGGCAGAACGGTAAACACAGAAGTCATTGTAGGCTTCAATTTCGTGTTTCAGCTGCCGGCAGATCAGTTCGATCATGATGGCATCATCAAGATAACCCAGCCCCGGAATATTGTCCGGAATAAGATCTTCGGGATCAGCGAAATAAGCCAGTGCGCTGAGTACCCGGCCGCGCTCTGGTTCTTCCAGATCCCAGCCTTTGTCTTCCAGCATGGAGATCAAAGTGCCCAGTTTGCCGATGCGCTCGCTGATAAAGTCCGGTGTTTCAGATTCATCAACATCTTTCAGCACGCTTTTAGCCTGCGATAGGATCGTTTCCGGCGACAAAGTCTTCATCGCGCTGCTGGCTTTGGTCATTACCTGTTTAAAGTGCGTCAGATCAGATTCTGACAGATCGAAGGTTATTCTCATGCTCATGATGATTATCCGTGATTAATGTTGACTACGTTAGCGGCACGCTGTGAAGTCGTCAAATGCCGGTTCAATTAGAACTGGATTGGGTAAATAATTCAACTGTTTCAGGCATTAGCGGCGGTGTTGATAAACAACCCCAGCACGCTGGCAAACCCGACCAGCCAGAAAACCGAGCGCATGCCGGCCCAGTCGCGCAGATAGCATATGCCGTATAGTATCCGTGCAGCGATAAAGGTTATTGCATAGATATTGATGGTCTGCTGATCAAGGGATAACTGCTGGGCAATAATCACTGCAGCGGCAAATGCCGGAAAAGCTTCAAAGGAATTTAACTGAGCCCAATGCGCGCGCCGCTGATGACCTTGAACAGATTCAAGGAACTCCCGGGGCTTTTGATTATCGTAACGTTTTCCAGTGCCGGTTTTGGCGATGCCGGTGAAAATGTAGGGCATTACTGCGGCGGCGAACACACACCAATAGGCAATGGTCATAACTGTTTCCATGGTTACAGGTGTTTACCATTGTAGCGGAAACAGGCACATGACAGCTGTGCGTATTGCCAGTAGTATGTCGCGCTGCTTGTGCGCATGGACTTAAGGATAGACCACTAGTTATGAATTGCTTTAAATCAGTTTGGCTTGCTATGGCGCTGTTGCTGGCGGGACAGCCGGCAATGGCCCAGTCTGCTTCGGACGGGGCGCCAAACGAGCAGCGCGATGATGATGCGCAGGCAGAGCAGGCCCAGCAGCCGGATGCACCGGCCCGGGCGATGGAGCGGCTGGTGGTGACCGCCGGCCGTCAGGAGCAGGCATTGCTGGAAACCAGCAGGCCGACCACACTGGTGACCGGTGAAGACCTGCGCAGCATCGGTGCAGCCATTGTTACTGATGCGTTGCGTGGTACCGCCGGCGTATTTGTGCAGCAGACCACACCCGGACAGGGTATTCCGATTGTACGTGGCCTGAAAGGCTCGGAAGTATTGCATCTGGTTGACGGGTTTCGATTGAATAACGCCTTTTTCCGGAATGCTCCCAGTCAATATTTTGCTCTGGTTGATCCATTGAATGTGGATGCTGTGGAAGTAGTTCGCGGTCCGGCATCGACACTCTACGGCAGCGATGCCCTGGGCGGTGCCGTGCAGTTGCTTACACGCAGGCCGGAGCCGCGCAGCGGTGCCGAACCCTGGCACGAGGGACGAGTAGTGGGGCGGTTCGCCAGTGCCAATAATGAACTGCTGGGCCATGCCGAACTGGTTGGCGGCTGGGGCGATTCAGCCATCAAGCTGTCGGCAACTTACCAGGACGTGGGTAACCGACGCACCGGTTTCGGCGAGCGTATCCGGCCCTCCGATTACACTGCCCGTGCCGGCAGCGCGACCTGGGTATGGCAGCCATCGGCCGTTGATGAGTTAACGGTTGACCTGCAATACCTGAACCAGCCCAATACACCGCGTGTGGATGAACTGGTGGTTGGATTCGGCCAGACTGAGCCGGCTTCGGAGGTCTTTCAGTTCGAACCCAACAACCGGTTGTTTGGCAAAGTCCGCTACGAGCGGGCGCAGCCGTTTGCGCTGGCTGACCGGTTTGTACTGCAGGTGGGCTGGCAGCAGATCAAGGATGACCGCCGGGCGCGTGACACCGGAGACCCGGTGGAACGGCGCGAGCGCAATGAAAGTGAATTATTCGGTACCACTCTGGAACTGGACAAGCGCCTGGGGGATCATTTACTGACCTACGGGTTTGAGGCGTATCTGGATAAGGTGCGCAGCACCCGTTTTGAAACCAACCTGGATACCGGCGAGTTCAATCAGGTGGCGGCACGCTTTCCGGACGGGTCGGAATTCAACAGCTTTGCCCTGTATATCCACGACGAATGGCAGGTGCTGCCCTGGCTGCGTGCTGATTTTGGTCTGCGGTACAGTTTCTACGATATCAACCTGGCGTCTAATTTCGGTACGCCGACTGCCAATATTAACCCGGATGACCTGACCGGAAATTTATCGCTGATCTGGTCGCTGAATGATCAGCACCGGTTGATTACCGGCATAAGCCGCGGCTTTCGGGCGCCGAATATTTTTGACCTGGGCACCCTGGGTGAACGGCCCGGCAACCGGTTTAATATAGCCAGTCAGAATCTCGGCCCAGAACAGATCTGGACCTATGATTTCGGTTGGCGATTCCAAAACCAGTCGGTGGCTGCTGAGGTGTTTTTGTATTACTCGGATGCCAGTGACCTGATTACCTCACAGTTGACCGGCGATGTTACTGACTCAGGCCGTTTTATTGTGCAGTCAGCCAATCTAAACAGTGCTGAGTTGTATGGTGTTGAAGGCGGCCTGGACTGGTTTGTCGGTCGGAACTGGTCCGTTAATGCGGTATTTAATTATGTACGCGCCACCGAGAATGCCGTTGACGGCACCACCACGCCGGGTGATCGAATTCCTCCGTTGAACGGCCGTCTTGGTCTGGTCTGGCAGCCAAGCAGCCAATGGCGGGTAGAACCCTATCTGTTTGCAGCAGCAGACCAAAACCGGCTGAGTGACCGTGATATCCGGGATTCGCGTATTGATCCTAACGGCACACCGGGTTTTGTAACACTTAATGTACATGCGACCTGGTCGCCGAACCCCCGTCTGGATATACGCTTGCGGCTGGAAAATATTACCGACAACGGTTTCCGTGAGCATGGATCGGGAATTGATGCACCCGGTATTAATGCTGCTATTGAAATCGAGCAGCGCTTTTAGCCTTAAAACAAAAGATCTGCAGTGTCCCGGGGTGCAATCTTCCTGCCGCCCCCCTACAATCCAATGCTGATGATTCATTCCTAAGCAAACTTTGTGGAAGCCAGGTCAATGCACAAAATCAAACCAACATTCATTCAGGCAATGCTGCTGTTCTTCATTGCTGCTGTATTCAGTACATCAATACTGGCCGATAACCAGGAAAAAGCACGCCAGCTGGCCTACAAATACCTGATTGCCGATACCCATATTGATGTTCCATATCGTCTGCAGGATGGCTGGCAGGATGTTACCCACGCCACACACAGCGGAGATTTCGACTATCCCCGCGCCAAGGCAGGCGGTCTGGATCTGGTGTTCATGTCAATTTACACTCCGGCTGCCTATGACGGGCCGGGAGGACATTGGCAACTGGCCAACCTGCTGATCGATGGTGTTGAAGCGCTGGCTGCCCGGGCACCGGACAAGTTCGTGATGGTGCATGAGCCGCAACAGGTAGCGGATGCGCATGCATCCGGGCAGATTGCGCTGGCGCTGGGTATGGAAAACGGCTCTCCGATCCGTACGCTGGAAGACGTTCAGTTTTTCCATGAGCGGGGCGTTCGTTATGTCACGCTGGCGCATAGTCTCAGCAATGCCATATCCGACTCTTCCTATGATGAAGCACGTCCGAATAACGGGCTGAGTGAGTTCGGGCGGCAGGTTGTTGCTGAAATGAACCGGCTGGGAATCATGATTGATGTCTCACACCTCAGCGATAAAGCAATTGAGGATGTGCTGGAAGTGACCACTGACCCGGTGGTAGCAACCCATTCATCGGCACGCCACTTTACCCCTGGGTTTGAGCGCAACCTAAGTGATGAGCTGATCAAAGGCATTGCGGAAAACGGTGGGGTAGTGCATATCAACTTCGGTTCCAGCTTCCTGACCGCAGAAGCCAATCGCTGGTTTGATGATTTTGCTGCGGCGCGTGAGGCACATATCGAGGAAAATGAACTCGGGGAAGATAGCGAAGCGGTTGAGCAGTTCAACAATTCCTACCGGGAAGCGCATCCATTCCCGTTCGCCGGCGTGTCAGATGTGGTAGCGCACATCAAACACATTATTGATCTGGTAGGCGTAGACCACGTGGGTCTGGGTTCTGATTTTGACGGGGTTGGAGATTCACTGCCGGTAGGCCTGAAAGATGCGTCACAGTTTCCCAATCTGATTGCCGCTTTGCTGGATGCCGGCTGCAGTGAAGCTGATATCGAAAAAATTCTGGGCAGTAACCTGATGCGGGTCTGGTTTGCCGCACAGGGATAATCGCGTACCACCATACATAGATGGAGCGGATTTTATCCGCTCCGGCACGACCATATTCCATCCGTTCGGATATTAAGTCTCCCCTGTTGATCGCAGCAAAAGGTCGCACAGACCGATCCACAGCATCCCAATTGACGATGTTGTGTTAAATTTGCCGGCTGAACATTAACACCACAGTCACGGGGAGTGATCATGCGTGCATCGTCAATTCAACTGAAACGTTTCTTTGCGCTCATTATTTTGAGCACCTGTTTTGCTGCCGTCAGTCCGGCGCAGGAAGACGCCGATCCGTTCGCCAATCTCGAGTGGCGGCCTATCGGACCAGTCAATATGAGCGGCCGGGTAGCCGATGTGGAAGGCGTCCCTGGCGATCCGAATCTGCTGTATGTCGGAACAGCTTCCGGCGGTATCTGGAAAACCACCAACGGCGGGATGACTTTTTCATCGTTGTTCGATCAGCAGGAAGTGGCCTCGATTGGTGATCTGGGTGTAGCACCGAACAACCCGGATGTGGTTTATGCGGGCACCGGTGAGTCCAATGTGCGCAATTCGGTGTCAGTCGGCCGCGGGGTTTATCGCAGCACCGACGGCGGCGCCAACTGGTCTTTCCTGGGACTGGAGAACACCCGGCATATTTCCCGGGTACTGGTATCCAGCCATGACCAGGACACGGTTTTTGTCGGTGCCCTGGGTAGCATTTTCGCTCCCAGCGAAAGCCGGGGGGTCTTTCGTTCAACCGATGGCGGTCAGAACTGGGACAAAACCCTGTATATCGATGAGTACCACGGGGTGTCGGATATGGATATCGATCCGGCCAATCCGAACATACTGTTTGCCGGCATGTGGCGTTTTGAGCGCAAGCCGTGGACCCACCGTTCCGGCAGTGAGGAAGGCGGGGTGTTCAAATCCATTGACGGTGGCCAAACCTGGAAAAAAATTGAACAGGGTCTGCCCAAGCTGATAGGTCGTATCGGTGTCAAAATTGCCCCCAGCAATCCGAATGTAGTGTACGTGATTGCCGAATCCGATGAAGGCACGTTATTCCGATCGGACGATCGTGGCGAGACCTTCACCAAGGTGACAGATCAGGTCAGCATCGTTTCGCGTGGTTTGTATTACACCGACATGCGTGTCGATCCGGCCGATGAGAACCGCCTGTATTCGGTATCCAGTCTGTTGCAGCGCAGTATAGACGGCGGCAAAACCTGGGCGCGCATTGCACCGAGCATTCATATCGACTTTCATTCCATGTGGATTGACCCCACCAATGCCCAGCGGATGTGGGTAGGCCAGGATGGCGGTGTGGCGTTTTCCATTAATCACGGCGATAACTGGACCCCGGCCCGCACGCTGCCGATCGGTCAGTTTTATCAGATCTTTGCTGAAAACGGATCAGGTCCGTTCTACCGCCTGGGGGGCGGCCTGCAGGATAACGGAACCTGGATCGGGCCTTCCCGCACACGCGAGTTTGCCGGTGTCTATACCGACGACTGGCACATGTTCAGTTTCGGCGACGCCTATTGGGTAGTGCCGCATCCAACCGATGAAGATGTGTTCATCAGCGAAGCGCAGGGCGGTGCCATTTTCCGCACCAACCTGAACAGCCGTCAGCAGCTGGACATTAACCCGCAGACACGGCGTAATGACGGCGGTCCGGTTGAAGACCTGGAATACCGGTTCAACTGGAACAGCCCGATTATTCAGTCTCCGCATGATCCGCTGACGGTGTATTTCGGTGGCAACGTGGTATTCAAAACAACCGATTTTGGTGATACCTGGACCCAGATCAGTCCTGATCTGACCACCAATGATCCGGAAAAACAGGGTCCTGCCGGCGGCCCGGCCTGGTATGAGAATACCGTGGCCGAATGGCATACCACCATTATCAGTCTGACTGAATCCCCGCATACCGCAGGTGTGCTGTGGGTTGGCACCGATGACGGCAATATCCAGTTGAGCAGAGATGGCGGAGACAATTGGGATGAGGTGAGACGTCCTTCGGACATCGATGAGTTTTCACCGGTATCGCACATTGAGCCATCGCGCACTGAGGCAGGCGTGGCATATGTCTCGTTTGACCGGCATATGTTCGACGACTACCAGGCGCATATTTTCCGTACCGATAATTTCGGCCGCAGCTGGAGCAGAATCACTGACGGTCTGCCGGATTATGCCTGGGTGTGGGTAGTCCGTGAGGATTTGCGCAATGCCGATGTGTTGTACGCAGGTACTGAGTTTGGTTTGTTCGTGTCGCATGACCGGGGTGACAACTGGCAGGAACTGGATATGAAAAACCTGCCGACCGTCAGCATCCACGATATTGTCCAGCATCCGCGGCGCAATGATCTGCTGCTCGGCACCCATGGCCGGGCAATCTGGATGCTGGATGACGTAACCCCGGTGCAGCAGTGGAATGATGATGTAGCCGACAGTGCGGCTCATTTGTTCCCCGTGCGTGACAGTTACCGGCATGCCCGCAGCTTTACCCGCTATGGCGAAGGCGACCACCGCTGGGTGACACCCAACCCGGCTTACGGTGCATTGCTGACCTATGTATTGAATGAGGTTCCTGAGCCCGGCGAAGGTGATCAGCAACCGGCAGGCGACGACTGGCTGACGCTGGACATTCTGAACAGTGACGGGGAAGTTATCCGGACTATTAAGGATGCCCCCAAAGCCAAGGGCATGAACCGTATTGCCTGGGATTTGAACATCGATCCACCTCGTTACCGTAGCGACAATGTCGGCGGCGGATTGTTCGGTGGGCCGACCACCGGACCTCAGGTTATGCCAGGACGCTACACAGCACGTTTGACGGTCAATGACACCACTTACAGCCAGGACATCAACGTGCTGATGGATCCTGCACTGGATGTTACCGAGGCAGGGCTTCAGGCCGAATATGACGCTACTGTACAGGTCAATGAAATGCTTTCCGGCGTGAATGACAGACTGCGGCTGCTGGATGCCGTCAAAGTACAACTGGGTGATCGCAAGAACGAATTGAAATCGGTGAAACGTGAATTACCGGAAGAGGTGGAAGAAGCCTGGAAGACCTTTGCCGAAGCTGTGGACACACAGATCAGCAATATTGCCAGGGTTGAAGGAAAGCCGATCTGGAGCCAGTCACAATATATTACGGAACGCCTGAATGCCCTCAGCGGAACAGTCGGCGGCCAGTTCCAGGCACCCAGCCCGGCGCAGCAGGAATATCTGGCTGATATCAGCGATGAGTATCAGCAGGCCATGCAGGCGCTGGATAGCTTCTTTGCAAATCAGGTTGCCATGTTCAACCAGACTCTGTCCGATAATGATATTCCGCAGATTATGACTGAGCTGTCAGAGTAAAATTTTCTATATCACCCAGCACGGCAATGCCGTGCTGGGCATATGATTTGCAACTACTCAACACAACTTAACCTAGACCCCAATTGTTAAGTTATTTCCTTTCGACAACACTCGTTGTCGCTGTATTCCCAGCAGTAGAAGCTACTTGCTAATGCAATAAGGCTAGTCTCTTAATCAACACTTGATCAGTAGCAGAGAAACTGATTGAAAGCTTGTATGGAAATGCGTCGCTATGCAGCGTAGATTGGCGGTTCTCTGCTGTTAATTTCAGCCCTTAGTCTATTCCTTGAACTTAATTGGCCGGTTTTATTCCTGTTTTACGTCTGTATGGATAAGGAATGGAAGATTTAAGAAGGATGTTCCTAAAGTATTGCTTAAGCGATTTTACCCCGGTTGCTTGATCGGTCATCGGTTATTTGGTTTGTCAGTGCTGTAATAGTAAGGCCATAGGGCAGAGACCAGTAAAGGGTATAGAACGCTGTAAGAATTAGTTGATATTCAGGTGAATTCTATCTGGATTTAGAGGTTTGATAATTAAATTTAATTAAGGTTTCTCACTATGAAATATAGGGTTTTTGCATTGGTATATATGCTGGCCGCTATCGGATCAGTCTCAGCGCAGACATTGCCGCCATCTACAGGCGAACTTATCAATAGCGGTCTCTGTGGAGGTTTCAAATGTTCGCCACCGACAACCAGCCAGAATAGCAACCTGAAAAGCGTCAACAACTTCACTGCTGTGACGCGCATGGGTGGTGATCTTAATCCGGATTTTATTATGGCTTGGGAGGAGCCGGATTCTCTTACCGGCCCGTTAGGGGCAATCTACAGCCTGCTTGAGTATGAGGTTTACGTCGCTGCCGCAAGTGCTTATGAGCATTACCGGGTTGATGACATTGCAGTTCTGACAATGAAATTGCGTGATCGTACACAGACAGTGCATGACTTATATGCACGTGCAGTTTATGAATCAAGCGGTTTTGGAACCCAAGGAATAGCATATAGTCCCTGGCAGCCGATAGTCGGGACTCCTGTCTCAGGCCCGCTAACGGTTGGCGATCTTGATGATCCCACACTCATACCTGCTGTGGATGCGGACTTGCTGGCATGCATTGAATCTCAATATGCTGATTCTTTTCTGATTGAAAGCATGACCAGTCTGTCATGCATACAGGCGGGGATTGATGATATTGATGGACTGCAGCATTTATCCTCATTGTTCGATTTATTTCTTTACAACACCGATGTAAACGCGCCCAACCCAAATACCATCACTGATTTATCGTCACTAACGATATTGCCCGATCTTTATCAGGTTGATGTATCCCAAAATACCTCTTTGCCGGCATCACAATTGCTAAATGCGGGAGCTGTCTCACTGGTTTCCGCGAAGGGCAATGGTTATATCAGCATCCCAGATCTGAGCGAAACCGCTATAGAAAGCTTGTCTTTTGATGATAATAATGTCACTTCATTGATAGGAACTGTTCTACCAGAGAACTTAAATGCGCTGATACTGGATGGTAATCCGATCAACAATGCTGCTTATCAAAGTGCAACCGTTGATGTTCCAACACTTAGCCTGCGACGGACTTTGATTACAGACGCTAGCGTCGCATCGGCTACCATCAAGAACAATGTCAGCAGCTTATATTTGGATGAGTCAGACTTAACCAACTCTCAAGACTTTACCGGTTATACAGCCTTATGCCAATTATCTATTAACGATATTTCCGGGTTAACGAGTTTGGCGGACGTATCCGGCCAGAGTACATTACCACCGCACCTGCGGCAGTTTTACGCCAGCGGAAATCCTGCATTATCGGATATTGGCAACCTCGCCACTCTTGTTGGTGGTGAGAACTATGTGCAGATTGACTTAAACAATACCGAATCAGTCGAGTGTCCGGATGTGGGCGCATTGTTCGATAACGTCGCGAACCCCAATAATCCTATCTGCCCCATTACTGAGATCGTCAGCTTTGTAGATTTCACTGATTGTATGCCGCCGATTGCACCGTTGCAGATCAGCGATACGGAGGTGGTTATCGGTGAATCATTTGATCTCATTGCAACCGTATTTTTTGATGATTTTCATATAGGTACAACTGGTGTAGAGCAATGCACAAACAACTGTGGCAGTGAAGCTAACTGGTCGTTCAATTCTGAACAGCCTGGGTTGTTTTTTGGGCCTTGGAGTATTCCGATTAATCGAGGCGCTGGAGAATATCAGTTCCGGAACAAAGTTTGCAGTGAAGGCGGACAATGCAGTGTATCTGTACCCGTAACTGTAAATGTCAGACCTATTGAGTCACTTATTGAGTTAGAACACATATGGGTCAACCAGCAAGAGCGTACATTTAAGCTTGCATGGCGTCTGCCTGCAATATCTCAGAACCCTAACAATTTGTCGCCGGATTATTTCCGCATTCGTCCCGGTTTAGCTGGGCAACCACCCGGAACCACTATGCCGGCTGACGTGCTGTTCGGGACATCAGTTGGCAATCGGATGTGGCAGTCAGCAGTTCTTGATGCTGATGATTATTTGGGTGCTGTATACACTGTGGCCAGTTGTTCTGGTAGCACAGCTGATGGTTATTGCGCTGAGCCCCAGGCAGTGAACCTGCAAACCAGTCCTGCGGGGAGCAACCTTGCTGATGTATCGATTACCAGTGCGGTTTGGACAGGTTCGACCTCAACCAACTTCCAGTTAACCTGGACTTACGATACAGACTATCTTTGCAGTACCACCGGGAAACCAGATTTCTTCCAGGTGGTGTCCGCAATTTCAGGTGAGGAAGCCGGCCGGTTGAATGTGACTTCAACGAACTGCCCCAATTTCCCACAGAGTTTTTGGCAGATTGTCCTGGATGATGCCTTGACAGTAGGTTCCAGCTATACACTGGCTGCATGTCAGAACTCCGGTGAGTGTGGTGAATTAGATTTAGTTACTCTTATCCCGCAAGACCCTCCTCCGCCCGATTTGCCGGAGCCAAACTGGTCTGTAGGCAATACATCAGCAGTAAACGGCCAGATGACGCTGAGTTGGAATGTCTCTGGCCCTGGCGCAGGTGAAGTGGATTATTACCGTGTTACCGAAGCCGATGCTCAGACAGGCGTTATCCGGCATCAGTTCTATACAGAAGACACCGATCTAAAAGTAGAACGGGTATTTTCCGGTGAATATAGGTTTGATGTGGCAGCCTGCCGGCGTATTCGAGCTTCGAATGAGGATGATGAGTGTACCAATGATGCGCCGGGGAATGTCACGTTAACGGTGCCGCCACAGACGTTCAACATGGCAACGCCTGATCCGGCTGTGCCGCATTGGGACGATGTAACCTCAGATCCTGGCGTATTTGCTCAGGTCAGACTTCGGTGGTCATATCCGCAAGCGGTCTACAATGAGCCTAATGGAACCGGGCGGCCTGATTTCTTCAAGCTGACCAATTCTAATTCGGTCATCGGTCAGGGTGAACGGCCTGCCGGTGTGATTGATTACATTGATGCATCCAACGGTGACGGTAACTATACCTGGGAAAGTTCAACTATAACGCTGGATACAGCTACAGCGCCATTCTTCCCCGATCAGGGAGCTTCTGCTCCACCACCACACACATACACCTGGCAGGTGTATGCCTGTAAAAATGCCAACGAACCTATTATGGACCCGAATGATCCATTGCAGTTGCTGGGTTACGGCATATGTGGAGATCCGATTGATGTGGTCGTTGATTTCAATAGCCCGCCGGCTGGCGATGCGCCAGACTCACAGGATTACGCGCAGGAAACATTGTTTTGGGATCAGGGCGGAACAGACCCCAACGCACCACCTACAACACCTGGTGGACCTGATGATTTAACACCGGGCTCCTGGTGGGACCCGGAGCGTGCCGGTACCGGATGGAACTTCTACTGGGCCAGCGAATTGCGATATCCGCAGGTGCATGAACAGTATGGTGAAAGCTATGACCTGATCGCGATCTGGTACACGTACGCTCAATTGCCATACGGGGTTGGTGGAAATCTGGAATGGGCGCCGGTGTGGTTTTACTCCCTGATGAAACTGGATGGCTCAGAAGGTAATGAATATTTCGAAGGAACGTTGTTTTATCCAAACAAAGTTACCGGCAGTGACTTGTGTGATAACGATGATTGTGCCGTAGGATCTCTACGCGTTTATTTCGGTGAAGAAGTGGTCACCGGGCTGCGCCTGAATTATCAGGCGGAAGTCAATATGACTATCAACAGCAGCAACGGCTTTGCAGGCATTGCCAGTGCTGACTTTGATTTGCAGTATCTGGCGTCTGATGAATCCCTGATTGATCTGGGGTTGAATGATTGCACATTAATTGAAAACCCGCACGATCATTACAGTGGATTATGGTGGGAAGTTAACGGTGGTAATGTCAACAGCGACTACTCTATTCAAAGTTGGGTAATCAGCTGGGTCGATACTCAGTACGTGACATTCTACGACAGCATTGGTCATCCGATATGGGCACGTGCTTCCTTCGATGGTCGGACCGCAGATGGCTCAAGCGGCATGGGTTGCGGCACCCAACCACATGTGAACAGGATTGTTGATGACTGGTTGCATAACCCCAGGTTGAATATCATCAATAGGGGTTTTAATCCGATCCTAACAACGCCTGAGGGCTATGACCCGGTTAATCACCGTGATGATGTCGGCTTCATTAACCGTGCCTACAATACCAGTGGCACCGATTTGAACCTGGCTGGATTGAGAACGGCTGACTTTAATGTCCAGGCTGTTTCCGATATCAACAGCTCGTCACCACGAACCTTTAATTTGTCATTGAATACCTCGCTGGATAAAGCCGCAAGTTTTCACGATGTCCGGTTCTCAGTGAATGATGTTGAAAACGCTGATACCTGTGAAATGGAGCTGGTTAACGGACAGCTGACTTGCGAAATGGAATTAAGCTGGTTCACGGATGCCGAGTATCCGGGACTTACTGTTTATCTGTACGATATCAATAACGATACTTACTCATTGGTTGCAGCTGCCAATTCGAGTAATGGATTCTATCCAACCCAGGTCGACTACGCCTATGCAATCACCAATCTGGGTGATTACCGATTTGAGTTGTGGAAGGAGCCCAACAGAAACCTTGCCAATAATGCATTAATTGCCGTTTCCGAGGATTTATCGGTAGTTAATGATGTGAATACTGGGGAAGGCACGATGCCGGAAGTGCCGCCGATGCCTGTCGCGATGCCAACTGTAGTTGAAGATATCAGCTCAACCCAGGTCAGTGTCATATCCGGTAACTTCAGGGTGGATGAGTCCGGCTCAGCGACCTATACCATTCCAATTGTCACAGCACCTGGTTCGGGAGGAGTGGTTCCACAACTCAGTCTGGGTTATTCACACCAAGCACCAAACGGGCCCTTAGGTCTGGGTTGGGGTATCAGTGGTCAGTCCAGCATTGTTCGATGTGGACAGACACTGGAGGCTGGTGATGGCAGGATGTCAGGTGTTCAGCTGACCGATGATGATCGGCTATGTCTTGATGGTCAGCGGCTGATTAATATTTCTAATCCAACCAATTACTGGTTGCCGGGCTCTGAGTATCGTACAGAAGTGGAGTCATTTGTGCAGGTGGTTTTAGTTGATCCTGCGGATGGATCTGATGATTACTTTGAAGTACGCCGAAGAGATGGTTCAATTAGTGAATATGGTGGTACCACGGGTTCCAGAATAGATGCAGGTTTTGGTGACGGGACCATTTATGCATGGGCAATGAATCGGTTCAAGGATAGCGCCAGTAATTACATAGATTATTCCTATTTTCATCCGGATGGTAATCCAGGGCAGGTCATTGAGTACTATCTGGATAACGTCGCTTATACGGGGAATCTGACCAAAAATCAGGACCCTTATGCCAATGTGGATTTTATCTGGGAACTTAAGCCGGCTGCGGAACGGCATACCAGCTTTATGGCTGGTGCAACTGTACGGCAGGATTATCGGTTACAGGCGGTGGATTCAATCGGTGAGTCTGGTGATCAACTAAGAAAATATGAGCCAACATACTCAACCGATGCATTGGGTAGAAGTATTATTACAGCAATTGATGCCTGCGTGGATAGTATTTGCCAGCTTGCTACTACCTTTGCCTGGAATCAAAACATATCGGAAATAATAAGTTCTGAGAACTCGCTGCAAGAGATCGATTTAGACGATACGGATAACGGAGAAGACTGGCGCAATGGATTTACGCTGGGCTATCCGGTGGATATCAATGGTGATGGCATGCAGGATGTCATGTACCTGGATGCTGACGGCAGTTTGTTCGAAGTGCACCTGGTGATATCAGAGCAGACGCAGCAGGCAGGACAAGGACCTAATCACCGATTTAATCAGCATGTTGTCACAGAAAAATTGCCCGGCATTATTTTTGAGGACGGCAGTAACTTCATCACTGTCGGTGATTACAACAGTGATGGACTACAGGATCTGATCTATACAGACCGGGTCAGTTGGTTTGCACGCTCCTGGAATGGTTCCACACTGGCTTCTCCAGTAAATATTGGTCAGTTTCTCCCCGCCGGGACAAATTCATCTCCCGGTTCAATGCGCTTTGTGGATTTAAATGCCGATGGCGTGGGTGATTTAATTTATTCCTCCGGAAGCACGCTTTACGTTAATCTCAATGAAGGATCGGGCACACAAAGGTTCATTTCACCGTCGCCCATCGACCTCAATATCGATATCGCTTACACCGGCCCGTACATCCATGATATGGAGCCAGAGGTGCGGTTTAACCGGATACCGTTCCAGATATTCGATTACAACGGTGATGGCTTGGTCGATGTCATGCTGCGTGTCGATGAACGACATTGCGAGCTTGAATTCTGTTCGGATGTGCCGCCTTCACCAACTGAGTCTACTCGCCAGTCACTGGGCGATCAGCAGGGATATCTGTATGTCTCTGAATTTGAAGCGCTGGAAAACCTCAATCAACAATCTGGCGGCGGTGGCAATCAGCATCGTTATATTGGCTGGCATTTGTTCGTTTCCGAAGGCGGTGGTCAATTTGCACAGGGTATAGAGCTATTGCATGAGACCTGTGAAGGCGGCTATATCCCGTGTGGGTCACCCGCTGCAGCCAACAACGCCGATGAGCATTTGCGCTTAGCGGACTTGAACAACGATGGATATACCGATTTTATTTATCGAAATTTCGCTGGGAACTGGACGCATCAACTTGGTACGGGTCTGGACTTTACCAGCTCATCGTTGTTTGCTGCTCTGAATGTTGAGACTGACAACAGTGATCTGGAATTGCTGGACTACAACGGTGATAACTATGTAGATGTTCTATTCAGGGGTAACCTGGAAAATGACCCCGATGATGAGATGTGGCAAGTCGTCTTCAATTCACCATCTGGATTCTCTGCAACGCCAACGCTGCTTTCTGGGGTGAGAGCTGGAAATATTGAGGAGGAAGGTGAGCGCTCGATCTTCCTGGACGCCAATGGAGATGGCAGGATCGATCAGATATTCATCAAGCGCGATACAAATATCATTGATGGTCAGAACAACATCGTGAATGCCTTCTTCAACTACGGGCATAATTCACTGTGGGGTGACAGTAACTATTCGAATGCCGAGCAATACCTGCAACCACATACGGTTATTGCAGAGATCACCAACGGCTTCGGCGCCAAAACCAAGATTACTTATGGTTCGTTGTCGGATCGAAGCGTTTATTCTCCTAATCGCAACCGTCAGACGGTTCAGGGAGCGCGATCACCGGTTTATGACATCACACCATCGCTGTTTGTTGTAAGCCAGGTTGCAAGTTCCTCACCGCATTATGAGCTGAATGGTGACTTGACTACCAGTACGCCCAGGTTGACAGAAGCAACAGGCGGAGAAGCATTGGTTGAATACCATTACAGTGGTGCAAAAGTACAGGGCGGTGGCCGAGGGTTCCTGGGTTTTGAGCGGGTTGCCAGTTTTGATGTGCAAAGTAGCATCCGCAGTGTTAACCGGTATAGGCAAGATTTTCCCTTCATTGGAGTAAGCGAATCAACACATATTGACTACATACCTCTTGCTGAGGACCCTTGGACAAGAGTTGTATTTCAGTCTCCACCAGGCGCATGCAATTGTGATAATGATCCATTTGCCAATGGAATTTCATTAAGCACAACGACACAGACTTGGTCATCAGCAACTTCTGATTCAGGATTGACATTCTTATACATCAGTCAAACTGATGAAGAAAAGTATGTGCCGGTAATCGGTGCGACAGAGATAACGGGCAGTAATCTGGTTTCCACAATAACGTCGATCAATAGTAACTACGATATTTTTGGGAACTTGCGGTCTGGGACAATTACTACCAAAGATTCCAGCGGTGGAATCGTAGCATCGCAGACTACAACGAATACATTCGATAATTTCGATCAGGGCAAGTGGCAGTTAGGCAGGCTGAGAACGGCTGCCATCAGCCATTCAAGACCAGGTAGAACAACTATTAATCGCGAGATGGCTTATGAGTATGACGCACTGACTGGGATTTTGACCAAGGAAATTGATGAGCCTAATAATCCATTATTTCGGATAGAAACAACCTACCAGCTGGATGACTTTGGCAATCGAACTCACGTTATTATTGATGCTGATGATATTTTGCCTCGAACAAGTTACGTAATTTTTGATGATAGAGGCCGTTATCCAGATGAAAGCTATGATGCTCTAAACCAGCGATTCGAAAAAATCACAAGCCGAGATCGATTTGGCAACGCGCTTTCGATAATTGATATTGAGGGTATTGAAACCTCATACCAATACGATTCATTAGGCAAGTTGTACTTCCAATATAATCCGACTGGTGCATGGATAGAATCATACAGCAGGGTCGGTGCTGGAAATATTTGTCCTGTAGGAAATACTGCATTCTATACAGAAACCATTGCTGGTGGCCAGGGTATTAATTATGAATGTTTCGATGTTGTTGGACGAATAATAAGAAGTGTTTCTCCAGGTTTAAAAGAAGGGCTTTCCGGGTTAGATCGCCTGATCTATCAGGATACTCATTACGATCACTCCGGACGAGGAAGTGAGGTTTCCGAACCATACTATAAAAATGATTCCATTTATTGGACCCGAACGGTTTTTGATGAAATTGGCAGGCCATATCTATCACGGATACCGAACTGCATGACAAACGACTGCTTAACCAGCATGGATTATGAGGTTCTGACAACAATCACAATCAATGCATTGGGTCAGCTTCACACAGAAGTCATGAATGAATTAGGTGAGAAAGTCCTGGTTCTTGATAATGCCGGCAACAGCATTTCATACGATTATGATGCTGTTGGTAATTTGATAGAGACTGATGGAGCTATTGCAGGGAGTTCGGATTTGGTGATTATGCAATATGACCTAATCGGGCGTTACAAAATTAGTATGACGGATCCGGATAAGGGAACGCTGTACTATCAACATGATGCATTAGGGCAATTGATTTGCAGGTTAGATGCAAATGATCATGCGGTTATGTTCAGTTATGACGGTTTGGGCAGGAAAGTTAGTCAAATTGACTATAAAGATGTTCTTAGTGTTGATGATTGCAGTGCTGGCACACAAGTTTCAATGGCAGAGTGGGATTACATAAAAAATGATTCTACTGTTAATGGCTATGGGCAAATAGGTCATTACTTAAGCTGTAAAACTACAGCAGTTAATTGTTCTATTGTTTCACAAGACTATACCAAGACTGATTTTAGCTACGATATGTTCGGCCGTTTGAGTATCTCTATCACTGAGGTTAATACCAATTCTGGGCTGGAAAGTTGGATGCAGGAAGCAACGTATGACGAATATGGTCGGGTATTTCAGCGCTTCGATGCAGCCGGAGATGACGCTGGTCTTAGAATGGTTTATAACAATGATGGCCATTTGATTGAAGAAAAGGAAGCTGCTTATGGTGTTGAGGGTGAAGTATATTTCAGAATCCGTAGCATTGATGCCCGTGGCCAAGCAGAACTTGTCGATCAAGGTGCATCAACAGTCACTAAACAATATGAAGGCAGTACTGGTCGGGTTGTATCTATCCAAGCACAATCCGGTGTTGGAGGGGTAATTCAGGATCTCAGTTATGACTTCGACTATTTGGGTAATTTAAATTATCGGCACGATCAATCCGGCAGCAAAGATTTACGCGAAGACTTTGTGTATGACGTTATGAATCGACTGCAGGAAGTGCGACTGACTGCGCCTGTATATGGAATTATAGAGCAGACAACCCAATCATTGCGTTATAACGAGAGCGGAAATATTCTATGCAGACTCGATGATGATGGCTGTATTGGGACTACTCAAACTAATCACTACTACGGAGAACAAGGTGCGGGGCCACATGCGCTGAGCCGTATCTCTGGCGGCCCAATTTATACATACGATGATAGTGGTAATCAAATATCATCAACTGATGGTAGGGCTATTACATATACACTTTTTGATAAAGCTGAAAATGTCAGTGATGGAGGTACTACTGCTTTTGCATACGATGCAAATCGTTCTAGATTCAAACGAGAGGATAGCGATTCCGGCAAAACAACTTATTATCTTGGAAACGTTGAAGTTATTAGGAGCTCTAATGGTTCGACAACGATAAAACGTTATCTCGCTGGTGTTGCTATAGAAGACAGGCATCAAGGTGCCAGCGGAAGTCCAGTTGCTAACCCTAGTATCAAATACACACTGAAAGATCATCTGGGCAGCTTGGATATCGTCACTGATAGTAATGGTGTTGTACTTGAAGAGGTTTCATTTGATAGCTGGGGGAATTACAGAAATGCGAGCGACTGGCGTTTGTCATTATTGGATATATCTAATTTACTTAATGTGACGACCAGAGGTTTCACAGGCCATGAGACCATAGCGAACGGGAATCTGATACATATGGGTGGCCGGATTTATGATCCGGAAGTAGGTCGTTTCTTGCAGGCTGATCCTTTTATCCAGGATGCGTTGAGTTCCCAATCGCATAATCGATATAGCTATGTCTTTAATAATCCTCTGAGCGGTGTGGATCCCTCTGGTTATTTTGGGCTATTAGATTTCGCCAAGATTGTAGCTGCAGTAGCAATTACAGTATATTCCGGTGGTGCAGCTTCAGGTGCATGGGGCTTCTTTGGTATAGCTCTTGAAGCTGGAAGTTTGGCAGCATTCAGTGTTGTCGCTGCTGGAGGCTTTGTTTCTGGAGCCTTGACATCCGGCTCGTTGTTGGGGTCGTTGAAGGGTGCTTTTTTGGCCTCGGCCACGTATGCAATAACATTGGGCATCGATGGCGTTATTAATGGAGCCGGGACAGCTTCGAGTTCTAGTGCTGAGTCAGCAGGCATTGCAGGTGAACCAGCTGCTGTCGAAACCGCAAAAGCAACCAATGCCCTAGAGCAAGCAAGTAATGTGGCATCTGGTTCCGCAGCATCGAACTCAGTAGGTGTTGATGCCATAGCGCTACCGCGTATGACCACGTATCTAAATCAAACGGTCACACCTGCAGGAGGCAATGTTTGGATTAATCCTGTATTGATCAGAAGTGTAGGATTTATGACGCTCAGTAGCTACCTTCATTTGCAGTCAGACACAATTGAGTTCGATTCAGGAGTCGAGCGAAGCAGTTTAAGAAACTCCAGGCAAAGGCTTGCAGATGCATTGGGGATACGGAATGGTGAGCAGCCATGGGCGCTAATTCAAGAGTATCACAATCAGTTAGCGACTTTACGGTTTGCGAGAGGTGTGACTACTGCGATGGAATTGGCAATTCCAATCGTAGGAATTCCGGGTGGTGGCGGAGGCAAGTTCGGGGTGCGTGTTGCCATTGATCCCAAGAAGTTTGATTATCTATTTGGACGTGTTGTAAGTAGCGGTCATAGTGCTGATAGATCAGTCCAGCTAGCAAAGGATTTTAGGCGGCTAGGAATATATGATGATGCTGTAGGGCGCAGTATTATTAGAAATCACTTAGATGATGTGGTTAAGCAAGATGGTAATATATTAAGAGTTTTTACTAATAAACATGGTAACTTTGAAATTCGTGAGTCTTTTCTGATAGGGCCATCTGGAAAAGCCGCAAAATTGAGTACTGGATTTCAAGTTTTGGATGATGGAACTAGGCTATTTAATACTACGATTATCAAGTATTCCGGGAATCCATTTAAGGGAGGTCTGTGATTTTATGGATGAAGAAAATTTAAAGTTTAATTGGCCTCATGAATGGTGTCATTAATATTTTCTAACTGGTTAATGTGTTTAACGGTTTAGGTTGTAGGTTCACTTGTCTCATTCCATATGGGGCTGAGTGGATTAGATGGGTAATTGAGTATGGCGTATGAATGGTGAGTCAATGTTTGAAGTTCCTGATGAATTGGATCTGACTATATTCTTCGAATGTGAGCCATTGGAGAAAGATTCTAGTGGTTGTTTGCTATGTTACAAAGTGACTGATAAAGCCGGAATTGATCTGTATTTTTCTTTTGATGAGATTCAACGATCGATTCAAGTTAGGCTGGTATATCAAGGTTCTGAACTTGTCTTAATATACGAAGAGTTTGCAGAAAAGATATCAATAGAAAATGATAAGACTGGTGAGTACTTGCTGTGTAATTTTATCTCGAAAGAAGTTGAGTCGACGGCAAGGGTATATGTCAGACCATTGATTAGAGTTTCATGGGGTTCGCTTGAAATATAGCCCTCTCACAGCGAGATATTTAAGAGGCATTAGCCGGGTATAAATAAACAGGTTGCTCTTGGGCTATTAGATAATAAATAGCGGCGCGTCACAGCCACAGCGCCGCTATGGTGGATAAAAATTAGTCTATTTGTCATAGGTTTTTAAGAATGTTGCCAATACTAAGGCGCTGCATCCTCAAAGCCGTCTTCAAAAAACTCCTCCTCAAGCGTACTCAGTAGCACATCATTGAAGAACCAGTTGAAGTTATCCGGAGAACCCAGCTGAATATTCGCTGTGTTGATCCTGAGGTGATTAGGCGGCGAAACCGTGGCGGAACTGATTGAACAGAAGGCAAATGCGGTTCCGGTTACATTCAATTGAACATCACAGGTCGGCGCCACACCGATATATTCAATATTGATGGTGTAGTCATCAGCAGTCCCTTCGATTTCGTCGACACCGGACATGCCCAGGCGAATGGTGGCCACATCGTCGGCGTTCAGCTGGCGTTGGTCCTCATCACCAAAAGCACCCTGCTGCATCACGGCTTCGGTAGTCGGCAGAGAAAACAGTGTGCTGACATTACGGTCGGCATTGGTGGCAAAATCATCACCCGGCGGCAGGTCGCCCAGATCGACGGAATAGGTGGAAGTATCGACCACGCCATCGACAACGAATGGATTGTTGTCGACAGTTCGGAACCAGTGGCGGTTGACGTCATCACCGCGAATGTCATCGCTGGAACCGCGGATTCCATCGGGGCCGACATTCAGATCAAAGCTGCCGTTGCCTCCAACACCGGACTGGGTGTAATCACGATCTGCTGCAGGTACGCCCGATTCGGTCGCCAGATTCGGATGAGCCAGACCGATACAGTGGCCCACTTCGTGCAGCAGCGTCGATTCGAAATCTACTGCTCCGGCTGGGATGTTGTTATTTGCACCCAGCAGGACATTGCCGGTGGTTGATTGCAGTTCATTCCAGACGGTTGTTACATTGCGTGCGGAAATATCCAGATCAGCAATGCTGTCGCTGGCCGGGTTCACGCAGAAGGTCACGGTGATTTCACCACCTGTACCCGTGTAACTGTTGGGGTGGGTGATGATCAACGGGTTGGCTCCACTGGAGAATACATATGAGCCGGCAACGGCGGCCTGACATGCCAGAGCAAGCGAGGCACCAATCAATAAACGGAAAGAATAGGTTTTCATTGTGCTACCTCAATTTGCTGCATGCGGGTATCGTTTGCCAGTGCATCCAGCATGTCCAGTGCAGTTGCCAGATCTGTCAGGGCTGTTACCTGTGGGTACAATTCAGCGTTGCTGCGAACGCCGATGAAGCTGAAATCATTGGTGCTACGGTTTAAATCGGCAGCAGTTGCGGCAATGCTAAGCCGGGTGATTTCCGGATCGGTAATAATGCGTATCGATTGTCCCGGCAGTCGTAACGCTTCATGGGCGGCGCTCTGTTCCAGTGCCAGAGCCTGTTTTACGGCTGGTGCGTCAAAACGATCAACACCCAATTGCTGCAAGGTCTGAAGAATCTGGTTGGTTTCTCCGGCGCTCAGCTGAAAACGGTAATCACCCGCCAGTCGCATGAAAAAGGGATAGTGAATTTCCACTGTGCCGTCAGCATAGAGTTTGACATTGACTGAGTTGTCGGCTTCCTCCAGCATGCTGATTTCCCGTTGATAATCGAGCAGCACCGGCGCATCGCTGGCGGTTGCGGTCATCAATGGCAAAACAGACAGCAGCAGAAATAGAAAGAGTGTGCGTGTTATGTTTAGCATGTTCATTTCCGTCTGAATATCTTTATTTAAGTGTATACCTTGTGAGTCGTTGTATTGTCAAAAGTATGGGGTAATTTCGTACTTCTCGCGCTAACTCCAACGCGACAATGCGACCAGGGCCAACAGGTGTGCGGCAATAGCAATGATGGTCAACTGTAATCGCAGCCTGATCATCCATTGCGGCATACCGGCAGCAGGTAAGAATCTGTCCAACAGTCCCTGTGCCGCATAAAAAATCACAAGCGATGTTATCTGCAGCATGGGTGTTGCCAGCAGCAACGAACCCAGTGCTGCCAGGCTGGGCAGCACCGCCAGTACCAGTGGCCATGGCGTCTGTGGCGACTGGGTTAAAGCCAGTCCCCAACGAATACCACCTAGATAAGACAAGATAACTGCGCTATATATGACAAACACCTGTAAGGCAAAGCCATCGAACAGCGGCCAGCTGATCAGCAGATTGACAGCACAGAATATAAAAGGAATAACACCCAGGTAGCCCAGCCAGCGGGCGGTGGATTGTTGCTTCTCTGGATTTTGCATAGCGATTGATCAATAAAGTGATGACGTGATTATGCCTTGAGGAATATCTCAAGCCCAGTGCATTTGCCTGATAATTCAGCTTATTCCCCGACAATGCTTGCATTTTCCGCCCAGCGTACTAGGCTTGCAGCATGTCTTGCGAACTCCGTCCATAATGGTCCGCTACGCCATCGAACGTTTTCTGGCAGCTATACCCACATTACTGCTGCTGATTACCATGGCGTTTTTCATGATACGGATAGCCCCGGGTGGACCATTTGACGGAGAACGGGCGCTACCGCCAGAAATAGAAACCAACCTGAACCGGCTCTATCATCTGGATGAGTCGCTGCCGGTGCAGTATGTCCGTTACCTGGGTCAGATTGCCCGGTTGGATTTCGGACCTTCATTTCAATACCGTGACTGGAGTGTCAACGATCTGATCGCTACCGGGTTTCCGGTGTCGTTTACCCTGGGCATGCT
The DNA here is from genome assembly GCA_028289455.1 of Wenzhouxiangellaceae bacterium. Classification (GTDB taxonomy): domain Bacteria; phylum Pseudomonadota; class Gammaproteobacteria; order Xanthomonadales; family Wenzhouxiangellaceae; genus JAJFKX01. The sequence goes on from JANQPN010000052.1 coordinate 80,810, forward strand.
GGCCATGTTGCTGGCGGTGGTGGTCGGCGGCAGCCTGGGTGTGCATGCGGCGGTGCGGCAAAACAAACCGGATGACTATGCCACCATGGCATTGGCCATGACCGGGATATCGGTACCGACTTTTGTACTGGCGCCGTTGCTGATTCTGGTGTTTGCCGTGTGGCTGGGCTGGCTGCCGGCCGGTGGCTGGGCCTGGAGGCCGCAGAATATGCTGTTGCCGGTGATAACCCTGGCGTTGCCGCTGGTGGCTTATATTGCCCGTTTGACCCGGGCCAGCATGATTGAAGTGCTGCGCACGCCGTTTATCCGCACTGCCAAAGCCAAGGGGTTGCCCAAGCGGGTAATCTTATTCCGGCATGCGCTTAAACCGGCCATTCTGCCGGTCATTTCTTATCTCGGGCCGGCGGGGGCGGCAGTGATTACCGGATCGGTGGTGGTAGAGCGGATTTTCACCATTCCCGGATTGGGCAGTCATTTTGTTGAAGGTGCTTTAAACCGTGATTACACCCTGGTTATGGGTGTGGTGATTGTTTACGGCATGCTGATCATTCTGTTTAATTTCCTGGTTGATCTGATCTACGCGGTTCTGGATCCGCGTATCCGGGCGCAACAGCACGGTGAGCATAAATGAGCAGCGCGACGGCAACCGCGCACAGTAGTACCAGCCGTAAAACAGTGCGCAGCCGCTCGTTGTGGGCAGATGCCTGGCGCCGCCTGCTGAGAAATCGTGCGGCGGTTATCTCTGCAGTAATCTTATCTGTGATGGCACTGCTGGTGATTGTCGGACCGATGATCAGTCCCTGGGACGGCGAGCAGCCTGACTGGGATTACAGCTATCACCCGCCATCAATAGAGCAGTCACACTGGTTCGGTACCGACGCCATCGGCCGGGATTTATTTGTCCGTACGCTCACTGGCGGGCGGGTATCGCTGGCGCTGGGCATTCTGGCCACCATTGTCAGTCTGTTGATCGGCGTTGCCTACGGCGCCATAGCGGGTTATTACGGTGGCCGCCTGGACAGCATCATGATGCGGCTGGTGGATATTCTGTATGCCATGCCGTTCATGTTTTTTGTGATATTGCTGATGGTGTTTTTCGGGCGCAATTTCTTTTTGATATTTATTGCCATCGGGGCGGTCAACTGGCTGGATATGGCGCGCATTGTCCGGGGGCAGACTTTAAGCCTGCGCAATAAGGATTTTGTGCTGGCTGCGGAAACCATCGGAGTACAGCCGGCGGCCATAATCCGTCGGCATATCGTTCCCAATCTGCTCGGCGTGGTGGTGGTGTACGTTACCCTGACCATTCCCCAGGTGATTCTGGTTGAGTCGTTCATGAGCTTTCTGGGGCTGGGGGTTCAGGAACCCTCTGCCAGCTGGGGGGCGCTGGTGAATGATGGCGCACAGGAAATCGAAACGGCACCCTGGCTGCTAATGTTTCCAGCCAGTTTTCTGGCCCTGACCCTGTTTTGTTTTAACTTTCTGGGTGACGGCCTGCGTGATGCGCTGGACCCCAAGGATCATCTGTAGATGAGCGCTGCAGACAACACTGTTTCGGCGGAGGCCAAGCCGGCATCGCGGCCGTTGCTGGAAGTCAAGGACCTGAATGTTCGTTTCAGCACGCCTGAAGGTGAAGTGCATGCGGTCAACAGCCTGGATTTCAGCATTTCTCCTGGCGAGGTAATGGCCATCGTGGGCGAATCCGGCTCTGGTAAAACCCAGACTTCCCTGGCGATTATGGGGCTGCTGGCGGAGAACGGCAGCGCCAGCGGTGAGGTGCTGTATCACGGGCATGACCTGCTGGCCATGGAGCGCAGCCAGCTGAACAGCATCCGCGGCAGTGAAATCGCCATGATTTTCCAGGATCCCGGTGCTTCATTAAACCCCTATCTGACCATTGGCACACAGATGACCGAAGTGCTGGTGCGGCATCGCGGTATGACGCAGTCTGCCGCCAACGCACGTGCCTGTGAGATGCTGCATCAGGTCCGTTTGACCGATGCGGACCGGCGTATGCGTCAGTATCCGCATGAACTCTCCGGTGGCATGCAGCAAAGGATCATGATTGCCATGGGACTGCTGTGCCGGCCACGGCTGTTGATTGCCGATGAACCGACCACCGCGCTGGATGTGACGGTACAGGCCGATATCAATCAGTTGATGATGGATCTGCGCAGGAAATATGACACCGCGATATTGCTGATTACCCACGATCTGGGCGTGGTCGCGGGTCTGGCGGATACCGTTGCGGTGATCTACGCGGGCCAGATGATGGAATACGCCCCGGTCAGAGATTTGTATTATCGGCCACAGCACCCCTACAGCCGCGGGCTGGTGCGTTCGGTGCCCCGGCTGGATCAGCGCGGCGATCAGGTATTGCGGGCTATTCCCGGCAATCCGCCCAATCTGTTGGATATGCCTTCCGGCTGCCCGTTTCGAGACCGCTGCGAACATGCCTACAGCGACTGTACCGCCTATCCATTATTGCGCACCGGTCGTGAGGATTCTCTGGTGCGTTGTCACCTGGACAAATTGCCGGATTAATGATGGGTATGAATAAACCTGCTGCGGAAAGCTCAGCGACAGCCACGGTTACCACTCAGCCGGTATTGACGGTCGATAAGGTCAGTTATCAGTATCAGATCAGCAGTGGCGACTGGTTGCATCGCAAGCAGCTGAGTCTGCAGGCATTACAGCAGGTCAGTTTTAATCTGCACCGCGGAGAAACGCTGGGAGTAGTGGGGGAATCGGGCTCCGGCAAATCAACTCTCGCAAGGGTAGTGCTGGGACTGCTGACACCGGATGAAGGACAGGTGTGCTGGCGTGGGGAAATACTGCATGATCTGGATGAGGAGCAGTTACGCAGTAAACGCAAGGAACTGCAGCTGGTGTTTCAGGACCCGCAGGCTGCGCTTAATCCACGAATGACCATCGGTGAGATTCTGGCCGAACCCTTGAACACCTTTTTCCCGAAAATGGCACCGGTTCAGGTGCGTGAAAGGGTCCGCGGCATGCTGAAAATGGTCGGTATTCTGCCCAATCAGGTTAACCGTTATGCGCATGAGTTCTCCGGTGGCCAGTGCCAGCGTATCGGTATCGCGCGGGCACTGATTCTGAATCCACGGCTGCTGGTATGTGACGAGCCGGTGTCGGCACTGGACGTATCCATTCAGGCGCAGATTATTCACCTGCTGCAGGATCTGCAGCGGAAACTGCAGTTGTCGATGATTTTCATTGCGCACGATTTGAGCGTGGTGCGTTATATCAGCGACCGGGTCCTGGTGATGTATCTTGGGCAGGTCATGGAACTGGCGGACTGTGATGCTTTATATGCACAGCCGCTGCACCCGTATACCCGTGCACTGATTCAATCGGTACCGATACCCGACCCGGATCTGGAGCACGCACATACCGAACGTGGGCTACGTGGTGAACCGCCGTCACCACTCAGTCCGCCGGTGGGCTGTCCGTTCAGCACCCGATGCCCTTATGCAGTGGACCGCTGTCATCAGGAACGGCCGCTTTTGCGTCCCTATAAGGACCGTTTGATAACCTGCCATCGTGTTGAAGAGCTGGCTGATGAATTTACCGCATCTGAAGTGCGCCCGTCAGCACGCAGCTAGTGCGGCCGTTATAATGTGACGGTTGAAATGAATTAATCCGGGAATACTCGATCCGTGAAACGAATTATCTGGTTGTTATCGGTGGCTGTACTGTTGGTCAGCGGCTGTGGAAGAAGCGACAATCTGGTGGAAACCCAGCGTCAGGTAGCGCGATCCATCGTGGTCGGCATGACGGTGGATGCCATTCAGCTGAGCGCATTTGAAAATATTTACGCCAACGAACTGCGCACCGAAGGTGATGTGGTCTGCCTGGTGGCTACCGGTTTGCCGGATTTAAGTGAAGGCGTTAACTCTGCGTCGCTGCTGACTGCTGCAGCTTCGGCGAACGCCACTGCAATAATCGTCAACCGCATGGTGCCGGTCAGTGCCCGTGGTGATTCAGCCGGCACTCTGAGTGATTATATCCAGGCGATTACACCGCTGCAGCGGGTGCCGGGCAACGAAGGATTGATTGAAAGCCGGGTATTCAGTGTTGAGGACGGCTCTCTGCTGTGGAGCAGATGGTCTCAGCCGGTTAACCCGCGGGGGCGGCTGAAAGATCTGGCACGTGAGGCCCAGCGTCTGGCTGATGACCTGGCCGGTGATGATGTCATCAAGCCGGTGATCATAGAAGCCATATAGTTACAGAACTGATCGATCCGCTGCTCAGCAGTGGGTCGGTAATCCCAACCGGCCACCTGTGGCAGCGGCTTGCTGTTACAATAGTCCGCATCCAATCCCTCTAACCCCGGCAGCACTATCGCTGCTGCATGACATATAGGTTTTCCATGTCGTCTCAAAATTCTCGATTTGAGCAATTCGGGCTGGCGCCCGAACTGCTGGTTATGCTGCAGCAGCTGGGTTACGAATCTCCTTCACCGATTCAGGCAGCCACCATTCCCGAGCTGATGCAGGGCCGGGACGTTGTCGGTCAGGCACAAACCGGGACCGGTAAAACGGCTGCGTTTGCGTTGCCGTTGCTGACCCGTCTGAATACCCGGGACAAATATCCCCAGGTGCTGGTGTTAACACCTACCCGGGAGCTGGCTATCCAGGTCGCTGAAGCATTTCAGCGTTACGCCGCGGAACTGAAAGGTTTTCATGTATTGCCGATTTACGGTGGACAGGCATACGGCAGTCAGCTTAAACAACTGAAGCGCGGCCCACAGGTCATCGTCGGTACGCCCGGACGGATCATGGATCATATGCGCCGGAATTCACTGAAGCTGGACCGGCTGTCTGCACTGGTTCTGGATGAAGCCGATGAAATGCTGAAGATGGGCTTTATCGAAGATGTGGAGTGGATTCTGGAACAGACCCCGGAGTCACGTCAGACCGCCTTGTTTTCGGCCACCATGCCGAATGAGGTGCGGCGGATTGCACAACAGCATTTAAGTGATCCCAGTGAAATTACCATCAAGGTCAAAACCGCGACAGCCGATACCATCAATCAGCGTTACTGGCTGGTGCAGGGGGTGCATAAGCTGGATGCTTTGACACGAATTCTGGAAACCGAAGAATTTGATGCCATCATCATTTTCGTCAGAACCCGTAATGCTACCAATGAACTGGCTGAAAAGCTGCAGGCACGCGGTTACGCCACCAGCGCATTAAATGGAGACATCGCCCAGGATCAGCGAGAACGGACCGTCAACCGCCTGAAGCAGGGCAAACTGGATATCCTGGTGGCTACCGACGTAGCGGCACGGGGGCTGGA
>JANQPN010000054.1 GCA_028289455.1 Wenzhouxiangellaceae bacterium
AGCCAGGTTGCGCAAGGCGGCCTCGCTCTGAATGCTGACAAACTCTTCGAAATTATCAACCTCAAATACCGCCTCGGCGGTGTCAACTACTTTCCATACCACAACGGCGGCAATTTCAATCGGGCTGCCGGAGCTGTCGTTGACTTTCAGGGTGCCGCTCTCAAAGTTTCGGATTCTGACCGATACCGCACGGCGGCTGTAAAAAGGATTGGTGAAACGCAGCCCGGGTTTATATGCGGTACCGCGATAAGCGCCGAATAACTGCAATACTTTGCCTTCATTGGGCTGCACCATGAACAGCCCACGCCAGCATACCGAGACCACCATTATCGATAACAGCACAACGATAAACTGGGTTGGCTTTTCATACAAAAGGGCATCAATAGCAAAATATATTAGCCCAAGTTTTGCGACCAGTAGAACAACAATAGTTGCTATCCCGGATGGTGGATTGCGTTCGATTTCACGGTTCATATACCGCTCCTTATTCAATATGATATCAAAATAATATCATAATAATTAATAGCGCTGCAAATCACCTTGAATCCGACTGCCGCCACGGGAATAAGCCGACCCGAATGCAAGTCACCTTCTGACATTAATAAGCGGCTGGAAAAGCCGGCCGCTATGTTAAACTTCATGTCTTTGAATAATTGAAGGCGAAGGCATGGCACGTGGCGTAAATAAAGTAATTCTGGTTGGTAATCTGGGACGTGATCCGGAAACCCGCTACACACAATCAAACATGGCGGTTACCACGCTGACACTAGCGACTTCCGAGTCCTGGCGGGATAAGAATTCCGGTGAAAACCAGGAACGTACCGAGTGGCACCGGGTAGTGCTGTGGGGCCGTCTGGGTGAGATTGCCGGTGAATATCTGCAGAAAGGCCGCCAGGTATATATCGAAGGTAAACTGCAGACGCGCAAATGGCAGGATCAATCCGGCCAGGATCGTTACACCACCGAAATCGTTGCCAGTGAAATGCAGATGCTGGGTGGCCGGGCCGGTGGCAGCGCACCATTGGATGATGGTGGCTTTGGCGGTGGACCGGGTCCTGCCGGTGGTGGTCAAAATCAGTCACAATCTGGTGGTATGTCCAGTGGAGGCGGGGCACCTGCAGCAGGCGATGACTTTGTGGACGACGATATTCCGTTCTAAAGCTGGCCGTTAATTAAGATTTGGCCGGTTTTATAGTTGTTTAGCGAATCTAATAATGGTGCTGGTCAAAACTTAATAAGGAATATCAATGATAAAGCGCTTTTTATGTTCTGCGGTTATCTGGCTGCTGGCCTTCTGTGCAACTGGCCAGACTCTGACACCGGTTGCAATTTTTGACACTGAACCCGGCACATCGGATGTGTTTTCAACGTTACTCAGTTCTGATGGCCAGCATCTGTATACTTTTTCATCAGATGGCTTTGTATCACTGATTGCAGGTTTTTCCATCGATCAGGATTCCGGCAGTTTATCCGCAATAAACAGTCAAACTGTGGACTGTGGCTTTTTATCCATCCGAATGTCTTCAGATGGAAGCTTTATTTTTTATCAGTGCCGGCGGGAACGTATCGGCGTGCTGGGCAGAAATCTGCAGACGGGTGAATTGTCATTGCTTGATGATGCATTGCTTGAAGCGACAACCAATCAGGCAGTAACCGCTTTTGCAATCAGTAATGATAGCCGGCAATTATATGTCACCGGGTTTGGGCAGCTTGTGACTGCTGCAAGTCCAACCGATAGTTTTGTGGCCACCTATCAGATTGCTCCCGGTACCGGTGATTTAACTGAAGTTGATGCAGTTTTAGTGCCATCCGGCAACAGTAGTTTTTCCGAGGTTTTTTTAAGCCCGGATGATCGGCATGTTTACGTGATGGATGTCCGCAATATGTTTTCGCCGAGCTTCATCATATACCGTAGGAACTTCGAAGGTGGATTGACCAGGATTACTGAACAGCAACTGGGGTTCGGTATACTGGAGCCGCCTTCATTCGCTGATGGTGGTAAGGCGTTGTATGTATTTGGCTCCGCATTTAGTGAGCCTGTTTCATTTACGCATCTCAATTATCTGAGACGTGATCAGAGTTCCGGTTTATTAACACGTGAACAGGGTGATGTGGATTTCAGTTTGAATGCGTTATCAGCCAGTCAAAGAGTTGCAATTGCCGATAATGAGCGGCTGCTATATATGCCTGACTCAGGTATCAGGGTTTATCGGCTTTCACCTTTAACAGGCGAATACACACTGTTAAGTGAAAACCTGAACAATGATTTTGCAGATGCCGGGTTGTCTGATTTCAGTACTGTGGTAACAACTTTCGACGGGCGTTTTTTATATGCAACATTTCCTGAAGGTATTGCACAATTCACTATTAGCGGCTTGCCTTTGGAGGTAATCGCAGAAGTACCCCTGCTAAGTAGAGCTGGTGTATTAATGCTGATGAGTTGCTTGCTGCTGATAACTTTCAGATACTTCAATAAAAGTCGATTGAGCTAGTTGATTAATATGCATCAAAAAACATGGCTGGTAACTGGCGGATGCGGATTTATCGGCAGTCACTTTATTCGTGACAGTCTGGCTGCAGATGCCGGCCTCAATATCATTAATCTGGATGCGCAAACCTATGCGGCATGCCCATTGACGCTGGTTGATGTTGATCAGAGCCGGTACCGGCTGGTTTCCGGCTGTATTAATGATATGGCGGTAGTTTCCAGCCTCCTGACCGAAGCAAACCCGTCTGCGGTGATACATTTTGCTGCAGAAAGTCATGTTGACCGGTCCATCGAAACGCCTGATGTGTTTTTGCAGACCAATGTGAACGGTACTTTGAATCTGCTGCAGCAGACACATCATTACTGGCAGAAACTGGTTGGGGAAGATCAGGAACAATTCCGTTTTGTGCATATATCCACTGATGAGGTATACGGCAGCCTTGGTGCAGCAGGAGCGTTCAGTGAAGATTCGCCCTATCGGCCCAACTCTCCCTATGCAGCCAGCAAAGCTGCCGCCGATCATCTGGTCAGGGCCTGGCATCATACTTATGGAATGCCGGTGGTGACCACCAATTGTTCGAATAACTACGGTACACATCAATACCCGGAAAAATTAATCCCATTGATGATTTTGAAAGCAATGGCTGGTGAATCATTGCCGGTTTACGGTGATGGCCTGCAGGTGCGTGACTGGCTGCATGTGAGTGACCATGTCCGGGCTTTACAGAAGGTATTGGAAACCGGCAGGCCCGGACGGGTTTATAACGTTGGCGGAAACAACGAACAAACCAATTTGGCTATTGTCAATGCCATTTGTGCCTGCCTGGATGAATATCGCCCTGCAGGGGCGCCACATAACAGGCTTATTAAATTTGTCACAGACCGGCCGGGTCATGACCGGCGTTACGCGGTGAATGCTGAGCGTATCCGAGCAGAACTGGGCTGGCAACCGCAGGTTGATTTCCAACATGGATTACAGGAAACAGTGGACTGGTATATACACAATGATGAGTGGATCGCAGCAGCCCGCAAAGCCTATCAGGGCCAGCGGCTGGGGCTGGTAGCGGCATGAGCAACGCTGCAGAGAAGCCGGCATCGGTTGACCGGCGCGGTATTATCCTCGCTGGTGGCAGCGGCACGCGTTTGTACCCCCTGACCAAAGTTATCAGCAAACAGCTACTGCCGGTATATGACAAGCCGATGATTTACTACCCGCTGAGCACATTGATGCAGGCGGGGATGCGCGAAATCATTGTTATTACCACGCCGCATGAACAACACTTATTCCAGGATTTACTGGAAGACGGGACCCAATGGGGTCTGAAGATAAGCTATGCCATTCAGTTTAAGCCGGAAGGCCTGGCCCAGGCGCTGCTTCTGGCACGTGAATTTCTCGGCGGGCGGCCATCCTGTCTGATTCTGGGCGATAATATTTTCCATGGCAGCGGTATTGCCAAGCTGCTCGCTTCTGCCGGCTCGCGTAGCCGTGGTGCTACTGTATTTGGTTATCAGGTCAGGGACCCTCAACGCTACGGTGTGGTTGAAATGGGCAGTGACGGCCAGGTGCTCAGCATTGAAGAAAAACCGGCCAGTCCCAAATCCAATTTTGCTGTTACCGGGCTTTATTTTTATGATGAAAAAGCGCCCGAGTATGCTGCCGGTCTGCAGCCTTCCGAGCGCGGTGAGCTCGAGATTACCGACCTGAATCGGGTGTATCTGGAAAAAGGCCGGTTAAATGTGGAGAAAATGGGCCGGGGTTATGCATGGCTGGACACCGGTACCCACGACTCATTGCAACAGGCAGCGAGCTTTATTGAAACCATAGAGGCGCGCCAGGGGTTGCGGGTGTGTTGTCCGGAAGAAGTGGCCTATAGACAGGGCTGGATTGACCGTGATCAGCTTGTGCAATTGGCAGAGCCGCTGATTTCCAGTGGTTATGGCCGTTATTTGATGGCAGTCGCAGACAGCCCGCCTGAGTGGTAGTAACCGGTCAATTTTTATGAAGGTGTCGCCCACTGATTTACCTGAAGTTATGCTGGTTGAGCCGGCGGTCTTTGGTGATGAGCGCGGCTGGTTCATGGAGAGCTGGCAGTCGGAACGTTATCATCAGCACGGCATTACAGCAGATTTCAGTCAGGCGAATATTTCTTATTCCGAACGGGGCGTGTTGCGCGGCCTGCATTATCAGCACCCGCAGCCCCAGGGTAAGCTGGTGTATGTATTGAGTGGGGCGGTTTTTGACGTGGCGGTCGATATCCGGCACGGCTCGCCCACCTTCGGTCAATGGACAGGCGTAGAGCTGAGTGCCGCCAACCATCATCAGTTATGGATTCCTGAAGGGTTTGCACATGGCTTTCAGGTGTTATCTGACAACGCTGTTTTTGCTTATTTCTGCACCCGCAGATACTACCCGGAATACGATGCAGCCATTGCCCACAACGACCCGGATATTGCCATCAGCTGGCCGCTGCCGGTGAACGGATTATCTGAAAAAGATCATCATGCACCATTGCTGGGGGCGCTTGACGCTCACCAGTTACCCGGTATTAATTAACGATGACAAGGGTATTGATTACCGGTGCCAGTGGCCAGGTGGGCAGTGCACTGCATGCACTGGCACCGGAGACATTCCAAATGTACCTGGCAGCGCGCAGCTTGGATATCGGCAATAGCAACTGTTTTGCCGTTGATTTATCTAATCATTCGAGGGTTGAAAGATTACTGGATGAAGTCCAGCCTGAGGTAATAATCAATGCTGCTGCATGGACAGATGTTGACGGCGCTGAAGCTCATGCAGATCAGGCTTATCGATTAAATGCGGAATTGCCCGGCTGGCTGGCGGCTTATGCAGCCTCCAGCAGTGCAATGCTGGTGCATTATTCAACCGATTATGTTTTTGCCGGTGATCAATCGCAGCCATACGTGGAAACTGATCCTGTTAGCCCGCGGACTGTTTATGGAGAAAGTAAACTGACAGGCGAACAGGCTGTGACTGAACAGCGAGCTGCAGCGCTGATTTTACGTACCAGCTGGGTGTATGGCGGACCGAGCAGAAATTTTTTATCCACCATCGCTGCGAAACTGGCGGCCGGCGAAGAACTGAAGGTTGTGGATGATCAGCTGGGTTGTCCGACATGGAGCCGGGACATTGCTGCCTGCACATGGACAGCAGTTTCGCAGATTTTACCGGTTCAGCAGGCATTTAGTCCGGTTATATATCATCTGGCCGGTGATGAGGCCTGCAGCTGGTATGATTTTGCCAGGAAAATTGAAACCGAACTGGCCGGCCTGGGTTGCTTACCCTATGATGCTTACCGGAAAAGCGCAGTTTCACCCTGCAGCACCGACGAGTATCCACGGCCGGCAGCCCGTCCTGGGTATTCGGTATTAAACAGCGGAAACTTTGCAGCACAATTTGGTCGAACAGCTGGTGGTTGGCAGTCAGTCAGGCAATGTTTGCAATTATGGGCAAATAAAACATGCCCTGATGTCAAGGAGCACAATTAATGTTAGTACCGGTGATTATGTCCGGCGGTGCCGGCACCCGCTTATGGCCGGTGTCGCGTAAGGCACACCCCAAGCCGTTTATGCGCATGGCCGATGGTCATTCGCTGGCTGAACATACTTTGCGGCGGGCAATGGCTGCCAGCGCAGGTGACGGCGTTTTAACCATAACGGCGCGGGATTATTATTTTCTGACCCGGGATACTTACCTGGGTGTGGACAACCGTGCTGATCACTTCGACTTTATTCTGGAGCCCTGTGCGCGTAATACAGCACCCGCGATAGCCATGGCAGCCCTACGGGTGATGCAGCGGTTTGGTCCGGAAGCTCAAATGCTGGTGATGCCGGCTGATCACTTGATCAGAAATCTGCAGCAGTTTCTGCAGGCGGTGGAGCAGGCAAGAGAGCTGGCAGCCGATGGCAGGCTGGTAACTTTTGGGGTGCATCCTACCGAGCCGGAAACCGGTTACGGCTATATTCGGCTGGGTGCTCAGGTTAAGGGTGGCTATGCTGTCGATGCGTTTGTCGAGAAGCCTGATCTGGAAACGGCAAAAGCTTATCTGAAAAGTGGTGAGTATCGCTGGAATGCAGGTATTTTCTGCTACCGCTGCGATGCAATTCTGCAGGCGCTGGAAAAGTATCAGCCGGAGCTGTATCAGCAGGCCACAGCCTTATGGGAGGCATTAGATAAAAGCAATACACCACTGGAGATGCCGCTGCAGGCGTTTTCCGAGCTGCCATCCATTTCCATCGATTATGCGGTGATGGAACAGGCCGACAACGTTGCGGTGGTAGATGGTGATTTCGGCTGGAGTGATATTGGTTCCTGGAAAGCCATCAGCGAACTGTATGCTGAGGATGAATCCGGTAACCGTATACGCGGGCAGGGTGTGCTGGTTGACAGCCAGCGGTGCTTTGTACAGTCGGAGGAACGTCTGGTAGCAGCGGTGGGGGTGGACGATCTGGTGATTGTAGATACCGGAGATGCGGTGCTGGTGGCTGCCCGGGAGCGTGCCCAGGAAGTCAAACAGGTGGTCAACCGGTTAACCAAAGCTGACCACGAAGCAGCCACTTATCACCGCACAGTGCATCGTCCGTGGGGCAGCTATACAGTGATGGAGGACGCCGATGACTGCAAGGTCAAGCGGCTGGTGGTCAAACCGGGACAGGTCCTGTCTCTACAGCTGCATCACCGGCGCAGCGAGCACTGGACGGTAATTCGCGGTACTGCCAAAGTGCGGGTCGGCGAGCAGGAATTTATACTGGAACGCAACCAGTCCACCTGGATACCGGTTGAAACGTTGCATCGGCTGGAAAATCCGGGCAATGAAGATCTGCACTTGATTGAAGTGCAGACCGGGGATTATTTTGGTGAAGACGATATTGAACGATTTGAGGATGTGTATGGACGTGCGTGATCAAATTGCCCGCAGTTTCAGATTAGCTGCCGTTTGTCTGTTATGTGTGCTCGCCGGCACAGTCTCAGCGAAAGAATTATCTGCTCTGGAGCAGCAGCTGTGGCTGGAAGAAGTGCAGGGCTGGCAGCATGACCGCCTGGAAAGGCTGACCCGGCCGGATGGCTGGTTGTCGCTGGTCGCATTTGAATGGCTGCCGCAGGGTTCCAGTAGTGTCGGTAGTGGAGCTGATGTGGATATTCATATACCTGGTGGCCCGGACTACTGGGGCACGCTGTCGGTACGTGATGAACAGGTCGCGTTTTTACCCGCAGATGATGCCGGTGTGCTGATCGACGGCAGGCAGCAACCATTGGCTCAGCTGGTTGCTGATCATCAGGGTACAGCAACCGTAGTCAGTGCAGGCACGGCTAACTTCTACGTGATAATGCGGCAAAAGCTGGCCATCCGGGCTAAAAACAGCGAGTCACCGGTACGCACTGAATTCCGGGGGCTGGAGTACTTTCCGGCTAACGCCGAATGGCGCAAAGTCGCTCGATATGAGCCGCATTTGCCGGGAAAAACCATAGATGTGGCCAATGTTCTGGGGCAGATCATACCGACACCGAATCCGGGTGCGCTGGTATTTGAGCACCAGGGCAGTGAGTACCGGGTTGAAGGGCTGGTGGAAGAGGGCAGTGATCAATTGTTTTTTGTAATTGCTGACCGTACCAGTGCAAATGAAACCTATGGTGCCGGCAGAACGCTGTATGCCGATTATCCGGGCCTGGATGGCACCACCATCATCGATTTCAACAAAGCTTATAACCCGCCCTGTGCGTTCACTGAATTCTCAACCTGTCAGCTGCCTCCGGAAGGTAACCGGCTGGACGTGCGCATTGAGGCCGGTGAGTTAAAATATGATCATTGAGCCGGCAAAGACGCGCTGCTGACTGTGGAAGCATTGCTGCAGAGTATCAGCGCATGTGAAATCTGCAAATCGCAGCTACCACATGATCCAAGACCGGTCATGGCCGCCAGTGGCAGCAGCAGAATTGTTATTATCGGGCAGGCACCTGGCAGCAAGGTACACAACTCAGGCATACCCTGGAATGATCCCAGCGGTAATTTGTTGCGTGAATGGATGGGTGTTGATAAAGACACTTTTTATGATGCTGAACAAATTGCACTCATGCCAATGGGGTTTTGCTATCCGGGCAAAGGTAAATCCGGCGATCTGCCGCCGCGGCCGGAATGTGCACCGCACTGGCATAAGCTGTTGCTTGAGCAAATGCAGCAAGTGGAGCTGGCTATTCTGATTGGACAATATTCTCAGAAGTATTATCTGGGAGATGCTGCCAAGGCCAACCTCACAACTACCGTCAGGCATTTTGAAGACTATCTGCCCCGGTTTTTCCCGTTGCCGCATCCTTCACCCAGAAACCGGCTGTGGTTGAAAAAGAACCCCTGGTTTGCAGAACAGGTATTGCCGGTATTCAAAAAGCTGATTGGGGGATATACAGCTGATAAAAAGTAGCGTCTGAACTTGAAGGTGTATATGACCGGCCGGTTTTAACAAAGCCGAACCTAATAGAAGATCCGTCGGCTGCCGATAACCCTGAAAAATTCCTGAGCAGGTTGCCAAACGGCCTGGGTTTATCCGGCAAGATAAGCCCTGCAATTCATACGACGAATAACCGGTAAATTATTTGGCGGGCAGGCAACCGACAAAATTTTCGCATAGTTCCACCCATTCATGCAGCGCCTGACTGGTGTCAAACCCCTGAGGCTCCACATAAATAAAACCTTTCATCGGGCGTCCGGTAAAGTCCATTTCTCTGGCATAGGGTCTGGTTAGCGCCTGCTTGTATTGCTGCGGACCGACACGCGCCATCAAGGCATTTTTATTGACTCCACACAGCATGTTGCCGGACAGCATAAAAGCGATGCCTCCAAACATTTTCTTCTCCACGATGTCGGTGCGCCCGGCAAATACCTGGCGAAGTCTCGCTGCTGTGTTTTGGTCATACGCCATGATGTGTTTTTCCGCAGATAACTACAGTTAATTTAGCAGAGAGTGATTACATCCTGAAGACTATGGTGTTGTGGCTGCTCATCAGCTGTCGCCTATAAGTTTGAGAGTAATGACAGCAATACCTGAATGGATTAGATGCAGGATAAAGATGCAGCTTTCCGGTTAGAGTAAATTGCCTAAGCGGTTTGCTCGGCTGTCTGCAGCTTTAATCAGGTGGTTGCAGTATGTGATGTTGACTGGTCTGTTGTATTATTTTCAGCAACGTCGCCTATACTGGCATGAAAATAACTACAACAGGAAGCAGAGCGATTAGCCAGAACTGGTCAGATATGTTTTTTCGCTTGCCGGCTTTGGCTGGCCTGTTGTTTATTGCAGGCTGTCAGTCTGATGACCCTTTCGGTTGCAACGAAGCGTTTGAGAACGGGAATTACGAGCAGGCGGTAACTGTTTGTGCGGATGCTTACGCGCAGACGGCAGATTCTGAATATGGCGCTGTTGTCGCGCAATCTTATTACCAGCTGGACGATGCTGAGCAGTTGCAGCTATGGGCGGAACGCTTATCCGGTACTGCAGTTGAGGCAGGCCTATGGAGCAATGTCGGGCGATTGCTGCGTTCGCAGGGTGAGTATCAGCAGGCCGATACCGCGTTTCAGCGAGATTATGATTTGTATGAACTGGATAGTGATCATGAAGGCATGGCAGCGGCTTTGTACTGGCGTGGTTACATTGCCTGGGAAACCGCAGCCTATAAGGAAGCATTGCAACATGCGTCGGGTGCCTTTGACAGCGCTCAGACAGCTGACAGCACCCGCTATGAAGTCAATTCACTGTATCTGCTGTTTAGCATTTTTCAGGACCTGGGGTACTACGACAGCGCCGAGCAGATACTGGGCCTGATCAAGGAGCGCATTTCAGAGGATGATGCTTCCGGAAGAATTTATTACCTGGTCAATGAAAGTGTTTTGCGGATGAGTCAGCAGCGCATGCTGATGGCCCGGAATTCACTGCAGGAATCACTGAGCCTGCTGACCGGCAACGAAAGCCGCAGAACATTAAGGGCAATTTACATCAACCTGATAGAAACCAGCCTGTCTCTGGGTGATATTGATAGCGCAGCAGAGCAAATAGAAAAAGCCTGGGATTATATGGAGCCGGGTGGGCGTGTGCAGACACCGCTGCTGTTAAATCAGGCGCTGATATTATCGGCTCAGGGTGAATATACAGAGTCGCTGGATGTGCTCGAATCTGCTTTGATCCGGGAAGATATTACCCCTTACTGGCGCTGGCAGGTTCATTATGAAATCGGCCGCATTGCTCAAGCCACTGAAAATGCTGAACTGCTTGTGCGTGCCTTTGAAGATGCCATCGCCATATTGGATGGGTTTCGAGATACGTTGTCATTGGATGAGTTAAAAGCCGCATATCTGGATAAGCAACGGCAGCCCTATGAAGCATTATTCAAATATTATGCGCTTTCCGGGGACTCACAACATGCGCTGGATATCGTTGAGAAAGCAAAAGCCAGAACGTTTCTCGATGCCTATATACATTCAGCTGGAGCAAGCCGCCAGGCAACCACAATCAACAGCATGATTGAAGAAGCGCCCAAGCGCTTCGATATGCTCAGAGAACTGCTGCCGGCCATGAATGCGTCGCCGGTTACAAAACCCAAAGACACCCGGACCCTGCTTGAGCAGATTCGTGGACACAATGTGCTGATGTATTTTGAAACTGATGACGATTTATGGCTGTTATCAGTAAACGGTGACGGGATTACTACACGGTTGTTGCACAGTGATATTGACTCGCTTAGAAAACTGGTATTTCGATTTGTCAGTGATCCAAATGACCATCAGGCAGCGGCAGATTTAGGGGGCGTATTACTGCCGGCTGAGCTATTACCGGAATCAGGCGAAAACCTGTATATAGTCCCGGATTCAATTTTAGGAAAACTGCCTTTTTCTGCACTGCTAATCAATAACAGACGTGTGGTCCAGGACTATATCGTCAGCCTGGTTCCCAGTATCAGCAGCTTATTGGAAATTGAGCAGAATGCAGGGTCGGGCAGATATACTGCGCCGGTTATTATCGGCGATCCTTTGAATGATCTGCCTGCTGCCCGCCTGGAGGCAGTTAATCTGGGGCAATACCTCAACAGTACGCCATACATTGGTACCGATGCCACCAGAGAGGTTTTTTTCAGCAGTGGTGACTCCTCGTTATTGCACCTGGCCACACACTCGGGTATCTCCACCAATGGTCCCTGGGTTAATCTGGCTGATGGCAGAGTGACCGCTTCGTCAATTATGGCCAACAGAATTTCACCAAGACTGGTGATTCTGGCCAGCTGTTCATCGGCGGTAACAGACAACAGCGATTTATGGGGCTCGCTAGGTACCGCTTTTCTAGCTTCAGGCACCGATGCCGTACTGGCGTCACTGTGGACTGTCGATGATCAGGTTACCAAGGAATTTATTGAAAAATTCTATTCTTACGGAGCATCTGTCAACCCTGCCGATGCATTGGCTAAGGTCCAGCGTGAATTCATCCAATATGGGAAAGCTGTATCTGACTGGTCAGGGTTTGTACTGTTGGGTGTGATTTAAATCTATAGAGAGGAAAAAATGAAAGATAATCTTTTATATGTAGTAGCCCTGGGCGTCATTTATGTGGCAGTGGTCGTTACCTTGCTGTTATTGGATGAAGAGACCAGCGGTGCCTGTTCGCCGGCATTTCTGGAAGAAAACAACCTGAGCCATCTGAATAATCCGAACTCAACAGGAACGGTGATTGTGTTTGCCCCGGGTTATACACCTCAGACAGATGCGAATGGCAATTACATTCATGAAAGCTGTGAAGCAGGCAGCCGCGACTGCCCGATAATTAACTCGTGCACCTTGCCCCCGGACGGCGGTAAGCAATAACAGTTTATATATAAAATCAATTGACCAAAGAGCCAAACTTGAAAGTTGTCAGCATCAACACAGAACCAGAAGCGGCAGCCATTAGGGCTTTGGCTGAAGGGAATCATCGCCAGGTATTGGATTTTCTGATGGACAGCTACGGAAACCAGATATACCGCTTCTGCAGGCAAATGCTGTCAGATGGCGAAATGGCCCGGGATGTGCATCAAATGACCTTTGTCCAGGCTTATGAAAGCCTGGGCGGTTTTAAGGGTAAATCGTCATTGCGCACCTGGGTATTCAGTATTGCGCGAAACCGGTGCCTGGATGCATTGAAAATGACCCGCCGCCGAGAGCGGCGGATTTCACTGGTGGAAGAGCTGCCGGAAACTGCTGCCGATACGCACACGGATCCGGAAGTATTTAAGGGTGATTTGCGGCAGAGGCTGATGGAGTGCGTTGGCAAACTGGCGCCGCATATACGCAGCGCAGTACTGCTGCGCTTTCAGGAAGAGAGGTCTTATCAGGAAATGAGTCAGATCAGTTCAGAAAAACCAGCAACCTTACAGGCACGGGTGGTCCGGGCATTGCCCGTATTGCGGCGTTGCCTGGAACGGGCAGGGGTGACCAATGAATTATTGTGATCGCTTCGAAAAAGAGGGCTTATTAAAACTCGAGCAGGGCGAAAGTCTCGACCAGCACTTCAGTGAGTGCAGCGACTGTATCGAGAAAAATAATGCTTACCAGACAATAAAGACGGAACTCAAGAATATGCAACAAGAATGGAAAGCACCACAGGGATGGCAAGATAGGGTTTGGGAGACCATAGCGGAAAGGGCTCAGGCCGACCGGAGCCGCTGGAAATGGGCACTGATGCCGGCTGCTGCTGCGGTAGCCGCAGTATTTTTAATTTTTGGCGTGTTATTGCCTGACAGTTCTCAGGTATCGTTAAACGTTTCAGTTGGACAGAGTGAATCGGTAACCCGTGGACTTAATGCCAAGCCGGGAGACGAGCTGGTCATAGATGCTGAAATAGGCCGCTCAAAAATTGCTGAACTGCTGGTTTACCGGAACGACAATGAACTGGTGCTAAGGTGCAGTGACCAGCCACCGTGCATGCGTACAGGCAGACGTTTGCAGGCAACCATTGAATTACCGGGCATAGGTAACTATCAGCCTGTATTGATACTGTCCGAGTCAGCTCTTCCCCAGCTTACCCAACAATTGGATGTGGATGCGAGCCTCGTCCAGGAGTCAGGGGCAAGAATCGAGCTGGCCAGACAAGTATCAGTTTACTAATAAAAATTGATAGTAATTAATTGGCGGAGCGCCGGCTGTCAACGGCCGGTAAACTCCGCCGCTCTTTTCTCAAGAAATGCGCTGGTGCCCTCATGCATATCCCGGGTGCTGCAACACAGAGCAAACAACTGGGTTTCCATTTCAAGCGCAGCGTCCAGAGGCAGATCGGCACCGTGCTGGATGGCCTGCAGGATGTGCTGCATGGCTATCGGCGCTGAAGCAGCCAGCATCTCAGCAAGTTTGAGCGCCTGGTCCTGTAATTCGGTCTGATTAAACAGTTTGGCCACCAGGTTCAGCTGCAACGCCTGTTCAGCGGTGATCGGATTGCCGGTCAGGGTCATTTCCAGCGCTTTGGAACGCCCCACCATGCGTACCAGCCGCTGGGTTCCACCGAAGCCGGGTATCACACCGAGTTTTATCTCCGGCAGGCCGAAGCGGGCATTGTCGGACGCCAGACGGATGGAACAGGCCAGTGCCAGCTCACAGCCGCCGCCCAGCGCGAAGCCGTTGACAGCGGCAATAACCGGTTTGCCCAGGTTTTCGATTTGCAGCATCAGTTGTTGACCCAGCGCTGAAAAGTCTTTGGCTTCCATCGGAGACAGCTGGTTGATTTCATTGATATCTGCACCGGCTACAAAGGCCTTTTCGCCTGAACCGGTTAACACAATAACCCGCACAGAGTCATCATTGGCGGCGTCTTCGAATGCCTGGCCAAGTTCCAGCAGTGTATCCAGATTCAGGGCATTGAGTTTATCCGGCCGGTTGACCGTAATCTGCATAATACCGTTGGCAGATGAAGTGAGGATGTTATTGAAAGCCATGCTTTGCTCCGCTTGCGCAAAACAGCCATTATCCAATGTTAGCTCATATATTGCACCAGGGCTGGCTTATCTGAAGTCATGTCGACTGGTACTCAAGATGTACAGCGAGCGCATAGCAAGCGGCCCACCGAAGTGGGCCGAATATTCTCAGGCAGGTTATTATGAGGTTAACTAATTATTATCGTGTGGAGTTTGACTGGCTTAAGTCATTGACTTGATTGGCTGCAGGTTGCATCAATCCATGGATTAGCGCCAACCACACAGAGCTGTATATAGGTTGCAGATGCCGGCGTGATTTGACCGATGCATAAGCCTGTGTGTGCAAGCGCTGCACAACTGGCGACTGCTTTTTATGTACTGATCTGTTCATATTTTTATCTCCAGTCATTGTGCTCGTTCTTATTGGTTTAGATGCGGTTATCAGCAATTCGTTTAGCAGTGGCTGAAATTTAACCGTATCACCATGCTGTTTGATCGCGTTATTAATCTCTCAGTTCGCGATCGATCTCGTATTCTTTCGACGTCATATAGGTTTCCATCCGCTGCAGCCGCAGTTCCAGGTCCCGAAACCGGTGGCGCAGATCTCCGAACAGGTTTTTAGGTTGTTGCGACATGTCACGCCAGAAGGTTTCCTGCTCCTTGTTCTGATAAAGATCATCAGGACGGACCGGCAGTAATATGGCAAGTGCGATGTAGCCAAGTACTACAAACGGTGTAAAAGGTATCGCAGCAATAATGGTGACAGCCCGTACTGCATTGCGCTGAAAACCAAAGTAGTCGGCCAGCCCTGCACAAACACCTGCTATGACCCGATGCTTCCGGTTACGGTATAACCGGTGAGGGTTGTGATTGCGGTTGTCTTCATAATGTCTGGCGTTCATGAGCGTCCTCTCCAGCTTGGATAATCAGCATCCAAGATACGTTCCAGGGAGTTGATCCGATCTTCCATCTTGCGGGTGGATTCCCAGATCTCACTTAACATCTTCTCGTCTTCATTGGTCAAGCCGCGCGAGCTGCGCATCTTGGCAATGTAGTGGAAGATAATCCACAGCGGTACCACGACCGTTAAAAATAAAATTCCAAATACTTCCGACATTCAAACTCTCCGGTTCTGTCACTGAATTGGTAACCGTTGCACGATTACCAACGCGGGCAAACGTGCGTGGTTATTTTTTGTTGTTGGTGGCCGCAACCGGCTCAACTTTAGGTGCACTGCCGCCTTTACGCTTGGCTTTCAGGGCCGCCAGCTCGTCGGCAACCTCATCGGCGTTAACCAAATCATCAATTTCGTCAGAAACCGTGCGGTGTTTGCGGCCAAGGTTCAATGCTTCACCGCGCGCTTCCACATCTTCTATACGCCGTTCTGCGCTTTCAAAGCGAAACATAATGTCTTCGATTTTGTCGCTGTGCACCTGTTCACGTGCCTTAAGCGTTGTGGTGGCGTGCTTTTGGCGCATCACCAGGCTGCGCTGACGGTTCTTGGCATCCTGTAATTTAGCCTGCAGGCGACCGATATCATCATTGAAGCGTGCCAGCTGTTCTTCCAGCAGGTTGACTTCATCAGTCACTGTATCAACCCGTTGCTGATGTTGGCGTTTTTCCAGCAGAGCAGCCTGAGCCAGGTCTTCGCGATCTTTGTCGAGCGCCAGTTCAGCTTTGCGTTCCCATTCCAGTACTTCTTTTTCCAAACGGGTCAGCAGACGGCTGCGCTCTTTCTTTTCTGCAATACACTTGGCCGCGCTGGAGCGCAACTCGACTAAAGTGTCTTCCATTTCCTGAATCATGAGCCGGATAATTTTTTCCGGATCTTCGGCTTTTTCCAGTACCGCATTGATATTGGAATTGATAATATCGCCTAATCTTGAAAATACGCCCATTGTGTTCTCCATTTTGGGATGTTTGCCAAGATATATGCAAATAGCGTGCCAAAAAAATCAGGCCATATAATTCAATTAGTTAGGTTTTCTAAGTGCATTTGATTTAATGCAATAATCAAATATGGCCGAAATTTGGTTAAAACCGCTAAAAGTAGCGTTTGGGATGCGCAGAGTGATTATAAATTCTACGGTTAAATTTCTGCCAGACGGGCGTATTGGAGTGAACCCGGACCATTGAATAAGGTCTATGCGCGATAAGGATAGCCGGAAGACATCCATAGCGTTACAATAGCCGGCTAGTTTAAAGATACTTGTTTTCGGAGGACTTCATGAAATTTACTCTGCGCTTATTAGTGCTAAGCCTGTTTCTGGGACTGATGTCGCTTAGTGGAAGCGTTGTTGCCCAGGATGCAGCTCAGGAACGCAGCAATCTCAGTTATTCAATTGGTTATGACATCGGTCTAAATCTGCGTCGCCAGGACCTGGACCTGGACCTGGAGCAAGTGCTGAAAGCCATTCGTGATACTCATAATCAAGTTGATCCGAGTGTTGCACCTGAAGAAATGAGCCGGTTGCTGACAGCTTTGAATGAAAGGCTGAAGCAGGAACGGCTGGAAGAGTTTCAGGCGCTGGCTGAGCAAAACCAGACCAGAAGCAATGAATATCTGGCCAATAACCGCAGCAAGGACGGTATTGTGGCATTACCCAGTGGTGTTCAGTACCGGGTAATAGAAAGCGGTGAAGGCAATCGTCCCGGTCCTTCTGAAACAGTAACGGTACACTACCGCGGTTCACGTATGGACGGCCTGGAGTTTGATAGCTCATTTGCCCGCGGCAAGCCGGAAACGTTCCAGGTGGATAAAGTGCTGCAGGGCTGGCAGGAAGTGCTGCCGTTAATGCGTGAAGGCGCAACCTGGCAGGTATTTGTTCCGCCTGAAATGGCCTTCGGATTGCGTGGACAGCCACCGGTTGGCCCGAATGAAGCGGTAACTTTCGATCTTAAACTGCTGCAGATTGGTGCAGTAGAGCAGCCTGCAGGCTCCTGATAAGAATCATTTCCAACGGGGCCGTCTGCGGCCCCGTTTTGTTTTCTTTGATCAAAATTTATGACTGACAATACAGTCTCCAGCCCGTGTATTGGTGTTTGCACTGTGGATAACAGCGGCTATTGTCTGGGCTGTTGGCGCAGCATGGATGAAATCAGTCGGTGGTTATCATTCAGTGAACAGCAGCGTATACAACTGATCAATACCATTCTTCCACAACGCCAGCAGGATTATTTCGATCGTATCGGTTGATAGCCCGAGAGGGTTGATCTATGCGCTATCCAATTGAGCCGTACTATCTGCATCAAAAGCTATTGCCACTGGACAGCCGGGCGGCGGATATCCCGCGGTGGTCGCATTCGGTAACGGCTGACAGCCCGCGTCAGGCTGCTGTTATGATTCCGCTGCTGGCACCGGCAGATGCACAGGAAAAGGTCAATCTTTTGTTGACCCGGCGTGCTGAACACCTGAAAAGCCACCCAGGCGAGATGAGTTTTCCGGGTGGGGCACTGGAACCGGGAGATACAAGCCTTTTGGCAGCAGCAATCCGTGAAACCACGGAGGAAACCGGAATACAGTCTGAATTCATAGAACCGATGGGCATTGTAGGTGAACTGGATACCATCAGTGGCTACCGGCTGCGGGCATATGTTGGCTGGGTCAGGCCGGGATTCAGCCTGATAGCAGATCAAAGTGAAGTTGCCGAGCTGGTTCTGGCGGACTCGAAGCAAGCCATGGATGCGTCAAACTTCAGCTGGCAGACACGAACCACTTCAGCCGGAACTTTCAGCCTTCCTGAAATTAATTTGAACGGTCATCGGGTGTGGGGGGTTACCGGCGTGATACTGTGGCGTCTGGTACAACAGCTGATGAAACCATCAGATCAATAACAGTCAAAATACAGGACATACAGAATTACGGAGGTCGGGTCATGTTTTCAGTCAAGCGGTTACGGTGGTATGGTCGGCATTTAGCCCGTGCTGTTATGGTATTGGGTTTATTCAGTCAGAGTACGCTTATGGCACAATCGCAGGACAGTATTACCATTTATAGCAGCGCTACACCTGGAGGCGTGCCGGCAGGGTTGTATTTACCCGGAGCCGGGCGCTACAGCGGACAGGTTCCAGGGTTTGCCATGGTGCGGCATGTGCGGGAATATGACCTGGACAGGGGAATCAGCAGTTTGCGTGTGGTTGATGTGGCAGCCGGTATCGACCCTACCACAGTGGCATTCCGTTCACTCAGCCAGCCTGATACCCGGGTGCTGGAGCAAAGTTTCGAGTTTGATCTGGTCAGCACTGATAAGCTGCTGGAACGTTATATCGGCCAGCAGGTGGAAGTTGAGCAAACCCGCGGCGATGGCGTTCAGATAATCACCGGCGAACTGCTTGGTACTGCCGGTGGACTGATGCTGAGACTGGAAGATGGCAGTGTACAGACACTCAACGGTTATCAGAATGTCCGCTTTCCCAGCCTTCCTGAAGGTCTGATCACGCGGCCGACGCTGCTGTGGCAGCTGGACTCGCCACGCAGTGGCAGCCAGCAGGTGCAAATTGCCTATCAGACTAGCGGCATGACCTGGTGGACGGACTATAACCTGATTATTGATCCGCAGGATCAGTGCAAAATGGATCTATCGGCATGGGTGACGCTGGTGAATCAATCTGGTGCAGGTTACCAGCAGGCCAAATTGAAGCTGATTGCCGGGGAAGTCAATCGGGTGCAGGGTGGCCGGCAGCAGTCCAAGCAGCGCTTTGCCGTGGCCGCGCTGGCAGAGTCAGATGCAGGATTTTCTGAAAAAGCATTTAATGAATATCACTTATACACCCTGGGCCGACCGCTGGATTTACCGCAAAATGCGACCAAGCAGGTGGAATTGTTTCCTGCAGTCAACAATGCCCGCTGTCAGCAGCTGTTGGTATTGGACGGCAGCCCGTCATGGCGCGGTGGCCAGCAACTGTCGGAGAATCTGACCGGTGCACGTGAGCTGGATGCCAAAGTGGTGGTCCAGTTTGAAAATACTGAAGCCAACGGCATGGGTATTCCTTTGCCGGCCGGCCGGGTGCGGGTATCGCAACTGGATGAGGCAGACGGTAACCTGGAGTTTGTCGGTGAAGATGCAATCGGTCATACACCGAGGAAAGATACGGTTATTTTAAATACCGGTGTGGCTTTTGACGTCAAAGGCTCGCGTAAGCAGACTAGCTTCAGAATAGACACCAGAGCCCGGCAGGCCTGGGAAAGCATGGAAATCGAAGTACGCAACCGGAAACGGGAAGATGTTGATGTGGTGGTCAATGAAAACCTGTTTCGTGCGACCAGCTGGGAAATTACCGACAGTAGTGACGAATACAGCAAAATAAACAGCAACACCATTCAATACCGATTGCGGATTCCAGCCGATACGGTCAAAAAGCTGACTTATTCAGTGCATTATCGCTGGTAAAGATAATGCTTCAAGGATTGGCAGGCTGTATGTGGTTACTGTTTGCAGCGGTCAAAAAAAGAGGCAGCTTGCGCTGCCTCAATACCATCAAGGAGTGTGCTTAACGAACAATCGTTAATCAGTAACCAGTAGACAACACAATCGTCGCACCATTCCCATAAAATCCAAATCCGTAATGAGCGGTGCCATATCCGCGGTAACCACGGTGCCCGCGATAACCGCGACGATAATGACCACGGTTACGATAGCCGCGGTTGCGATAGCCCCGGTTACGGTAGCTTCTGGACTTGCCTCGGAATCCGTGGCGGTAGCGGGAGTTGCCGCGGAATTTGCGGTTGTAATAGCCATGGCGGTTGCGGTAACGGTAGCCTTTACGGTGGCCGTAATAACCGCGATGTCCACTGTAGTTATAACCTTTGTTGTAACCATGGTGCCCGTAACCATGCGCCTGGGCCGGGCTGGCGACCAGACTCAGACTGAAGACTAACGCCAATGCGCCGATAAAATATGCTAATTTCGCTTTCTTCATCACTCGGTCCTCCGATTTGCGTGTGACCAGTTTAGAATGCGGTGTATTAATACATTCTGAATAAAGATCAATCATGTTAGAAACAATCAATCACGACCAAATTATCGAACTACGTTTAAACAGACCGCCGGTAAACGCAATAAATCACGAACTGCTGACTGCACTGCACACTGCGGTCAAGCAAATTCATGCTGGAGACACAGTTGCACAGGCTTTGGTTATATCCGGTTCGCCCGGCATTTTTTCCGCTGGATTGGATGTGCCGGAACTGTTGAAATTCGACCGTGAAACCATGACAGGTTTCTGGGCGGACTTTTATGGCTTATGGCGTGACCTGGCCACATTACCAATACCTGTGGCGGTAGCAATGACCGGGCACAGCCCCGCCGGCGGCACAGTGTTATCACTGTTTTGCGATTATCGCGTACTGGCTGAAGGCAACTATAAGGTCGGGCTGAATGAGGTTCAGGTCGGGTTGGTGGCTCCGATGCCGATTGTCAGAGCTTTGCAGAGGCTGGTCGGGCCCCGGGCGGCCGAGCGGCACCTGGTCGCAGGTGATCTGATTTCACCGCAGTCGGCGCTGGACATCGGTATGGTGGATGAACTGGCACCTCCGGCTGAAGTGGTAAGACAGGCGCTGGCGTGGTGCCGGAAGCATTTGCAGCTGCCTGCTCACGCAATGCTGGCCAGCCGGCAGCTGGCTCGCGCTGACCTGCACCGGGCGTTTGCCGATGATGATAATGGCGAAGCATTTCTGAATCAGTGGTTTTCACCGGAAACCCAGCAGGTATTACTGTCATTGGCAGCCCGCTTGCAGGGCTAGCTCTGATAAAATAGACGACTTTTTCAAATTCCATTAGCTATGTCGTCGACCTCTGAAGTACAGCGCCAGGCTGCGCGACGGCGAACGTTTGCGATTATTTCGCATCCGGACGCCGGTAAAACCACAATCACTGAAAAATTGCTGCTGTTCGGTGGCGCCATCCAGCAGGCCGGTAGCGTGAAAGCACGCAAAGCTGCCCGGCATGCCACTTCCGACTGGATGGAACTGGAAAAGGAACGTGGTATCTCGGTGACATCCTCGGTGATGCAGTTCCCTTATAAGGAGCGAATCATCAATCTGCTGGATACTCCCGGCCATGCGGACTTTTCTGAAGACACCTATCGAACCCTGACTGCGGTGGATTCCGCTCTGATGGTGATTGATTGTGCAAAAGGCGTGGAAGAACGGACCATCAAACTGATGGAAGTCTGTCGTTTACGAAACACGCCCATCATGACCTTTATAAATAAACTGGATCGCGAAGGGCGCGATCCTATGGAATTGATTGATGAAGTTGAACAGGTGCTTGGCATTGAGTGTGCGCCGATAACCTGGCCGATCGGTATGGGGAGGCGGCTGCAGGGCGTTTATCACCTGCTTTCAGACCAGGTTTTACTGTATCAGGCAGGTCAGAATTATGTCACCCAGCAGGCGGAAACCATTGCTGGCCTGGGCAGTCCGGAGTTGGATGAAAAGCTGGGCAGCATGGCCGATGAGTTACGCGAGGAAATAGAGCTGGTGCAGGGCGCCAGCAACCCGTTTGACCGGCAGGCCTATCTGCAGGGGCAGCAGACACCGGTGTTTTTTGGCTCGGCAATTAATAACTTTGGCGTTACACCCTTGCTGGATGCCTTTGTTGAACATGCGCCGGCGCCGGGCATCAGAAGCGCAGGCACACGTGATGTGCAGCCCACCGAACCTGCCATGAGCGGTTTTGTATTCAAAATACAGGCGAATATGGATCCGGCGCATCGCGATCGGATGGCATTTATGCGGGTTTGTTCGGGGTGTTTCACACCGGGTGAGAAGCTGCATCAGGTGCGTACCGGGAAATCGGTCAGAACAGCAGGGGCACAAACATTTATGGCTGCTGGACGGGATGCAGTGGAAAGTGCCTGGCCTGGTGATATTGTGGGCGTACATAACCATGGCGCGATCCGCATTGGGGATACCCTGACCGAGGGTGAAAATCTGCAATTTACCGGGATTCCGAGTTTTGCGCCCGAACTGTTTCGCCGGGCCAGATTACGTGATCCATTAAAGAGCAAACAACTGCTCAAAGGACTGGAACAGCTGTCGGAAGAAGGCGCTACGCAGTTCTTCCGCCCGTTGATGGGCAATGAGCTGGTGGTAGGCGCTATCGGGGTATTGCAGTTTGATGTCACCGCATACCGGCTCAAAAACGAATATAACGTTGATGCGTTGTTTGAACAGGTTAATGTTGTCACTGCGCGCTGGGTACGCAGCGATAATAAAGCCAAGCTGGAGCAGTTCCGGCAAAAGAACGAATTGCAACTGGCGCTGGACCATGCTGGTGAGCTGGTGTATCTGGCAACTTCGCGGGTCAATTTGCAATTAACCGAAGAACGGTGGCCGGAGCTCGATTTTGCTGCGACCCGTGAGTTGAGTAATTAACTGAATGAATGCAACAACACTAGAAAAATGGCTGCCGCTGGGTGACCGCCGTAAACAACTGCTGGGTATTGCCCTGCCGATTATCGGTGGAATGTTATCCCAGAATATTTTAAATCTGGTGGACATCGCCATGGTCGGGCAGTTGGGGGACAGTGCACTGGCGGCAACCGGTGTTGGATCGTTCTTTAATTATCTGTCGGTGGCGGCCGTCATTGGATTGGCTACCGGCGTTCAGGCCACTGCTGCCCGGCGTATCGGTCAGGACCGCGGCTCAGAAGCCGCCCTGTCATTAAACGGCGGCTTACTGCTGGCGCTGCTGATCGGCGCGATGCTGAGCATCGTACTGATTGAACTGGCACCGACAATAATCAATGCGCTGAGTGACGACCAGCAGGTGGTCGAGCAGGGTGTACCCTACCTGCAGATCAGACTGGTGGCGCTGGCCGCAGTCGGGATGAACTTTTCTTTCCGGGGATACTGGAGTGCGGTGCATCTGACGCGGCTGTATTTTCAGACCATCATCTGCATGCATGTGATCAACATATTCCTGAACTGGGTGCTGATTTTCGGCAACCTCGGGGCGCCGGCTCTGGGTGTTTATGGTGCCGGTCTGGCAACCACCATATCGATTTTTATCGGTTTGGGACTGCATTTTACTTTTGCCATGAAGCATGCGCGGTCTGCCGGTTTCATGCGTGGGCTGCCGGCCAGGCATGAGCTATGGCGGCAGGTGCAGATATCATTGCCTTCCAGTATCCAGCAGATGTTCTTTTCCGGTGGACTGGTGGTATTGATCTGGATTCTGGGTCAGATCGGCACTGCTGAAGTGGCAGCGGCCAATGTGCTGCTGACGCTTGGGCTGGTTTTGCTGCTGCCGGCGATGGGTATCGGCATCGGTTGTTCCACGCTGGTCGGTAACGCGCTGGGCCGAAAAGATGCCGATGATGCGGAATGGTGGGGCTGGCAGTCCAGCGTGCTGGTATTGGTGGCCAATGGCGCTATCGGCCTGTTGCTGATGGCTCTGGCTACGCCGGTGCTGAGTGTATTCCTGCATGATCCGGTCACACTTGAGCTGGCTTATTGGCCGCTGATTATCAGCGCAGCGATTATCGGTTTTGATACCGCAGGTATGGTACTGGTGAATGCGCTGCTGGGCGCCGGCGCCAGCACCCGGGTCATGTATATTTCCATCATTTCCCAATGGTTTGTGTTTCTGCCACTGGCCTGGCTGATGGGGCCGGTACTGGGTGGCGGGCTATTGGGTGTATGGCTGGTGCAGGCAGCCTATCGCTTGGCTCAGGCACTGGTATTTGTATGGAGCTGGCGCAGTGGATTCTGGAAAACCATCGAGGTTTAAGCAGCAACCGGCAACTGTTTGGTTTACTATGGTTGTTTTTTGCTCAACAGCAACCCGTTGATATTACGATAATCAGGCAGAGACCATGATGGAACAATTAGGGAATATTTTATTTGCACTGTTCGGTTTAGCCGTTCTGCTGACCTTGATCTGGGTAATCGGCGGCTGCAAACGGAATATTAATCTGAAGCTGGTCGGTTTTGGTATTCTGCTGCAGGTTGTTTTTGCTCTGATTGTGCTGCAGACGGCATGGGGCATAGCTGCATTTGAAGCATTGGGCAATGTTTTTGTGGTGCTGCTGGGTTTTACCCGCAGCGGCTCTGAATTTATCTTCGGCAGTTTTATGGATATCAACCAGTTCGGCTTTGTGTTTGCCGTTCAGGTGTTGCCGACCATTATCTTTTTCGCCTCCCTCATGGCCGTTTTATACCATCTCGGCTGGATGCAGAAAGCGGTGCAGGGCGTGGCCTGGGTAATGACGCGAACACTGAAAGTCAGCGGTTCAGAATCACTGGCGGTTGCCGCTAATGTGTTTGTGGGGCAGACCGAAGCGCCGCTGGTGGTCAGGCCATATATCAGCAGTATGACGCAGTCCGAGTTATTCACCATGATGGTTGGTGGCATGGCGACTATTGCCGGCGGGGTCCTGGCTGCCTATGTGGGTCTGCTGGGCGGCAATGATCCGGTACAGCAGATTTATTATGCCAAACACCTGCTGTCGGCCAGCATCATGGCGGCACCGGCAACCATCGTGGCGGCTAAACTGATTATCCCTGAAACGGAAGAGTCAGTGACCAAAGGCGAGGTCAAGATCAAGGTTGAGCGGGAAACGCATAATGTCATTGAAGCAGCTGCCAGCGGTGCTGCCGATGGCGTCAAGCTGGCGTTGAATGTGGGCGCCATGCTGCTGGCATTCCTGGCCCTTATCGCTATGCTGAACTATCCGATAGAGCTGCTGGGCAACAAACTGGGCATTGAAGCAGCGCTGGGTAAGCCGGTGGATCTGGCATTAATACTGGGTTATGTATGTGCGCCGCTGGCATGGGTGATCGGGGTTCCCTGGCAGGATGCAACCACAGTCGGCAGCCTGATCGGCCAGAAAGTCATGGCTAATGAGTTTTTTGCCTATGCGCAGCTGACATTAGTCAAAGAGACGCTGAGTGATCAGGGCCTGTTGATCAGCACTTACGCGTTATGCGGTTTTGCCAACTTTTCCTCAATCGCCATACAGATTGGCGGAATCGGCGGGCTGGCGCCAGACCGTAAAACCGACCTGGCCAGGTTAGGGGTGAAGGCAGTTCTGGCAGGCACGCTGGTTACCTTGATGACGGCCACTATTGCCGGTGTGGTCAACGGCTTTTAATTTGTCCGGGCTTGTCAGCCCGGACATTAAACCTGCTTAGCTGAGTGGTTCCAGGAAAAGGTCGATATCGACATTACCGCCGCTTAGAATAAGACCGACTTTTTTGCCCGCAAACAGCTCCGGCTGCTTACCGATGGCCGCCATAACAGTAGCGCTGGATGGTTCAATCAGCTGTTTGGTATGCCGCCAGATCAAACCCAGTGCGTCACGAATTTCCGCTTCATCAACCAGGATAATTTTTTCCAGGTATTGCTGCATGACAGCAAAGTTCCGTACCCCCAGCGTTGCCCGCAAACCATCGGCGATAGTCTGCGGACGCACATCGGTAACCCGTTCGCCACGTTGCAGGGATTGATAGCTGTCATCAGCTCCTGCTGGTTCAGCGGCAAGCACGTCTATCTTCTGTCCGCTGGCCTGTACCGCCAGGCAGGCCCCGCTGACAAGGCCGCCACCGCCAACCGGCGTGATGATGATATCCAGGCCATCAACATCTTCAATCAATTCCGCCGTGGCAGTGCTTTGCCCAAATACGATGCGCCAGTCATCATAGGGGTGTATTTTGTGATGTCCCTGATCAATCAGCTGCTGCAAAGTCTGCTCGCGCGATTGCTGATTGGGCTCGCAGAAATGGATAGTGCCACCGTAGGCCTGCACCGCCTGCACTTTTGCCTTGACCGAATTCTCCGGCATCACAATGTGCGCAGCCAGCCCTCTGCGGCTGGCTGCTGCTGTTAAAGCTGCACCATGGTTGCCCGAAGAATGAGTAGCCACAGCAGTGGTGCCTTCGGGTGCCTGCAGAACTGCATTGCAGGCACCACGGTACTTGAATGCGCCGGTTTTCTGGAGATGCTCGCATTTGAAAAACAGCTCACACCCGAACCGCTGGTTCAACGTCCGCGATGTCATCACGCGGGTGCGGTGCACCAGGCCGTGCAGGCGCTGCTGGCTGCGGCTGATTTCGCCTAAATCCAGCTGCGAGGGACTCAAGTCAGACATGGCTGAAGATTGATCAGGACTGATTTTTCAACGAATCCCGGATTTCCCGCAGTAGCACTACTTCTTCACTGGGTTTGGGAGGTTCGGCAGGTGCTTCTTCTTCTTTCTTTTTCAGTGAGTTCATTGCTTTGATGGCAATAAAAATGGCCAGGGCGATGATCATGAAATCGATAATCGTTTGAATAAAGGCGCCATATTTAATCAGTACTGCTTCAGCCCCTTCAGAGGCTTCCTGCAGCGTGTAAGCCAGGTCGGAAAAGTTAACGCCGCCTATCGCCATTCCCAGTGGGGGCATGATGACATCATTCACAAACGACGAGACAATTTTGCCGAAGGCTGCGCCGATGATGATACCGACGGCCATATCCACCACATTGCCTTTAACGGCAAATTCCTTGAACTCTGACATGAAACTCATAAGGGGCTCCTGCTTGTTGTGTTATCTGCTGATTTTTCAGCCGCTTAAGTTTGCCGTTTCCGTGCATTAAGCACAAGTAACAGCTTGTATAAAAAAATCTGTAAATAAAAAGTATCACTTCGCTGTAATCACCTGAAAGTAAGTGCCTGCTGAACACCACGCCAGCATGACCAATGGTAAAATACAGCATTGAGAAATTAACTCTGAATATTAAGGATCAGCCAATATGATCGCCATTAACAGTGACTTCGACAGCGGCAATATTGAATGTGTGGAATGCGATTCTGCCGACAATATCCAACTAAAGATCAAGGTCGACAATGAGTCGCACTTTTACCAGTGGTTTTATTTTCGGGTTACCGGTACTAAAGATTCCCGGTCACGGATCACGATTGTCAATGCAGGCAATTCAGCTTACGCCGACGGCTGGGAGAACTATCAGGCGGTAGCCAGCTACGATCTGCAGCACTGGTTCCGGGTGCCGACCAGCTATGACGGTCAGCAACTGGTTATTGAGCACGAATCAGGGTTCGACAGCGTTTATTACGCCTATTTTGCTCCTTATCCAATGAGCCGGCATGCTGCATTGATTGCCGACTGCCAAAGCTATCCTCAGGTTGATTACCAGCAGCTTGGCGAAACCCTTGATGGTCAGGTTATGGATATGCTGGTCATCGGTGAGCCTTCAGAAAGCAAACGGGTCTGCTGGATATTTGCCCGTCAGCATCCCGGTGAAACCATGGCTGAATGGTGGATGGAAGGGTTTCTGGCGCGGCTGCTGGATGAAAATGATGCCCTGGCGCAACAACTGCTGCGTCAGGCAGTGTTTTACGTGGTGCCGAATATGAACCCGGACGGCAGCCGCCGAGGTCATCTGCGTACCAATGCAGCTGGTATGAACCTCAACAGGGAATGGAAGGATGCGTCCATGGAGAAAAGTCCCGAGGTTTATCTGGTGCGGGAAAAAATGGCTCAGACCGGCGTAGACTTCGCGCTGGACGTACACGGCGACGAAGCGCTGCCATATAACTTCATTGCCGGAGCGGAAGGCATTCAGGGCTGGAGTGAGCGGTTAGCAGGGCTGCAGAAAGGTTTCTGTGACAGTTATGAGCAGGCCAATCCTGACTTTCAACAGCAATACGGTTATCCGGTGGATGAACCGAACAGCTCGGATTTGCGCAAAGCCACAGACTATATTGCCCAAACGCATGACTGTCTGTCGATGACGCTGGAAATGCCGTTCAAGGATAATGCCAACAGTCCGAATGCAGAAACCGGCTGGTCTCCGGAGCGCTGTGCACAGCTGGGCGCCAGTGTATTGCACCCCATCGCTGCTGTAATGGATGAACTCTAGTCCTACCGCGAACTGCCTTTAAATCAGTCTATGGTTTAGCAACAAGCCAGCCTACCCCTTAGGCTGAGAACTGATATTTCCTCTGACAGGCCATTTCAATGGCCTGTTGTGAATCTCCATAAAAAATATATCTGATCGCCGTGTCCTGTGTTCGGCAGTCTTTGCGTTATCTGTAATAGAGAACCGGAGACTTCGATGAAAAGAACCAAAGTGCTGGCGGTACTGATGCTGCTATGCATAACAGCAGACGGTCGATCAGGTGATCTGAGTCTGAATCGTTCGACCCTGGATAACGGCGGTGGTGAATCTGCCGGCGACGATTTGACGCTGACCGCAACCATTGCTCAGCCGGATGCGGCGTTGATGACCGGCGGGGCTTTTACCCTGACCGCCGGTTTTTGGGCGCGTGGCGGTAGTGATCTGTTGTTTAAAGACGGCTATGAATAGGAGAATTGCAATGCGTTGGCTATTAATTTTGGGGCTGTTGTTACTACCGCTATCCCTGGCCGCAGTACCGCTGGGTTCGGCCATGACCTATCAGGGCGAACTGGTGGAAGCCGGATTTCCTGCTTCCGGAACTTTTGACTTTGAGTTTGAAATTTTTGATGCCCAAAGCGGAGGCGTTTCACTGGCGCCGGTGATCACTCAGACACTGGATATCAGCAATGGCATCTTTGAAACCGAGCTGGACTTTGGCGACTCACCGTTTATGGGTGATCAGGTGTGGCTGGAGGTCAGGGCAAGGGCGGCCGGAGGGGGTGCATTTACCACCTTGTCACCCCGTCAGCAGATGACTGCAGCACCCTATGCTTTGCATGCACAATTTGTCGGTGCAGATGCCGTCACCGGTATGGAGATTGCTGACGGCAGTGTTGCCGGAAATGACCTGGCACCCGGTGCGGTCGGTGCCGCTCAGGTTGATGCAGCAGAAGTCCAGCGGCGGGTCAGTGGTGCCTGTGCTTTGGGGCAGGCCATACGCAGCATTGGTCAGGACGGCAGCGTGGTGTGTGAGGATGATGATATCGGCGATGACGACTGGGTGGCTTTGCCTGATGGACGTATTCAGTCTGATGCCGGCATTCGGG
The DNA here is from genome assembly GCA_028289455.1 of Wenzhouxiangellaceae bacterium. Lineage (GTDB taxonomy): Bacteria > Pseudomonadota > Gammaproteobacteria > Xanthomonadales > Wenzhouxiangellaceae > JAJFKX01. Next base: position 29,374 of record JANQPN010000054.1, read on the forward strand.
TTCAGCCGGACCCGCCGACCAGTTTTCCATTTGTGGTCCGCCATGACAGCGGTATCATCTCGCCACAGGCAGTTCTCACTGAAAGTCAGGCGAATGATTATGCAAGGCTCAGTTTTTTTAATGACGCCGATACCAGCCGTTTCTGGTCAATAGCCGGACTGATTACCGAGCCCCAGACACTCGACCGGTTGAACTTCTTTCATTCGGAAGTTGGTGATGTGATGACCATGACTTCGGATGATCGCGTCGGCATCAACAACTTTTCACCATTGGCGACATTATCACTCGGCTCCAATAATCAATGGAGCCCCGCAATAGGTAATGGCCGGGGTGACTTTTATATCGGGAATAACACCCTGGGATTGTCTTTCGGAGTTGCTCTGGATGGTGGTGGTGCGGGTGCTTCACGTATTTGGACCAGTGGCGGAGTCGAGCAGTTGTATCTGGGATCCAATACCGATGGTGATGTGCTGGCTATTCGTGACGGATTTGTAGGTGTTGCCAATACCAATCCTATGGTGGAACTGGACGTGGATGGCGATGTGCGTGTCCGCAACATGGGTTTCGCGGGTACCGGCACCCGCAGCGTGCGGGTTGAACCTGATGGCGATCTGGTCGCTGTTGAAGACAATATCCAGTATCTTGCGATACCACCGGCAGCGTTTATCACCAGCAACAACACTGATTACACGTTATTCAATGGCGGGATTCATGCTGATCCAGGCGCTGTTGCTCTATGGGCGCCGGTTCAGTTGCCGCATGGCGCAACCATTACTGAACTGCAGTTCTGGTATATCGATGCTACCGCCAGTGCCAATCTGATTTTCAGTCTTTGTCAGAACGTTTTCGGTACCAATGGATGTGGATTGCTGGTCAATCAGAGCAGCAGCGGGTCAGTCAGCGGTTACCAGAGCCTGACGATTGACTCTTTTACCCCGATTGAGGTCAATAATTCAGACAGGAGCTATTTCATCCAGATCAGCGCAACCCCCGACTGGATTGGCAGCTCGCTGCTGCTGGCCAACGGGGTGCGGATTACCTATCAGATGTAATCGGAGCAGTACAGGGATCAGTGGTTGCCTTTAACCAGTTCCCGCCCAATCAGCATCCGGCGGATCTCATTGGTGCCGGCGCCGATTTCATACAGCTTGGCATCGCGCAGCAGACGGCCGGTTCGGTATTCGTTGATATAGCCGTTGCCGCCCAGAGACTGAATCGCTTCCAGGCATACCTGGATAGCGTTGCTGGAAGCATGCAGCAGGCAGGCAGCCGGATCAATGCGTGACAATCTGCCGGCGTCGTAGTCTTCAGCCACCCGGTAGACAAATGCCCGAGATGCCTGCAGCGAGGTGTACATATCCGCCAGTTTGGCCTGCATAATGCCGAAAGTGCCGATGGCACGGCCGAACTGTTTACGTTCACGCAGGTAGGGCAGGGTATCGTCGACCGCTGCCTGCATTAAGCCCAGCGGTCCGCCGGACAGCACCAGCCGTTCGGTATTCAAACCACTCATCAGAACCTTAACGCCCTGATTCACTTCGCCCAGTATATTTGCTGCCGGAATCTCGCAGTTGTCGAACACCAGTTCACAGGTATTGGAGCCGCGCATGCCAAGTTTGTCGAGTTTCTGTGCTTTGCTGAAGCCGGGCATGCCGTCTTCAATGATAAATGCGGTCATGCATTGCGAGCCCGCTTCCTGACCGGCGGTGCGCATATACACGATGGCAATATCAGCTTCCGGGCCGTTGGTTATCCACATTTTACTGCCGTTGGCCACCCAGACATCACCGTGCTGCTCGGCACGACAGCTCATCGAACCGACCACATCCGAACCGGCGCCCGGTTCCGACATGGCCAATGCACCCACTGATTCGCCGGAGCATAATCCGGGCAGGTATTTCTGCAGTTGCTCAGGGCTGCCGTTTTTACGCAGGTTGTCGACGCACAGGTTGCTGTGTGCACCATAGGACAGCCCCACTGAACCGGAAGCACGGGATATTTCCTCCATGGCTATGACATGCGCCAGATAACCCAGGTCGCTGCCGCCGTATTGTTCGGGCACGGTCATGCCCAGCAGGCCCAGCTCTCCCAGCATAGGCCATAAATCCAGGGGAAAGGCATTCTCCTGGTCTATGTTTTCTGCGCGTGGCGCCAGTTCTTCATCTGCAAACCGCCGCACGGTATCGCGCAGCAGTTCCAGTTCTTCACCGAGAGGAAAACCAATATCCATAAGCTTCTGCAGCAGTCAGTTGTTACTGTGGGGCACCGTCACGTCCGGGGAAACTGTGGGAGCGGCCCATAAACGGCAGTTTCAGTTTGCCGATTGCGGTAATCCGTTCTTCCGCCAGTCGTCCGGCAGCAGCGGCGGTGGTAATGCCATCACGTTCAGCAATGGAGAATATCTTACCAACGTTGTAGTAAATGGTACGCATCATGCGCATAGCGCGTTCACGGTTATAGCCTTCAAATTCGATGGAGACGTTCATCAGGCCACCGGCGTTAACTGCATAGTCCGGAGCATACAGAATACCGCGGCCTTCCACCTCGGCACAGGTTTCTTCAGTAGCTAGCTGGTTATTGGCTGCACCGCAGATAATCTTGAATTTGAACCGGGGCAGGGTTTCTTCATTAACAATGGCGCCCAGGGCAGTGGGTGAAAAGACATCAGCATCGACATCATAAATCTCATCAACGCCGACTGCCTCACAGCCAAGTTCCACACACTGCTGTACCGCTTCTTCGTTAATATCAGAAACAAATACCTTGGCGTTTTCAGCACGCAGCAGTTTGACCAGTTCATAGCCAACGTGTCCGCAACCCTGGACAGCGTAGGAATAGTTGCCGACATTTTCATTGCCGAATTTTTTCAGCAGGCTGGCACGGATACCCTGCATGGTACCGTATGCGGTAAACGGAGACGGGTCACCACTACCGCCGTGAACCTGGTGAACACCCACTACATTACTGGTTTCACGGAAGACATATTCCATATCATTAACATCAATACCGACATCTTCAGCGGTAATGTAGCGACCGTGCAGTGATTCGATAAAACGGCCCAGCGCCCGGAACAGCGCTTCGGTTTTGTCAGTGCGCGGGTCACCGATGATAACGGACTTGCCGCCGCCCAGGTTTAAACCGGCAACGGCTGCTTTATAGGTCATGCCGCGGGACAGACGCAATACATCATCGAGGGCATCCTGTTCGGTTTCATAGGGCCACATGCGCAAGCCGCCTAATGCAGGACCCAAAGTGGTGTTGTGGATGGCAATGATGGCCTTCAGGCCGGCGTCTTTATTGTGGCAGAACACCACTTGTTCATGTTCGGTTTGATGCAACTTTGCGAACAAATCCATGCAAAATCTCCATTAGGTGTGAAACAGAAACAGGCTCAAAGCATCAGCAGATCTGAGCGGCTAAATCTGGATAGTGTTTGAAATTCACGATACAGGCGGCAGCCAAATTCGGCCGCGCCGCATATTTTAACCCATATGTGATTTTTTTGAATAGGGTTATCACGCACAGAGTTTGTTAAGCAGAGCATATTTCAGGTTGAAAGTCGGGCACTGATTGGCATTGGCATGCAAGTGACTGCATGCCCTGCCGGTCTGGAGGTTAATCAGCAGCTGCATATTTACTCTGCAGCCGGGTCCGGCTCAGATGAAGCGTAAACGTACACTGTTGTCGCCCGGAGCCCGGAAGCGCCGCCGGCGCCGGCGTTCGCGGCGTTGCAACTCGTCACATTGGGCATCGCCCAAAACGCGGATAGTGCCCTGTTGTGGGCTGATGAGATTGATTTTGTGTTTGTTCATGCAGGTTGACCCAAATTGATGATAAATGAGAATTTCCACCTACTATTTGCAATACTGATCGACACACCACAAAATAATAGGTCAATAACATTGACCTAAATATATGGGTTATTTAGGGACAAATATCAATATGGTTGATATAAAAAGAAGGCAAGAACTGAATGAAGCGCTCGAACTGATGCACTTCGGATTCCGCAAACTGATAGAAAAACCTGATCAACTGCTGGCAGAGCGTGGTATGCACCGGATGCATCATCGCCTGCTGTATTTTATTGCTCGCAATGAGGGTTTATGTGTGAGTGATTTGCAGGCCACCTTAATGATCAGTAAGCAGGCATTGCATCGACCGTTGAGCACGCTTATCAAAAAAGGGCTGGTGCAATCTGAAGCCTGCACCGAAGATGCGCGGATGCGCAAACTGAGTCTGACACGCAACGGAAAGGCATTGGAAGTGCGGCTGTCCCGCATGCAGCGCAATCAGTTCAGGAAAGCATTTGAACACAGCTCACCTGGGGCTGAATCGGGCTGGCGGGAAGTCATGAGCACGCTTATAGGTGCTGACTCAACGAGTGGATTGCCACAGGACTGAACCAAACCTGACAAAGTGCTTTACTGATGAGCCGGCCGGGTGCCGGGTAGTTGCGCGATGGCCTCGTGTCCGACTGGCACAGCACTCAGCTGAAAACAGTTAAACCGGCTGAGTAGGGGGTTTGCTGCGATAAAAAAACAAAATCCGCTCAGGTACAGTACTTCCGGGCCATGAATGTGGTTATCGTGTAATGTTAGTGTTGCGCAAATAATCACAATGAACGAGGTTTCTCCATCATGAATGCATTACGCATAATGCTTGTGCTGGCTGTCAGCATGAGCCTAATGGCCTGCCAGCAGCAATCTGAGCAGACAGCCGCTACCCAAACAGAACCGGCCACTGAAGCGCCGGCTGATGATAATGCGGTCAATGACGTTGTTGAAGAAACAGTCGATCTGGCAGCGCTGTTTGAAGAGTATTTTGAAGATAGCCTGGCGATGAATCCGATTCAGGCCACATTCGTCGGCGATCCGCGCTACAACGATCAGCTGCCTAATTTCCTGAGTGAGGAAAACCGCCAGGTGTTTCATGATTTCAACGTGAAATGGCTGGAGCGTATCCAGGCGGTTGACCGTGACAGCCTGAGTGAGCAGGACAGAATCAGCTATGACCTGTTTGTTTATCAACAGCAGCAGTCGTTGGAAGGCGAGCGCTTTCCGGGCTGGCAGGTGCCGGTGAATCAGTTTTTCAGCCTGCATAATTTCTTTGCCCAGCTCGGTTCCGGCGTGAGTGCCCAGCCATTCCGCACCGTTCAAGACTATGAAAACTGGCTGTCCCGGGTTGAAAAGATGGTTGCCATTAATGACAGTGCCATCGAAAACATGCGTATCGGGATGCAAAGTGGTGTGGTTCAGCCGCGCATTGTGATGGAGAAGGTTCTGCCGCAGCTGTCTGCGCATGTGGTTGAGGATGTTGAGCAGAGCGTTTTTTACGGCCCGATCAACAATCTGCCTGAGAGCTTTTCGGAAGAAGATAAAGCCCGCCTGACAACTGCCTATCAGGATGCCATCAACAACCAGATCATTCCGGTTTACCGCAGCATGCATGATTTCATTCGGGATGAATACCTGCCTGCCTGCAGTGAAACCGTCGGATTATCAGCGCTGCCGGATGGCGAGGCCTGGTACAACTTCATGATTCAAACTCAAACCACCACCAGCCTGACGGCTGATGAAATCCATAACTATGGCTTAAGTGAAGTGGCCAGGATTCGCGGGGAAATGGAAGAGGTCATGCGCGAAGTCGGTTTTGAAGGCGACTTGCAGGAATTCTTTGTCTGGCTGAAAGCCAATGATGATCTGTATTACACCGATAAGGAAGAGCTGCTGCAGGGATATCGTGATCTGCAGGCCAAAGTCAATGCGCTGCTGCCGAATCTGTTTGATATTGCACCGAAAGCCGATTACGAAGTGCGCGCGGTGGAAGCATTCCGTGAGCAGTCACAGGCCGGCGCGTCATACCAGCGGCCTTCGCCGGACGGTTCACGCCCGGGTATCTTCTACGTGAATACCTACAATCTGCGTGCTCAGCCGAAATACGGCATGGAAACATTGTCGCTGCATGAAGCATCTCCGGGACATCATTTCCAGCTGACCATTCAGCAGGAAATCGAAGGGATGCCTAAGTTCCGTCGGTTTGGCGGCTACACCGCTTTTGCTGAAGGCTGGGCTTTGTATGCGGAGTCTATCGGTAAGGAAATGGGTATGTTCGAAGATCCGTATCAGTACTTTGGGCGGCTCAGTGATGAAATGCTGCGTGCCATGCGGCTGGTGGTCGATACCGGTCTGCATGCCAAAGGCTGGACACGCGAGCGGGCCATTCAATACATGCAGGATAACTCTGATATGGCCGAATCCGATGTGGTTGCCGAAGTGGAGCGCTATATCGTGATTCCCGGCCAGGCACTGGCCTATAAGATGGGTCAGCGCACCATCAGCGAACTGCGTGCCCAGGCCACCGCAGAGCTGGGTGATGACTTTGATATCAAGGCCTTCCACCGGTTGGTGCTGACCGGCGGTGCAATGCCGATGGATGTATTGCGTCAGCGGGTTGCCTCCTGGATCGCCAGCGAAAAAGCCTGATCATTGACAGGTTCCGCTCCCTGACTCAGGGAGCGGTACACCCGTCCTGGCATACCTGCCAGCCTGCAACAAGTCTGCAGGTGTGCAAATTTTCTTAACGTTTCAGTATTGTTCTGTTGTCTACAGGCAGCGCATAATGAAGGCTGACATCAACAACACGGACTAGGGGTTATGGCCAGGAAACCGTCAGATAAGCCGGCCGAGCGTAAAATCACCAAACAGGCAGTGGTCATTATCCACGGCATCGGCGAGCAGAAACCCATGAATACGACCTGGGGCTTTGTCAAAAGTATGTGGGTCAAAAATACCGGCATCCACCCGCCCAATACTGAACCGACTGTGTGGAGCAAGCCTCTGAAGGGTGATCTGGCAACCGAACTGAGAAGAATTACCACAGGCTATAACACCGGCGGATTGCGGACGGATTTCTTTGAGTTCTACTACCAGCACCTGATCAAGGACACCAAGCTGTCACATGTATTCAGCTGGGCAAAAACGCTGCTGCTGCGTCAGCCGGACAGTGTGCCCCAACAGCTGCAGGGCGCATATTGGCTGTTATGGGCATTGTTGCTATTGGCTGCCGGCCTGGTCGGCAGTGGCTATATCGGCAGTCACGGTTCGCTACTCAATACCAGCTCGTTTTTTGGCGTGGTACTGTTGCTGGTAGCTAATTTTATTCTGACCAAAATCATTGGTGATGCCGCCCGTTATTTATTGCCCTCGCCGGAAAATCTGGAGATACGCGACCAGATTAAAAATGCCGGTGCGAAACTGCTGCTGAATCTGTCGGAGCTGGGCAATGATACGCCGGAGGGGCAGGAGTATTTTCGCATCATCGTAATGGGTCACAGCCTGGGCAGTGTGGTTGCATACGATATTGTGCAGCAGGCCTGGTTGAGCCGGTATGAGCAGTGTGGGGATGGCGGTAACCGCAGCAAACTGGGTAAGGCCAGGGTGAAACTGGAGCAGCTGATACGCAGCGACCAGGTTGACTGGTCGCAGGCCCAGCCGCTGCAGCGTGGCTATTTTGACGCGCTGTCGGAAAAGCCGGAAAGCAACTGGTTGATCGAGCATCTGATTACCTGCGGCTCACCGCTGGCGCACGCCGATATGCTGCTGGCTCATGATAATGAGGAATTCATGGAAAAAGTGGCGCTGCGTGAGCTGGCCACCTGCCTGCCGCTACCGGAAGGCGTCGGTGACAAACGGCGTTTCACCTATTCCACTTCAGAGACGCAGGGCACTATCCCGCACCATGCCGCTGCATTTGCGGCCACCCGCTGGACTAATATTTATTTTCCCAGCAAGGCGATTGTCATCGGTGATATTGTCGGCGGCCCGGTCGGTCACCTGTTCGGCGATGCGGTTCGTGATCTTCCGGTTAATACCGGTGAGCAGGGTGGTTTGCTGCTGCATACCCGTTACTGGAAGGCCGATGATAACCAGGCATCGCATTTAACTGATTTTCGGAATGTGCTCGATTTATCCGATACTTTCCGGGATGAATTCGGCGGTGGATAGTTTTTTTCAACAGGCTGGGGCCGGACTGTTTTTGCACAGATATTTATTGAATAAGTAAAATCTGGTGCAATATTTAGCCGGGTATGAACTGGAATGATCTTAAATACTTGGTAGAACTCGCCCGCTCAGGTTCAGTACGCGCTACTGCGGCTAAATTGCAGGTGAGTCATTCCACAGTTTCCCGTCGTATCGATGCCCTCGAAAAAGATCTGGGCGTCAAGCTGTTCAACCGTTTTCCGGAAGGGTTTGTGTTAACGGCTGAAGGAGAACACGCAGCAGCACGCGCGCAGGACGTGGAAAACCGCGTACATGGTTTTGAGCTGGAACTGTTGGGCAAAGATGCGCGATTGTCCGGGCAGGTCAAAGTGACCATGCCGGAGCCACTGGCCAGTTATTTCCTGTTGCAGCATTTGCCGGCGTTCAACCGCTTATACCCGGATATTGATATCAGAATTATTCCTTCCTACGACTGGCTGGATTTATCCAGGCGGGAAGCGGATGTGGCGATACGCTCGGTGGATAAGGCCCCGGAACACCTGATCGGCCGCCGGCTGTTGACCATGCACGATTGTGCTTACGCCACCCGGCGCTATCTGGATACCTATGATCTGGATGACCCGGATTCAGGCGCCAGCTGGCTGGGTTGGAATGATGAGGTGACTTATCCGCTGTGGACCAAACCCACCGGTTATGGCCACCTGCCGGCGCGTGGTTCAATGCCTGATCCCAACCTGCAGATTGCGGCAGCCAAAGCCAATATGGGCATAGCCTGGTTGCCGTGTTTTATGGGCGATCAGGATGCTGAGCTGTTCCGTATTCCGCGGTGCCCGTCATTTGCCCGCTGGAAAACCTGGATACTGACGCATCCGGAATTAAGAACTACCGAACGGGTGCGGCAGTTTGTCCGGTTTACCTCGGAACTGATGTTGCAGCACATTGATCTGTTTGAAGGGCGACAGCCCGGGCCAGTTTATAGTCCAGCAGCCGGTTGAGCTATCTGTGGTGTTCGGAAACACCACAGATAAAAATCTCAGGCATTGATGCTTACCGGAATGCGCTGCGCCGCCAGCCAATCAATACCAATAACCCGGCCATCAGCAATAGGGCCCAGTTGCTGAGTGTTGGCACCACCAGTGGTTCGGCAGTGACCACATCGCTGATATCTGTGTTATCAGCCGGATTCGGATCATCCAGATCAGCCGTGGCGCTGGCAACCAGGGTAATGGCGCCGGATAAAACAATTTTCACATCGAATGTACATTGAACCATTTCGCCAGCAGGTAGCGCGCCGATAGACCAGCTTAGCGTACCGTCTGCGTTCTCGGTGATACATCCTCCGGTATCCGTCAAAATCAGGTTATTGGGGAAATCAATGGTCACCAGAGTATCGAGCGCTCTGCCCGGACCGCCGTTCAGCAGATCCAGGACATAACTGTAGCCGGAACCCGGCATTACCGGTGGCACGGCGGTATTGCTGATGGTCAGCATCAGATCGGCCGAGCTGGGTGTAATACTGATATTGAAGCTTTGTACTGCGCTGGTATCCACACCACCGTTGGCTGTGCCGCCGTTATCCATCAGCACTATACCGATATCAGCGCTGCCGTCGGCATCGGGTGTCGAAGTATAAGTCAGTACACCGGTACTGCTGATGCTGGGGCCGGCGGCAAATAATCCGGGATTACTGTTGCTGACCACATTGAAATTGAGTGTCTGTCCCGACTCATCGGCAGGGCCGGCGCTGAGTCCGGTGGCCCAGGGGTCAATGGTTTGCGGGCCGTCGTCATTGAAGCTGGCTTCATCCGGGCCGGCACTGAATTCAGGCACGTCGTTGACCGCAGTCACGTCAATAGTAAATGCCTGCACAGCGCTGGTATCCACGCCGCCGTCGGCGGTGCCTCCGTCATCCATCAAAATAACAGTGATGTTTGCGCTGCCATTGGCGTCAGTTGCCGGGGTAAACGTCAGTTGCCCGTTGGCGGCATTAATGGCTGGCTGCGCACTGAATAAGCCCGAATTGTCATTTCCGGTCACCACAAAGCTGAGCATCTGACCGCTTTCGTTTGCAGGTCCGGCGGAAATGCCGGTGGCAAAACCGTTGATGGCCTGAGGACCGGCATCCTCCAACACCACTGGATTGGCTCCCAGCGCGAAAGTAGGCACATCGTTGACCGGGCTCACCGTGATCACGAAACTGTCCACCGTCATGTTAACGCCGCCGTTGGCGGTGCCGCCGTCATCCATGACAGTCACCGTTACAGTGGCACTGCCGTTGGCATCAGCTGCTGCGGTGTAGGACAGTTCACCGGCTGCATCAATGGCAGGCTGCATACTGAACAGTCCGGGATTATCGGTGCTGACCATGATACTGAGAGCCTGCATGGCATCGGCATCACCATCATCCAGCATACTGAGTACGCCGGGAACAACCTGAGGGCCTGCATCTTCAAGCACACCCGGTGGTGCGGTGACTACAAATGTGGGTGGATCATTGACCGGGATGACATCGATAATTGCCATCAATGGCACGCTGCTCTGAGGACCCCCGGCACCGGTATTGCCCATATCATCAGCAGTAATGGTTAAAGTCGAATCAACAGCCTGATTCAAACCGGTCTGGAAGATGACCTGGTTGGATCCCAGCAAAGCATTCAGCGCGGTCTGCGTACCGGTCAGCGTAAGGTTACTGGTGCCGCTTCCGCTGATGGTCACGCCACCCCTGACGGTTGCACTCAATATCCCCTGATCAACATTCAGCATCATACTGAGGTCGCCATTCATGACATCAATATCCGTAATGCTCAAGCCGCTGAGCGCGGTACTGCTGTCTTCCAGAACGCTGAACGGGTACAGCGCGCTGACGGCAGGTGCATCATTGATCGGGTTGACGGTAATGGTAAAGGTCTGTGTTGCTGTGCTGTTAACGTTATTGCCGCCGCTGGGGCCGCTGTCGCGCAACAGAATATCGAAGGTGGCCACACCGAACGAATCCGGTGCAGCGGTGAAGCTCAATTCGCCCGTAGCAGGATCAATTATCGGACCGGCACTGAACACCAGGGTTGGATCGATACTGACTGGGGTAAATTCAAAGGTCAGCACCTGGTCAACACTTTCCGGCCGGCCTTCGGTCAGGGTTCCTGCTGAATCAAAGGTGCGCAGGTTACCGATGATATCGCGCTGCAGGTCAGTTCCTGCCGATACATTGCTGACCACAACCTGGTTCTGCGGCCCGGCATCTTCATCAACGGTAACAGTGTTTATATCCAAAGTGAAGGAGGGTGCGTCATTGACGGAGGTAATGGTGACTTCCACCTGGCCAACGGCAAAACGCTGGCCATCGGTGCTGCTGACCAAGTAAAAGAAACTGTCACGTCCATGGAAGTCGCCGCGCGGAGTATAACGTATCTGGCTGCCGGTAACGGTTGGGGAGACACCACGTTCGCTGACCAGTGCCGATATCAGAATCAATGGGTCGGCGCTGGTCGGGTCATTGTCATTTAACAGGACATCAATCAGAACCGCCTGGTCTTCTTCAGTTGTGGCAGTGTCGTTGACAGCCGTCAGTCGCAGTGGCCCATGTAGAATGACCGGCGAACTAAATATTGACTGAGAGCCAAAACCATCAAAGGTGCGGGTGCCCACCGAGGCCATCTGCAGCACACCGGTGGCAACTTCGCCCGGTCCGTTGGTAGATGCAAAGAAATAGTCACTGTGCTCAGACGTCACTGAAGGACCTGCTGCATAAGTGCCGCCAACGCCGACCAGGGTAGATGCCTGATTGGGGTTGCCGGCGGTTTTGACTTCATAACGGGTAAACCGCGCGAGTGCGCGTGGAAAAGGCGGGGGATTTTTCAGGTCCACTACCTCTGGCACCAGCTGCGAGCCATCCGGCAGTTCCATGTACTGGGCAAACCATTTTAGGGCTACATCAACCGGTTGATGGACACGGCCAATTTCGGCACTGAAGCTGGTGCCGGCACCATTAGTACTGGTATCGGCAAATGTATCAATCAATGCCATATTGCCGGCATCATCCCAGGCGCGGAACTCAATGAATGGTTCAGGCCCGGTTTCGCTGATGTACTCGGGGAACGCAGTGAAGCGCACCAACGCATCCGGGGGCAGCAGTAATGCGCTGGTTTCACTGACACCTTCAATCATCGCATACTCAATCGGCCCAGCGGGCAGGCGATAGTCCCAGATGCCGTTGCTGGTATCGATGCCGGTGATGGCAATGCCCATGGCATTGAGTGTGGTATCGCTGTCGACCAGCTGAAAGCCTGCCAGTGCAGACAGTATTTGAGTGACGGTAACGCCAAAATGAGTGGTATTGTTGTCCGGCATCATTGGATCAGTATCGCTGACATTCACATCATTAATGTTGCGGAAAATGAACGGCAGCCGGGGATGGCCGCTGTTATCAATCTGCGGGAAGGTTTGTGCTGCCGGACCTGGTGAGCGGGTAATGGCTACCGCTGGCTGGATTTCGGCCGGCGCCTGAATAAAAGCGGCTGGATTGGTGGGGAATTCCGGTGTCAATCCTGACGGATTGACCCGGCTGTTCAGGCCGAACTGAATCTCATCAATAACCGTCAGGTTACCGCTGGAGACAAATATTGCACTGCCTCTGCGGGAATCATCCGGGGTTACCAGCGCGCCACCGTCAATTTGCACTCCCAGGGTTCTGAAATTATTGATGCCGCGTTTGCCGGGCAGGGCGGCATTACTTTCAAATACGCACCGTTCCACAGTAACCGTGCCGTCGGAGAATATCGCCCCGCCAAGACCGACGCCCCCACCGCCACCGCCACCCAGTGTGGCAATGCCTTCACCGCCTGGCTGAGCTCGTAAACTGCCGGTGCTTCCACCCCCGGTACCGGCGCCCATGCCACCGCCGCCGCCACCGCCGGCGATGCTGAGGATATCAGCAGCATTACCGCCGCTGTTACCGCCATTGCCACCGGGCGAACCCAGCCCGCCGGCAGCCGTACCACCGGTGCCACCGGTACTGCCCAGTCCGGTAACACCGCTGCTGCCGCCATCACCGCCCTGTGCAGTATTACCGGCGAAGCGTACCCGGTTGAAGCTGACGTCACTGCCTGCCGGGGCAAATACCCCGCCACCTTCAGCACCGCCGCCACCACCACCGCCGCCGGTTTCCGAATCACCACCGTCTCCACCGCGCGCCATGCCATTGATAATGGCCAGATCCTCAATGATCACAGGGTTGGCGGTAATTTCCATTACGCGATGATTGTTCTGGCCGTTGATGGATAACTGGTTCATGCCCGGGCCGGTAATGGTCACCGGCTGATCGACCAGCAGGCGTGAGTTCAGGTTGATGGTGCCGGTAACCGAAAAATCGATGGTTTCACCCGGCATGGCGTTGATCAATGCCTGCCGCAGACTGCCCGGTCCGCTGTCGGCCAGGGTGCTGACAGTTGCTGCATGCAACGATAAAGAAAAAATCCCCCCGGCAAAGATCACTGACAGGAAAAATCTGCGCATATTCACGGCGACTCCTTAATACTGGTCGTTGTAATACCATGCCGTGAATCAGGCGAGTGCGCTTCCTTTCGCACCGGCTGGTGCTAACCCGCAGCAGGTACGTGCTTAATTATTTTTTTGACATGGTATAGGAGTGCGCAGGTTCGGGCAATTTTGGTTAAACCGGCATCGAACTCATGCACAGGTATTGAATCTTTGAAGCAGGTTAGATGGTCAGTCGACACTCATTGCCAACACCCGGCTGATTTGGCTGAGTTCCCTGCCGCTTTGCTGAGACCATTCATTAAAGGCGGCCTGAACGGTCCGCAGGTCCCGTTGCGAGGAGGGCGTCCGGGTTACCACGTCAGCTATCTGCAGTGCTTTAACGACATCGCCGGACAATACAAATGAACTCACGCCCATGCTGCGCAGAAAATACTGCGCCGAGGTGCCGCCCAGCCGGCTGGCGCGTTTTTTCAGATCTATCAGCAGTTCAGCATAGTTGTCCTGGCTCCAGCTGGCGAAGTAAGCGCCTGCAGATCCGTGTTCACCGGCGATATCCAGAATGAAGCTGGCATTGGACCGGGTGGCCGCCAGTTTTTTGAAATGCCGGATCAGGTCGGCATTGGTGACCATTGCATCAATGGCCTCATCCGGTAGATAGGCCACATGCATGGGTTCAAAATTGTTGAAAGCCTGCTCGAATGCCGGCCATTTGTTGTCCACTACCCGCCACACAAACCCGGCCCGGAAGACCGCACGGGTCATTTCCGACAGCCAGCGGTCATCGGGGATTTTTCTGATGGCGGCGGCTGACTTGGGTTTGGTATTGGCCAACAGTTTTTCCAGCGCTTTTTCACCGCCTTTGCGGCCAGCGGCGCGTTGGTAGATAGCGTCAAATGTCTGCATGCTTAAAAGGTCCGGTGCAATCGTGGAACAGTGTAACCGGTTGCACCGGACAGTGGGGACCGTCAGCAGTTTGCTGCCTGAGTTACCGGCTGACCTCCAGTACTCATATCGGCATCAGGCTGCAACCGGCTCAGCATCGATCAGGTAACCGTTCTGATCAATCAGCTTGCCGGTACGCACATGGTCCTCCAAACCTTTAAGCATGCCGTTCAACGCTTTGGTGAATTGCGGCTTCATCATCAATTTAGCCATCACCCAGCCCGCCGGGCCGAATTTAGGCTGGAAATTAAACTGCACATCCACCCGGGTGGTATTCGGGTTGATGGGAGTGACGGAAAAACGGGCATTGCCGGCTTTGATGGGTACTTCAATGTCGTATAAATCGAGCTCATAAAACGAGCCTTCCTGGTAGCGGGTAATCACTTCCTTAACACTGCCTCCGCCGGCGAATTCGCAGATGCGCTGCGCACCAGGACCAACCACCACGTCATTCAGTACTTCCGAGTGTGAAACGCCGGGTGCGAATTTGTAGATGCCACCGTAATCGGCCATCGCGGCCCACAATTTATCCGCCGGCAGTCCAATGGTTTTGCTGACCTGAACCGTATGCATTGCTGCTCTCCTGTGTTGTTGCTCAACAAGGTTATATGGACTTTTATTGCAATAGGGAGAGCTGGAAATGGGTTTGGTTGGTGCAGTTTTGCACCGCTATTCAATAGGCAGGAGCGGACCATGCCATGACCTGACAGAAACAGAAAAAATTAGTCAGTAGGAAGTGATAGCCATCCAGGCAATGGATTGCCCTGAGGTATTTAAGTCTTTCAGCGAGCTATGCCCGCCTTCTCCAACTGAGCAACCCCAAAAAGACAGCCAGCAAACCCATTGCCCAAAGCGCCCATGGGTTCAGGGCAGGGACTTCGAATGGAGGTTCCGGTGTGCCGAAGATCAGGTAGGCCGATCCGGCAAATTCGTCACTTGCCCCGCTACCGGCAGCGCCAATCAAAAAATCTGCAGCGCCATCACCGTTGATATCACCGGCTTTACTGACGTCCTGCCCAGCAAGGGTTTCACTATTGCCTCTAAACGCGAACCCAGCCACATCAGGGTCAATGGTGGGTATGCTGGACAGGTTGATGATTGCGGATGAGAGACTATCCAGCTCCGGGTTGCCGAATATCACATAGGAAATGCCTGCCCCCAGGCTAGCGTCTGAGGCAGTGCCGATAATGATGTCATTGTAACTGTCGTTATTGATGTCCCCAATGTCACTGACGGAAAAACCAGCCTGATGGCCGGCTTCGTCTATTCCCCTGAAAAGCAGCCCGGGCGTATTGGGGTTTTCTGTTGTAAGGCTGAACAGGTTGATGATTGGTGATGAACGTTCGCTTAAGGCTGTATCACCAAAAAGCACAAAGGCTTCACCGACAGCAAAATTACCGTTGTGGCTGGCTGAGGGAGCGCCAATGAGTAAGTCATCGATACCATCTTTATTGATATCACCGGCGCGGCTGACTGCTCTACCGGAAAAGTCATCTGAATCAAGTCCATTGATAATCAGTCCATTGAGCTCCGGGCTATCGGTATTCAGGCTGGACAGGTTAATTATCTGAGATGATGTTGCATCCCATTCAGTATTGCCAAAAATCAGGTAAGTCAGGCCAGATGAAGGGTGATTATTGGTTTCAGCTGTGAATGCGCCGATGAGAATATCCTCTACGCCATCATCATTGATGTCGCCTGCATTACTGACCGAGAATCCAGGTGAAATACCTCTGATGACCAGCCCGGGTGGTTCCGAATTATTGCTGCGCAGACTGGAGAGGTTAATTTCAGAATCTGGTTGAGAGGCCAGATCAGGCCGGCCAAAAATAATATAGGTCTCGCCAGGCACCTCACCCGGTACACCGATGGGGTCCGGCCCGGCACCGGGTGCTGTGATCAACAGGTCACTGATACCGTCGCCGTTAACATCAGCGGCGCTGACCCCGCGACCGGATTGATCACCCAAATCAACACCTTTGATGACCAGTCCGTCTGCATCAGGGTTGTTGCTGTTAAGAGTGGACAGGTTGATCACCGATGCCGGCATGTTAGCCATATCCGCGCTGCCGAATACCAGATAAGTCACACCGACGTTGTCATTTCGAGGACCCCGAAACGGTGCGCCGATCAGCAGGTCATCAAAGCCGTCTGCATTCACATCGCCGGCGCTGCTGGCGGAAAAGCCGCCGGAACCGTAATCTTCACTAAGTCGGAAGGTCAGTCCTGAGATGCTGGACGCATCGGTGCCCACATCGGCAACGTTGATGATCGGTGTTTCCAGCTGGTTAAATTCACTGCTGCCAAAGATGACGTGGAATTCACCAAAGCGCCTGCGTTCTCCCTCCGGTTGTGCGCCAATCAGAAAATCATCGAAGTCGTCACCATTCAGATCACCTGCATCGCTGACCAGAATGCCAAACTGATCACCAGGTGCTAAACCATCAACCCGTATCGCGTTGAATCTGTCGCTGTATAGGGCATTGTTTAAATTAAATGAGCCTCGGTTGGGAAAGTCCTGCGAATAACCCGTGACTGTAACGCCGCCAATCAGCAGCAAACCGGTGATTGCCTGCAAAGCCCTGTGGAACCCGGAAGTGGTCTGAATGTCTGCAGAATCACAGCGAAATGGTGGTAAGACTCTCATCTAACGCCCTGTTATTGTGAAGATAATAGCTATAAACCCAGCCCGGCTGAGAGAATTGCAAAATCAATTTCAACAAACCTCTATCGGCTGGATTCCCTTACCCATAGCGTAGCAAAGCTGACTTCGAAATCATATTCCAGGGCTGGATTATTTGTGAGAGTGCACTCGGTCGTGAAACGGTGGTTGTTGGAGTAACACATATCGCGGTTGGGATCCGCACATGCGGCATTTTCAAGTTATTCCTCAGTCAGAGATTCAAATCCATTCTTGAATTGCGGCAGTTCTCGTCCGAAAACGATATAAAGCTCACCTGGATTGTCCATGCTGGTCACGCCTGTGGTATTGGTGCTTACGCTAAAGTCAGATAGCCCATCGTTATTTATATCACCAATATCCGCCACAAAACTACCGGCATTATGACGGTCATCGGATCCTCGCATGGAAAAGCCATCGGAATTCATTAAACTGCTCACATTCAATGGCGATACAAATCCGTTGTCAGAGCCAAATAATGTATATGCGAAGCCCTGATCAAAAACCCCTGCTGATGGTGCGCCTATGATAAAGTCATCAATACCGTCAGCATTAGTGTCACCGACAAAGCTTACGGAAGCTCCAAATTGTTGAGTTCTGCCGTCTGTGTCTACAATCACACCATCCTTGCTATCAATATCATTCAGAAATAATGGCAATTCATAACCTCTTTCATCACCGAAAATGATAAAGACCCGTCCTGGAAATTCGACACCATTATCGATAGGGCTTCCTCTAATTGCGCCTATCAGCAAGTCCTTAAGGCCGTCTTGATTAACATCATGCCCACCACTGACTGAGTTACCTGCCTGATCGCTGACATCACCTGAGAATATAGCACCATTAGTCTCATCCAGGTCGTTCAACTCGAATGGATGCTCAAGCCCAGAATCACTTCCGTAGACCAGGTAAGCCAATCCGGCGGCTGTGTTGCCAGAATAGTCGGCGCTCATGGCGCCAATTAGGATATCGTCGATGCCGTCACCATTGACATCGCCGGCTTGGCTCAGCGAATTTCCGGTGAAATCAAACTCTCGCCTGCCATTAATTATCAATCCATTTTCGCCATCAAGATCACTCAGATCGAATCGGTCACCAAAACCTGTGGTTTTCCCAAAAACAATATAAACCTGCCCTACGCCCAACTCTCCGTTAATATCAGCAAAGGTCGATGACAACAACAGGTCATCAACACCATCGTGGTTAAAATCGCCAGCTTCGGAAGCTGCTGCCAAGCGATCACGTCTAGCAATTCCGTTGATGACAAAGCCCGATTCGTTGTTCAGGTCACTCAACTGGAATGGTGATTCAAAGCCAGCAGTAGTTCCAAAAATGACATAGCACGCACCAGGCTCGTCAATCCCATTGGCATCGACGCCAGGTGCACCGATGACGAAGTCATCTAGACCGTCACCGTTAATATCCCCTGCGGCCCCAACACGTCCGGCCCGATCAAAGGCATTAATGCCATTGATGATGACACCATTACTACCATCCAGGGTGGATAATTCAAAAGAGGATGGAAAGCTCAAGCTATTGCCAAACAGCAGGTAACTTTGCCCAGCATAAATGTTGCCATTAGGGCTGGCACTTACAGCGCCGATAATGACATCATCGATTCCATCTCCATTGATATCCCCAGCTGAGGTTGCCGCTCCTGGCCTCAGATCACCAATCTCTATCCCTTTGACAATAAAGCCGTTCCTGCCATTGAGATTGCTCAGGTCTATGGTGGTGGATGTTTGTGCAAGTACTGTTGAGTAAAAACCACAGAACAGTACTGTCCCGCTCAATGCTGCTCGTACTGCCGTTTGCAGATCAAAACACTCGTCAGTATTCAAAGCTGTGCCTGAATTGTCGATTGTTTGGATCAATCATATTGCTGCGAGTTTGATGATGGGGGTCCCGATATTAATAAATAGTTTCCCTTATCCATAGAGTAGCAAAGCTGACTTCAAAATCATAATTCACCGTAGGAGCAGACATGTCTGCGACCGCATACAGGTCAAGGGGCTATGTCGCAGACATGTCTGCTCCTACAAGTACAACCATTGTCGGACTGGCTGTTTGACCTGCATGAGCAGCCGGATAACGCGTGTTCGGCAGCACAAACAAGCACATAGCGTTACAATAGACAGTTACCTTTAACGCCTGTACGGCAGGCACTGCAATCATTGAGAGAGAGTTCATGAGCACCACGGCTTCCGATCTGGGCATCAAACGCGAAACCGAGCAGGACAACCCTTTGCGGTTTGTCACTGCGGCTTCGTTATTCGACGGTCACGATGCCGCCATCAATATCATGCGCCGGCTGATCCAGGCGCAGGGGTGTGAAGTGGTGCACATGGGGCATAACCGCTCGGTGGATGATGTGGTGCGGGCAGCCATTCAGGAAGATGCCGATGCCATTGCCATCAGCTCTTATCAGGGCGGGCATGTGGAGTATTTCAAATACATGGTCGACCGGCTGAAAGATCAGGGCGCGGAGCATATCAAAGTGTTCGGCGGCGGCGGCGGTACCATTACCCTGGATGAGATCAGCGAGCTGCATGCGTATGGCGTAGAACGCATTTACCACCCGGACGACGGCATGAACATGGGCCTGGTGGAAATGATTGAAGACGTGGTCAAACGCGCGGAAGAAGCCCGTCAGCCGGAACAGGAACCACAGAGTGTTGACCGGGATGATCACCAGACTGTCGGCGCGATGATTTCCGCGCTGGAAACCGGCGAAATCGACGACGATCGGCTCATTTCGCTGCGCAAACAATGGCAGTTGGCGGCAGGCAATACCCCGGTAGTGGGTATTACCGGTACTGGTGGAGCAGGTAAATCATCGGTAACCGATGAATTGCTGAACCGCTTTTTGCTGCATTTCCCGGAAATGCGTATTGCGGTGCTGGCGGTGGATCCTACCCGGCGTAAAACCGGTGGGGCATTGCTGGGCGACCGTAT
>JANQPN010000001.1 GCA_028289455.1 Wenzhouxiangellaceae bacterium
GGCCACCGCTATGCGTCAGCTGGAGCCGGTAAAGACATAGATAATTATTGCGACCTTTAAGCAGTGCTATGCGGGCACCCTGCTGCATCACCTTCAGCACTGCCGGCAGGTCCCGGTGATAGAGTTGTTCCTGCAGATTACGGGTACCGGTTGATATCAGCGCTGTTTTACCGCTGGCCAGCAGCGGTACCAGGTAAGCCAGGGTTTTACCGGTTCCGGTGGCTGCCTCTGCCACCAGCGTATGCTTGTTATCGATGGTCTCACTAATGGCAGCCGCCAGCTGCTGCTGACCGGCACGCGCCACAAAGTTCGGCCATTGCTGTGCGAACGGGCCACCCTGGCCCAATAACTGATCAGCGGAAATACCGGTACTCCCGAGTGTTGCTGGGTTCAGAAGCCTTCAGGTTTTTTGGCTGCACAGGCAACCGACCGCTGCCGGGCATCTTCTGCGCCGGCCGGATCATCAAGCTGGTCGCGTGAAACACTGATGGTGCGCCAGTTACGGCTGCATAATTCTCCGACTTTGGGACCGACATCATAGGAGCGGGAGGCATAGTTTAAAGATTGCTCATAATTGGACTGCTGCAGTTTTATCTCGGCAATACGCTGCAGCAGTTCCGGGTCGCGGGGCTGAATTCGCAGCGCGCGTTCCAGGAAAATACCTGCCTGATTCAAATCACCCTGCTGTTCTGCCTGATCTGCCTGGGTCAACAATTCACGGACACCTGGATTTTGCAGCGGCCGCACCTGCAGTCCGGCACCCTCAACTTCAGCGGGTTGCCTGACTTCCTGTTCAATATCGACCGACCGCTCCTGAATGGGTACCGGTTGCTGACTGCTGCAGGCAACCAGCTGCACAGCTACCGCCATCAGTACCCATCTTAAATATTTTGCATGCATTGCTTTTATCACACTCTGTTAAATTAACTACGACAAGGTCGCCATTGCAGCGGTTCACTGCCTGGCCTGAAAGGCACCAGTCCGGCACCCGGACAGTTTTCTTCAGTTACCCAGCCATCCAGCCAGTCAACCCAGTACCAGGTCAACCCGGGCAACCGGTAAACATCGATATCTCTTAACGGAAGATCATCGAAGATTTCCGCCCACACCGGCATCGCTGCTGTAGAGCCGGCTATTCCGGCAGGCTGATTATCATCACGTCCCACCCAAACCACTGCCAGACGGTCGTCAGTATAGCCGACAAACCAGCTGTCCCGCTGATCATTGGTGGTTCCTGTCTTAGCGGCAATATTCAGATTCCGGCCAAGCAGGCGCGGCAACCGCCAGGCAGTGCCCCGGTGTGCAACCTCGGTCAAAGCAAACGTAATCAGCGGAATCATCTCCCGCTGTGGAAATACATCCAGCTGCACCGGATAGCGTGTCAGTGCCTGGCCGTTGGTGTCCAGTACTTCGCGTACCGCACTTAACCGAGTGCGGTAACCGTCGGCAGCCAGCACCTGATATAAACTGGCCACTTCCAGCGGTGACAATTCCAATGCCCCCAGCAATAACGAAGGATGCGGCAATGCATTATCCGGCAGCAGCTGCAGATTCTTCAGTAATGCCGCCAGCCGTTCCGGCCCAAAGCCCATTCCCAACCTGACGGTAGCCTGGTTATAGGATTGAATCAGCGCGGTCAACAGCGTCACGCTGCCATGGTTCTGCCGGTCGTAATTTTGCGGTTGCCAGATATCTCCATTGGGCATGGGAACCGTTATCGCTGCATCACTAACCACCGTCATCAGATTATCACCGCCGGCCAGCGCCAGCAGATAAACAAACGGTTTTATTACCGAACCTACCTGGCGACGGGCATCCACAGCTCTGTTAAAACCTGCCCTGGCAGGATTGCGATCACCTACCAGCGCCAAAATGTCACCAGTGTGGGGGTCCGCTATAACCATCCCTGTTTGCAGTTCTGTCCAACCATGGTCTCGTTCAATCCCTGATAATCCCTTACTGGCAGCCTGTTCCGCTTCGGCCTGCGCCACCGGATCCAGCGTGGTCAGCACCCTCAGGCCCTCGCGCTGCAGTTCATCCTCTGCATATTGCTCACGCAACTGCCGGCGGACCAGGTCCATGAAAGCCGGGTAGCGGCTGCTGCGAAAACCAGGCTGCAGCCGAACAGATAATGGTTGCCTGCGCCACTGCAGGGCCTGTTGTTCAGGCAACAGCCCGGTTACAGCGAAACTGTCCAGAATGACATTCCGCCGCTCCAGTGCACGCTGTTCATGTCGACGCGGGTTATACCATGACGCTCCACGGACCATACCGACCAGCAGTGCTATCTGATGCGGCTGCAGATTCTGCACCGGCACCGCGAAATAATACTCACTGGCACGCGCGAAACCATGTATACCACGGCCGCCTACCTGTCCCAGGTAAACCTGGTTGAGATAGGTCTCCAGAATCTCGTGCTTGCTGTAGCGGCGCTCCAGGGCAATCGCCATGACCATTTCATTAAACTTACGCCACAAATTGCGGTTATTGGTTAAATACAGGTTGCGCACCATCTGCTGAGTAATGGTACTGCCCCCCTGACTGATAGAACCGCTGCTTAGATTCCGCCACATCGCCCGGGCCAGACCCCGCCAGTCAATGCCGTAATGATGCTTGAAGTTGCGGTCTTCCACCGCCTGTACGCCGGTAACCAGCAATTCGGGAAACGCCTCCAGCGGCAACACCGTACGGTCATCTCCTCCCAGTGCATGCAGACTGCCGATTTCAGCCGGGTCCAGCCGCGCAAGGCTGCCCGGTTGGCGGTTGACAGACAACCGCTCAACTTGGCCACCGGTCAACTGGAGTTCGACAACCTGCGCAGGTTGCTGGCCATCAGCAAAAGCAAACGGTCGTGTATAAATGGCGAATGCTTCGCCATTGACGGCATATTGGCCTGGTTGTGATGGCTCTGAAGTTTGTTGATACCCGGCTGCCTGCAGTTCTGCGGTCAACAGTTGAGAGCTTAGCGACATCCCGGTAAATACCGTCAACGGCCGTGCATAGACCCGGGTCGGCACATCCCAGCGACGCTGCTCAAAGTGCACCACCACCTGTGTGCTGATGGCATACACCCAGCAAGCGCCTGCACCGGTCAGCAGCCCGGTTATTCCAGCCAGGCAGCAAACCAGCCTGATTCGCCACAAAGGTGTCTGCCACTTTGCACTTTTGCGTTTACTGGTCTTAGCTGGAGTCCGTCGCCGGGTTTTTTTAGCCATTCATTTTCCTTTGATCACCGGCTGCTATGCTGGGTAACGCACCGGTTAAATCTCCGAGAATAACAGTGCGCCACTTGCAATAGTGAAGTGATATAGAAATAATTGCTACAACTTATTGAGTTTTCTATGGTTAGAGGCAGAATTGCAATGAATAAAAAAATGTTACCGCTGGTCCTTGCAACACTATTATGCAGTGCTTCTGCTAGTGCCGCCACACTGACTTTCAACACCGGTCCCGATAGTCAGGCTGCAGGCATTGTTTATCTCACCGATAACATACTGCGGGTTAATCATGAGGACAATAACTGGATTTTATTTGACCGCAGCCTCAACACCTTGTTCATTGTGGAGGATGACCAGCAAAGATTTTATGCCATTGATGAAGCGCAGATTCAGTCATTCGGGCAAACCCTGGGTAGCGTGAATCAGCAAATCGAACAGGCATTGTCAGAGTTGCCTGAATCTCAACGGGCCCAGGCACGCGCACTAATGGAAAGCATGATGCCCGGCGGTGGTCGCAGCAGTGCTGCTGTCGAAGAAGTTATAGATATTAACTTCACCGGACGATTTGACAGCGTTGCCGATGTACGTTGTGAAATCGTCGAAACCCGGGTTGCCGGCCAGCAGGAAAGTGAATTATGTATTGCTGATCCGGACGCACTGAAGCTTAGCAGCGGGGAAATAGCCACCATGAACGCCATGGCCCGGTTTGCCGAGAATATGCTTGACACAATGAAGGAAAATGCAGGAAGTCTGTTCCCGGACAACATTGCCTCGGGTTCCATGGTCAAAGCATTACAGAATGGTGTACCCGTCCGCGTAATCGACAAAAACAACAATGACCGGTCTGAACTTAATTCCATCAGCCATGAACCAATCAGCGACGATTTGACCAAAATTCCCAGTCAATATCGGCGTGAAAGTTTTGGACCGGGATTCTAGGTCCGCTTCAATCTCCGAATCTGATTAAGGCAGACTTAGGCATTCCCGCGGATGCATGCAAAAACCAACATTTTGAACCAGGCCGGGCTGGCGTCTGACAAGCCGCCTGCGCAACCGGATTCTCCGCCCGGTAAAGCGGTAGTGGTACGCTGGCAGCAACCGGCAGAAAATTGTCCTGTCGATCAGCTGCGCACTGAACAGTCTTGGGTCACTTTTGACAGCAGCAGGCAATCCTTTGCTGCCGCCTTACAGGAAGCCTGTGAAAAATACCCGGGACAGGATCTGATTCTGTTACGTGCTGACATCAGCCTGCCGGAGAACCTGCTGCAGCGGTTGCGCTTCTGGCGACAACAACTGCCGGACACCGATGCCATAACAGTACTCAGTAACTGGCATCCCGCTTTCAACCCTTTCGGGCAGGCCGGGCATTTGCCGGAACCGCCCGATGAAGCAGATCTGGATGCCCTGGTTGCCAATACCAGCCATAAGCGCCTGTATGCAGCCAGCCACTGGCCGGAACATCTGCTGTGGATTAAAGCTGATGCAGCCCAACGCCTGAGCGGCACCGAGCGTCAATTGAATGATACCCTGCCGGAAAGGGTCGGCCTCAGGCTAATTGTCGCTGATGATATTTTTGCCCGCTGCTCAACTTGCGCAGTGCTGCAACCGGCGCCCCGCTATGACTGGGACCTGCCACCGGCTTTTCCGGCTGAATACCGGCAGAATGCTTTACAGCAGTTGCTGGCCGACAATGCATGGAGTCTGTGCCGTATTGATCCCGCAGAACAGCCCGTGATGCTGCACATCACCCACAGCTGGGGCGGTGGTGTCGGGCGCTGGGTAACCGATTATTGCAATCATGATGTCGTCCATACACACCTGGTTCTGCAATCACGCGGGTTCTGGAAGAAAAAGCAATATGGTACCCAGCTTACTCTGCATCAGCAGAAGCCCGATGGTCCTCAACTGGCGGAGTGGTGGCTGGCACCGGGTATTTTTTCCACTGAAATCCATAACCAGCAATACCGCGAAATTCTGGACGCCATTCAGCGCTGTCATGGCGTCAGCCGGGTGCTCGTATCATCACTGATAGGCCACAGCCTGGATGCACTCCGCTGCCCGTTACCGACCATCCAGGTCATGCACGATTATTACCCGGCCTGGCCTTTGTTAAGCATTCCACCAGGCGGCACCAACCCCGACCAGATAAACCTCGAAAGCAGTCTGGCGTCAGCTGCTGACAGCGAACTGGAGTTTATTGATCGGGACAGCCGTGACTGGAATGTCCTAACCCGCAGCTGGATGTACCATTTGCGTCATCCCAGGGTGCGCATGGTGGCGCCCACCCGGGCCGCACACCGGCAACTGCTGGCCATCTACCCTGATGCTGAAAGAGTCACCACCGAGATCATCGGCCATGGCCTGCCGGCCTGGGATAACCTGCCGGCAACAGCAGCAGACAGCAACCGCAGAACAGCCACAGGAAGTGATCAACGGCGCTCAATCAGAGTATTGGTGCTGGGCAGGCTGCAACAGGGCAAAGGCAGGCAACTGCTACTGGATGCACTGCCGCAGTTTGACTCGCGGATTCATCTCACCGCATTAGGCTGCGGCAAGCCGGGGCGCGCATTGCTTGGACGCAATAATGTTGATGTCATCATGCATTATGACTGGCAGCAACTCCCCACACTGGTCAATCGCATCCGACCCGATGTTGCCCTGTTGCTTTCTACGGTGCCGGAAACTTTCAGCTACACCCTCAGTGAATTACGCGCTCTGCAGGTTCCGGTCATCGCTACCCGCAACGGTAGCTTTACCGAACGCATTGAACACGGTATTGATGGTCTGTTGATTGATTCAGACAGTCAGGCACTCAGCGATGTTCTGAACGGCCTGCTCAATAACCGGATAATACTTTCTCAGCTGCAGCAGCAGGCGACTCAGCTGCAGCCCGATAATATGCAAAAAATGCTGCAGGCGTATGCCGCAGTATGGGAGTCCATCGAAGTACCTGCCCGGCCCGTGATGCCGGCAGTCAGTAAAAATGATATAGCCAGCTCACAGTTACTGCACTTCCAGCGATTAAGCGAATGGCGCGGGCGTGCTTTGCATGAAACCACAGATAAGCTGCAGCAGACTTATCAACAGCTGAGCGCCCGCCTAAAGCACATGCGCAGCCAGGCTCGTGATCTGAAACAACTGCGCAGTGAACAGAGCCAACTGCAGCAGGCGCTGAATAAGCTGACCCGACAATTACGGCAGACTTCTGTACAGCTGCGCAATAAAGAACAGCATTTACTGCAAACCCAGGATCAACTGCATCATGTGCAATCACAGTTTGATGCAATAATTGCCAGCCGCTCCTGGAAACTGACCAAACCATTGCGCCTGATGACCCGCGTGCTGGGAAATCTGCAACGGCATAACGCCTTTAACCCGCTGCACTGGCCACAACTATTCGGCAAGCTGATTCAGCGGGTACATCGTAACGGCTTTAAAGCAACACTTCGGCAGTTACAGGAATCACCGGAGATCACTCCGGCCGGACAATATATCGACCCGGAAATTCCCATAACACCGGTTGACTGGCAGGCTATCGAGCCGGAGGTGGAGCAACCGCAGTTGCATATTGTACTGATGGCGCAACAGCAGCTGGCACCCTTGTCGGCATTATTGAACCAATTGCAGGCAGCCGTTAATTCGTCCCCATCGCAGGTTCACCTGCTGCATGATTCAAGTGATCCTGAAATCAATGCTTATCTTGAAGAATGCCAGGGCCTGCAGCTGTATTCCACAGCCAAACACTTATTTAAAGCTTTGCATACCGCCTATGATTCAGGCCTGATCAGAGATATTCTGGTCATCAATGGCACGATTGTGTCCAGCACCAGCAGCTTAACAAACCTGCTGGACCCGAAGGGCTGCCCGGAAGGCGCTATGCTGATCAGCGGTATTGAAGCAGAACTCGAAGAACCTGTTCGTCATCCCCAGCAAAGCTACAGCCGTGATACCAGCGATTTGCTGCCGGTCATGTTGTTGTTTCGCGATAGCGGTGTTGATGGACTGCTGGATTCTAAGTTTCCTCAGCAACCGCTTACTGCGGTGTTACCTGATATCGCCCAATTGGTACAAACTTACGATGGATTTGTCTGGCAGCATTGTCATGCACGCTACCGTTGCCTACAGGGGCTGCCGGAGCTGGTGCAGCTACCGGCAGCTACGCCAACCGTTAAACCGGCCATCCTGATTATTGACACCTGGGTGCCGACACCGGATAAAGACTCCGGCTCAATGCGCATGGTCGGCTTGCTGCAGCTGCTGCTGGACATTGGCTGGCAGGTGGTTTTCTGCCCATTCAATATGCGTCATGAAGGCCGCTATACCGAAGCACTGCAGAACATTGGCGTACAGGTGTGGTACCAACCTTACCTGAACAATTTCAACCAGTTTCTGGAACAGCATGGCCAGCAGTTTCAGGCAGTCATGTTAAGTCGTCATCAGACCGCTGGGAAGCTGCTGAAAGCCGTCCGCCGCTACTGCTCCGAAGCGCTGCTGATATTTGACACAGTTGATTTGCATTACCTGCGCGAACAGCGTGAGGCCGAACTGGAAAACAGCCTGCAATTGATGCGCGTGGCCGAACAGACCAAACGTCAGGAACTGAGTATCATCAGCAAATCTGATGTCACCCTGGTGGTAAGTAAGGCTGAGCAGGCGCTGCTGGCTGAAACCGCGCCCGACAGCCGGGTGGAAATTTTATCCAATATTCATGTTGCTCATGGACGCCGCGCGGATTATACCGACCGCCAGGACCTGATGTTTGTCGGTGGTTTTCAGCACCCGCCCAACCTCGACGCTGTTCGCTGGTTATGCAGGGAAATCTGGCCGTTAATTACCGAGCGGTTACCGGATGCCAAACTGCATATCATCGGCAGTAAAATGCCTGATGAAGTTATCGCTCTTGCCGATGAACGGATTATCGTTCATGGGTATGTGCAAAACCTGGACGCTTTTCACGATAGCTGCAGGTTGTCAGTAGCACCACTGCGTTATGGCGCAGGCGTTAAAGGCAAAATCAACAGTGCCATGAGTTTCGGCCTGCCGGTAGTCGCCACCACAACCGCTGTTGAGGGGATGGATCTGCATCATGAACAGCAGGTGCTGGTCGGTGATGATACCAACAGCTTCGCTGATGCCGTGGTCCGGCTTTATACCGACCAGCAGCTGTGGCAGCAATTGTCTGATGCAGGTTTGCAAAATGTCGATGAACACTTCTCGCCGGCAGCTGCCAGGTCGCAACTGGACAAGATTTTACCGGCTTAAATCGATTTACAGAAGAAAGAAATATGTAGATGCAGCTGCAGCTGCTATTGCAACACCAATCCAAACCAGCCAAAGTCTGTTGTTTTGCTGCTTAGCAGGCATATCCCTAAGCACGCTGTCCGGACGCAGGCTGGGAATTTTGACTACAAAGCGCTGCCGGCCAATACGAATCTCATCTCCACTGCTAAGCATGTGCCGTGTCACCTGTGCACCGTTAACCCAGACTTCTCCCGACTTGGTCAGGTTCTCCACCACCACACGGGCCTCTTCAGAAATAACCCGCAGGTGTTGAGGCTGAATAGCAGGATCATCAATAACGACCTCAGATTGATTATCCGAACCAATAACCAGCGCATCAGTAATATACAGCTTCTGGCCGGCGTGTTGGCCCGCCACCACCTGCAGAAAGCTCGTTTGCTGCTGTCCGGCAGTCATCGCTTATCGGCCTCGCGTAAACGCCTGGCCAGCGCCAGATCTGCTTCATAAGTAATCTTGAAATTAGCCGGCGAGCCAAGCACTACATGCGGCGCATATCCAGCTGCTTCCATCGCCTCGGCTTCATCAGTGATGGTTTTGCTTCCCTGCATGGCCTGTTCTAAAGCCTGCATTAATAAGCCGGTCTTAAACACTTGTGGTGTCTGTGCCATCCACAATCCTTCACGGTCGACAGTGGATGCAACTGTTGGTAAGTTCTGCTGTTCCGGGTCACCGGCGGGTGACTGCTGGAGTCCGTTAACCCGCTTAATGGTGTCGCTGATTGGTAATGCCAGCAATGCGCCGTGGTCATCTGCGGTGCCGGCTTTGATCACTGCATCCAGACATTCATCCGGCAGGCATGGCCGTACAGCATCATGGATCAGCACGTAACCCAGATCTTCACCCGATGCGTGCATTGCGCGTAAGCCCTGCAGTACACTGTGCATGCGGGTTTCGCCGCCGGCACAGGTGTTCAATGGTTTATTCAGTGCCGCAGGCATCGACGCCCAGCAACAATCGTCCGGAGACAGGCATACAGTGAAACCGGCGATTCGCGGGTGAGCCGCCAGCCGTTCCAGGGTATGCAAAATTACCGGCCACCCATCCAGCAGGCGGTACTGTTTGGGCATCCCTTCGTCCATGCGCTTGCCGTAACCGGCAGCAGGGATCAGCGCCCATACCATATTGCCGTTATATTGATTCATGACTGATCACCCTGTGCAGCAGGGCGATTACCGTCGTCTGCCGGCATTGCCTGCGCCGGTGGCTGCTCAATAATCTGAATAAACTGTTCGCCTTCCGCTATTAAGCCAAGCTCGGTCCGGGCACGCTCTTCGATAGCCTGCTGGCCGGCTCTTAAATCATCTACCTCTGCCGCCAGCTCATGGTTGCGCTTCTCCAATTGCAAATTCTGATCGTGCTGGGTTTCCACCGCACGGCGTAATTCCTGCACCTCTGCATATTGCTGCCACAGCTGGAACTGTAATGCCACCAATGCGGCAATCAGCAATATGATCAGCAGGCGTACCATAACAGCCGCTATTGGTTACCGAACCCAACCGGGAATGCAGCCTGTCCGGCATAACGGGCGGCATCACCAAGGTGTTCCTCAATGCGCAACAATTGGTTGTACTTAGCTGTACGGTCAGACCGGCACAAGGAACCGGTTTTGATTTGCCCGGCACCGGTTGCCACAGCCAGGTCGGCAATGCTGGTATCTTCCGTTTCTCCCGAGCGGTGTGATACCACCACCCCGTAATCAGACTGCTGAGCCAGACTGATCGCGTCCATGGTTTCGGTTAAGGTGCCGATTTGATTCAGCTTGATCAAAATCGCATTGGCGATGTTCTGATCAATGCCCTGGCGTAATATAGCCGTATTGGTAACAAACAGATCATCACCCACCAGCTGTACCTTCTCACCCAGCCGTTCCGTTAGCAGAGCCCAGCCTTTCCAGTCCCCCTCATCCATTCCGTCCTCAATACTCAGAATGGGGTACTGGTCTGCCCAATGAGCCAGCAGGTCAACCATACCCTGAGAATCCAGGTGACGGTTTTCAGCTGCCAGAAAATATGAACCATCCCGGTAAAACTCGCTGCTGGCTACATCCAGCCCCAGCCAGACATCTTTCCCTGGCTGATAACCGGCAGCTTCTATAGCCTGCATGATTGTGTCCAGAGCAGCCTGATTGGATGGTAAGTCAGGCGCAAAACCACCTTCATCGCCCACCGCTGTGGATAACCCTGCCTGCTGCAATACTTTGCGCAATGCGTGGAAAATTTCCGCACCACAGCGCAGCGCTTCCGAAAAGCTCTCAACACCCACCGGCAGGATCATAAACTCCTGAAAGTCCACTGCATTGTCAGCATGTGCCCCACCGTTCAGAATATTCATCATCGGCACCGGAAGACTGACCTGTGCACCGGGGGGAATCAGATACTGATAAAACCGCTTGGCATGTTCCTCGGCAACTGCTTTGGCTACCGCCAGTGAAACGCCCAGTAAAGCGTTGGCACCCAGGCTGCTTTTGTTTTCACTGCCGTCCAGCTCAATCAGACGCTGGTCCAGATCCCGCTGCAAATTGGCATCAAAACCTTTCAGGGCAGCATGAATCACACCATTGACATGAGTAACTGCTTTTTGCACGCCTTTACCAAGATACCGGCTGCCGTCTCCATCACGCAATTCCATGGCTTCACGACTGCCGGTTGATGCGCCGGATGGCACGGCTGCCCTACCCCAGGCTCCCGACTCCAGGATCACATCGGCTTCCAGGGTTGGATTGCCACGCGAATCCATTATTTCCCGGGCATGCACTCGCTTGATTCGACTCATGATATCTATGCAGTTTCTTCGTAAACGGATATTGTAGCCGTTATCCGGCTTTTTTGACTACGCCGTCAATCGCCAGCAACGTTTCCAACAGTGATTTTAACTTTGCCAGCGGCCAGGCATTGGGGCCATCGCTTAGTGCATTGTCAGGATCGGGGTGAGTTTCCATGAATAATCCAGCAACACCAGCAGCCACCGCAGCCCGCGCCAGTACCGGCACATATTCACGCTGACCGCCTGAGCGCTCACCCAAACCACCCGGTTGCTGTATAGAGTGAGTGGCATCGAAAACCACGGGACAGCCTGTCTCTCTTAGAATTGCCAGGCTGCGCATATCAGCTACCAGGTTGTTATAACCAAAACTGAAGCCGCGCTCACATACCAGAATATTATCATTCCCGGCAGCTTTGGCCTTGGCAACCACATGGCGCATTTCCGGCGGTGACAGAAACTGGCCTTTCTTGATATTCACCGGCTTCCCACAGGCGGCTACGCGCTGAATGAAGTTGGTCTGCCGGCACAACATGGCCGGGGTTTGCAGCACATCCACCACACTGGCCACAGCTTCGATATCGCTGTCCTCATGGACATCGGTTAATACTGGAATGCCGATCTGTTGTCTGACTTTCTGCAAAATCTGCAGACCCTGATCCTGCCCGGGTCCCCGGAAGCTGCTGCCTGAAGTACGGTTGGCTTTATCAAAGCTGGATTTGTAGATACAGTGCAGATTCAACTGCTGCCCGATTTCCTGAATGACACCGGCAGTATCCAGCGCCAGCTGTTCGGATTCGATAACACATGGACCGGCTATCAAAAACAACGGCTGCTGATTGCCGACCGTTGTGCCGGCAAGGGTAAGACTCATGAATCAGGCTGCTTGTTCATCATCGCTTATTCTACCCTGCTGATAGCCTAACGCAGCCTGAATAAAGCTGGAAAACAATGGGTGTCCATCGCGTGGGGTAGATGTAAATTCAGGATGAAACTGACAGGCGAAAAACCACGGGTGATCAGGCAGTTCCACAATCTCAACCAATTCGCCATCTTCTGAGAAGCCTGCCAGCTGAAGGCCATGCTGCTGCAGTATGTCTCGATAAGCGTTGTTGAACTCATAGCGGTGACGGTGCCGTTCATTAATCACATCCTGTCCGTAAACATTGCGGGACAAACTGCCCGGAATCAATTTGCACAATTGACCGCCCAGCCGCATGGTGCCGCCCAGGTCGCTGTTGTCATCACGCTGCTCAATGGCGCCGGTCCGGTCCAGCCATTCAGAAATCAGCGCTATCACGGGATGTTGGGTGTTGCGGTCATTTTCAGTGGTATTGGCGCCTGCCAGACCACAAACATTGCGGGCATATTCGACCACCGCAGCATGCATGCCATAACAGATACCCAAATAGGGAATCTGCTTTTCCCGGGCATACTTGACAGTAGCGATTTTGCCTTCAAAACCACGCTCTCCGAAGCCACCTGGCACCAATATAGCGTCAACATCATCCAGCTGCTCAGTGCCACCTGTTTCAATCTGTTCGGACTCAATAGCACGAATCTGTACTTTGGTGGCGTTGCTGTAGCCACCCTGAGCCAGTGCCTCGGTCAATGATTTATAAGCGTCTGAATGCTCTACATATTTACCCACCATTGCCACCGTTACCTGATGACGCGGATTACGCATGCGTTCGACCACTGCCTGCCAATCGGACAGATCAGCGGTTTGACCGGTCAAACCCAGCCGCTCCATGACAATATCGTCCAATCCTTCAGCATGCAGCTCTACCGGTATGCCGTAAATATTGTCAGAGTCAATGGCAGCGATGACAGCTTTTTCCGGCACATTGGTGAACAATGCAATTTTCCGGCGCTCAGACGCGCAGACCGGACGTTCGCTGCGGCAGATAAGCACATCCGGCTGGATACCGATTCCGCGCAATTCCTTGACTGAATGCTGAGTTGGTTTGGTCTTAATTTCATTGGCTGCCCGCAAATACGGGATCAAGGTCAAATGAATAAACGCCGTAGTTTCACGATATTCAGTTCCCAATTGACGAATGGCTTCCAGAAACGGCAGCGATTCGATATCACCAACCGTACCGCCGATTTCCACCATAGTGACATCATAGCCTTCGGCGGCCGCCAGAACGCGCTCTTTGATGTAATCAGTAATATGCGGGATCACCTGCACAGTGCCGCCCAGATAGTCACCACGGCGCTCACGGGCGATTACATCGGCATATATCCGTCCAGAGGTCAGGTTGTTGCCCTGGCTCATGCGGGTGCGTACAAAACGCTCATAGTGCCCCAGATCCAGGTCTGTCTCGGCACCGTCTTCTGTGACAAACACCTCACCGTGCTGAAACGGGCTCATGGTGCCCGGATCGACATTAATGTAGGGATCCAGTTTAAGCAGTGTCACCTTCAGACCGCGGGATTCCAGTATGGCGGCCAATGAAGCGGCAGCGATACCTTTCCCTAATGAAGAGACTACACCACCGGTGACAAAAACAAGACGAGGCATTTATAAGTTTCCGAGCTATTGCGTCGGGTAGATAGTTTAACCCAGTGTGACTATGCAGGGCTATGACATTGTAGAATCAATTATGCAAAAGCTATCCGACCATCAGCAAACCAGCCCCGAAAATGCTCCGTCGCCACCCTATGCGGCACTGGACCCGGACACTGTAATCCAGGCGGTAGAGCATTTCGGCTATCTATGTGACGGCCGTCTGCTGGCACTTAACAGCTATGAAAACCGGGTTTATCAGGTGGGCATTGAAGAACAGCTGCCGATAATCGCTAAATTCTACCGGCCGCAACGCTGGAGTGATGCCATGATTCTGGAAGAGCACGCTTTTGCGCTGGAACTGCAGGCCGCAGAAATACCGGTTGTTGCGCCGATGACGTTTGACGGTGCTACTCTGCTGGAATATTCAGGTTTTCGATTTGCCTTGTTTCCGCGTCGCGGGGGACGCACACCGGAGCTGGACAATGATGACACGCTGCTTTGGCTGGGCCGGTTTCTGGGGCGTATACACGCACTGGGCGCGAGCCGGGCATTTCAACACCGTCCCGAACTCAGCATCGAGCGATTCGGCGTGCTGCCACGTGAATATCTGCTAAATCAGGGCTGGATTCCCGCGCACCTGGAAACTGCCTTTGCCAGCCTCAGCAAAGACCTGCTGGAGCAAATCGGAAACGCCTATACTCGTTGCGGTGATTACCAGCGCATCCGGCTGCATGGTGACTGTCATCCCAGCAATATCCTTTGGACTGATGATGGTCCGCACTTTGTTGATCTGGATGATTGTCAAAGCGGACCGGCGATCCAGGACTTATGGATGCTGCTGTCAGGTGACCGTGCTGAGATGAGTGGTCAGCTTTCTGTGCTGCTGGAAGGCTATGAGCAGTTTTATGAATTTAATCCTGCCGAGCTGCACCTGATGCAATCGCTGCGCACCCTGAGAATGGTTCACTATGCCGCCTGGCTGGCACGCCGCTGGCATGACCCGGCATTTCCGCGCGCCTTTCCTTGGTTCAACACCACCAACTATTGGGAAGAGCAGGTTTTGTACTTGAGAGAACAGGCTGCCTTAATCGACGAAGCGCCCCTGGCCATATAATCCTTATCATATGGCCATTGTTTTACATCAGTTGATGTATTGAAAACAGCGGAGGACATCGTCCCCCGCCTGGTTGGTCCTGTCAGTGAACTATTACCAGCCGCACTGCCGGCCTTGATTCTGTTCATCCAGCCAGCTTTTCAGTGGTGCGAAGTAATCCAGAATTGCCGTGGCATCCATATCCCGGCTGCCGGTTACCGCTTCCAGCGCATCCGGCCATGGCCTGGATAAGCCCATTTCCAGCATGGCATTCAAACGGCTGCCGGCCTCTTCACTGCCATAAATACTGCAGCGATGAATCGGGGCCTGATTGCCGGCGATCTCGCATAATGATCTATGGAACTGGAATTGCAGGATATGCGCCAGAAAATAACGTGCATAAGGGGTGTTGCCCGGTACATGATATTTTGCGCCCGGATCGAACGCATCATCCGGCCGGCTGACCGGCGAGCTGATACCCTGATACTGCTCCCGCAGCTGCCACCACAGCTCGTTATACCCTTCCGGGCCGACTTCGCCACTGAAAACTCTCCAGCGCCACTGATCAACCAGCAACCCGAACGGCAGGAACGCTACTTTATCGAGTGCCTGGCGCATCAGCAGGCCGATATCACCGGATGCATCCGGTACCTCATCAAGCAGTCCGATCTGCTGCAGATATTCCGGGGTTATGGACAGTGCAATGGTGTCGCCGACGGCTTCATGGAAGCCATCATTGGCACTGCCCAGATACAGGAACGGCTGCTCTTTATAGGCCCGCTGATAATAATTGTGGCCCAGCTCATGGTGGATGGTACGGAAATCATCTTCATTGATTTTGATGCACATCTTGATACGGATATCGTCCTTGTTATCGATATCCCAGGCGGAGGCGTGACAAACCACTTCACGATCCTGTGGCTTGGTGAATTGCGACCGTTCCCAGAAGGTATCCGGCAATGGTGCAAACCCCAGTGAACTGAAAAATGCTTCGCCGGCTTCGACCATCTTTATTTCATCATAGCCATTGGCGATCAGCAGTGCTTCAACATCCACATCCTCTGCTTCAATATCCGGTGCCACCAGGTCATAAATATTGCCCCATTGCTGCGCCCACATATTGCCCAGCAGATGTGCCGGGATAGGTCCCTGCAATGGTGCCACGTCATCCCCGTACTGTTCATTCAATTCACTGCGCACATGGCAATGCAGTGCTTCATATAAAGGCTCCACCTGGCCCCACAGACGATCCATTTCAGCACTGAATGCATCCGGTTCCATGTCGTAATTTGAGCGCCACAGTTCTGATACATCGGCAAAACCCAGTTCCCTGGCGCCTTCATTCGCCAGTTCAACTTCACGTACATACAGATCCTTCATGGGCGGTGAGATTGTGCGCCAGCCCTGCCATGCATCCAGCAGTTCATCAGGATTGCGCGAAGTCTTCAGGGTTTCTTCCAGGTCACCCAACACCTGGCACTGCCGCTCACCGTTGTCGCCGGCTTTGCAGTATTGGCCGGTACCATACATACCGTCGAGCCTGGTGGTGATATCAGCCAGCTCGGCATTCTTCTCGGCATCAACAGGCGCCGGCAACACCAGGCCCCGGCTGAGAATATCCAGTTTGCGCCGCAAATCCGCATCTACTTCCACGTCACGGAATTTTGCCGCTTCATTGGCAAATTTTACTGACAGTGCGGTACCCTGCTCGCTCACTTTCGCAGCCAGCCCCTGAGTATCCTGATTGATGTAGGTCTGGTAAATCCAGAACGTACGTGCCGCATCAATACTCAATGTTTCCAGCTGCTGTTGCGCATCTTCTACGAACTGACGGGCATCATCAGCGGTCAATGTCTGTGAATCCGGTGCAGCTTCTTCGGTCACAGCCGGACCGGTTTGCTGCTGACACGCGGCAAGCAATGCTGAAACCGCTAATATGGATGCTACGAAAATGTTACGATAAATACGTTGCATGGTAATACTCGATTAATATAGATAATGGTATGGGAACAGGAAAAACACTGAACATTAGCAGATTTATGCCTTTCGTGCGCTGTATGGCAGTGCTGACGATTGTGTGCTGGTATTATCCAGCCGCCGCACAACAGGCTGCCGGCACTGCAGCCGTGGACAACCCAATAACTGAAAGCGAGAGTCAAGCTGCCGAAATCAAGGTACTGATCTCAGAATTGGCCGCTTCTTCCGACCTGGTGGCAATTGCCAGAGTGGCTTATACCAATTACGAATACCGGCGCGGTTTTGCGGTAGACGGTTATGCGGATTTGCAGATCCTGATCCCATACAAGACCGAAACAGTGGTCGACCGAGTAAGAGTACGTGAATCAGGCCTGCACTCTGGAGAGTGTTATTTCCCACCCACCTTTCCCAGCCAGGAAGGTGCCCGGTTCCTGGTATTTCTGTCCCGGCACCCGGATGGCGACTACCGCGGTAACCCTGTTACCTGCAAACTCGGTGTGCTGGTTACCGACCGGCATGGTTACGCCATTCGTTACCCGCTGGATGGCAAAGCAAGATTAACTGTTGAGCAGCAAGACTGGATTGAAGACATCAACTTTAATGACCCCAACGCCTTTGCCGGCTCTGCTGAAATGACGCCGGGGCGCAAAGCCGCATTAGCCGAGCAGATCGATGGAATAGTCACCGAACAGGGCGTCAAATACACCAAAGGGTTGCCGGTCACACGATTTTCTCAGTTAATCGGCCAGGAGAACATTCTGCGGCCGTCGCGCGAAGGGCGTTATTAACACACGGTACTGCAAAGCAAATGCTTTTGAGCGCCGCTCAAAAGCCTAAATTCGAGCGTCTGCCTGCCTCTCAGGCGACTACTTTATAGCATGGCTCATAACGGCTGCCCGGCAGCTTCATTCTGCCCTGTTCGGTAAACGCTTCCAGCAGTTGATCCAGAGAACTCATTAATTCCTGATCACCTTTGATCTGGAACAACCCTTCACGCCTGATGGCGGCAACACCGTCAGGTTTTACATTGCCTGAAACAATGCCTGAAAAGGCTCTGCGTAAATCCGTAATCAACTCATGTTTTGGCTGATCCAGGCGCAGATTCAGGCTGTTCATGTTGGCATGAGTTGGTTTAAAGCGTTGTTGTAATGGCGCAGGAATATTCAGCAACCAGTTGAAATAAAAGGCATCATTGTTTTTAGTCCGGTAATCCTTGACGTCAAGAATTCCCTGCGACATCGCTTGGGCCACTTCCACCGGATCATCAATGATGATGCGGTATTTTTCACTGGCCTGTTCACCAATGGTGAACTGCAGGAATGCATCAATCTGCTCAAAATATGCCCTTGATGATTCCGGTCCTGTGAGAATCATGGGGTACGGCATATCGGCGTTTGCCGGATCCAGCAATACCCCCAGCAGGAAGAAAATTTCCTCAGCTGTGCCAACACCGCCAGGAAACACCACAATGCCGTGCCCGGTCCGTACAAACGCTTCCAGACGTTTTTCGATATCCGGCATAATGATCAACTCATTGACTATCGCATTGGGGGATTCAACAGCGATGATGCCCGGCTCGGAAATACCCAGATAGCGGCCGGGACTTAACCGCTGCTTGGCATGAGCAATAGTCGCACCCTTCATTGGGCCTTTCATAGCACCAGCGCCGCAACCAGTACAGATATTCAACCCCCGCAGTCCCAGCTGATAACCTACTTCCTTGCTGTATTGATATTCGATATCGGAAATTGAATGCCCTCCCCAGCAAACCACAATGTCAGGATCGGTCTGTGGTTTGAACACACCGGCATTCCGCAATATCTCAAAGACTACATTGGTAATGCCGGAGCTTGAGCTGATATCGACATTGCTGTTGCTTTCGATTTCAGTATGAAAATATATAAGGTCCCGCAATACTGCAGACATCAATTCCCTGATGCCGAGAATGATTTTGTCATCAACAAATGCAGATGCCGGCGCATTGTGGATATCCAATCTGATGCCCCGGTTAACCGGTACCACGTCAAGCCTGAACTCATCGAACATTGCCATGACATGATCGGCATCATCACTGGGATTATCGCTGTTAAGCACAGCCAGCATGCACATCCGCAGCCGTTCATACAAATCACCATGACTGGCGTCGGTCAAGCGTTCCACTTCATGTCGTGAAAGAGTATTTAAAATGCCGGCCGGATAGACCTGGGTGGTAATTGAATCCAAAAGCGTGCCTTAATTTCCGTGAACTTGTAGTGTAATCAGATATGCCCGCAGCCACCAGCTTTACAGCTGGTGCCACAAATTACAAAACAAATAAGATCAGGTATCGGCTTTGAACGGTTTGTTAACCTGGATGCGATGCAACAGATGACCGAATTTAGGACATAACCGGCCACCGGTTACCGAACAGTTGCCTTTAACGCTGGTTTGAACCTGAAGGAAATTAAACCGCTGACTTATCCGCAACTTCTGCATATCCGAACTGACTGGATGGAAGCGCCATTGCTCCAATGCTTCAGTTGCCGCGTCAGCAAAATCCTTATGCACATTCAGGCTCAACACCACAATATTCTCAGGCTGCCCGTCAGGCCCGATGTTGTAAACCACATCAACCGTCTCATGCTCAAACAGCCCGCTTAACCGCCTGGGATATTGCGGTTTGACTTTAACGTAAGGCTCCGGAATTTTCATTTTCTGATCACTGATCAGCAAATCCGGCAGGTCAGTAGCAAGTTTGGCAGCATCCATTGTCTGGTAGGCATTGGCATAATCAGCTGTGGCAATGTTGCCGGCTGCCATTGGATCGTCAAAGGTGACGCTGTCATCCGGCAACTGCTGTCTCACAGAGCGCATCATCTGACGATGTAGCACCGACAGTGGAACACTGGGCTGGTTTTCCTGTAACAGCTCCTCTCCCACTTCTTCGTCATCCGATAGTGGTCCAAGAGCACTGGGCCATTCAAAGGAAGCAAAGTTTGTCTGCTGGTGATATCGGATCAGCTGCTGGCGCTGCTCAGAACGCTGTTCGACCATCGCCGGAATATCACTAAGCGGGTGGATTATCGGCACCTGAACCGTGTGGTCGTATGCGGCATAACCGTTAGGGCTTCCAACCACGCCGACGGTGGTTACCAGTGCGCTTAAAATGACTGTAAATATCCACGCAAAAGACCGTGACGTATCATGACTTGAAGCCATGTGTTCGGCTTCACTATTCAGTAACCGCTGTACCCGACGGTATAAACCACCACGTTTGCCGCTGGCTGCCAAAGCCAGTTGCGGTACTCTTGCCTCCTGCAGTTTCACCAGAATCTTGGCGTAATCAACCGGACGGCATCGGTTATCGATCGCTTCATGGTCGCAGCACAGTTCGCGTTCATCGTTAAGAATTCTGATTATCCAGTGAACGACAGGATGGTAGAACAACAACACCTGTACCAGATTCTGGATCCAGTTGACCAGATAATCGTAACGCTGAATGTGAGCTAACTCATGACGCAG
>JANQPN010000007.1 GCA_028289455.1 Wenzhouxiangellaceae bacterium
GCCCGCACCACCGGCTGCGGCTGACGTTCCCATACCGGTCCGGCCAGAGCAGTAACCGCCAGTAAGCCGGCTATCGCCAGTAAGATCAGCAGCTTGCTCCGCCAGCTATTACCACCGACTGTAGTGCCTGACAGCCAGGCCAGCAATGGTTGATCAACCAGCTGCTGCCAGGCTGTGCTCCCCACGCCGCGCCGCAGCTGCCAGATCAGCAGTAACCACGGCAGCAGTGCAATAAACCACCAGGGCCGTAAAAAGTGAAACTCAGCCAGCATCACCAACCCCTTTGCCGCGAACCTGCAGCAACATAACCGATATCACCAGTATCAAGGCGATACCCAGCGGCCAGTAATAGCGCTCGCTGACCGGCCGAAAAACCTCCGGCTCGCTGGTAACCGGCTCCAAGCTATCCAACCGGGCATATATCGACTGCAGGTCTGCCAATGATCTGGCACGGAAATACTGTCCGCCTGTCAGTGCGGCGATCTCCTGAAGCGTCGGCTCGTCAAGGTCTGCAAGCGTATTGCGCAGGCGAGATCCGAACAGACTGTTCAACTGTTGCTGATCAGCACCAATACCGATGGTATAAACCGTCAAACCCTCGGAAGCAGCCAGCCGGGCTGCTTCCAGTGGCTCCACCGAACCAGTGGTATTGGCGCCGTCGGTCAGCAAAATCAAAACCCGCTGTTCGCTGTCAACCTGCTGCAGATGCTTTAAGGCCAATCCCATCGCATCACCGATGGCTGTCTCCTGACCGGCCAGCCCGATTTGTGCTTCATCCAGTAAAGTCAGAATGGTTTCGCGGTCGAATGTCAGTGGCGTTTGCAGGTATGCCTGGGTCCCGAACAGAATCAGCCCCAGCCGGTCGCCCACGCGCCGGCTTAAAAATTCACCGGCGACTGCCTTGACCGCACTCAGGCGTGTCACCCGGCGGCCCTGAAACACCATGTCGTCCTGCCGCATACTGCCGGATATATCCATTGCCATCAGCAAGTCGCGTCCCGAAACCGGCAACTCCACTTGTTCACCAACATGCTGTGGACGGGCTGCCGCCAGCACCAACAACAGCCAAGCAAATATAACCAGCAGGCGTACCGGCCACCTTGCAGTTCCCGAAAGCTGGCGGCTGGATACCACTGCAGCATAAAAAGGCACTCTGAGTGCGGCTGCCCCAGACTGTCCGGCCTTGGGCAACAACCTGACCAGCAGCGGTAAAAGCACAGCTGCAAAAGCCCAGGGCCAGGCAAACTCATTCCAGCCAAACAGTAACCAGCTCAACCCGGAATCCATCAGACTGCCTGCACTTTGCTGCGCGCCCACTGAAATACTGCTGAATACAGGGATTGCCCGTCAAACGACTCATTAATCGAATCAACCTGCCGGTATGGCGCATCCACCAGCCAGCGCCCTGCGCCCTGCATGAACGGCTGACCATCACAACCCCGGTCCAGATACTCCAGAAAAGCTTCGCCGGATAATCCCATCTGACGTTGCTCGCCGCTGGCCAGCATCAACCGCCGAACCAGCTGATGTAACTCAGTTGTCAGGACGACAACATCGGAGCGCTTCTGATAACGGGCAAAGGCTGCTTCAAACTCACCCAATACCAATTGCTGACGGCGGAATTTTTGATAACGCCGAACGGCATACACAACACCGGTAATCGCCAGCAGCACCAGCACTATCAATATCCACCAGCCAGGCGCCAGTGGCCAGATTCCCGGGTCCGGCGCTGCATGTATATCCTTTAGCTGTTCCAGTGGATTCATGTGCTGAACAACTGTTTGATCACGGCCAGCGGGTCATCGGTCGTGGCAGCCCGCTGCAGCGGTATACCCAACTGGCGATTTATCTGGCGCAATTGCTCGAAATGCACATCAACATAATCCTGATAACGCTGTCGTGCTCGCTGGCCGTGCGTGTTCAACATTCCATGTTCACGGCCATTGCTGATTGGATACACACCGGCAGGCGGTGGTTGCAGCTCAACAGGATCATAAACCTGACAGGCGACCACATCATTGTGGTTGCGAAGTCGTGACAAATGCCGGCGGGTATCAGGATTGATACCGTAAAAATCACTGATCATAACAACCAGACTGCCTGGCCTGGCCACGTGCCGCAAACGCTTCAGGGCATCGGTCAATGCCTGTCCGGCCTGTTCAACACTGTGACCGGCAAGGCTGTTGCCATCAACCGGTGGCTGCATCCAGTCAACCAGATGCCTGATTAAATTGAGGGCACCTCTGCGGCCACCAACCGGGCGCATTTCCTGATGCCGATTTGAGGCAAACCCGAAGGCGCCGATACGATCACCATGCTGTACTGCAGCCCAGCCTACACAGGCGGCCAGCCGAGCGGCCAAAATTGATTTTAATGAACACCGGGTACCGAAGAACATGCTGGCGCCACAGTCCAGCAGGACGATTACCGGGCGCTCCCGCTCTTCCTGGAACATTTTGGTATGCGCTTTGCCACTGCGTGCTGTCACTTTCCAATCCATATTGCGGATATCATCACCCGGCTGATAGCTGCGTGATTCCAGATAATCCACACCTCGCCCGCGAAAACGCGAGCGATAGACACCCGCCGTTGTAGCGCTGACCGGCCGCTGAGGCATCAGTGACAAACCACGCGCTGCAAACCGCATGGCGATAAGCTCATCGGCCTGCGGGTAAATCCCGGCCACAGCCTGTTGATTCGACACTGCCATTAACCTGTTGCCACGACACCAATACCCATTGGTTTGTGATTAAGGAACCGGGATGCGTTGGATCAGCTCGGCAATGACCTGATCTGAAGTTACTCCATCGGCTTCAGCCTCAAAAGACAGTAATACACGGTGTCTGAGAACATCTGCAGCCATTGCTTGAATATCTTCCGGAGAGACATAGTCTCGGCCGTTTAACCAGGCATGTGCCCTGGCACAGCGGTCCAATGCAATGGTGCCACGCGGGCTGGCGCCGAAGTTAATCCAGCGGGCCAGCTGATCGCTGTAGGCCGATGCATCCCTGGTCGCCAGAATCAGTTGCACCAGGTATTCCTGCAATTGCGGTGCGAGGTATAAATCCAATACCTCCTGCTGAGCAGCAAACATAGTGGGCTGATCGACTACAGCAGCAACCGGCTCAGCTTCAGTCAGCTGTTCCCGTGCCTGACGACGGGCCAGCGCAAGAATATCGTTTTCTGCGCCGACATCAGGATATCCGATGGTGACATGCATCAGGAATCTGTCCAGCTGCGCTTCCGGCAAAGGGTAGGTGCCTTCCTGCTCAATCGGGTTTTGAGTGGCCATTACCAGGAATAACTTAGGCAGCGGATAGGTTACCCGGCCAACGGTTACCTGATGCTCACCCATTGCCTCCAGCAGTGCCGACTGCACCTTGGCCGGCGCACGGTTGACTTCATCTGCCAATATCAAATTATGAAAAACCGGTCCTTTCTGGAACTCAAAACGGGCTTCCTGAGGCCGGTAAATTTCCGTACCGGTTAAATCTGCCGGCAACAGATCCGGGGTAAACTGGATACGGTGAAAATCTCCCTCAATACGATCACCAATCGCTTTGATAGCGGTGGTTTTAGCCAGCCCGGGCGCACCCTCAACCAGTAAGTGACCATCTGCCAGCAAAGCAATCAGCAAACGATCAACCAATACCTGCTGACCGATAATACAGCGGCCAGCCTCAGTTCTGAGTTGCTGCATCGCCTCATAGGCTTTCGATCGTTGATTTTGTTCCTGGGTAGTAGCAGCTTGCTGATCTGACATCTTCTT
This sequence comes from Wenzhouxiangellaceae bacterium, assembly GCA_028289455.1. Lineage (GTDB taxonomy): Bacteria > Pseudomonadota > Gammaproteobacteria > Xanthomonadales > Wenzhouxiangellaceae > JAJFKX01. The sequence goes on from JANQPN010000007.1 coordinate 3,770, forward strand.
GGAATACTCCTTAACAGCCTGCCCAATACAGGCTCGCGATACTTTTTATATTAGCGATTACTGCTCAATTCAATGGTTGTTATCGCAGCAATCGCGCTGTATGACCGCAGATCAAAATCAGGGTTCCAGCAGTCCCGTAAACGTCATACAGTCTGCCTGCCGCTGACCTTATCTGCCTGCCGCTGATAATGACTGCCCAGCCGCCATGCCAACAGCATCCACAGCAAAGCGATCGGCAACGCTGCCAGACCAACACCGGAAAAACCGGCCCCCAGTGCCATCAGGCCTGCGAACAGCCACCCGGCCAGCACGTCGGCTCCGCGGTAAACCGCAGTATCAATAAAGTTTTTAGATTTGTATTTGGTTTCCCGGTCCACCACAGTAAACAGCATTTCCTTGGTAGGACCCAATATGCCGTAGTTGGTGCTGCGCTGTAGTATTTGCGTTAGCACTACCGTTGCCAATATCGGCATACCAGAAAAAATGCTGAAAGCCACCATTAATAATACCGGGACACTGATCAGCGTTTTAGCCATCTTCAAATGCTTCACCAGCCGGGGTGTAATTACCAGTTGAAGGATGATGGCAATCAGGTTCACATTGGCATCAATCTGTGCCATGAACTGGGTCAGCTGATCTATCCCCTGAACCTGCTGCTCAGCTATTCTGCCGCGCAGGTTATATAGAAAGCCCGCCAGCAGATTATGCGCCACCATCATCGCCACCACCATCCGGAGATAAGGTGATCGCCATACATCCAGCATACCTGCCCAGATACTGCCGCCGATTTCATCACCATCACTGGCTGCCGGCTGGCTGTTGGTCTGTTCACCGGAATGTGCAACATCTTTTATAGGTGTCGTCTGTGCTGACAGCCGTTGCAGATATAGAATGACCAATGTGGCAATAGTGATAATTCCGGAAGCCACCAGCAACAGATTTGCCGTGCCGATGTGCGGCACCAGCCAACGTGTCAGGTTGGGTCCGATCAACGCACCCAGACTGCCCCCGCCGGCAATAAACCCAAACAACCTCTGCCCCTGGGATGCACTGAAAATATCGGCCATGAAACTCCAGAACACGGAGACCACAAACAGGTTGAAAACGCTGATCCACACAAAAAAGGTAAAAAACAGCCAAACCTGCTCGGGGTAGGCTTTAAACAGTGCATAAAAGAGCAACAGGTTGATGATGAAAAACACGTAGACAACCGGCAGAAATACCCGGCGTGAAAAACGCGCCACCAGCCAGCCGAACAATGGTGTAATCAGCAACATCACCACAAACGTGGCGGAAAACAATTTGGGGATGTGTTCTGCACCACCGGCTACAGCCAGTGCTTCGCGCACCGGCCGCAGCATAAAATAACCACACAGCAATAGAAAAAAGTACCCAAACGACCATAACAGTCTGGATAACTCACCCGGCTGGTAATCCACCAGGTGACGCACCGGCGACCAGCTGACAGGCATCTTTTCGGTTTTTTCCATTATCTGCTGAACTGCATCCCCGCTAACGGGCGCAGTATTTAGGTAGTGAAGTCACGCAGATAATACGCATGTTACGAACGATATGCACCTAAGATATCCTAACTGTTCACCAGGTTCTTATTGTTGCAGGCTGTTTTCCACCTGTTTGCGCAGACTTTTAAGCATTTTTGGAACATCCCGCCTCAACCTGCGCATCTCGGCACGCTGATTCAGTCGTTTATGCAAATCCACCTGGGCCTGGTAGTGCACTAGGGTCTGACCATCCATACTTTTGAAAAACCGCCAGCTCCCCCGGAAAAACATCAGGTCTCCTCCCTGACGGTAAAACTCGATTGATTCCGGGTGGTTGTAATTGGCACGGAATATGTTTTCCACACTTGGCAGAAAAAAGTACGGTTTGATGCGGTGGCGGGTAATATCAAATGTTATGCCGTGTGGATCAATACCGCTTTGCAGCACTTCGCACTCCCGGATTGCAGGCACATAATTCATGGCATGATCACAATCGACCAATACTGCCCAGGTTTTTTCCGGCGAGCCGGCCACAAACAAACTGGCGGATAAGTTAACCCTGGAACTGTCCTGCTCAGGCTGCAAGTCAATCACCACTTCTGACCCCTGCGGCAGTCTCGATGGCAGCTCATCCGGATTTTCAGAAGCTGCGGCTGTTAGTTTGGCAACTTCTCTGATCTTCTGGTCAGCCGGCAATGCTTCACTTTGAGACTGGGCTTGCGCCATACCAACCGACAATAGAAATGCCTGGCATAACAGCACCACGGCAAACTGGCGCACCGATAAGCCAAATGGTTTGCAGCCGTTAAAATTATGTAATAACATTACAAATTATATGTAATAACATAACATTTTCTACTTTGCAGAGTGCTGATACCCATGTATAAAACCAAACTTGTCTCGGCCATTAGCCTTGCCCTGTGTTTAAGTGCACCGGCTTATGCCCAAAACTCAGACAACCAATCCGATTTAAATACTCAAGATAACGACAGTCATGCTGCCGAACTGGATAACATCGAAGTGCGCATCAACCCATTGGGAGGCACTGAGCTCGATTCCACTCAACCTGTCGATATACTGACCGGTGAAAAACTGAATGATCGCAAAGAAGCCACTATTGGCGAGACTTTGCAAGCCGAGGTCGGCATTCATAGCAGTTATTTCGGCCCTGGTGCCGGACGCCCGATTATTCGTGGCCTGGGTGGCTCACGGGTAAGAGTTCTGGAAGATGGTCTCAGCACGCTGGATGCATCGGCACTCAGTGAAGACCATGCCGTTTCCGCTGAGCCGTTGCTGATTGACAGCATCGAAATTCTGCGCGGACCGGCTACACTTTTATATGGTTCTGCAGCCAGTGCCGGCGCCGTCAACATCGTTGACAACCGCATCCCAGAACAGCGGCAGGACTTCAGCGGAGCCATTGAATTACGCGGCAATACAGCTGCAGATGAATTTGCCGGCGTGGTTAGACTGGACGGCGGTGTAGGCGCTTTCCAGTTTCATGTCGATGGTTTCTACCGCGACACCAGTGATTATGATATCCCCGGTTTCGCCCTGACCGATGCACTGCTGGCAGAATTACCGGCTGAGGAGTTAGAAGAGCAGGAATCCGGCACATTGGCCAATAGCGCACTTGAAACAAGCGGCGGAACCTTTGGCGGTTCAATTGTGGGTGACTGGGGCTACGCTGGATTTGCCTTCAAAACTTTTGATACTCAATACGGCATTCCGGCCGAGCTGGAAGAAGAGGAAGAGGAAGAAGGCGACGAGGGTGGTGAAGAGGAGGAGCACGGTGCCATCAGTATTGACCTGAACCAGGAACGGTATGAGTTCAAGAGCGGTCTGTATAACCCATTCCGCGGCGTTAATGAAATCAGCTTCAAACTGGCCACTGTTGATTATGATCATGTTGAACTGGAAGGTGATGAGGTTGGCACGACTTTCCTGATTGACAGCACTGAAACCCGCCTGGAAGTACAGCATGCCGATATAGGGCAGCTCAAAGGTGCGTTTGGTTTTCAGTATTCTGATGAGGAACTGATTGCGATCGGTGCCGAAGCCTTTATTCCGCCATCAGACACCGAGTCTCTGGGCTTTTTCCTGGTCGAAGAACTGGATCTGGGCAATTTCAAACTGTCCGGTGGCTTCCGCTGGCAGGATGATGACATTACGCTGCAGAACAACCAGGTTATTGACGGCGTCAACAGCCGTGATTTCACTGCAATCTCCACCAGCCTGGGCGCCATCTGGCAGCTTACCCCTGAATGGCAGGCTACCCTGAACTGGCAGCGTTCTGAGCGCAGCCCGAACCAGGCAGAGCTGTTTTCCGACGGACCGCACGTAGCCACTCAGACCTTTGAAGTGGGTGACGTCAACCTTGTTGAGGAAACCTCCAACAATATTGACCTGGGCATTCACAAATACATCGGTAATTTCCATCTGCGCGCTGATGTGTTTTACAACAACATCGATGACTTCATCTTCCTGGCCGATACCGGAGAAATCGAAGACGGTCTGCCCGTACGGGTCTGGAGTCAGCAGGATGCCGAGTTCTACGGCTTTGAATTTGAAGCCGGTTATCTGTTTGAAAACACTTCAATGGGTGACTTTGAATGGACGGTGTTCACCGATATGGTTCAGTCCGAACTGGATAACGGTGATGAAGTGCCTCGTCTGTCACCGACCCGTATCGGTACCGGCATCGACTGGCATCAGGGTAACTTCCGGGCCAACATCAACTACTACCGTGTATTTTCACGTGACAATGTCGCCAGCTTTGAAACCACCACCGATGGTTACAACATGCTGAGCGCCAATTTTGCCTATAGCTTCCTGGTCGGCAGCAGTGAGTTTGAAGTGTTTGTGAAAGGCACCAATCTGACCGATGAAGTACAGCGGGTTCATACCTCCTTCCTGAAGGATTTTGCACCACAGCCCGGCATTAACTTCACCGGCGGCATACGCGCCTTCTTTTAATTTGGTCGAATAATCCTCCATTCCACCGGCAGACATCTGTCTGCCGGTGCGACCATTTTTCTTTTGACTGCATCTTTAGTGTGAAGTCCTTATCACCAAGATGCAGTCATCATGCCAAAGACCATCCGCTACCTTTGCTGCCTGGCTTTCACCACTTCAGCAGCTATTTTCGCCAGCCTAATCTGGACGGTAACAGTATCAGCTGATACGTCTAATCAAGCTATGATAGCCGCAGATTATCATCTGCACATCCGCAGCAGCGCCGCGGCAGGCATTCTGATGCAACTGGATGAACTGCGAGGAACACCTGCCCGAATGCCTTTGCAGCCAATCGGTGCAAAACAGGTAATTGCAGCACTTGATCAGGCTGGAATCCGCCAGGGGCTGGTTCTCTCCACCGCGTATATGTTTGGAGCACCTGATCTGAAAATCTCCGACAGATATGCCAAGGTTCGCGCTGAAAACGACTACATCGCCGAACAGGTTTCAGCTTATCCTGATCGATTGAGAGGTGCCTGTTCCGTAAACCCTCTGAATGATTATGCCCTGGATGAAATTCGGCGCTGCAGTGAGCTGCAAAATATCAGCGCATTTAAACTGCACCTGGGTAACTCGGGAGTAAATCTGAAAAATCATCCGCATGTAGTCCGCCTGCAACAGGTTTTCCAGCTGTTGAATGAATTGCAAATGCCGGTTGTTATCCATTTGCGCACCTGGGAGGAAGATTATGGTGCAGATGATGTGGAAATCTTTATCAACCGGGTTATCTCTCAAGCGCCGGATATTTCCATTCAGGTCGCCCATATGGCTGGCTGGGGCGGGTATGATGAAGCTACAGACTCGGCACTGGGCGCATTTGTGCAGGCTTTTGATGACAACCGGCTACAGCATGGAAAGGTAACCTTTGATCTGGGAGCCGTGGTGTTTCTGGCTGCTGCTGCCGGAGACAATATTGAGCTGGCCAAATCGGTGCGTAAAGCCAATGCGATGCTGGCAGTGCGCATTCGGGAAATCGGCGCTGAGCATGTGGTGTTTGCCAGTGACTGGCCCAGCTGGCCACCGGTGTCAGATAAAACCAGAGGCATTCAGGCTTACGCCCAAATGATGGCAGAAGAGCTGTCATTGAGCGAATCAGAGCTGAATACGATTTTTGCCAATCAAAGCACCTTGCTGGCCGCAAGGCAGTAATCACTTGTTACTGCCAAGCGGGTAAGTATCGAGCTCAACTTTCTGGTTTAAACACCATTGTAAAAGTGACCGGTACTGCTGTAGCGATGGCCTGTAGCGCTGCCAGCTCCTGTAATTTAGCAATACCCTCAGTTAACCCTAGCTGACCCGCGTTCAATAAAATCGGCTGCATCGATTCAACATGCAGATTACCGCTGTTATCGATAATCAATCCAACCAGTGCGGTGAAGTTCTGCTGCACACCATGCACACTGAGTTCAAAAACAGTTTCAATTGCTCGTGGCTGGCCCGGTTCCAACGCATTCAGCCAGGCAGCATCCAACTGCGTTGAAATGACGGCCTTGGGGAAACTGGCCACTTCAAACAGCAGGTCCCGCATCCGCTGATCACGAATCTCGATGCCGGTATTAACTGATGCCAGCGATATTTCGACTACAGCCTTACCGGTATCATCGATTTTGCCCTGCAACTCGTCAAAGCGATGCAGTTCCGCGATTGCGTTGTTCTTAATGGAGACAAAACTCACCAGCGCATTGTTGCTGTCCAGCTGCCAGCCGGCCGTGGCCAATGCAGGCAGCAAAGTGCCGATAAACAAAATCAGCAAACTGGAAATCCGGTATTTATACATAAGCAGTTCCTATTATGACTGTCGCAATCAACATGCCTGATGAGACATTAATTCCTCATCAAGACCTGCAGGGACTCACCTGTATTACGACAATCAAACATCCCAGGCATCAGATGCTAGCACAACTATATAAGATGACCGGCACACACCCGGAATTATTCGAAACCATCTTTAAATATCGTCTGAAAGACGATGCCATCGCATTGATCAAAATACCTTTGGATCAGCCGCTCACGATCATTCAGCGCCAATGCCTCCAGGGGAAATCCAAGATAAGCCGAGTCAAACTGGCTGCGGCCCACCGCAGCTCCGTTGCCATTGTTGCCCACCAGAACCAATCCGGCACCATCAGCGGCTGTCATGTCATCACTCAAATCAACCAGGCCGACTGCATCATAATCAAGTACAAACGGCCCGAGGCCGCCGAACAGGTTTCCACCAGTTCCTGTGACCGTCAGATAGTCACCGTCATCACTGGCGGAACCTCCGCCCAGACCAAGAAAATCAGACATAAACGGCGTAGGCGGCGGTCCACGATCCAGCAGATAATCCTGGCTGGATATCAGCAGGCAGCCGTTATTGGTCAAAAATTCGCCCAGCGCAACTTCCCCGGCACCGCCGGGACCGGCAGCGCCACCGAACTCACCGCCGGTAAACCAGATGACGGCTGCATAAGCCGATAATTCCAGCAGAGAAGGTTCGGCATCGGAATTGTTGGTATCAAACACATCGAAATCGACCCCCATGCTGTCCAGTGTCTGGCTGTAAAAAACACGGGTATCAGGGTCATTGTCATCATCATCCACCAGCAGAATCTGCGGTATCTCGCGGGTGGTAAAGCTGAATGCTGCCGATACTCCGGCATCCCCACACGGGTTATTGGAAGTTACCCGCCAGAAATATTCAGTCAGTGAATCCAAAGCCATATCAACCAGGTGTGAGGTTGCCACCTCGTCAGCACTGTATATAACGTTGGTGAAAGCGCTGTCGGTAGCCAGTTCAATAAAGTATGAACTGGCCTGAGAAGCAGCCTGCCAGCTTAATAACAACGGTAGATTTACATCAACTGCACCGTTACCGGGCATCTGTAAAACGGCCGTTGCCGGCAATACATTAAATACTTCCAGACTTATGCTGACCGAATCGGGAGTGGCGCCGGTCGCCGTGCCACGGATATCAAAACTGGTCATTCCGGCGGGAATTCCACCAGGTAAAGTGATTTCCGCCAGTGATGAATTCCCTGGAAGCACCGGGTTTGGGCTGAAATTGGCAGCAGTGCCGCCAGGTGCCCCATTCAGCGCCAGCGTGATGGGGTTATTAAACCCACTGATACTGGTGGTGTTAACCGTAATATCCTGCAACTCACCAGGCGTACATACCTGCTGATTCAAAGGCGTGCCGCCCAACGCGAAACCCGGCGTGCCGCAACTGCTGAACTGAAACGATGCAATTCTGGTTTCCCAGTTACCGGTGGGGTTATATTGTGCTGTGTACCAGAAACTGCAGCCATCCACCGGATCAACAGTTAATGCCGAATACGCCCCATAGCGATTGGTGATACTGGGCGCACTGCCTTCGATGACACTGAACTCACCCTGTGGCAGGGTTCCCGCAGTATCATCACTCAGACGGCCGGCATAGCGAATTCCCGGAAATAGATTGGTATCGCTACCGCTGACATTAAACCCGACCACCAGATTGCCATCCTCGTCCATAGCACTGCTGGACATCCACCGGTTGGTAGCGTCCGGGGAAAACGTACCTTCCTGCTGCAATGTCCAACCTCCAGTGGTCACACCGGCCGCCCGTTCCAGAATAAACCAGCGCACGCCATGCCGGTCGTTGCCGTCCACATCGGTAACAAAGCTGCCGGTCAGCTGCTGACTGTCACCAAAGTTGCGGTACTGAGCCCGCCACATCACCGGCTCACGCACCGGATCAAGAATAATTGCGCTACCGGGCTGGGAGACACACGCAAATGAGGTTAAACCGCAGAGATTGGAATCAAACTCTGATACAGCAATCTGTGCAGGACCACTAATGCTGCTGTTGGCTGCATTATCGAAGTCCACCACAAATTCCCATAACTCAACACAATCCTGGCCACTGGAAGCACAATCAGGATTATGTGCTTCATCATCATTGTGTCGAATCAATATGCCTGGTGCCCCTGCAGGAGGCTGGGTATCGCCGTCAAAATCCACCGGCTGCAGCAACTGAAACGGAAACCCGCTTAACGTATCAAAACTCAAAACCTGGAACGGTCGGGCCGGATTTCCCAACAGCATATTTGCACGGTCAAAAGCATAGGCAGGCCTGTTGCTCTCGAACAGCTCATTGGCACTGGCATAATAGGCATCGGACCAGGTCGCCAGCTTGAAATAATCGGGCAGCCCACTGGATACAGCGGCAAACTCATAAATAAACCAGTTACCGGAAGTTGGGTCGGTCGTCTGCGATATATAGACACAGATCGAATCATCGGTAATTTCCGACAACAGCCATCGCCCTTGCCCGCCGGCAGCACTCTGATCAAAAATCACCAGTGGATTGGAAGTATTTTCACCGCATCCGGTACCACTGCCCGTCACCAGGCTGCTGCTGTTAAACGATGCTGCCTGAATACCGGTGCCTTTATTGAGAATCAGAACGTCACTGCCCGGTCCATTGGCCGTGACCATTTGCACATAAAAATCAATGCCGACATCACCAACTGAATCGGAAGTAACCGCACCATTAAACACTGCTCCGGACTGATTGATAATGGTGGTTTCGATGCCACTGCCGCCACGGATTTCCGGCTCTGGACTATCCCGCACCGCGAGCAGATCAAAGCCAAACCCTCGGGGTTCGGGCGTTATGATTTCCGCATCACGATTGTGTAACACCCGTCTGGGTATTTCGACTATCGGATCACCCGGCTGCCAGCGTCTGGAAGGAGTTAACGCTGCAGGATCAATCTGAACAATCGCAGGCACCACAAAACCGCCTACAGCCTCAGCCCCCTGGTAAACAGGAACAGTCTGGCCATAAGCCGGTTCAATACTGCTGATCAAGCCGGCTGCATACAACACGCAGACTTGCGCCACCGGCCATTTACCGTTCATTTTCCCTCCCCGGATATTCATGCTAAATATTTGATTACTATCAATAAAAACCTATTACGCCCATTGCTGGCAAAGCGGTTGTAATTATACATTGTCGGCTGCAGCTGTATACACCTTTAGTATTATATTGCGGCCTATCAATCATCCTGCATTGCTTTGCCGGGCATAAAAATCTTTATAAAAGCCGCTGAAATTACCTGCTTCTATGGCAGTCCGCATCTGCTGCATCAGCGTCTGGTAATACGTTAAATTATGAATGGTAGCCAGACGGTGGCCCAAAATTTCATCACATCGCTGTAGATGCCGCAGGTATGCACGGGAATAATTCTGACAGGCATAGCAGCCACATTCAGGGTCAATCGGGCCAGTATCCTGGGCAAAACGCGCATTTCGAATCCGGATCACACCCTGGCTGGTAAACAGATGGCCATTTCGCGCGTTACGGGTAGGCATCACACAGTCAAACATATCCACACCACGGGCTACCGCTTCAACCAGATCTTCAGGGCGCCCTACCCCCATCAGATAGCGTGGCCGGTCTGCCGGAAGCAACGGCGCAGTAAAGTCCAATACTTCATTGCGCTGCTCAGCAGGTTCACCGACACTCAACCCACCGATCGCATAACCGTCAAAACCTATCTGTCTCAATGCCTCGGCAGACTGCCGACGCAAATCCTCGTACATGCCTCCCTGAACAATACCAAACAGCGCCGAAGAGTTACCCACATGCGCCTGCTTGCTGCGCTCTGCCCAGCGCAATGACAGCTCCATAGATTCTCGCACCTGGGCATGCTCAGCCGGATAAGGGGTGCACTCATCAAAAATCATCACGATGTCAGAGCCCAGCGCCTGCTGCACCGCCATGGATTCCTCCGGCCCCAGGAATACTTTTGAACCATCAATCGGCGATGCAAAGGTAACGCCCTGTTCGGTAATTTTGCGGCGTTCGGCAAGGCTGTAAACCTGAAACCCACCTGAATCCGTCAGAATCGGCCCCTGCCAGTGCATAAAATCATGCAGATCACCATGCCCGCTGATGATTTCAGTTCCCGGCCTGAGCATTAAATGAAAGGTGTTTCCCAGGATGATCTGTGCGCCGGTCGTAGCAACCTCTTCCGGCGTCATTGCTTTGACTGTTCCATAGGTGCCCACCGGCATAAATGCCGGCGTTTCCACTGTCCCCCGGGCAAAACTCAATCGCCCGCGACGGGCATTACCCTCGCTGTGTAACAGGTCAAATTTCATCAGGCTTTCAAAGCGAAATTATTCTCGATAATTTTAACATGACATTATTTATTTCAATCCGTTTATAGTCGACCAATCGGGTACTTTTGAATTGCAGCTTTGTAAGTGCCACACAATATGAACTGCAATAACCAGACTGTATAAAACTCACATAATCAACATCGCGTCACCATAACTGAAAAATCGGTAACGCTCCGCCACAGCATGCGCATAAGCCTGTTTGATCAACCCGCTGCCGGCTAACGCTGACACCAGCATCAGCAGCGTTGATTTGGGCAGGTGGAAATTGGTCAGTAATGCGTCAATTACCTGGAATTGATAACCGGGATAGATAAACAACCGGCTGTCGCCCTGATAAGGCTTCAGCCCCCCATCAGTTGCAGCAGTTTCCAGCGCCCGCACAGAGGTTGTACCAACTGCAATGACTCGACCTCCTGCGGCTTTGGTCTTCGCTATAGCGGCACAGGTCGCCTCACCGACTTCCAGATACTCCGCATGCATTTTATGTTTCTGCACATCGTCAACCCGGACCGGCTGGAAAGTCCCTGCCCCGACATGCAGGGTAATCTCGGTTCTCCCTATACCCTTTTCGGCCAGAGCCTCAAGTAATACATCATCAAAATGCAGGCCGGCAGTCGGAGCTGCCACTGCGCCGGGCACATCAGCAAAAACCGTCTGGTACCGGTTCTCATCAATCGCTGAAGGATTCCGGGTTATGTAGGGTGGCAATGGCATCTGTCCATGCTGGTGCAGAATCTTCTCCAGATCCACCGTCTCACTTTTAAAGTGATAAAACTCCCCTTGCCTGCCCAGCAAAACCAGCTCGACGCCATTATCAACAACCACTCTGGCCCCGGTTTTCAGCGGTCGGTTGGCACGGACCTGGGCCAGCATTTCAGTTGGAGAAAGCAGCCGCTCCAGCATGATTTCCACTTTGCCGCCGCTGTCTTTATGTGCATGCAGCCTCGCCGGCAAAACCCGGGTATTGTTGGTAACCAGCAAATCCCCCGGCTGTAATAAATCCAGCAGATCGGTAAATTGATGATCGTGCAGCTGTTGTGTATCGCGCTGTACATGCAGCAGGCGGGATGCACTGCGTTCCGGCAATGGCTGTTGCGCAATCAACTCAGCAGGAAGCTGATAATCAAAATCATCAAGTTGCATAATTGGGGTAGCTTGTTAAGTAAGGTACTATGCAGCATTTTACTGATTCATGCTCGAGGATGCTCGAGTCTATCGTCACAAACCAATGAACGAACAACACCAGATGCTGCTCGCACAGGCAGCGCTATATGATCAGGCCGACCCGCTGGCCGGTTATCGGGATAAGTTTCACTTTCCTGTTCATACCGATGGCAATCCAATGCGATATTTCTGTGGTCACTCACTGGGTCTGCAACCCAAACAGGTGGCACAGCATGTGGATCTGGCCATGGACATCTGGCGCTATCAGGGCTTCGACCGGCAGTTTGAGGGCGGCAAGCCCTGGCTGAAATATATGCAGGATTTGAACAGCAGTATGGCTTCACTGGTTGGTGCTGAGGCTGCAGAAATTACCGTCATGAATGCACTGACGGTCAACCTTCACCTGTTGCTTGCCAGTTTTTTCCGGCCGCAGGGAAAACGCTGCAAAATCGTTATTGAGAAAGGCGCATTTCCTTCTGATCGCTATGCGGTAATTTCCCAACTTCGGTGGCATGGACTGGACCCGGAGCAGCACCTGATCGAAATCGCCCCGCCAGATGGCCAGCGGCTGATTGATGAATCTCAGCTGGAGCACCTGCTGGAACAACAGGGTCATGAGGTTGCCCTGGTCATGTTCCCCGGTGTGCAGTTTCTGACGGGCCAGTTTTTTGATCTGCCGCGAATTACCCGCGCAGCCCATAAAGCCGGCGCATTGGCCGGTTTTGATCTGGCGCATGCCGCCGGCAACCTGCCCATGCAACTGCATGATTCAGGCACCGACTTTGCTGCCTGGTGCGGTTATAAATATATGAACGGCAGCCCCGGCACCCTGGGTGGCTGTTTTATTCACGCCCGCCATCATAACAATCCCGATCTGGTAAAGCTGGCGGGCTGGTGGGCCAACGCACCGGCAACCCGGTTTGATATGCCGGTGGATATCGACTGGGCCGGCGGTGCTGATGCCTGGCAGATCAGCAACCCGCCGTTGATGACGGCTGCACCACTGATAGCAGCGCTGGCGATTCACAACGATGCCGGCATGGATGCTCTGCGCACTAAGTCACTGGCATTGACCGGTTATCTGGAACAACTGCTGAACAGCATGTTAAGCGATCATCTTGAAATCATCACTCCACCCGAACCGGAACGGCGTGGTTGCCAGTTATCGGTACGTGTTAAAGCAGGTACCGAGGCCGGCGAGCAGTTATTCCAGCAGCTGCGCGCTAAAGGTTATGCCTGCGACTGGCGCCGCCCTGATGTTATGCGTATTGCGCCGGTACCGCTATACAATACTTTCGCTGATGTGCGTGATCTGGTGGTCTGCATGCAGACAATATTTAAGCAACAGGCATAATCTGCCCCTTCACAACGTCACGCTGATGCCGGCACTTCCGGCATCCGGGTACAGGGTTGTATAGCCATGCTGGCGCTGTAGAAACCCCTCTTCCCAAATGGCATTTTCTTCACTGCGGTAGTTGAATATCAACTCGGGCTGATCGACAAACTGAATCACCCGCGCCACCGCTTCCGGCTTGGGATGGTGGAAAATCGAACCATTACTGGAAAACATATATCGCCTGCAGTCAATTTTTTCCAGTAACTCCCTGGATACATTATGTGAGCTGCCGTGATGCGGTAGCTTGACCAGATCAACAGCTACCTGTGTACCTGGCGAAAAGCGTTCTAATCCATGCAACAGGGTTTCAACATCCGCATCACCGGGCATCAATACACGTTTGCCGGCGTGTTCCATAATAAATGCGATGCTGCTGCAATTGGCTGGTGAGTCATCATCTTCAAACGGTGTGGCGGCAAGTGCTGCAACATCAGGGATATCAACGGCATCAAAAGATTCAACATCCAAATCTATTTCTTCATCATTTTCATCCAATCCAAAACCCGGATTCAGATTGGCGGCCAGTACTTCGTCTTCCCACTTGGATGCCAAATCGGCAAGCTTCTGATGCGTCGGCCCGAGCAGCGTCAGGGTTAAGCCCCCTGCCAGCTCTACTACCGGCAGATCGCCACTATCGGGAATGACTACTGCATTTCCACCGAATGCCTTATTCCATGGCACATCACGAATGCGTAACTGCCTGGAAAGCCGCTCGCCCTGCTCTGCACTGAAAGTCTCGGTATCACCTTTGGGTAAATGGTTCCATGCATTGAACCAGAAATCCCCGGTACTGAAGCCGGGCTCAGTCTCTTCCAGCATTTTCAGAATGCCTTCAATATGATCACGGTCGATGTGTGAAACCACCACCAGTTCCAGCTCGGTTAAGCCATCCTCCAATATCTTGCGAATGTCATGCCGGGTACCTGAAGTCCCGCCATCGATCAACACCCGCCGTGCCTGATTATCGTCCTGGTAATCGATTACGATGGAATCACCAAATCTTGCCGGTAGAAAAGCAATATGCATATCAACCACCGCAGTTAACGTTGTAATTTACTTTGTACGTAATTGGTCAGTTTGCCCAGCCGCAATGATTCCACGCCTGCTTTGATCTGGTCAGCAACAGCTGTCTGATCTATTCCGCGTGCAATCATGTCCTGAATTGAAACTTTGTCATAGCCGATGGTGGCAGCCACCTGCTCAAGACTTGGATACAGTTTGCCACCCAGCTTAACCTTACCGCCTTCTTGAATAGCAGCCTGCACCCTGGAACCATCCGATTGGCTCAAACTGATTTCTGCGCCTACCGGTAATATCCCCTGCCTGACCAGCTCTTCAGTATCAACAGCAAATAGGAAAGCGATATCCTCCAATGATTCCGGCTTGCCGAATAATGGCTCGGACATTGGTTCATCCGGCGATGCGCCCAAAAATGTAGTGGTCGGGGTGCTCCAGTCACATTGTTCGGCATACCGGTCCACCTGTGCCTTGGCAGCCTGTACCTGCGCATCATCATCCTGATAATGGCTCAAGCTGGTCAGACCGTCACGTAACAGACGCAGCCCTTCGGTATAGGTCGGAATACCCCTCTCAACGGCCTGCAACAGCAAACCGCGTGCTTCCGCACGGACAGCATCACGATCAGCATCGGCGTCTTTACTGGCCTGCAGCAATATGTGCCAGGCACGAATGACCGGGCCATCCGCCATCCAGTCAATCCAGTTGGCCAGGTTCCTGGTCCAATCGTGCAATCGGTTCAGGTCGCGGATTTTGAGCAGAAAATAGCCGCCGACTGCAGCTGCGCTAGGGTCTCTGATCTTGCCATACAACAGTGACTCGGCCAAACCCGCATTATCCATCTGTCTGGCCCTGTCGACCGATCCGGAACTGAGCATGGACAACATTGAATCGGCCGGTGGGTTGGCCGTAGCAACTGTTACATCCAAAGGATGCACTTCGCCTTCCGGGCCAACTGCAGGACGAATCAGAATCCGCAGATTCTGAGCACCGGGCAAGGCCACCAGTTTCCAGGCAACTGAAGGGCCACCTACCTGCAGGAACTGCGGGCCGCCAAAACTGGCCAGATCATAACTGACACCATCCTCACTCCAGTGACAATCAGCCTGAAAATCTGTCGTTGTAGTCTGCCAGCCATTATTGTCTTTTCGCCATAACCGCAACCAGGCACCGTGAAAGCGCTGTGCATTTAAAGATTGTAACGGCGCCACCGTCATGTT
This sequence comes from Wenzhouxiangellaceae bacterium, assembly GCA_028289455.1. Taxonomy (GTDB): domain Bacteria; phylum Pseudomonadota; class Gammaproteobacteria; order Xanthomonadales; family Wenzhouxiangellaceae; genus JAJFKX01. The sequence continues at coordinate 19,234 of JANQPN010000007.1, forward strand.
TTTGGTCAGATACGCCCAGGCCTGAAATTGATCGGGGCTCAAACCCTCGGTATCCAGTACTGCGCTGGCAGTTTCACCGGCTGTTACCTGCAGTGCTTTTTGCAGCTTGTGGCCGGAAGGCAGTTCTGCCTGCACCACATAGAATCCCGGCTCCACATTAATTTCAGTATTCCCGCCCAGCGTGGTCCAACGGTTGTGTACCGGGTCCATCGAAGCATTCAGCACCTCAACATGCACCGGCACATCCCTCACATTGGGAAAGTTGCTGGGTATTTCGACGCGAATCCGGTTCATGGCGCACAATCCAAATTGATATTTTCCAATGGTGGTGCGATAGGTATCAAACTCGATGCCGGCTTAAATCCGGACGCTGAGAACTCTGCCGCCACCTGGTAGATACCCGCTTCCATATCCAGCTGCCAGGCCGAACCGTTGGACGGATGTACTGTCTCCATGCCTTCCGGCAGCAGCGTACAGCGTAATTGCGCATGCGCATTGGCTTCATCAGGCTGACACTCCACTGTCAGACGCACCTGCGGGTTGGGTGTTTCCAGCAACGTTCTGGAATCGCTTATTTCACTGGTGCAGCGCTGCGGGAAACGCTGATCTTCCTTAATCAGGCCCAATACTTCATAAATTCGGGCAGACACCTGACTGCTTTCCACCTGCCAGCTGCCGTCCACTCTGGTGGCCACACCACCACTGAGTGCTCTTCGTAATGCCTGGGTAAAATAGGAGGCCTGCCTGGGTTCGCCGTGCGCAGCTTCATTTTTCGCTGCGGCCTTCATGGTCAGGTTAAACAGACAGTCAGCACTGTTGGCCAAATCCACTATATCCAGCGGCGGCACACTGATCGCCTGCCTGAGCATGCTGGAAGTGACCTTGCGGCAGGCATCCACAAAAAAGCACTGGGTGTTGGCTTTGACTGAATGAAACGCACGCCGGGTCGAATCAAACGCAAACGCACCCAACCAGGGATTGTTGGGAAACTCACCAAAATCTTCGGCCAGGAGATAGTGCTCTGACTTTTCCACGCCATGGCCGCTGAAGAAAAACACAGCAATATCATCTTCGTGCACATCACAACGGGCTTTCCATTCATCATAGGCCAGTCGGATATTATTGATGGTAGCGGGTTTGAAGGTGCTGCCCGGCGCACCCACTTCTTCATCTGCCGCTGCTGGTGAAATCAGCAAGTCGACTGTTGCCACCGGTGCCTTCCAGTTATCTGCAGTTTGTTTCAGCCAATCAGCCATGGCCAGCGCAGACCGGGGAGGTGATGTCAGCTGCTTCAGAATGCCGATCTGTTCGATTACCTGATCTCTTTCTTCTGCTCCGCCGGGCATATGCCGGTAGTGACCCACGCCTATGACCAGTGCATGCGTCTTTGGACCATCTACATTCCTGTCAAAATAGAGCATTCTTGCTGCTGCAGTATCTGCTATAGATATCTTACACCCTTACTACGGATATCACTTTACAGTCTATAGTGTGGGTAGGCGACTGAACATCTCATTGCACAACATACAGCTGACAGCACTTGCTACACTAGCTGCTTAATCATCCATAGATTAGTACCGTATCCAGTTCTTATATTATTTATCCGGCTGATTGCCCGCTAACGACTTAATGAAAAATATTCTATTGCTGCAACTGCGCCCTGAAGACCTGGTTTCCGACAGTGAGTTTGAAGCTTTTCTACGGGTTGGTGACATTCCCCGGCAGCGGGTCGAAAGAATTCGCATTGAAACCACCGGTATACCCGACATTGATCCGAGCGATTATCGTGCCATCATTGTCGGTGGCAGTCCTTTTGATATCAGCACGCCGGAACCGCTGAAAAGTGCGGAACAAAAAAAAGTCGAAGCAGATTTCCAAAAGCTGTTCGAAAGTGTGATTCCGGACGATATCCCTTTTCTCGGCGCCTGTTCAGGCAACGGGCTTTTGGGTAATTACCTCGGTACTAAAATTTCCCGGCAGTACGGCGAGCCGGTAGGTGGAGTAGACATCACAATAACCAGTGATGGTCGGAAGGACCCTTTACTGCGTGATCTGCCAACCACCTTTAAGGCCCTGGTCGGGCATAAGGAAGCCTGTGACACATTGCCATCCGGGGCCACACTGCTGGCTACTTCACGCGATTGTCCGGTACAGATGTTCCGGGTCGGCGAAAATATTTACGCTACTCAATTCCACCCTGAATCGGATGCCGGTGTATTTATTACCCGCATCAAAGCGTATAAGCACAATGGTTATTTTGCACCCGAGGATGCGCAAAAACTGATCGATAAAGTATCCCGGGTTGAAACACCTTTCGCCCACCAGGTTTTAAAAAACTTTACCGCCCGTTATTGCTGACTCGGTGATGCGCTCGCTGTTTATTATTGGCCTGCCGCGTTCGCTGTCGACACTGACATTCGAGCAAACGAGCCGGGCTTTGAAGCTGCGAGCCCCGGAATGGACCAGTGCCGGTGAACTGCTTAATCCTGATCGCTGGTTCGGGAATGATCAGGCAACCGGCAGCCCGAGTAAGTTTGCTCCACCTGAAAACCGGTTTCAGACCGAGCAGCTGCTCAGCTTCCTGTCGGACACCGTTAAACCGGAAGGCCATTGCTATAAAGACGTGGTGCAGCCGTTTGCCACTTCACAATGGCTGCTCAAGCACGCTCACTCAATCGCCATTATTCGGATTACCAGGTCTTTGGCAGACATAGCCTATGCCATGCAGCGTGCAGAATGGAATTACCCAGTCAATGCTGTTGCTCAGCCCCGGGGAGGCATGGATGATCTGCTCAATGGTTTACTTCGGGCACAAAATGCATTGCAGCAAGTGCCGGCCGTGGAGCTTTCCTATGATGAGTTGATCGCTGATCAATCAGTCTTAACTGCTGCGCTGCACAAACTGTATCCCGGAGAGAATATCGGAGACTGCCGATACATCACACCGGAATTCCGGCAACGCGCACAGCAGATACTTAAACGCCGTTGGACACAGCAATGGCAGACACTGAATGCGCGCCTGGCTGAGCTCGCATAGCCGGTTAACCCAGCGAGCGACTCACCTCAGCTGACAGCATATGGCTGACCCTGTCGATTACAGGCTGCCAGCTGCCCGGCACCTGCTGTCTGAATAAACGCACTGATGGGTACCACGGACTGTCCTCGCGTCCATATTGCCAGCGCCAGTCGCATGGTTCACCCAGCAACACCCAGGTGCTGACACCCAGGCAGCCGGCCAGATGCGCCATAGCCGTATCCACAGTAATTATCAGGTCCATTTCACTGATTAATGCTGCTGTGTTCGCAAAACCATCAATTTCACTGGACAGATCAACCACGCCATGCCGGTTATTCCCGGCAATTTCCGCAGAACCTTGACCATACTGAAATGAAAACAGCTGGACACCACTAATCTGATTCAATGGCAGTAGCAGGTCCAGTGGACAGTCGCGGATCAAATGCATGTCATGATGACGACTGCTGGCCCATACCAAACCGACCCGATATTGTGCAGTGTTGTATTGGGCTAATAGAGCCTGCATTCGCCGGCTTAGCGCGGGCGCATTCAGTATCGGCCCATCCATCATCAGCTCATGTTCCGAATCAATATTCAAGACATGCGGCAGACTCATCAACGGAACCTGGAAGTCAAACCCTTCAGCAACCTCCGGTGCGATAATCAACCGGTCAATCCAGCTGCAATGACGATAAAGCGCGGCACACTGTGGCGGAGCCTGTAGCCATAACTTCCCGCCCCGCTCCTTAACTGCCCGGGTAAAACGCAGGAACTGCAGATTATCTCCCAGCCCCTGCTCAACCCATACCATCACCGATTCACCTGAGAGCTGCTGGCCTTGCCAAACCGGTGCGTAATACCCATCGCGCTGTGGAATTTTTCCAGACTGGCCAAATCGCCACTCGAAAGAGGCCCAACCCTGCTTCCAGCGACCCAGTTTCAATAACTCGGTTGCCAGGTTTCCATGTGATGCAGCATTTCCGGGCTCACAGCAGATTGCTTTCCGGTACATTTCAACAGCACGCTCCGCATCACCGGCATCACTGCACGCCCGCCCCAGGTTATGCCAGGCGATATGCCAGTCAGGCTGAAACTGTGCTGCTTTTTCAAAACTATCAATGGCCGCATCGGGCCGACCCAGGCAGTGCAATATATGCCCCAGTGTGTTGTGCAGCGCTGCATCCCCGTTCATCTGTTTAACAGCCATTCGTGCATAAGACAGCGCTTGTGCATACTCTCCCCGGTCAGTCAGCAGCCTGGCCAGTTTAGAGTTCGCCGGGCCGGAAGCCGGCTTGAGCTCTAAGGTTCGGCGCAAAGCCTGTTCAGCGGATGTACTTTCACCCAGCCGCTCAAATACACCGGCCGCAGTAAACTGACATTCAACGGAATCGGGAAAGCGTTCAATCGCAGACCTTGCTGCTGCTGCTGCCTTGTTTGTATCACCCAGTCCCAGTATTACCTGTATGTAGTCGGATAAGACTTCCGGCTGGTCCGTGTCGATACTCAGCGACGTCGCGTAAGCTGCAGCGGAATCCTGCAATCGACCGGCCAGCGCAAGTGCGTGCCCATTGACGGCGTAGGCAACGGCATCAGCGGTGTTCTCAGCCAATGCTGCAGTCACCGAATCCAGTATCATCGATCTTCTATGCGACGATAATCCTTTGCACAATTCAGCATATTCAGCGTTCATGATGACAACCTGGCTTATGCTTCAAGAACAGGCCGCTGCACAACCCGGTGAGCCGGACCATTCACAGCGGCCTGCAGGACTGCTTAAAGCTTATGATTTTTCAAACACAAACGTCGTCGGTCCATTCGGCCCTGCCGGAAAGGCCATCCAGAACATACACAGCGCATCAGGTGAATTTACCGTAACCGGCGCTGCGCGGTATGAACCGTTAACATAGCCCAGCTGGACCGTGTAAGGCGGATTACCAGCCGCTGTGACGTCAATATCGGTATACCCCTGAGCTGGTACCTGACTGGAAATAGTGGTGCCGTTGTCACCGGTCACACTGTACGCGATGTCACGGAAATTAAATTCCACCAGTTTGTCGTTGGTCACCTGGCCGTCTGCAATATTGGTAATAATCATAGAGATCTCCCTTTTATGTAAGCACAGAGCACCTGGCTCTGCTCATCCTCGGCTGATTACACATCAGCGCTTCCCTGAACTTAGCGAATCGTATCTACGATGGTGGGGTGTCAGCAGTCATGAAGACACAAAGCATTGCCTCTCATACGAGATATGCTGGTTTGATGAATCACATACTCATCAGCAACGCCGCTGCGCATTGATGAGACTGCACGGATTCCCCCTGTTTCCCCTAAGTTATTTCAGTATAGGCGAATAATCTCAATTTTACCAAGTGAATTTCAGCTGCCCGTCAAAACAGTATCAGGCGCCGATTCGCCCATCCAGGAAATTTGCCAGAGCTATCGCTCCACCCAGCATCGGCATAAACAAAATCAGCAGCCCTGTCAGCTTAAAAATAGTTTTAGACCAGCTGTCAGGATAGGTTGTGCGTAACGCCATTGCACAATACACCAGCATGCTGATCAGCAAAATAAACTGCACCACGGCTACTGCCGTATACCGGTCAGCGGCTGATTCAATCGGCAGCATAACCGCCAGAATGATAAATATTGCACTGAACAGATAAACCGTAAATACCAGGTGCGCCAAGTAATAGGGCTTGCGGTAAAAAACCTTCAACAGCAACGCAAACAACGGCAATAACAAAAACATTGCCTGCGAATAGGCATCCAGGGGTATGCCATCTGCAGAAGCGGAAACATTGCCTTCAGGCTGCAATGACAATACAAAAAAGAACGCCAGACTGATCACCAGATATAGACGCACCGGTGAGGTATAAGCTGTTCGCCGGCCGCTGATATACTCTCTGCTCAGCAGGCCCGGTCGGGTGAGCAGCATACGCAGGGAAGTCAGCATTCTGCCGTCAACGTCGAACAGATCAACCAGCATTTCCCTGGCAATTTGATACCAGGCGCGGTTGATTGTTTTTACCGACTGACCGCAATGCCAGCAATAGGCCGCCTGCTCAGTCAGGCTGCTGCCACAATTGGTGCAAACTGCTGCAGGCATTGCCTGGATCGCTTAAGTCTCGGACCACATGCGCAGCAGATTGGCGTAAATTTTATTGGCGCGCCGCTCCGCTTTGCTCTGCGGCGCCTGATCCTGCACCCAGCGGGTCAGCTGCGCAAGCTCGCCGATCAACTCACGCTGCATCGGATTATTGATCATACTTTCAATGCTGGTCACAGCACCCAGACGCTCACCTGAAGTAACGGTATTTACCCGATGCATGGTGCAGGCATCATAAATCACTGCATGTCCCAGCGGCAGTTTGATGCTGACTGCCCGTTCGCTGTCGCAGTCGACCACCAGCTCTCCGCCGGCATAACTGTCCGGCTCGCTTAAAAACAGCGTCATCGACAAATCGCCGCGCACCATCGGATTACCGGGCAGGATGGAATGGTCGGTATGATCGCGGTAATACATATTTTCCCGGTACAGGTTAAAAGTAACCGGCCTGACCTTGCGTGGCGCCGCTAGTGTTCGGAACTGCGCATTGGCGGCCAGTGTTTTCTGAATAATCAGTTGTGCCTGGCGGCAGTTTTCATCCTCTGTATCTGCCTGCAGGTTATTTTTCTGGTAATCAGAACCTGCGCCTGCGGATAACTTTCCATCTTCAAACCGGGCTTTGGACAGTAATTGCCTGACAGCCTGCGCCTGCTGAGCAGTTAACAGATTAGGTATAAAAAACATCATAACGAGATACTCTGATTAGAACCGGCCATGTTAATCCTGCCCCCGCAGCCAACCGGTGATGGTCAAGCGCTCAGCTTCCACATAATTCGCCACACTGGAGACACAATGCAGCCTTGGCGTTTTAAACAGGCTGATGCAATTAAACCTTGGACATACTGTATCGGTAACCTGACCCTGCTCGTCCATAAACTGCAGCAAACCACCCCAGTCGGGCTGCCACTCACGGGTCAGGTTAATGACGTATGCTGCATATCGCAGTTCACCGCTCTGGTGATCATTGTGCTTGGTTAAAAAATGCCCGGCAGAGTAGCGGGTTGCCTGAGCGGAGGTTTTAATTATCCGCTGCTCACCGGTTATCCGGCGCATCACACCCAGCCATTCCGGCTGGTTGATGTATTCAGTCACCTTGTGCAGGGGTAATCTCGGGTTACGGCGTTCCTGATAAGCCGTAATCATCATGTACGTATGGTACAGAAACGAGAAGCCAACCCGCGCCTGCTGCAATGCCAGTTGTTCTGCTGCCTGGACCTCCTGCGCGGACAGCTGCTGCAATTCATCCGCCCAGATTTTTTTGGAACCTTCCTGATCCACGTAAGCCAGTGACCACGGCACCTGATGAGCCAGCACCTCGTGCAATGTCTCAGCCACTTCTGTGCGCAGAGCATTTTCGATGACCACCCAGCCGCGCTGATTCAGCTGCTGCTGATAGCCGTCCAGATCAAGCTCAGGGTTCAGCAGACTGCCCGACAGTATCTGCATCGCTTTTATAGGGTTCATCTGTGCAAGGATATCAAAATTAGATTTCTCGCCATACTATCCGCTCACACCAGCACCCAACCACCGGCAAACGTCATGGTTTTCATCAATTCCTGAAAATAGTTTGCTATCCCCTTTGCGGTAGACCACCACAACCCAGTATGATTGGGGGTTTGCTCCGGCACATTTGGAAAAGCTTTTTTCGCATGGACACCATTCATATCCGTGGCGCGCGTACGCATAATCTCAAGAATGTTGATCTTGATCTGCCTCGCGACCAACTGATTGTTTTTACAGGACTTTCCGGATCAGGCAAGTCATCTTTAGCGTTTGACACCCTGTATGCCGAGGGTCAGCGTCGTTATGTCGAGTCATTATCCGCCTATGCCAGGCAATTTCTGTCCATGATGGAAAAACCTGATGTAGATCATATTGAGGGACTGTCACCGGCGGTTTCCATCGAACAGAAGTCCACTTCGCACAACCCACGTTCTACCGTCGGAACCATTACCGAGGTTTATGATTACCTGAGACTGCTGTTCGCCCGGGTCGGAACACCGCGGTGCCCAGACCACCATGAAAACCTTGAAGCGCAGACCATCAGCCAAATGGTCGATAGCATTGTGGCACTGCCTGAAGGCAGCAAGCTGATGCTGCTGGCACCGGTGGTACGCAACCGCAAAGGTGAACATGAACAACTGTTTGACCAGTTGCGAACCCAGGGCTTTGTGCGCGCCCGGGTGGATGGCACGGTATATGATCTGAACGAGGTCCCGGCACTGGCGTTACGCCAGAAGCACACTATCGAGGTAGTGGTTGATCGCTTCAAAGTGCGTCCGGATATCAAGCAGCGGCTGGCGGAATCACTGGAAACCGCATTGTCACTTGCCGATGGACTGGTATTGCTGGCGCCGATGCAGGGTGAAACCGGTGTCACGGATGAATTATTGTTTTCAGCGCGTTACTCCTGTCCGGTGTGCGATTACAGCCTGGCGGAACTGGAACCCAGAATGTTCTCGTTCAACAATCCCAACGGCGCCTGCCCCAGTTGTGATGGATTGGGAATCAGCCAGTTTTTCGACCCCGACAGAGTGGTCGGCAATGCCAAGCTCAGCCTGGCCGGCGGCGCCATCCGCGGCTGGGACCGCCGCAATGCCTATTATTTCCAGATGGTTCAGTCACTGGCCAAACATTATGACTTTGATGTGGAAAAACCTTTTGCGCGGCTGCCCAAGAAGATTCAGCAGATCATCCTGCATGGCAGTGGCGAAGAGAACATTAAATTTACCTACATCACTGACGGCAGACGGCATCAGCGCAGCCACCGGTTCCCGGGCATCATCCCTAATCTGGAACGCCGCTACCGAGAAACTGACTCGCGGATTGTCCGTGAAGAACTGGCCAAATATATCAGCAGCCAGCCATGTCCTGACTGCAATGGGCACCGGCTTAACCGGTCGGCCCGTAATGTACTGATTGCCGAACATAACCTGCCCACCATCACCTCCTGGTCGATAGAAGACAGTCTGAGTTTTTTCAAGCAGCTGGAACTGCCCGGCTGGCGCGGTGAAATAGCGGTTCGGATTATTCGTGAAGTATATGAGCGGCTGCAGTTTCTGGTGAATGTAGGGCTGGATTACCTGACACTGGACCGGCAGGCCGATACCTTATCCGGTGGTGAGGCACAGCGTATTCGGCTGGCCAGCCAGATCGGCGCGGGGCTGGTCGGCGTTATGTACATTCTTGATGAGCCTTCGATTGGCCTGCATCAGCGTGACAACGAACGGCTGTTGCAGACATTGTTTCAACTGCGAGACCTCGGTAATACCGTGATTGTGGTGGAGCATGATGAAGAAGCTATCCGTTCAGCTGATCATGTGGTTGATATCGGCCCGGGCCCAGGCGTGCATGGTGGAGAAATTGTCTACAGCGGTGACTACGCCGGGCTGGCCGGATGCAGCCGATCACTCACCGGGCAATACCTTTCCGGTGAGCGCGAAATCAGCATCCCTGAAAAACGGCACAAAGCCAAAGACGACCAGTTTTTTATTTTGGAAGGCGCCAGCGGCAATAACCTGCAACAGGTCAGCTTAAAGCTGCCTGCCGGCGTGTTTACCTGCATCACCGGTGTCTCCGGTTCGGGTAAATCCACGCTTATCAACGATACCTTATACCGCCTGGCAGCACGCGAGCTCAACGGCGCCAGTGAAACGCCAGCGCCATTCAAAAAGGCAGACAATCTGGAACTGTTTGATAAGGTAGTGGACATCGACCAAAGCCCGATCGGTCGAACACCGCGCTCCAATCCGGCGACCTACACTCAGTTGTTCACTCCGATTCGGGAATTATTTGCAGGCACTCAGGAGTCACGCTCTCGCGGCTATAAACCCGGACGGTTCAGTTTTAACGTCAAAGGTGGCCGCTGCGAGGCCTGTCATGGCGACGGTATGATCCGGGTGGAAATGCACTTTCTGCCGGATATTTTTGTTGCCTGCGACGTATGCGGCGGCAAACGCTACAACCGGGAGACCCTTACTGTTACCTATAAGGGCAAAAATATTCACGAAGTGCTGCAGATGACCGTTGAGGATGCACTGGAATTCTTTGAACCGGTACCGGTAGTAGCACGCAAGTTGCAGACATTGATGGATGTCGGACTGTCATATATCACCCTTGGACAAAGCGCCACCACACTATCTGGCGGCGAAGCCCAGCGCATCAAACTGGCCCGTGAACTGTCCAAGCGTGATACCGGTCAGACGTTGTACATCCTTGACGAACCAACTACCGGTTTGCATTTCTATGACATTCAGCAATTGCTGAAAGTACTGCACCGGTTACGTGATCACGGCAATACCGTGGTAGTCATCGAGCACAATCTGGATGTGATCAAAACCGCTGACTGGATTATCGACCTGGGTCCGGAAGGTGGCTCCCGTGGCGGCCGCATCATTGCTCAGGGCACGCCGGAGCAAATCGCAAAACGCAAAACATCCCACACCGGAAAGTTTCTTGCCAAAATGTTGTAACCGATCACGGAATAGATAACAAAAACAAGCCATACTGCAGCCGTCCGGTTAGGAATGGAATAAAGTTTTCAACCGGTATATGATAAAAGTATAAGTATTTTGAGGGGGGCAAATACTTTTGCCTCTGGCCTATGACATTCTGCTTGGGACAGAATTTACATGGATGGCTTAACAACAAGGATTACGCTGGAGGCAGAAACCAGCCTGCCTACCGAATTCGGCACGTTTGATGTCAAAATCTACCGTGGAGTCAACGGTGATCTCTCCACTGCAGTTATTTTCGGCAACACGAAAAACCGTGAAAACTTACCGGTAAGGGTACATTCAGCCTGTTTTACCTCTGAAGTATTGAACTCGCTGAAATGCGATTGCAAACAGCAATTGGATTTTGCGCTTAAGTACATCAAGCAAAATGATGGCATTGTGCTTTACCTCCCCCAGGAGGGTCGTGGTATCGGCTTAAGCAACAAAATCCGCGCCTATGCGCTGCAGGAACTGGGGCACGATACCATTGAGGCCAATACCCTGCTGGGCCTTCCGGTCGATTCGCGCACCTATGATGAGGCCGCAGATATTCTGCGCGATCTGGGCGTCGAATCTATCCAGCTGTTGACCAATAATCCACTCAAGCTCAGCACTCTGCAGGAATTGGGCATCAAGGTTAAAGGACGCCTGCCGGTTCCGGCCCACGCCAACAGACATTCCGCCGGTTACTTACTGACCAAGCGCGAACGCATGGGACATATGCTGGAAATTACCGGCGACAGCAACGGTAATTTGCAATTTAACAATGATGATGAGCAGCACATCGGCACAGTCGCAGAACACCAGCTGCCATTAGTGCATATCAACTTCGCGCTGCATGAAAACGGCCTGAGCACTACCCAAAATGGTTATCAGGAGTGTATTTCCTGTGACACCGACTGGCGTCGTGTGCATGAGTTGCGTGAGCGTTATGCTGCCGTAGCAGTAGGTGCCAATACCTGGTTGAACGACAGCCCGCAGTTGACTGCCCGCAGTGAACGCTTGGGACGCCAGCCAGACCGCCAGCCGGATCGGGTGATTTTTGCCGGAAAACAACGGTGCGCTTATACAGTGGCCAGACGTCGCACCTTTGTGATTGGCTCTGCGCCTGTAGCTGAGTCTGAACATGATGTGATTATTCCAGCTTCAGACCACGATTTATCGGCTCCACTGAAAGTACTGCGTCAATGTCAGATTGAGTCATTGCTGGTAGAGGGCGGCTTAACCCTGGTGCGTTCATTCATTGACCAGCAGCTGGCCGATATCATCACCGTATACGTCAAGACGGCTTCACCGGAAACCGCTATACAAGCCGTCAACCAGGCAATACCGGCGTTAGATGTTCAGCTCTGCGATATCCAGCATTTCGGCAAAGGCATTCTGCTGTCAGTTACGCAACCATCATTGACCAGACTGCAACCTGCAGAACAGGCAGCCTATGGATAAGCTGGTCTTCGGGCTGTTGCATCAACCATCCGGCTCAACTGGAAATGCACGGCTGCGGGAGCTGACCATTGCCTGGTCGCGTTATGGTTATCATGGCACCATCATCGAGGCCGACGATATCAATCAACTGCTTGATCAGGCCAGTGCCGCGGGTTACCGGTATTGCCTGATTCAACAAACCGGCCATGTCATCGATGAACAATGGTCACCGCCACATTGGAACAGGCCGTCTTTTCACGGTGCTCTGCATCGCTGGATGGATGAGCAGGATTTCTTCGTAACTGGTGAATGGGTTATCGACAGCAACGGCTGTTACGGATTAAAAAACGATAGCCTGCTGATCAATTTACAGTATTACGATTCTTTCGGTCAGCCTGAATTTGGCCAGCCGGAAGCACAATCGCACAACTTGATGAAAGCCGATCAATTGATTCAGCCGGATAACTGTCCCGGTCGACAACTGGTTACCGGCGATGGTCAACTACAATTCAGGCCCGAGATAAGCGGCTGGCGTTTTATTGATATCAGCCTGCGGCATAACCTGCCGATATTGGCTTTTCCGAAAGCCATCAACCAGGGTCGTCTGAATCTGAATGGCGTCGGCAGCCATCAGGCCAGTCATTTCCAGAAATATGTCGGACAACCAATTAACGGGTTTGCCGATGATTCGCAATTGACCGATGATCAAAAGCTGTTTCTGGAGGGGATAATCGCCCAGACCCGGCATGCCCAACGTGGTGTGTTTTTGTGGAATATTGAATCGTATCAGGACTTGCAACCGGCTGCTGCTGACCAGCCTCTGGACGCAGTTTGCACTGTCGCTGCCGGCTTTAAAACCAATCGAATACTGCATCAGTATGGTTTCACCGACACTACCCGGGTGATCTTTTTTGATTACAGCCGGCAGGCACTCAATATTCGCCGGCAGATGGTCAATGAGTGGGATGGCGAAGACTACCCGAGCTATATTCGTCACCTGTTTGATACCAACCCGCACCCGGAAACTTTCTATCAACTCTGGCAGAACGTTACGCCGGAGAACGTAGACTGGTCAGACATGGAGCATTTCTGGCAGCTGGAGCTGGATAAGTGGGGTGGTGCACCGGCATTCAAACAGCATTGGCAGGCATATCGGCAATTGCCCCACCAATATGTCAGCTGCAACCTGTTAACCGAACCACAGCGCTTGCTGGAACAGATCAGGCCCTATCAAAACCTGTACCTGTGGTGGAGCAATGCATTCTTCACCGTCAACAGCAACTGGTTTTATTCCAATGCGGAGCGCAGGCAAATGTACAACCGGTGGATTCATGCATTGGCGGATCACAATCCGACGGCACAGATTAACGGCGCAGACTACAACAATGTTGCAGTCAACGGCATCACCGCCGCTGAATACCTGGAGCAATTCAACGCCCGGCCCTGCAACGAACTGCAACCCAAACAACGGCATCAGATAGGAATCCATTTCTGAAATGGACAGACTCAATACCCATCACCAGCAGCCTGAAGTGTTTCACCGGCACCGCGGTCCGGTTACCTGTGCAGCGGAAATTCCCGGCAGCTCAACCATCATCACCTCAGGCTACGATAGCGCCGTGGCGCTGTTTGACCGGGACACCGGTGCAGTGGAACTGCTCGGTTACCACCAGCATCTGGCCAACCGGGTAAGTGTTAATACTGACGGCAGCCTGGCGGCTACCGCATCATCTGATTACAACATCTACATCTGGGATCTGTACAACAAATCAATGCGCCAGGTACTTCAGGGACATGATGATGATGTAGAAGATTTTGTCTTCATCAATGAACGTCTGGGCGCTTCAGTATCACGCGACTGGCGCATCATCGTGTGGGATTTGCACGACGGCAGCATTCAACGCATTCTGCGCGGACATCAGAAGGATGTGCTGTCAATCAATCACCATGCCGGACGCCTGTATACCTCCGGCGATGACATGACCCTGAGAGTATGGGACTTGCACACCGGCCGGCAACTCAGCATGTGGGGGCCATTTGAAACTGAGACCGATACCTGTGCTATTGACCCGCTTAACGGCCGTGCGGTGCTCGGCTGTGATGATGGCCATATTCGTGTTTTCGATCTGCACAGCGGCAGTCCGCTGGCAGACACAGAAGCACATACCTCGGGGATAAAAAAAGTCGCGGTCGCCAGCGACAGCGGGCAGATTCTGTCGGCTGCTTATGATCAACGCATTCTGATCTGGGAAGCTGCCGATGTTGATGGCGGGCTGCGGCAGATCAATCAGCTGGAGAGCCGCCCGGCACTGTGGGAACGCTCCTTCAACTGGTCGACCGACGGCCGCCGGGTGGTTGCCGGCACCTTCGATGGCACCGTACTGCTCTGGGATGCTGTCAGTGGCACCTGCCTGCAGGAAATCGGCGCAGAGAAACAACCGGCCGGCAATGCCTGCTTTAATGATATTGCCGCGCAAAACGATAGCCGGATAGTGCTTGTCAGTGATGACGGGCATATCCGTACTGCTGACCTGAGCAGCCGCAGCGCTGATTGGCACACCCGGCTGGAGCCGCCTTCCGGGCGTGTATTGATGAATGCCATTACCGTTGATCCCATACACCGGCGGGTTATCGCTGGTGCCCATGATCAGAGCCTGCACATATTTGATGCCGGCAACGGACAGCTGCAACCACTGCAGCACCTTCCCCTGGAGGAAGGGCCGATCAACAGCATCCGCACCTCTGCTCTACCTGAATACAGTGGTGAATTGTTTGTCGGCTGTTATAGCGGCACTGTTGCACATCTGACTGCCGACGGCGCCCTGCGCAACAGAATCAAAGTACACGACAACGCCGTAAAGGCACTGCGTCTGCATCCGCATCTGCCGATCGGCGTCAGCTGCGGCGCTGATGGTTCAATCGCCAGCTGGGACTACGATGGACGGCTGCGCTGTGAATACGCCGGTCATACAGCCATTGTTGATGATGTCGATATAGACCCCAGCGGACAATATGTCGCCAGTACCGGTCGAGACTTCACCCTGAAGATACATGGACTGGATGACGCGGTGCTGTATCACAGCATTCATCTGGGCCGGCGCTCACCTAAAGCATTGTGCTTTGTAAAACCGGATGTGGTGGTGGTTACCAACTATTGGGGTGAACTGATCCGCGTGACACTGAGCACGCAACAGGTCGTACATGCTGAGATCGCAGACAACGGTATCAGCTCAATTACACCACTAAACGGTCACCTGGCAGCGGCTTCTTATGATGGTGCAGTTTATCTGGTGGACCCGGAAAGCCTGGAAGTGATCAATACACTGCGCTGTATGACCCAGAAAGTCACCGGGCCGGCCTATGTCTGAACACGCCGAAAGATTTGTCATTCTGGCGGCACCGCGCAGCGGCAGCAATATGCTGTGCACCATGTTCAATTCACACCCGGACGTTTTATGTCATCACGAAATATTTAATCCGCGCGGGATTTTTTATGCGCTGGAACTGCGGAACAGCGAATTTAATCTCGGCAGTATGGCGGAACGGGATCGCCGGCCGCTGGCTTTTCTGGAACGCTTATGGAAGCAGCCGCTGGGGCACAGTCAAATAGGCTTCAAGATGACTCACTGGCAAAATCCGGAAGCATTGGATGCATTGCTGGGTGATCCGGATATTAAGAAAATTGTCCTGCGGCGAAATAATCGTATAAAAACTCACGTATCCAGGGTAATCGCCGAGCACCGGGATATCTGGGAAGACTACAGCAATGATGATGAACCCGGGCTGCCGATCAACCGAATCACGCTTGATCTTGATGAGCTGTATAAGGATATCGATCTCAACAACCGTTACTACGAGGAAATCTGCAGCCGTATCACGGCTGCCGGACAGACATACTGTTTTCTGGAATACGAGGCTTTGACTTCGGCAGCCAGTCAACAAAAAGCACTGCGTTTTCTAGGTCTTGATAATCACCCGCTGCAGGTGACCAGCCGTAAGCAGAATCCGGACGATCTGCAGTTGCTGGTGAAAAACTTCGACCAGATTGCCATGCAGCTAGACGATGCCCGGCTAGCCAAGGAACTTAGGGCATAACACAATAATTTTTAGCACAAAGGAGAGGAAAGATGACCAGAATTACCCAAACAGGTTGGCGCAACAGGAACCACCGCGCAACCTTCAATGCAGTTATTGTCGCAGCTCTGGCACTGTCCGGCAGCGCCATTGCCCAGTCATTTCCTGGCGGACAGCCGATCACCGCGGCAGATTTAACCGCCACTCCGCCCGCGTTACCGGCAGAGCCACCGGCCTATAATTCAGGATCAAACTCACCGAATCACACGGAATATGCCCGCTTTGCCTGGCGCCAGTTTATTTATTTAAATTCACCGGCCGAGCCTTCCGGCAAAGTCAGTCCAGGCGTCTCAACGGTGACACGCGGCGTGGTCAATCCAAAAGGGAATTTTGTTGATTCAGGGGCACCGGATTTTTATTCATCAGGTCAGTCTGATAACTCAAACTTCAGCACCAACATTCTTGTCTGGGAATCATTTGCTCACCGCACTGAACTGCTGCCCAAATCCAGCAGTAAGCTGCCCCCTTTTCAGACCACTGCACCACAATTCGCTTATCAGAACATAACGGTCAGCAACACGGAATCTCGATTTAATAATCTGGATGAAAACAACCAGATTGGGCAAAACACAATATTTTTCCCAAAAAATCCGCCAACTCCATCATCCAACCCATTTGATGATTACCAGATTCTGTTTGAAGCCAAGGTCAATCAGGCGGAGTATGATTATGTGCAAACATTCTTCCCTGCTCCCAGCAAAGACCAGGCGCCTACCGATTTGGTTTTACCGCCAAACACTACTGACAGCAGTGAATCAATTGAAATCAAAGCAGCATGGCGGGTGTTAACCGATGACCAGTACAACTCCGGCCGTTATCACACTGCAGAAGCGGTTTATTACACCGGTACCGATGAAGATCCGACACCGCAAACCGGTGTATTTGGACTGGTTGGTCTGCATATTATCCGGAAAATGGAAAATTACCCGACCTTTACCTATGCCACTTTTCAACATATGGACAACCTGAAAACACCTTCCGGCCAGGACACCGGTGTGTATTTTCTGACCTCTTATGATCAACTGGCATATGACGCGCCTACTGGCTCATCACCCTTTGCAGTTATCAATAACGGCAGCACTTATCCCGTTACGATCACCCTGCCTAAAGCGGGCGATGTAGTTAAGTCAAACGGTTATAACTTTGTTCCTGGAACCTATCAGATTCCTGCTGGCATGGCTGGACCCATCGCAGTGGTTCAACCGCCAACCATTACCGATACAGTTGAAGCGGTAAATGCCGAAGTCAAACAGGCGATGGCCAGCTCCGGTCAATTCAAAAACTCTGTGTGGCAGTATTATGAGCTGAAAGGGATACAGGCCATTCCGGTTAACGAGCAGAATGCCAATGAACCTGTTGACCCTGCCACGCTTGACTTCTATCTCGCCAACGATGTCATTGAAAGCAGCCAGCCTGGCGTACAGCTGTTCAAAGGTGGGGTAGCAGGCCCAACCGCCGATAGCTCAACCGGCAAGGTTATCTTTACCAATAACCGCGCTGCAGCCAATATCCTGAATGTACCGAATACCCCGACAGTCACCATGGGTGGTTGTATGGGTTGCCATGGCAATGCGCTTAATGGTGATGGCGACAGCCTGTTCAATTTCCTGCTTATCAATAAAAACCGCTTAGCCGGAGGAGGCTATGCCAACCCGGATGCCATTGGTGCACAAAGTGGTGATGCCGTTTTAGAACGTGCCGTCAATTATTTCTCCACTGGTTCAGAAGACGATTAAAACCCAGTGTTGGCATTAACCGATCAGACCCGGTCATAGAGACCGGGTCTTTTGCCTTCATGCCGATAAAACCCTTTGTTGTTATCACTTATCCGCGTTCGGGGACGCATATGCTGCGTACCGCGCTTAATCAGCATCCATCCATTGCCTGTGCCGGGGAATTATTAAACCCCAATAAACAGGATCTGCCTTATACGCATGATCTGCCCACAACCGCTGTTCTTGAACAGTATGCCTACCCTCATGAGTCCGGGAATAAATGCAGCGGTTTTGTCCATCACGCCTATCATCCCGGTATCCAGCAAACCTGGCCGGATAATCGCAGCAATCCGAATTGGGAAAACATCTGGCAGCTGCTGACAGAGATTGATGATCTTAAAGTGATTCATCTGTACCGGAAGAACCTGGTGTGGCGGCACCTGTCTCAGGTCCTGGCGAGAAACAGCGGTCACTGGCAGACTTTTATCGACTCAGAAGCCGCCCGGGCGCAGGGGAAACAATATCAGCCAAAGCCCAGGCAGCGGCCCGCGGTCAACCTGGATGCTGAATTAATGCAGCAGGATTTTCAGGAAACCTTGGCCCATCGGGAACAAATTGAGCGCTTTTTTACCGGTCACCCGATCCTGCCTGTGGTCTATGAGCAGTTGTGTGCCGATTTTGATGGACAGGTCAGATTAATTTTGGACTTTCTGGAAATGCCTCAACACCGGCTGACACCGGAACTGATCAAACTGGAAGACCGGCAGATGCCGGAAGCCATCAAAAATTATCAAGCACTAAAACAGCAGTTCAGTAACACTGCCTGGGCCGGATTCTTTGTTGACTAGAATCAATAGAGTATTAAACCAATGCCTTGGTAGCGGATAAATCCACTGCTACATTTTCGGGTAAAGCTGACGGATGGTGTCTCGCAGCTGACGGCAACTAACCGTTTGAATACCCGACCGTGCAATGTACTGACGCAGCTCGCGGCTCATAAAGACCTCATAATCAGCTACCCTGCACTGCCAGTCGGGCACTATTCTCCGCAGTTCCGGTGAATCTTTGGCCGGATGAATATAAAACCGGGTCAGTCCGGGTTCCAGCTGTGACAACATCTGCTTGACAGTATCCACATCGGCTGCAGGCGGCGCCATTCGAGTCCACATCTGCCTGTCATACAAAAATGCCCGATGCTGCTCTACCAGCAACCCGAGTGCCTGCGTGGCTTCATCCAATTCTTCTGGCTGCATACCGATATTTGGACGATCCTGCAGCGGCCACAGCACTACCGGCACATCAAACAACTGCTGTAATGCCAGATAGTCATATAAAAACGGCAGCCGTACTGCGGTATACATATGACTGTCCAGATGAGTGATATCGATATCCTGCTGCAGCGCCAGCTGTACCTGAGTCTGCAGTTCCAATGCTACGCTTTCTGCCGAAGCATTCATTAAGACTTCATCACGCTGCTGATGAAGATAGCCGAGTTGATCAACCAGGCCGGAAATTGAACTGCGCGGTGCCTGCGGCGGCCAGCGGTAGCCGTCCCATTCACTGGTCAAGGTCAAATGCACACCAACAGAAAATTCAGAATGTTTCCTGGCCCACTCCGCTGCAGCAGGAAACCATGGGCATGGTGTCATTATTGATGCCGAAGATACAATGCCGAAATCCGCCAGGTCGTCAATTGCACTAATCGATGATTCACACAGGCCGAAATCATCCGCACTGAACACCACGACCCGCTGGTCCGGCGCAAAACCCAGAGCTTCAAGCACCGCTGAATAACTCATTCGGATACACCTTGTACTGCACGAAGAAAATAAACCTCGTTCGCATAATGGCCTGCCTCAAACTGCAGGCCATCAGCAATTGATTGCAATTCCGCAAAACTCATTCCCAATACATCCGGTTTCCGATATACCCAGCTCAGCCCGCGGCGCTCAGTCAGTAGCTCGCCGCCTGATTTCAGCAGTTGGCGGTAATTATCCATCATGACCATAAAGTGCCGGCGGCAGCAGGCATAACTGAACAGGTTGTTATCAACAATGAAATCATAGCCCGGGGTTAGCTGAGTCAATTGCCCGGAATATTTATTCATTACCATAACCGTGTAGTTAGACAGATTCATTCTCATGGCAAGCCGCTGCTCCTGCCTGCCCATGGTTATGCCGTCAATCTGTTTCACCACCTGTGAAAATCTTTCAGCCAGTTGGGAATTACCAATGCCGACATGCAGCACCCGGGCATTTTCCAGCGGCTTATCCGCCAGCACAGCTTCGATGTTTGTCTGACCAATGGTGGTATCGCGTTCCGGGTAGTCAAGCTGGCGGTCATCACCCAGGGCCAGACCGGGAATCTCTGCTCCGCAGTCTTCCGGACACCGTTGAAACTCACTGACAACCTGCTTACCCATTCAGCCCCCGCAGGTATCGCATATTATTCAGAATGGTGCTGCTGTATTGTTCGGTCAGGTCCAGCACCAGCGGCAATGCATCGGCATATTGCCGCAATGGATGCCGTTCACGCCACCTGACAATCTGCTGATGAAAATCTGCTTCTATACTGGTGAAGTACCCGCTGTTGGCTTTGATTCGCTGTGGTTTAACCACACAAGGCTCGATAATAAATCGCTTGATCATATTCCTGCGCACCGGAGCAAATTCGACCTTCTCGGCCAGCCGGTTCAGCAAGGCATAATTGTCTTCAGAATCGATATCACGCAGGTCGGTCATTCCGCCGGCATACGACTGCCCACTGCACCAGCGTTCCGGATCTCCCAACAGCCGACGCGGGTTGAGGGTTACTATCAGATCATCAACGTAGTCCAGGCGGGCATCGTGCATATCCAGCCGGAACCAGATATTTCGCGCTTCGCCAAGAATTTCATTGCCTTGAGCATCATACTCACGGAAATAGCCGCCACACTGCTGCAGGCTGGCCTTGGTCATGGCCAGCCCCAGCTGATTCGGCACTCTGACAAAGTCTTCAAACAGCTGCCTGGTAAACAATGCGCGTGCTTCATCAAAGCCGAAATGCCGCCTGGTTTCCGCACAGAACTCCAGCACACCGGTGGATTCATAATAACGTTGCGCCAGCCGTGGAACCCGCTGCCAGAAGTCCAGACTGAAGTGACCGGCATAAGCCAGCACATCGGCCCGGCCTGATGACAGCCGCCGGCTGACATCGGCTATCAGCGTTTCCGGCAGACGATTGTCGGCATCGATATGCAGCACAAAAGGATGCCTGGCATCGGCCAGTGCATAATCCGTTCCAGTCCGGCGCGCCTGCACCACTCCTTTTTGTGGTTCATCCAGAATAATCGTTTCGGGCATGCCGGGTTGTCCGCGAAACGATTGGATAATCCCGGCTGAATCATCCGTACTGGCATTATTGACGGCAATCACCCGCCAGCTGTCACTGGACAGCAGGTGACCATTGGCATCTTTCTGTCCGGCAAACTCACGGCATAAATCCGCCAGCACACTGGCTTCATTGTAAAACGGCACCACCACATCCACGCCCTGAAAGTGCTGTGCTGAATTCTCGCTCATCAGCTGATCCGTTTGATGTTTTCCACACTCAGCTCGCCGGCATGTTTGCGGCTCCAGGCGCGCTGCCGGGCCACCTGCTCAGCGATATGCGGTAAGTCCTGTTGATGCCTGGCCGCTCGCAGCAACTCCTGCCAGTTATCGATGAATTTCAGGTAATGCGGGGCTTTTTCCAACACCTCAGGATAGGCAAATTCGAACCACGGTTTAATCCGACCGGCAAAGTGTACGATCCGTGCATCCAGTGAAGTAATGTCTTCCAGACCTTTGACATATTCCTCGATCAAGACCATGTAGTTGTAGCAGGCGCTGATGGAAGTGAACTGACCTTTAAAATACACATTCAGAGCCATCTGATCGCCGAAGTCAGATCGTTCAAACACCTGCGGATTCAGCACTTCAAGCAGGCCCAGATAGGTTTGGCGGTTGATCAGCTCACCATTGATCGACATCACGCCGGAATTGAATGAGCGACCCACATCCGGCCCATATGGAGAAGCTTCGGGCAGCTGTTCAGGCGCATGGTCTGCAAGCCTGTCCCACAGCTGCCGGCGCAGCGTGAATGCATCCGGGCAGGCCAGAAAAGGTTCTTCGCGGTAAAAGAGCTCGCGGATATCTCCACAGCAATAGGTATCACCATCCACGTACACAATGTGCTGATAGTCGGTCAGCTGAAACAGCTCAAACACATGAAAATGTGCCCGTTTATTCACCAGCCAGGGAATCTCGCTGATCAAGTCATCCATCCGTGTTTCAAGTTCCGGTGAAGATTGGATAAACCGAACCGGATAGATGTTATTCAGACGCTCCCTGGTCTGGTCGCTGAGATCACCGGTCTCAACCACCACCACATCGCCGTCAAACCACGGATTGAATTTGATGAAACTGTACAGCAGCACTTCAGCGGCTACTGCAAATGCTTCATTGGTTACTGTCGCAAAACAGATTCGCGGCTCTCCTGCTGCCTGCTTAAATGTGTTAAGTTCTTCCATGTTCCCTATTGTTTCTTATAAAAAAGGCGGCCGGTCACTTCATCATGCAGGTACTGTTTTACCCCACGTTCCCGGAACTGGAACTGTACACCATCATTGCGGTATTTAACCATCTGGATTACTTCGCCACGCTGGACCCGGAGGCCAATTTCGACTTCGCAGTAGCCTGGCAGGACCAGACCTGGACCGACCCCAACCCTGTTCTGGACCGCATCGCCGAAACGCATCTGGTGCTGAATCACCGCTGTACCGATATCAGCAAACAAAAGGTTGAAGCCGTCAGCCGGCAGGTGTGCGGCTATGACACCCTGATAGACCCACTGACTTACCAGGGCCTGTGTGTCAAAAAGCCCAACGAAAATGCCGCCGAACGCGGCACCATCATTCAGTGCCCGATAAGCCGGGAAGATGACCAATACGTCTACCAGGCACATATCGATACCCGTGATGCCGCCGGACTGCGCAACGAATACCGGGTACCGGTGGTGTTCGGTGAAATTCCCTGCGTCTACCTGCAGCAGAAAGAACACCACCCCGAAAATGCCAAAACCGTGCCGTTGAATACCACGTTGTTGACTGCTGATGAGGTGTTTTCAGTTGAGGAGCAAAAACAGATTTCTCAGTTCTGTGAAACTATTGGTATGGATTTTGGGGATCTGGATATTCTCAGGGACAAGCATTCGCAGAAGATGTATATCATTGATGCCAATAAGACCGGGGGTGGGTTTGGGTTGCTTAACCGATTTAAGTGGGCAGTTAACGACCGCAAAGAAGCAATTCGGCAAATCGCTAATCTATTTGAAGCCCATATTAGAAACCGCCTATGACTCAGTGAGCTCAATAGCACTTTAATCAAAAAAATGGAAAATATTAACCTCAATTTTTCAAAAGATATTCAATTATTGAATTGCTCAATCCTGCCGTTAGAAAAACGTACATAATCCTATAGACAGCCAAACTATGAAATATATTTATTTAAATGCGCATTAAATATTTATTATTCCTGATTTCGCTCATAGGCATAGCCTATACATCCTACTGCGCCATAAACTATGTTGATTTCCTAAACAGTGCAAGCTTGAGCAACACAATTTCCAGCATTCGATGGACGACGCCCAGGCTATCACTGGATGGGAATTACCATAGTTGCATTGAAGGAATACCTGAAAAAATAACTCCGTATTGTAGCAATATATTAGATAAGGAAAAAGGCACGAAGAAAATAAAACAGCTGGCCAGGCACCGTGACTCGATGAATAATCATGAGCTAGCTCTGGTTAACTTAATGAGAGGCGGAAACATTCAAAGGTCAATAAATTTACTTGAGAAACACCTTATATCATCGGACGAATCATCCACAGTTTGGAATGATTTAGCAGCATTCTATTTACTTGATTTTCAAGCGACAGGCAATTGGAAATCTTTGGATTTATCAATAATTTCAACCAAGAAATCAATAATTTCCGATCCGGATTACTCTAGAGCCTATTTTAATTATGCACTAATTAGCGAGGAATTATATTTAAATGAAACAAGCATTGAGCTTTGGAATAAGTTCCTAAAATTAGAAAAATCAAACAGCATATGGAAATCGGAGGCCAAATCACGTCTGCTTAAACTAACTGAAAACCGCTCACCATTACCAATAGACCTTGCTGCTCTACTTCCCAAAATGAGCACAAAGGAAATCAAAGTAATTGCCGCGAACAAACCAGACTTGGTATGGGGCTTACTTTTAGATAATAGTGATCTATTAGCTTTAGTTGCAAGTAACTTAAATGGTTTTTGCACTCATCAGCAACATTCCTGGGGGGAGCTTGGCAGCGAACTAGCCTCTAATTACGGCGAATCATTACTGACTGATATATTAAGCTGGATTTGCAACAATGAACTATCAAGCATTGAGATCACCCATATACTCGATACTGTTTCAGCAGCAGTTAATGATTTTAACATTGATAAATATACTAATGTAATTGAGCAACTTAGCAATCTTTCAGTGCAAAAAAATAGCCCGATGGGGCACATCATTGAAAGCATTAAAGGAAAAGCATACTTCGCAATGCAAGAGTATTTAAACGCCGATAGATCATTGCAATTCATAACCAGCTCTGATCATCCGATACTAGCCTCACGCGCCTATTGGTATCTAAGTTCTGAAAGGTCACGCAAAGGAGATGCAGAAGCTGCACTTGAATATACCAATGCCGGCTTGGATTTGCTATCAAATGGAGTTAGTCCAAATGAAGCTGTCCGTTTTAAATCCATGCTGGCTGAAGCGCTAGCAGTTTCCGGAAGACATGATGCTGCTATGCAAAAAGCCTTAGAAACTTTATCAATAAAGAAAGGCGACCTACCTGCTAAAACTTATGCAAAAACTTGCAAGCTCATTTCTGTTGTTGCTAGAGAATCATCAACATTTCATTTACAGGAACTATTCACTAATTGCGCTAAAAATATGCTTAAACTTGCCGAAAACAACCTAAGTCCAACTTTTAAGGCCGAGGTTAATATATCAAGTGCTCAAGCAAAAGCTAAGGTCGGTGATATTAACGGAGCATCAAAAGATATTGAAACCGCAATTCATTTTGCAAATACAATTCAGGACATCAAAGGCCGTGAGCACGTTTTTCGTTACATCAACTTGAACTCCGGTTTTGATTTAACAGCAGACCCTATGAAAAATAATATAGAATCACTAAAGGCAGCACAACGATACTTCAACGAGAATGACAACTCAAGGCAAGCGCTCAATGCCGCTAAGTCTGTTGCGAATTTTTATATAGATTCAGGAAGCATTACAGAAGCTAAAGAACAGCTCGAGGCAGTTGCCAAGCTAGCCATTAACATTCAAAGCGCTGCAGATACATTTCAATACCAATCCTCTGCCCACCAACAAAGCAGGGACGTTTATGAGCTTCTTATAAAGCTGTACTTGGATGACAATGATAGTTTCAATGCCCTTTTAACATTGAGCAGAGCAAGATTAGGGAAATACTTTTCAGAATCTGAGTTCAAAAATTATCTTAAAAGCACAACACAAAACAACCGTGATGAAGCCATATTGATACTTGCATGGCTTGGTGATGAAGTCGCCGCCTGGCTTATCAACAGTACTGAGATCATTGACGGGTATCGAGCCCCCTTACCAGATGGCCAGCAATTGGTTAACTTAGCTTCTGAGACTCGCCTGACCTCATCAACACAGACCATACTCAATGCTCATGAAGCACTTTATAATAGTTTGATCAGGCCTATCACTCATCATTTACACAATTATCAGCATTTGCGAATCATTCCGGATGGCATATTTTATGGAGTTCCATTTCCAATCTTAAGGAACTCTGAGCTAAACCGTTATTTAATCGAAGAAATCAACATCATAGTTTCTCCTGACCTAAAACGTGGAAGAGCTCAAACAAAACTCAGCACTCCTTTAAACTCACTTGCAATTTTTGCAAATCCAAATGCAGATCCACAAAGGCCTTTAATTCATTCTGCTCAAGAAGTTGAAGATATACAGCAAGCATTACCATCAGGCTCGAGGGTTAATATTTTTTTTGGGGCTACTTCCAATAGCACCAGCTTCAAAAAGGCACTTGATCAATTCGATGTGGTGCATTTTAGTGGGCATGGTGATATAAACTTAGTAGATCCGCTGATGTCTGAACTATTGTTTACTGTTAACTCTAATGGAACAAGAGATGTTCTTACTGCACAAGACTTATATGCATTTAAATCCCCTATGACACCATTAGTCGTTCTAGCAGCTTGTGATACTGCAGCATACTCAAATCGCCTTCCACAAGCACTGGCATTAGTCAGGCCATTACTGACTAACCATGCGCGACACGTACTTGGAAGCATTAAACCTATTCCGGATCGAGCATATTCTAAAATGATGAAACTCTTCTACGGCTCCCTGGCAGAATCAGAAGATCCTGTTTTTGCTTTAAGGCAGTTACAGATTCAATCATTAGCTGAACTCTCTAATCATAACAATGCCTATTGGGGTTTCTTACAAATCTATCAGTTTTTGTAAATTGAGGTGAATGATTGACACCATTGTCTTCAATTTGAAACAACAGAAAATTCAAACATGAGAGTTTTTTAACAATTCCTGCACTATAGATGTGAGTGAAATTTATAAAATTGGTGGAGTGATAAAGAAATGACTAATACCTTTAACGTTGAGTTTTTAGGCTTAACCGGTATTGTGCCGGAAGGATCGAAAGATGATAATGATAGTTACGATTCCTTTCTAATCGTAATGCCAGACTTGGATTTGGGTTACACAGATTCAGAGCTCCCTAAGCCAATTCTTCCTCATCTTAATGCTTTTATCGCCCCGGTGGACTGTATTGACCATCAAGAACCAATGCAAAGGCATTTTGTAATTAGAAATGAGAATGGCTCTGTAGCCCATGAATATGCCATATTTCCATTGCACAATGAACGCTTAGTAATCGATGGTTTATCCAACTCTCCGCTTGATAACACTGTTAGAGATATTGACCCTAACGACCCTGATACTTGGGTGCCAGTTAACGGGGATGAACAACATTTAACTTGGGTGCCGCGCATCGAACTAGCCGAACGTCAAAACCGACCTAATGCCGGTTTCTTTGATGCACACAGATTTTTAAGTGCAGATTTAACACCAATACTGCAACAACCTTCTCAGCTTTCAAGTGTGCTAAGAATTGATAGAGGGAAATTTTATATTAGCGATGTTGTTCGAAATAATAGCGGAGTAAGGCTATTTGATTTTAGCAAAATTGAAAACGGCTCACCACTACCACCTGAATGGTCCCAGGCAGTTCATAGCAAGCTACTATGGAGCAGCCAATTTGATAGTCAAAGTATTCAACTAAAAATTAAACGCGAAGGCGAAAAGGAAAAGCCGCTGGTTACACTTCGCAGCCAATCTAACCAGATTAATGCTTGGATAGCCAACCTTGAATTTAACGATATTGAAAACTCCTTACCTCCTTTAAACAATAGGAACAGGCACTCTATTGATTATGATTTTGCGATATTCTATTTTTATTCGAAATGGCCCCCATCAGACGGGCTTCCTGTACCCAGAACCAATGAGTCATTAGCAAGTGAGCTAACTTGCAATCCTCCGCTCTTTAAAGGCTAAAGCGAAGCAGCTAATTTTATTTTACGTCCACAAGGATCAAGAAAATATCTATATACATTATTTTTGTTTGTCTAAAAAATATATATTAAATTAATTTATTTCCTTCTAAAGAGGTTTTGTGAAAATAGTTGAAAAAAAAAGATACAATCATTACTGTAGAATGAAATATGGATACTCATGGTTTTCTAACTCAAAGTTAGGGAAGGTGCGTTTTATGTGCAATAGATAGCCATAGCTAAATTATGAAGAAATTAAAGCTTGACATTACCTATGTGATAGTTTTTGTCTCTTATGAAGCCATATTCGAAGCGATAAAATGAGAACATTCACTAAAACATTAATATCCGGATACTCTATCCGCTACAGCTCGAAAAACCCCGACCAAGGAGTGTCCATGAAATATTCCTGCAGCACATCAAAATTGCTGATCGCTTCTCGCATACCCCGTTTTTCCAGTTTTTTCACTGCAGCCTCTAATGAATACGACGGCAGTTCTAGAAAGTCCAGCAGCAAACCACCCACTCCAGTAAAGTCTGCACACAGCTCCTCATACGTAATCGATACATTCCGATGATCAGCCAATATCTGCTCGGCCCTGACATGCCACCCCTGCACTTCGGCAAAATCAGTTTCCAGCTGTTGTGGATCAAGTGTCACCGTCTGTTTGCGTTCGACATTTCCTGACGAAGGCACATCTGCACCGGGCTCCAGGTGCGTTACCGACTTAACCCGTTGCTTATCCCAGTCATGCCACTGGCCGGTACTGCGCGCCATAACATGCGATAGATGCCGCTCCAGCAGGTTTTCACGCCGCAAATGGATGACTGACAGGTCTTCCATACCCGCCAGAATCTGCCAGATATTCGCCCACTCCCTATTTTCACGAATGCCGGGAAAAGCCTTGAGAGCAAACGGATGGTATGCCTGCAGCACAAAGCCGGCACGCTCCACAGCATCCGGAAAATCCTTATAAACCCAGTCAGACAGTATTTTTTCTGTAGGTGTACTCAGCGGGTACGGCAGATTGGGGCTGTCTGAGTTGAAAACTTCGCTTTGGCAGACAATGGCCGGGTGTGACTCCAGCGCAGTGCGCAGCAGATGGGTTCCGCTGCGCAGGTAGGAAACAATGACAAACTTACGGTAAGGGATACTTCAGCCCCGTTGCGCAATTAAACAGAATGGCCTGTTCATTGGCCTGCAGCCAGCCCTGCTTCAGCAGTTTCAGATAAGCCGCGTAGGTCGCTGCCCCTTCCGGGCACATCAATAGGCCGTCTTTCTCGGCGATACTTTTCCAGGCGGAGACAATTTCATCTTCACTGACTGCCACACCGGTACCTGCAGACTCTCTTAATGTCTGCAACATCAGCCGGTCTCCAACCGCCATCGGCACACGGATGCCGGCCGCCAGGGTATGTGCGTCTTCCCAGCGTTCGGCCTCTTCTTTGCCTTCCTGGAATGCTTTGACAATCGGCGCACAACCCTCGGCCTGCACCGCCACCATGCGCGGCAGTTTGTCATCGTCCAGCCAGCCCAGTTCAGTCAGTTCTTTAAAGGCTTTCCACATGCCGATTAAACCGGTACCGCCGCCGGTCGGATACAGGATGACATCCGGCAGCTTCCAATCGAACTGCTCGGCCAGCTCCAGGCCCATGGTTTTCTTGCCTTCCAGACGGTAAGGCTCTTTCAGAGTGGAGAAATCGAACCAGCCCTGTTCGGCAACCAGCTCACGCACCCGCTTGCCGCAGTCATCGATATAACCGTCCAGCAGTTCCACTTGACCACCCTGCATCCGGGTTTCTTCGATATTGATTGTTGGCGTATCCGCCGGACACACCACCACTGATTGCATTCCAGCACGGGTGGCATAGGCAGATAATGCCGCACCGGCATTGCCGTTGGTCGGCATGGCCAGTTTGCTGATGCCCAGCTCTCTGGCTCTGGCCACCGCCAGTGCCAGACCGCGGGATTTGAATGACCCGGTCGGCAGGCGGCCTTCGTCTTTCACAATCACCTGCCCGTTGTGCAGGTTGTTCAGTGGAATCAAAGGTGTTTTGACTTCACCCAGACGCGGCACCCCGGACCAGTCCTGAATCGGCAGCAGTTCCCGGTATGCCCAGAAACCGTCATGTCGGGTAGCGAAAACTTCCCGGCTGACCTGGGTTTTGACGGCCTCAAGATCATACCGCGACAGCAATGGCCGGCCGGCCGGTGACAGGCCATGGATTTGATCAGACGGGAAAGTTTCTGCAGTCAGGCTGCACTCAAGGTGGCTCAGGTAATTCATGGCGTGATTCTACACCACGGCCTGTCTTAACAGCAGAATATTTTCCATTATCTGCCGCTTCAGTCTTTGTTTTCATCGTACTGCTGGTCGACCATTTTAAACCAAACAACGGGCGCAGTATCCGAACCCGGCGAATCACATATTCATGCAGCAGCACACAGCCAAGAATTGTTATCAAAATAAGCAGCAATGGCTCAACCACCGGGCCCAGTGCCAGTTGTGACAGCTCATAGCCGGCAACAACGATAATGCTCTGATGCAGAATGTAATACGGGTAGACCGCCTCATTCAAATAACTCAGCTGTGTACTGGGCCTGTTCAGATAAACTGCGCCGAACCCCAGTATCGCCAATACCCAGCTGCAGCGGTTAATCGCCCTGATCAGCACCACCAGCCAGTCACCGGTTGGCGATAGTTCCACATCCGGCTGCAGCCACACCAGGTTGTAGAGCGCCACGATAACAATATAACTGAGTAACGCCAGTACCAGCATGGTGCGACGATGATCAACTATCTGCCGCCAGACCCCCGGATTCCAGCCAAGCAGATACCCATAGACCAGAAAGGTAAAACCCAATGCTTTGCGGTAATTCTCGCTGTCGCTATCGACCATCATGCTGATCAGACAAATCGGAACAAGCATTGCTGACAGTAGTAGCACCGGGCCGCGGCGATCGGACAGCCAATCAATCAAAGATTGAAAGGCCCTGCTGTGTAACACTGGCAACATAATCAGCAGATAAACAGTGAAGGTCCACAGCTCACGGATATACCACATGTGGTTGACGTCCATATGCGGCAGAATGCCCGACTGATAATTTTCAAATATTGGATGATTCAGATCAAAGAATGCCTGATAAAACTGCCAGTAGCTCATCTGCAGATCACCATTCTGGGTCATCTCGTAATACAGCTGGGGCGGGATAATCACCAGCACCGCGAATGCCAATGGCAGCAGCAGACGCATATGTCTTAGTCCAAGAAAACCAATCATCGATAATTTGCGCAGCACGAAGCGGATCGCCAGCCCGGAAATCAGAAACAGAATCGGCAGACGCCAGTGGTTGACCAGCAGCATTATGTTTTCCAGAAACTGACTCTGATACTGGCTTTTCACATGCCAGTCCCAGTTGGCCACGTAAAACATACCGATGTGATAGAAAATCAATAAACCGAAGGCCATTACCCGCAGGGCATCGATATCGTGGCGTCGCGGCAATAGCGTGGCAGAGCTCTGATCAGACATGGTGTGCTCGTTTGCAGTTAATCTGCATACAGCATCATGACTGCGCATACGCCTGAACAGCCGAATGTGCCCTACAGCACAGCGCCTGTGACAAGCGGTGGAATGCTGTGACAAGCGGTGCAGCAGATGCATGCAGCAAGCTACAATAAACCCATGACCCTGTCGCATTACCTGACCCACCACCGGCGCTATGAAGCATTGCTCTGGCTGGCCTGGATTGCTACCGCCGCCACGGCCAACAGCATTATTTCCACCCTTGATCTGCAGCGAATGCAACAGGATTTTCTATGGTGGGAACCGATTCTATGGGAATGCAGCAGTGCTCTGCTTTTTCTGTTGCTGCTGCCGGCAGTGATGCTGGCGGAACAACGCTTTCCACTACAGCGCCCCAGGCTGGGTGTTAACCTGCTTATCCATTTGCTGTTCAGTGTGGTTTATTCTGTGCTGCATGTTATCGGTATGGTTGCGATCCGGCACCTGGTTTATGCGCTTAACAATTCCAGCTACGACTTCGGCCACTGGCCTACAGAAATGGCCTATGAATATCTCAAAGATGTACGCACTTACGCCGCTATTCTGGTGGTGATTTACCTGTACCGGTTTATCCTGCGCCGGCTGCAGGGCGAAGCCAGTCTGCCGGATGATACCGAAACCGAAAGCAACCCATCCGACCGCTTCCTGATCAAAAAACTGGGTAAGGAATTTCTAGTCAGAATCGACGATATTGAATGGCTGGAAGCCGCTGGTAATTACGTTAATCTGCATGCCAAGGGACGGGTCTATCCCATGCGGGAAACCATGACCGTAATGAGCAAGCGGCTCCAGCAGCAGGGCTTTGCCAGAGTGCACCGCAGTATTATTCTGAATCTGGACAAGGTTGATGAAATAGAGCCACTGGATTCCGGCGATGCCCGAGCCCGGCTGCATTCAGGTGAACGTTTGCCGATCAGCCGGCGTTATCGGGCAGAACTGAAAGCACTGCTTTCCTGAATAAGATTGCTGAATTCTTGACTAAGGGAGACTGACGCCCTTCAACCTTACACCGGTCTCCGGCCGTACCCCGCTCCCGCGCTCTGCCATAAACAGAAACGGCACTGACTCCAGTTGCATCCCGATATTGCGCTGCACCACAAAATGCAGATGCGGCCCGGTGGAATAACCGGTATTACCGGACTCGGCAATAACTTCTCCGGTCAGCACCACTTCACCCGGCTGTACAAATACCCTCTCAGGGGCAAGATGCGCATACACCGACATGGTGCCGTCGTCATGCCACACACGGATGGAATTGGCTCGGCTGCCAAAGCGATTGATGTCAGTACCGGCACCAAAAAAGTCCTCTTCAACTTCCATCACCACACCATCACGGGCGGCACGAATAGGCGTCCCCACCGGCATGGGAATATCGACTGCATATCTGGCCTCCAGTGAATTATGCGTACGTGTGCCGTTAAAACCCTGGCTGACCCGGAACGATTCATCCGCCGGAAACGGCGGCAGGTAACGGACACTGTCATCATGGCGCACATTCGGCTCACCGGGAACTGCAGTCGCGTTAACCCGGTAACGCATACTGCGGCGTGGATTGGCCTGTTTGTAAATCACTTTTTCACCACGGAATCCGCGCGGCAGGACAAAGCTTTGCGGCAACGGCGGGTCGGTGACCAGGTTTTCACTCTCAACCACCCGAATCTGCAGCTCAATGGGACCATACAGCAGGTTTTGAATAATTTGCCGGTTACGGTCGCCACTGCGCTCATTGGCCATTGAAAAACTGTTCCGATTTTCCGCTCTGACACGGCGAACCTCAACATCCTGAGCGGTTTCCGGCTCACGATCGGTAACATGCACCACACCGTTTTCATCGGTGTATTTGTACAGATGCTTGGCTTCGGCAGAACCCAGGAACAGGGCTGCGGCAAGCACCAGCAGCACAACTTTCTGATGTGGATTAATAACTACACGCATGACTTTATTCTGCTTGACATCGCGTCATCTGACAACGTCGGTAACCAGCAATTCCTTTAACCATCGGTCAGTCAACGATGCATCTGTGCGAATCATCTGATAAACATGCCTGTGCATGCAAGGAAATGAGCAGCCGGGGCCATGCTGCACCCGCAAAAAAAACCGCCCCGTGGGGCGGTTAAAGGCTGATAAAGAACATTCAGCTATGGAGTAAGTATTAACTGGCCAGTTGCCTGCTTATACGCCTGCCCCCCAGTGCCAGCAACATCAGCAACAACAACAGCAGACCGGGCCGGTTTAAGGTTGGGACTTCAATGAATATCAGAACGGAGCTGCCGTCTGCATTATCAGCCGGCTCGGGATCAACTGTACTGGCCGAAACCACAGCGGTATTGACTATTTCACCCATGGCTTCCTCATTGACCTGCACTGTAATGCTGTATCCTGAGCTGGCGCCATTGGCAAGATCACCCAGACTGCAGGTCGGCACCCCCGCCGGATCTTCCGCGCAACCGCTGGTTGAGATAAAGCTCAACTGCTCCGGCAGCATATCAGTTACCACCACATCAATAGCATCACCCGGACCATTGTTGGTAACGGTCAACTGATAGCTGAAAGTGCCGCCCTGACTGACTCCCTGAACATCCGCTTCTTTAACCAAAGCCAGGTCGGCATTGCCACCGACATTGACCGTGTAATCCTCCACTTCACCATCCATGGCCACATCCACCGGACCCAGGCCACCGCTGCTGTCACAGCGGAACCGGGCATAGGTATCACCGTCAGGTACGCCAGGTGGTATCACAATATTTAATGCTGTTTGTCCACTGCCGGCAGGCAATGCCTGGTCGGTTACTACCTGTTCACCGGCACTGTCTCCGAAATTGCCGCTCTGATCAAAATCGATCCAGGCATTCAACACACAGGCCTGGCTGCCGGCACCGGCCGGCAGGTCAACCAGTACGCCGTTGTTGGTACTGTCAATCACCAGTGGTGTTGTGAAGCTAACACCATCTTCGTCATCATTTCCGGCACAACTGCCCAGGCTGCTGTCACCTGCTCCCAAATCATCCCCATCAGCATTCATCGAAGGCTGCCCATCAGCTTCTGAATCCACACACAATCCCAGGAAAACCGGTGTTTGCGGATCCAATACATGACGCGCACCATTGGTGGCCACTGTGGTGCCATAGCTGTCAGGCACATCACCAAGATCAATACCTTTGATTTCCACTGTATGGTCTTCAACTTCACCATTCATGGATAACCCGGTCGGGCCATCGCCGCCGGCTACACTGATTCGGAAGCGTGCATAGCTGGTGGCCTGGGGTGCTGCTGAACACGGGACGCTTGCTGTGATGGTATTAACGCCGGCAGCAACTGCCAGATCACTGGCAATCTGATCACCGGCATCAAAATCACCGTCACCGTTGAAATCAATCCAGGCATTCAACAGGCCGGATTGTGACGCCGTCACATCGATGTCGGCATCGCCACAGGCAAACAGCATACCGGTGAAGTTAATGCCCTCTTCATCGTCATTGGCAGTGACACAGGTACCGAGTGTGCTGGTGCCGGCACCATTGTCATCACCATCAGCGGCGGCATTCGGCTGACCGTCCAGCTCAGTATCCACACAACTGCCCAGGAACAGTGGAATCGCCGAATCGACTGCATGTCGTGCACCGTCAGCCGCCATCGTAGTGGCATAACTGTCCGGTGCATCACCCAAATCAATACCTTTGATTTCAACCGGATGATCTTCGATCTCACCAGTCATCGCGGCGCCGCCCGGCCCGTCACCACCGGCGATACTGACACGGAAGCGCGCATAGCTTGTGGTCTGAGGTATTGCTGAACAAGGAACATTAACGGTAATGGTATTAGCACCGGCTGCAACGGCCAGATCAGTGGCAATCTGATCAGCAGCATCAAAGTCATCGTCACCATTGAAATCTATCCATGCGTTCAGCAAACCAGCTTGGGTGGCAGTAACCGTGATGTCAGTATCGTTGCAGGCAATGAGCATGTCATTAAATACCACGCCGTCTTCATCGTCATTAGCTACCGCACAATTGCCTTCGGTGCCAATTCCGGCTCCCAGGTCATCACCATCGGCATTCGCAGACGGTTGTCCGTCAGCTTCTGAATCCACGCAGGCGCCAAGATACAGCGGCACTGCAGGATCCAA
Source organism: Wenzhouxiangellaceae bacterium (assembly GCA_028289455.1). Lineage (GTDB taxonomy): Bacteria > Pseudomonadota > Gammaproteobacteria > Xanthomonadales > Wenzhouxiangellaceae > JAJFKX01. Next base: position 54,510 of record JANQPN010000007.1, read on the forward strand.
AGCATGCTGCGGACCGCCGGAAACCAGCATGGTGGCATAGCTATCCGGTGCATCGCCCAGATCGATTCCTTTAATGGGTATCTCATAATCTTCCACTTCACCGCTGATCGCCGGCCCGGTGGGTCCGTCACCGCCTTCCGCGCTGATCCGGAAACGGGCATAACTGACAGCCTGCGGCACAGCGTCGCAAGGCACATTCACCGTCAGCAAGTTAGTACCCGGATTCATCGTGAGATCATTGGCAATTTGCTCGATATCATCAAAATCACCGTCGCCGTTAAAATCAACCCAGGCGTTTACATCGCCCAGTCCGGCGCTGGTAATGGTGATATCAGCTGTGTTACAGGCCACCAGCATTTCATTAAAGACGACCCCATCTTCATCATCATTGGATACAGCGCAGGAACCGAGCGTGCTGGAACCTGTGCCCAAGTCGTCACCATTGGCCGGCATACCGGCGGCTACCGGCTGACCATCCGCTTCGCTGTCTTCGCAGGCACCCAGGAAAACACCGGTTGCCAGATCAAGAACATGTGACGCGCCACCCGCACCTGCTGTAGTGCCGTAGCTGTCCGGTGCATCGCCGAAATCCATCGGTGCGCCAGCACTGCTCCCATCACTGTCATTGTTGTTATCCGGCACCGGATCGGTTTCATCGGCCCCGGCGGTGGCTGCACAGTCAAACATGCCTGCAGCATTGATCGTCGCCATCAGGGTAATAATCTCTGAGGCGCCATTGGCCAGACTCGACACCATACACGGCAACATCGAGCAACTGGCGCTGCTGACCGAGGTAATGGTGAGATTAGTGGGAACAGCATCGATCAGGACATTAGTAGCGGTATCTGGACCATTGTTGGTCGCGGTCAATGTCAGCTGTACTGTTTGACCGATAATAAACGGACCTGTTGAATCCAGAGTTTTACTGACCTGAATATCGGCCATTGGGGCCGGCGTGGCATTATCACCATCATTGTCGTCATTGTTGTCGGGCACCGGATCGGTTTCATCGGCACCGGCCGTGGCTGCGCAATCGAATGTGCCCGCAGCGTTGATTGTGGCCGTCACCGTCACAACCTCCGAAGCACCGCTGGCCAGACTCGGGACTATGCACGACAGCATCGCACAATTGGGGCTGCTGACCGAGGTTATGGTGAGATTGGTGGGAACAGCATCGATCAACACATTATTGGCGGTATCAGGCCCATTGTTGGTTACCGTCAAAGTAAACTGAACACTCTGACCGGCAACGAAAGGTCCGGTGGTATTCAACACTTTGGTCACGCTGATATCCGCCATAACCGGCGCCACGAAACCAAAGTCAAAGCTATGATCGTTAATTCCGGGACCGCCGGTGGTAAAGGCATGGCCTATTACTCCGCCGGAAAACGGCCCGCCCGGGGGAGTGGTTATTATGCCGTTGGAGTCACGTATCTGATCATTGGCAAACCCGGGTAAATCAGCAAACGCGGTAGCTGCCAGTTTATTTTCCAGTGGGTTTCCGGCATTAAAATTCACCGGATCAATTACCACAAACAGATCTGTATCAAAACCAATTCCGCCACTGACTATACCAGTGGAATCATTAGGATTGGGATCGGTTGCACCACCGACGAACAGGTATTGACCAGCGCTGGTAACAGCAGTGGAAATAATCGCTCCGCTACTATCGAGCAAATGCACGGTAACGCCATCAATCGGCATTTCTCCCGGGTCCTGAATACCGTCATTATCGGTATCCATCCAAATAAAATTGCCGATCTGAATGGGTGCGGGATCACACATCAATTCAATATCACCCAGGCCGTTGGCCTTGCTGAAATTATTCGCTTCACCGATGACCAGACCATTTTGCGGATAGATCAGGTATCCGGGATCACGTGCTGTTCCATCCAGACTGCTGTACCAGTTGATCCCACCGGAATTGGCTATTGGGTTGGTCGTGTCGGAAGTGAACGTATTCATTGTGGTCAGGGCCACTTCATTTTGCCCCGGTAGCAATGCCAGTCCGCCAAATGCGCCGTCTTCATGGAAAAAGGCGCCCAAGGTCGGCTCGAAGGCGGTATTATCCTGAAAATAAAACTCACCGAAATTGCCCATACCATCACCCGGGCCCTGGTTATTGTCAGCGCCTGCAGATGTGACTCCTCCGACTGTGCCATTCTGTTCCAGCTCAAACACACCCGCCACATTGGCTGCCCGCAAAACATCCCCTGAACCGAACGCTGCACCCAGCACATTGCTGAATCCAGGCGGTATTGGAATGCTCTCCTCCTGGGCATTACCGATGGTTGAACCGGTGCGGTCAAAAAAGCCCAGAATCATAGAACCGTCTACATCGAACTCTATATCCGACAACACAGGTTGCGGCCAGGCATGAATATCAAATGCCAGGTTGCTCCCGCCAAAGGGAATTGTGCGTCGTGAGCATGCACTCTGCAGTTCATCATTGGTCCATGGGAACCATTGGTTTCGCGAGCAATCCGGCTCAGCGGGATTAAAAAACACATTGCCGCGGGTATAATCCAGACTAAACCGCAGCACTTCAGAGAATGTGCCGCCACTGAGGCGCTGGACAATCGCTTCAAGGTCGGCATTGCTGCTCGGATCAGCACCGCTGCTGCCATCGCACACCATACCCACATACACATCTCCCCGATAGGCTTTTACTGCAAACGGTCTGAATTCCCCGTTAGTACAGACAGGGTCAACGATTGGAAAGGCAGTGATATCCGCAGCTACCGGCGCTGTAGCCGGATTATCATCCGCATCGATGATGATTGAATACAACGTCTTGCTGTTCAGATTCACCGTCCATAAAGTACTGTCATCGGCACTGATATCAATATCTCCCAGCCCCAGCGTTGCTACCGCCGGCAGTGCCACCGGATCGATATAAAAATTGCCCGGCGCATTCGGCAGCCCGCGCGCTGCATTGGTACCTATGGAGCCGGTATCTATCCCGGCAATATCATTTAAATCGATAAACTCTGTGGGCGGATTAATACCACTCGGATCAACGATAAAAATGGTCCCGGTGCTTTCCCCTGGTCCCAGACCCACATAACGTTTGATAAAACTTGCTGCAAACAACCGTTGGGTCGTTCGCTGATATGCCACTCCCCAGGTTGAACCGATTTCACTGGCGAGCGCTATTTCGGTGGCTTGTGCAGGCGCACCCGGGCTACCGTCAAAAGGGTTACCCTGGCTGTTATAGTTAAACGACACCAGCGCTTCTACATCACCACTCAGAATGGTACCCGGTGGCCCGGGCGTGGCATCCAGCGGATCACCATCCACATAACAGGGCACTGCCATCCCCGGGTTTGCCTGGCAGAATTCAACCGGGTCATTGACGGCTACATCAATGCCACTGAGACTGCCCCCGGCCGGAACAGCAGCGAAGACTACCGAGGTGTTGGCCTGCGCACCGACTGCCGGCCCGGCAGCCAGAAAAGTCAGACCACTGGGTATGGTAAATTCAATGCGATATTCCACACCGCCGGTCACACCCGCTATGCTATAGCTGCCGTTTCCGCCGGTAGTGACCGGTCCGATTGCAGCACCGGCTGCATCGAATGCAGTTACTTCAATTCCGCCAATACCCTGCTCTGTGGCATCAAGCACGCCGTTGGCATTGAAATCCCTGAATACCGTGCCGGATATCTGTGCGACTGCACTCGTAGAAAACCACATCAGCGCCAGCAGCGCTGCTCGAAAATACCGATCATCCATAATCGATCTCCCTCGGTCATTAACCAATGGTTGAGCAAAACTGGAGACCCCTTACATTCGGCAGGCATGACAAATCCCTGTCATGAAAAACGAGCAAGAAGAATCCTTTCTTCACTACACAGAGGGTTAAAACCATAGTGGTACCATCTGCGCAGATTCACAAATTATTCACATAACTCGCAATTCTGTCAACGGGCAGAGATTTGCCTGAACCTCAGTATCAAGCAAAGTGAAAAAGCTTAACGATGAAATTAAGAATACTTAGATGAACTAAACATTACCATTCAGAACAACTTCAAATACCTTGAAATTAACAGCAGCAGTGGCTCATTGAAAACCACTGCTGCTGCTAAATATGGATATTACCAATTCGTGGCATGACTACCGGAATTATTGCCGTTCAACCGGCAGCCGGGTTAACTATGGAATTACCGCAATGCACTCAATTTCAACTCTGGCGCCTAGCGCCAGGCCGTTCACGCCAACAGCTGAACGAGCCGGTTTGTTATTGGGAAAGAAAGTGACATACACCTCATTCATTGCACCCCACTCTGCCATATCAGCCAGGAACACCGTGCATTTGACCACGTTGTCCATGTTTGAGCCATAGCGCTCAACAGCTGCTTTGATGTGTTCCATGGTTTGGCGGGTTTCACCCTGGATTCCACCTTCAGCCAGTTCCCGGGTACCGTTTACGTTACCCAGCTTCCCGGCCAGAAAAAGCATGTTGCCCACCTGTACCGCATCAGAAAAAGGCAGGCTGCCGTCACTGCCCGGAATGGGATGGAAAGTGACCTTGGACTTATCGCCGGCCACCGCGGCCAGACTGAAAACCATGGTTATGCACAGTGTTATCAATCGCAACATATTGTCTCCTTGCTTTAAGCTGTTGTCAGTTCACCGGCCCTGGCCGATTTAATCAGATTGTCTGCCGCCCGAAAGGCCAGCGCCTGAATGGTCATGGTTGGTTGCCCACGTCCGGACGTTACCAGACTGCTGCCATCACAGATATACAGATTGGGCACATCATGAGCGCGATGCAATGGATTAATCACCGACTCATCCGGATCCGTACCCATGCGGCAGGTACCCAGCAGGTGTGCCCCCAGGTTCTGCGGTACCACCTCCGGGGTCCAGATTTTTTCTGCGCCGGCAGCATCCAGGATTGCTGCGCTGCGTTCCTGCAGAAACTTCATCATATTCAAATCATCAGGATGATCATGATAAGTAATGCGCAGCGACGGACGGCCCCATTGGTCTTTCTGTTCTGGGTCCAGAGTGACATTGTTCGACTCCACCGGAAGCGACGTTGAATTTCCGGTCACCAGCATGTTGCGCAGATAGTAATCTGCCAGCATCTGCTTATATTCTGCACCCCAGGTAGGCGCGTCCGGCGGCAGACCGGCCATTGCATAAAATATCGGATAGGACTGCAGCAGCGGCCGCGCATCTATACCGCCACCACCGTAAAAACCACGCTTGGGATCACTGTTGTAGTAATCCATCACAATCCGGGTTACCTGAACACTTTTGTATTCATTCAGCGGCTCGGTAAATACGCCATGAGCAGCACTGTGCCCGTTGAACATCAGGTATTTGCCGACTTTGCCACTGGCATTCGCCAGTCCATCGGGAAACCTGGACGATTCCGACAACAGCAGCAGCCGGGGCGTCTCGGCACCATTGGCCGCCACGATGACCATCTTGGCCTTCTGGGCCTGCTCATTGCCCTCGGCATCCCGGTAAACCACTTCATTCACCAGGCCTTTATCGTTGGTTTCCAGCCTGATCACCGTCGAATCCGGACGGACCTCGCAATGCCCACTGGCTTCGGCCTGAGGAATCATGGTTGCCAGTGTTGATGATTTGGCATTAACCTCACAGCCAAACCCAATGCAGAATCCGCAATGGATACATCCCGGCCTGCCGTTATAAGGTTGTGACAAAATCGCCATGGGCGCCGGCTGGGGATTCAAACCCAGTTTACGCGCCCCTTTCTCCAGCAGTACACCCGAAGATTTGACCGGCAGCGGTGGTACCGGATAGGGCTTGGAACGCGGTGGTTCATTGGGTCCGGGCACACCGGATACACCAACCTCCCAATCCACCTTGGTGTAATACGGTTCCAGATCATCGTAGCTGATCGGCCAATCGGTAAATCCGGTGCCTTCAATACCACCCAGCAGGCTTTTCTCTTTAAAGTCCACCGGCCTGAACCGCCAGTAGTTGCCGGTAAAATGCGCGCTGCTGCCGCCTACCATACGGGCATAAAAGGCAATCGGTGGCTGGTCCTGAATCTGCGCCTGTTCGTTTTCCGAGCGGCGGAAGGTTTGCGGATCGCCCTTGGTTACACCACTGAGCATTTCATTCTGGAAAATCACTGAGAATTCATCATGATGGAAGTCGGGTGCACGCAGGTAAGGCCCCTGCTCCAGCACCACCACGTCCATACCGGCCTGCGACAGCTCGCGCGCCAGTACCCCTCCGGCTGAGCCGGAACCGACAATCACGAAATCCACTGCTTTGCGGGTGGCAAAAGTAGTATTGCTCATGCCTCATCCCCCTGCCGGCTCAACTGGGCATCGTAGTAGCCGAATGGCGGCTGCCAGGCATGCCGGTGATCAAAGCCCAGCAATTCCCAGCCGATATTGTTGCGGTTCCCGCCATACTTGCTCATCGCGAACATCCCAACCAGTGTCAGAAAACGCATCAGCCCAAAGCCACCGGAATCCTGCTGTTCAGTCAGAATTTCCTTTTGCAGATGATCATCCAGCTGGTAAAAAGCCGAACCGGATTGACGCTTATCAGCTTCTGCATCCAATGCACTTATCCAACCATTCAATGGCTCCAATGCAAATGCGGCATGCGAATTCAGTGCCTTATCAAAAAAATTAACCACACCGGCTTCACGTGCACCCGGCGTATCTGTGGTGGGCAGTATTTGCGCACTGACAGCATCCAGGCTGGCTGCCTGATGCGTATTTAAAAATGAATAATCCGCTGACTCAGCAAAATCGGCAGCAGCCTCTTCCGCTGCTGTCAGGCAGGCTGTCCAGTGCGTACTTAACCAGACACCAACCGCGGCATTGGAACCGAAGCGTAAAAAGCTTCGCCGTGAAAAATCCAGCTCTTCGGGATTGTGCTTATGCATTGTTGTTGTTCTCTCGGCCGGCCAACTGTCCAGATCATAGCATTTGCCCGGCTTGGATGGTTACACTACCCACCGGACAGAACCGGAATCAGAACTTATGGCAGATGCGGGCAATCAACAGTTGAATGTTTTTGGCGAACCCATTGGCGAATGCAGCTGCAAACCAATGACCGGCTGGCACCGTGATGGCCGTTGCGCTACCGATGAACATGACCATGGTTTGCATGTTGTCTGCATGCGCGCCACCGCAGAGTTCCTGGAATTTTCCAGAGAACGCGGCAATGACCTGTCCACACCTCGGCCTGAGTTTGGCTTTCCCGGGGTAAAACCAGGGGACCAATGGTGTCTGTGCGCAACCCGCTGGCTGGAAGCCTATCAGGCCGGTAAAGCGCCCCGGGTACAGCTGGCCGCTACCCACGCCAAGGCACTGGAAGTGATTCCGCTGGAATTGCTTAAACCGTTTGCGCTGGATTTGTCTTAACCGGTATACCGATTGAATTAGACGCGTATTTCATAGACAGATTGGGTCGCGGCCGGGTCCGCTCCTACACTATCTATTCTTTTAGCGTAAAGCTTAATCCCGCATTGGTTTCCAACCGTTCCAGCAAGCTCTGTCCCAGTGCTGTTGACGGTGTGTAAAAACCACCCGGCAGTTTGTCTTTATCCAACTGGCTCAAACACACCGCTGCTTCGGTAATCATTTTGCAGGTTGATCCGTAACCTGGATCACGATCACCAGTCACCTCTGCTTTCAGCGTCTGGCCATCGGCTGTTTTGCCCCAGAGCAGCAGCTTGAAAAACCCGGCTTCACGCTGTTCTTTGGATGGGCCTTCACCAGGCTTGGGTAAAATAAATTTCTTCAACAGTGCCTTGCCGGGTGCCACTGCTGCAGTAACCAGAAATGCCCCCATGCCCAGTGATACAGAAGCGGCTCGCATCCGGCCGCTGAACCCCTTGCCCATCAGCATGGCCTCGTCATAGGTGAAGTTTTCACCATAAGAATGCCCGGATAATGCGTTGCTGCGATTCACAATCCGGGTATTGATGGCCGCCATCACAAACGGTGCTGTCCAGGCATTGAAATCGCGGTCAAAATGCGGGCGGCTGACATAGGGCTGCCGAGGCCCCTTGCGCTTGTCCGGTGGACAGATGGCATAGGGATTTTTCAAAATCGAGGCAACCGCCTTATCCCGTCTTGCCTGCTCGCCGATGGCCAGCATGCTGGCATAGGTACCACCGCTGATACCGCCTTTGGCGGCCTTGACCCGCAATTTGATACGCTCCAGCGGCTGGCCGAATTTTTCCATTGCTGCCCGCTGTAGAAACCACACACCCATATCTGATGGTATCGAATCAAACCCACAGCAATGCACAATTCTGGCCTGGCTGTCTGCAGCGGTCTGCTGATGCTCATCCAGCATCCGGCGTATCCAGGGCACTTCACCGGTCAGGTCACAATAATCAGTTCCGGCAGCCAGACAGGCAGCCACAAGTTCCGAACCATACAGGGCATACGGCCCGACAGTGGTAATTATCACCTTGGTTTGATTAACCAAGGCATCCAGCGAAGCACGGTCGCTGCTGTCCGCCAGCAACAGCGGTATGTCGGCGGCCGGTTCACCCAACTGCTGTTTAACCTGTTCCAGCTTGTCCTTACTGCGCCCGGCCATGGCCCAGCGCAGCTCACCCTGTGCACCATAGCGGCGTAACAGATATTCCGCTACCAGCTGACCGGTAAAGCCGCTGGCGCCCCATAAAATAATGTCGTACTGCTGTGTCTGATTCATCTATTCAGAATACACCAAACTACCCTCCCGGGGATTAATTTTATTGCTGATAAGACCAGTTTTTTTGCTTATCCAGACCTTATTACCTTTGGGTATAACTATCCTGACACCATACTGTTACACTGCGCTCCTTTACAGCGAATCTGGTTCAATCAATGCTGCAACTGCATATCGGTGGTGTTCCGGAACACTTTAACCTGCCCTGGCATTTATTACTGGAATCAGGGGAGCTGAAGCAGCTGGATATTGCCGCTGACTGGCAGGACTTTCCGGCCGGTACCGGTGCTTTGGTAAAGGCATTTGGCGATGATTCACTGGATATTGCCACCCTGGTGACGGAAGGCGCTGTTGCCGCCTGGCAGAAGCCTGATTGCCCCTTTGAAATTGTCTGCGGTTATACCACCACTCCTTTGTTGTGGGGCATGCATGTGCCGGCCCATTCAAAGCTGCACGCTGATACAGAATTTGCCGGCTGCCGTTATGCCATCAGCCGCTATGGCTCGGGCTCGCACCTGATGGCAATAGTCCATGCACGCAGCCGTGGCTGGCAGGTTGAGCAGATGCAGTTTGTATTGGTCGAAAATCTTAATGGCGCGCGCCGTGCTTTTCGTGATTCGCATGCAGATGTTTTTTTCTGGGAGCACTTCACCACCAAACCCTATGTGGATAATGGCGAGTTCCGCTGGCTGGGTGACTTCCCATCACCCTGGCCTGGGTTTATGGTTTGTGTCAGACAGCAGGTATGGGACCAGCATAGTGAACAGATAAAGCAGCTGCTGTTAAAGGTCTTCAATCAGGCACAACAACTGAAGCATTCACTTGAAGCGGTACAGGTCATTGCCGAGCGGTACCAACTGCAGGTTGATGACGTTCATGAGTGGCTGTCAGCCACTGAATGGGCGCACACCTGTGAACTGGATGAAGAACTGTTGCAGCAGGTCGGCCAGACAATCGGTTGACCAACTGCAGGTATTACCTGGCGTCTAAAATCACGATTGGCCGGGCTGTCGGCAACTGATACCGGTTTTGCTGACAATGCTGGCTAACTCACTAAAGATAATGCACTCTGGATTGGCCTGGTAATGGTTTTGGTTCCCGGTTCTGGTCATCGTCAGGATGCCGCTGTCCACCATCCGGTCCAGCTCCCGCTTGATTGTTGCAACCCCCATTCCGGTCAATCGTAAAATCTCATTGGTGTAAAAACTGCGGGCCGGCTGGGTATACAGCAGACCCAGCACATTCTGCTGAGTCCTGCTGAATAATACCCTGGCCAGCTTATGCATAAGCGGCTGATGATAGATCATTCATAAATCTTGAACTATCATTCACAATGTATGAACACCCCGTTTTTCAAAGCTGCCCCTGCAGGCTTTATGGCTGCTTCAGCGCTTTCTCGCGTTGAATTTTGCGGTAAACCTCTTCGCGGTAAATGGGAATATCGGCTCTGGCTTCAAAGCCCAGGCGGATCTGCCGGTAGTTCACTTCGACCACACAAATCCGTATGTCGTCTCCAATATAAATCGCCTCATCCTGGCGGCGTGACAAAATCAGCATGTTAATGCTCCCTTTGGAAATGCCTGTTGGGCAGACATTTACGTGTTTCAACCCTGTCGCTTGTTCAGCGGTACTTCTGAATATCCCAAAATGGGATATATCTCATACTATCCTAGATTGGGATATTTCTCAAACAGGCAGAAATATCCGATGACCAACCAGCCCTGGAATCCCAGGCATGTTGCCTTTCAGCAGGCACTGCGTGAGTTGCGCGACAGCCAGGGGCTGCAGCAGGCTCAGCTGGCTGAACAATTGGGTAAACCGCAGAGTTATGTATCCAAATACGAGAACGGCGAGCGCAAGCTGAGTTATCTGGAACTGCTGGACATACTGGATGCCTGTGAGAACAGCGTGTCCGAATTTCATGCGCTGTACCTGACCAAAGTGGCTGAGGCCAAAGCTGAATACAGCTATAAGCAATCTGATCAATAACCCTGCCGGGTGCATCCAGGACCGTTCTTCTTAAATCCTAAACTGGGATAGCCATCACACCAACCTAGATTGCAGTCTCCACCAAGCAAAGGGAACAGCTGATGGCGAACCAGCCCTGGGATCCAAAACACCAGGCTTTTCAGGAAGCATTAAAGGAATTACGCAACCTCAGAGGATTGAAACAAAAGGAATTGGGTGAAAAGATTGGCAAGCACCAGAGCTATATCTCCAAATATGAAAACGGTGAACGCAAGCTGAGTTATCTGGAAGTACTGGATATTCTGGAAGCCTGCCAGAACAGTGTGGCTGAATTTCATGCGTTGTATATGACCAAGGTGGCAGAGACAAAAGGTCAGTATGCTTATCGCAAGCCTGCAAAGAAATGATGCCGGGCATTGTAACCCGGGAACCTGATCTATCCGGCTATTAAAAAACTCACGACAGAAAATCAGCTAACAAGCCGGAATGTTGCCTGAGACATTCAACGTCATTTATATTCCTGCTGACACTAATCAAGTCAGTTGACATAGCGATGATTTTCGCCAACTATCCCCTGGATACTGGCTGATATGAAGCAGTCATAATTAAGGAAGCAGTAATGAGCGACGATCATCAAGAAAGCCAGGCATTAGTGTTGCTTGACTACCTTCGTCAGCACCCCGGGCTGGCATTGTCAATCTCCTATGCCCTGCTGACCTTGTGCGGCATTTTATACAGTGCAAGCCTGTACGAAGAATTCGGCATCGCCATTCTCAAGCTGGCCAATATTTCTGACCTGATGATAGCCGGCCTGAGTGAACCGGTAGCACTTTTGATGTTTTTTGGTGGAATCCTGGTTGCCGCAGGTTATGACCTGTTCTCTAAACGCTCCTATAAAACGATGGCCAAGTGGCGGGAACAACCTAAAAGCATCAAACGGACACTGATCATGGCCATGGTTTACAGGCCCAAGACCAGCAGATTAGATATGCTGATGGCGATAATCCTGTTCATTTTATATGCTTTTATATTTGTCTCCCTGTTTGCCGAATGGCACAGTGACCGTATCAAACAGGGCCGCGGTGACAAGATTATTGTATCCAGTGAAGCGCTGGGTGATGAAGCCAGACAGTTAACCTTACTCGGCTCCACTACCAATTATCTGATTACCTACAATCCAGATGATGAACAGGTCACCGTGATCCCCGTGGAAAACATAGACAAACTCAACGCAGTAATTCCTGAACCTGAAAAATAACAGCAATTCTAAAGCTATTGCCCAGACATTAATCCTTAAATAAAATCCAGCGCTAATAACAACCGGTACTCACCGTTTTCCACAGCGGGAGAACGGTGTACCAGCCCCGAATTTTCGTTCCCTTCCCAGCGCGCACCTTTTAGCAATGCCACATCTCCACAATTAAGCTGCTGAATGTCGTATCGGTTTTTATAGAGACCGGATTCGTTGTCCGGGCGGCCACCGTTTCCTGTACCAAGCTTTGCACGGTTAACCGCCAGATCAGGCAGCCATTCGGTCGCAGCACCCTGGTAGGAGGTAAGCAACCGGCAAGTCACGTAATCGACATGAAATCTCGGACACATCGCCCGGTCCAGCACTGTCAAACGCAACCTGGCCTGCTTTAAATCAAATAATTCGCAAAACCTATCCACAAGTTCTGCGATATCTTCACTCAAATCCGGCTGACTGGCGACACCGAATAACCTGTTAATAGAAGCAAGGGCATTTCTCGCTGTGACAGTGAGACTCTTTTCAAATGTAGGGTTTGACGCTAAAAAATTGCGCACAGCCAATTGCAACTTCTCGGGAAGTTTACGCCGCCAAACAGCAATATTGATCTCTTCCTGATAAATATGATTAAAAACTGCCGGCTGAATGCTTTCAGCTGCGTATCGAACTTTTGCCGCGCTTCCAGCAAATGCCTGGAGACGCATTGCCGCAGCCGGATTTTCAGAAGTCAAACCTTTTATTTCCATGCGGGAAACGGATCCTGCAATGTGGCCCAATAGGCTTTACCCCGCAAAACCTCATCTTCAGTCAGCAGACACTCATCAAGTTCTTCAATCATGCCTTGTTTATCCAGGCCCTGGCCGATAAAGACCAGCTCCTGCCGCATATCACCGAAAGGCTCTACCCATACCTTTTCAATGGATTCAAGATACTCTTTCTCATCAGGCCACTCATCCCTGGGAATGGCTTTCCAGAACATACCTGCAAAACCGTATCGGGCAATACCGCCTGCCTGACTCCATTGACCGGCAAACTGCGGACGTGTTGCCAGCCAGAAATACCCTTTGGAACGGATCAGCTTCCCGTGCTTTTCTGTGCCGTGAAGAAACCGGTGAAATTTTTCCGGGTGGAAGGGCCGCCGCGCAATGTAGCTAAAACTGCCTATGCCATATTCCTCGGTTTCGGGAACATGCTCGCCGCGCATTTCTTTGAGCCACCCGGGCGCCTGCTGCGCGCGTTCAAAATCAAATAACCCTGTATTGAGTACGGCGTCGATCTCAACCTGACCTTCGCTGATCGGAATAATGCGGGCATGGGTGTTGAGTGTTTTTAAAATAGCAATCAGACGCTCGATATCATCGTCATCGGCGATATCAGTCTTGCTGATTAGAATAACGTCAGCGAATTCAACCTGATCGACAAGTAAATCCGCTACACTGCGTTCATCCTCTTCACCCAAAGACTCGCCAGTCTCCTGTAAGAATTTTGCCTGCTCATAATCTTTGAGGAAATTAACAGCATCCACCACAGTTACCATAGTATCCAGATCAGCGACATCAGAAAGGGAAACGCCATCTTCATCAGCAAAGGTGAAGGTCTCTGCGACTGGCAGAGGTTCAGATATGCCGGTCGACTCAATAACCAGATAGTCAAACCGCCCTGCTTTGGCAAGCTTATTGACCTCCTCCAGTAAATCCTCCCGCAGAGTGCAGCAGATACAGCCGTTACTCATCTCAACGAGCTTTTCCTCACTGCGGTTGAGCGAGACTTCATTTTGAACAATAGTCGAGTCAATGTTGATATCACTCATATCATTCACAATGACGGCTACTTTTTTGCCTTCTCTGTTATTGAGAATATGACTGAGAACGGTAGTTTTACCTGCTCCGAGGAATCCCGAAAGCACAGTCACAGGGAGCTTATCTGTTTGCAGCATGATCAAACTCTTGATTCATTCTTGGGTTAACGGCGTGGAAACCATGAATAACTAGTAATGTTATAATATTACATTATGCTTTAATTACTTGTATATTTAAAGCACAAAGCAACAGGCAGTACTGTTTTAACGGTCTATAAGAAAGGTTCAGTCAGTAATGACTCTGACCGGGAAGGGCATATTCTGCCCTGGAAAACATCAAGAATAAGAGTGCGTTACACTTTTCGAGGCACCAGTGAGTGACTAAACAAGTCACTGTGCTTCCTTACTGTGAATTGTGAGCGTTATCCTTACGGCAACTTGGACTAGTTGAGGCCCAGGCCTGGTCAATCCAGCTCAACGTCCTGCTCCAGACACTCAATCACAAACGATTCCGGCACCTCAAGCCCCGCAGCTACTTCATTCAATACCGCCACTTCTTCTCTGGAAGTATCGTTTTCTGCACGGGCCACCAGGCACAGATCCCGGATCACCTGCATACGTTGCGCCACACTGGCCTGTTCACGGGTCATTTTGATGCGGCGGGGTAGAGTCTGACGGAGTTTTTCGCTGTCCAGCTGGTCGATATCAAAACCGTCGCCGAAGAAACTCTGCACCACTTCTTTTTCCTCTTTGCTGATACCATCACGCGCATCGGCCACTGCAATGGCTGCGGCAATGAACAGCTGGCGCATGGCTTTGGCGGTATCGGTATGTCCATCAATGTAATTGGGCTCCATCAGCCCCATCAAATCCTGGACTTTGATTTCCAGCTGGTCCTTGGGCATGCCGTCGCCGGCCATTAAAGCCGATTCATCAAATAACTGCAGTGCCTTAACCCGCAGCGGACTGAACGGGTGGGTAGAGAACCAGTCCTGCGTCGGTGCGCCCTGCCCCGGTTCGGCATCAACCTCCTGCATATCATCGACCTGTTTCAGAAATTCCTGCAGATCAAACTGCACCACATTGTCGCAGCAGATACCCGAGGCCAGCTTGAACAGCGCTCGCGCGACACTGTTCAGATCCTGCGCACAATAAGCGCCTGCACGGTCAGCTGATACTTCGGCATAACGCGACCAGGCAAACAGGTTCAGTGCCAGATTGGCAGCCGGCGGCTGCTGTCCGCGCAGGATATAGCCGATCGGGACGTCATGATGGCGATACACATGGTGGCCCAATTCATGCCCCATCACGAACAGCAGTTCATTATGCGAAAACGCTTCCAGAATGCTGGAGGAGAACATGATAAACAAGCGCCCTTCCTCCGGCTTGAAACAGGCTGCATTGAATTGTGGGCTGCTGAAAGCATACAGCTCCAGCGGAATCTCCAGCCCCAGTTTTTCACCGCACAAATCCGCCATTTTGTGAATACCAGGGGCCATGCTGCGGCTCAGCCGTACCGAGGTGGCCAGCAAATGCCGCCGGGTACCCATCGGACCCTGCTCTTCGCGTTTTTCGATTTGCTCATTAACCCGCTTCACAGTGCGGTTTTCCAGCAGGGAATTAAACAGTTTCAGGTCGTTATCACAACGGATTGCTGCGGCGCTCATGCGGTGATGCTCCAATGCAGGGTTTATTGATTGGGAAATACAGTAACATCATCCCCGGCTTGCCACACGGGGTATTTCAACATTACTGCAGTAAACAGATCCGAAGCCAGAAACGCCTCCAGCCAGCGTTGCAGGTGCGGGTACGGCGCCTGATCAAACCAGGCTTTATCAACAAAAGCGAATTGACGGATAAACGGGAAAATCGCGATATCGGCAATGCTGATCGATTCACCCAGCAGGTAAGCTGAAGTCTGCAGACGCTGCTCCAGCCTGGCCAGAAACACCTCGCACCTGGCGCGGTAGGTTTCACGCGAAAATTCCGGATAACGATCGGCATATTTATAACGATCCAGGCTGGTTTTGAAACTGCCGTCGTTTTCGTCAACCAGCTCGCGAATGGCCTGTTCTTCCTCTGGCTTCAGCCACTGCGCCGGATCATGCTGCGCCAGTGCCCAGCGCATCACGTCTTCGCTTTCATCCAGTACGCTGCCATCGTTCAGAATCATGGTCGGCACGGTACCCTTGGGCGAGGCCTCCAGCATACCGGCAGGCTTATTGCGGAAAACGATTTCCCTCAATTCGGCCGTCGTACCGGCGTACTGCATCGCCATGCGGGCACGAATCGCATAAGGACAACGGCGGAAGGAATACAGAATCGGTAACATGCGGGCATTTTACACAGCCCGAACACCGACAGGCGATTAACTGTTAATTTTTGCTGTTAAACATTGCAACGTTGTAATACCCACAGGCAATAAAAAACCCGGCTGCAGCGCAGCCGGGTTTTTGCTGGTCAGTTAAGCCTGACTTAGCCGTTGGCGGCTTTGCGCTCTTCGGCTTCCTTGATGACTTCGTCAGCCACATTCTTCGGACACGGCATATAGTGCGAGAACTCCATAGAGAACTGCCCGCGGCCTGAAGTGATGGTACGCAGATCACCGATGTAACCAAACATTTCCGACAGTGGCACATCCGCCTTGATGCGGGTACCGGTTACACCGGCTTCCTGAGATTTGATCATACCGCGACGACGGTTCAAATCACCGATAACGTCACCCACATGATCGTCAGGCGTAAACACGTCGACTTTCATGATCGGCTCCATCAGTTGAGGCGCTGCTTTCGGCATGCTCTGACGATAGGCGCCGCGACCGGCCAGTTCGAAAGCCACTGCTGAAGAATCCACTGCGTGGTAACCACCGTCCATCAAGGTGACCTTCACATCCACACATGGATAACCAGCCATTACACCGACGTCCATGCTGGTCCTGAAAGCTTTATCGATAGCCGGCCAGAATTCACGCGGCACGTTACCACCGGTGACCTTTGATTCAAACTCGTAACCGGCACCAACTTCGTTGGGCTCGATGATGTAATCGATCTTACCGAATTGACCGGAACCACCCGACTGTTTCTTATGGGTGTAACTGTCTTCGATCATCCGGGTAATACTTTCGCGATAGGCCACCAGCGGTTTACCGACAACCACGTCCACACCGTGAGTACGCTTAAGGATGTCAATTTTGATATCCAGATGCAGTTCACCCATGCCTTTCAGAATGGTTTCGCCGCTGTCCTCGTCGGTTTCCACCTGGAACGAAGGATCTTCCGCCAGCATTTTGCCCAGCGCTACGCCCAGTTTCTCTGAAGCACCCTTGTCTTTCGGGGCTACAGCCATGGAAATGACCGGATCCGGGAATACCATTGGCTCCAGGGTCGCAGGGTTCTTAGGATCGCACAGCGTATGACCGGTCTGTACATTCTTCATGCCCAGTACGGCAACAATATCGCCGGCCTGCGCCTGTTCCAGTTCCTCACGTGAATCTGCATGCATTTCCACAATACGGCCGATACGTTCGGTTTTACCGGTAAAGCTGTTCAGCACAGTAGAGCCCTTGCTCATGGTGCCTGAATAAATCCGGATGAAGGTCAGTGCGCCATAGCGGTCATCCATAATTTTGAATGCCAGTGCACGCAATGGACGTTCAGGATCAACAATGGCGCGTTCACCGGTTTCATTGCCTTCCAGGTCGACTTCAGGCTGTGGCTCAACTTCGGTCGGGCTGGGCAGATAATCCACAACAGCATTCAAAACCAGTTGAACACCTTTGTTCTTGAACGCAGACCCGCAATAAGTAGGGAAGAAGTCCAGATTGATGGTGCCTTTGCGAATGCATGCCTGGATGGTTTCAACACTGGGCTCTTCACCTTCCAGATAGGCTTCCATGGCGTCATCATCCTGTTCCAGTGCCGTTTCGATAAGTTCTTCACGGTACTTTTCAACGTCATCGACCATATCTGCCGGCACATCCTGCTCGACGTAATTCATCGGGTCGCCGGAGTTATCCCACACAAAGGCTTTCCGGCTCAGCAGATCCACCACACCGGTGAAGTGATCTTCGCGGCCAATCGGTAAAACCATGACCAGTGGATTGGCGCCCAGCACGTCTTTGACCTGCTTGACCACACGATAAAAGTCAGCGCCGATACGGTCCAGCTTATTAACAAAGATAATCCGCGCCACTTCCGATTCATTGGCATAACGCCAGTTGGTTTCCGACTGCGGCTCAACGCCACCGGAACCACAGAATACGCCTACACCGCCATCCAGCACTTTCAGCGAGCGGTACACTTCCACGGTAAAGTCAACGTGACCCGGGGTATCGATAATATTCAGACGATGATCATTCCACTCACAGCTGGTAGCCGCAGATTGAATGGTAATACCACGCTCACGCTCCTGATCCATAAAATCGGTGGTGGCTTCACCATCGTGAACTTCACCCATTTTATGAATCTTGCCGGTCAGGCTAAGAATACGTTCCGTAGTTGTTGTTTTGCCGGCATCCACGTGCGCGAAAATGCCAATATTTCTATATTTCGATAAGTCAGCCATAGCGGTCGTCCACCAAATAAAAGGGATATCTACGTTTGTCGGGCGAATGCCCAGAGAATGCAACCGGCGAATAATACACTATTTATGTGCAAAAACAAGCCATCTGCGACAAAAATCACCCCTTTCCAAACCAATGGCCCAGGGAAAATTTCTCCAGCCGTTGTAACATTTCCGTCAGCCCCTTTCTATAAGCAGGCAACATTCACTGGAGAACTGACATGACACTGTTTCATAAACTGATCAAATCTGCTGCTGTTGCCGTGCTTGCCGCCGGTTTGGCGGTATCTTCCCAGGCACAGCCGACTGCCGCTGCCGATTCCGCCTTTTATATTCAGATAAATCTGGACGAAATGCGCCAGAGCCCGGCCGGCAGCCGCTTATACGACTGGGTGGAAGACGAAGTACTGGAGGAAATCGATGAAGAATTCGGTTCCAACTTCACTACCGGCCTGGACGGTATCAGCATTTTCGGTTCCGGCGATGAGCAGGCACCGGTCATTCTGCTGCATGGTTATCTGTCACAGGAAGCCCGTGACACCATTACCGATAAGCTGTTCGAAAGCGATGGTGCAGTCACCACCGAAAACCGCTATGGCCATACCTTCTTTGCAATTGATGGCGAGCATAGCTTTGACGGCGGGAATATCGAAATCAATGGCGAAGAATACGAGCAGGTGTTTCTGAGTTTTGGCGATGGTCAAACACTGGTAACACCCAGCGAAGTGGTGCTGGATGAGTTCCTGTCCAATGGTGCGGCATTCAGTGGCACATTGTCATCTGATCTGATTGTGGTGCAAGCCAACCGCGCCCTGGTTCAGGGTGGCGTAAACACCAAGCACAATGTGTTTAAACACGGCCCCTGGGAATCAAAATTCTTCAAGAACGTTGAACAGATTGGCCTGGTGATTGCCGATGCCAACGACAGCTTCCAGATTCGCGCCCAGGCAGTCAGCCGTACCGCCGCAATGGCCCAGGCATTGGGTGGCATAGCCCAGGGTCTGTTGAGCTTTAAAGCGCTGGCCGACGGTATTGATGAAGAACTCAGCTGGATAGAAGGTTTGAGCGTTACTACAGATGACAACGTGACCACCTTCGAGCTGGATATTCCGGCCGATCAGTTGCTGGACGTCATCGACTGATTGACGGACTGCTGCAGCTAACGGAATGATCGCGATGACCCGCGAACAGGAACGTGACTTAATCAACCGGGCCCAGGCGGGCTCGGTTGCCGCGTATGAGCAGATCGTAGCGCATTACCAGGACCGGTTACTGCGCTTTTTGATGATGCGCGGACTGCAGCAGGCCGACGCCGAAGACGCCGCCCAGAGCGCGCTGGTCTCCGCCTGGGAAAACCTTTCCGGTTACCGCAGTAAATGGCAGTTCTCCACCTGGCTGTACACCATAGCCAGACGTTGCGCGATACAGCGCAAGCCATTGCAGACCAATAATGATGAACTAGATGCGGATACCGGACTGGACACCTGCCTGGAACAACAGCTGCGCGATAATGTCTGGTCTGTAGCGCACCGGCAATTGGAGCCCAGCGCCTTCCAGGCACTGTGGCTGCATTACGGTGAAGGTTTCAGCGGCGCTGAAGTCGCGCGTATAATGGACCGTACCACGGTATGGGTCCGGGTGACACTGCATCGTGCGCGCAGCCGGCTGCGCGCTGTATTTGCCAACGACAACCCAGTGGTTGAACAACATGAACACAGTATTTCCTGACAATCTGGAACAGCGCCTGCAACAGGATGCCGAACGCATCCAGGTCACTGCTGATCAGCATTTCACACAACGTGTCAGCAACCGGATCAATGCAGCACAACAGCAGCACAATCCAGGCAGCAGCCGAAACCGTCGTTACTGGGCCTGGGGCCTGGCGGTGCCGGCAGCGCTGGCTGTAGTACTGCTGGTGACGCTTAACCCGTTACAACAGTCGAGTGATTTCTCACCCGCTTCAGCACAATTGCTGGTCAGTAATCTGGATATGAATCTGGACAAAGCACTGGTTGAACGTGAAAACGACTTTGAGAGTGAACTCACCAAGGTGCAGAACGATCTGCACAAACTGGGCAGTATGATGGGCTTCAACGGCGCATTGCTGGTCAAATAATCAAATGCATCATTGACCTGCCACTGGCAGGTGCTTCCAACACTATCAGCTTGCCACCCGGCAGGCGCGTTATAGAATAACCGGGACCGACAACTGCAAGCGGGGCCCGTGATGAAACCCATTCTGTTGATCCATGGCTACTCAGCCGAAAGCCGCGCGGACAGCTTTGATGATATTACTGCTGAAGACGTCACTGATATCTACGGCACCCTGCCGGCTGATCTGCGTGAGACCTATGGTGATGCCAATGTATTCGAGCTGAATGTCAGCCGCTATATCAGCCTGAACGACGGTATCACACTGGATGACCTCGCCACCGCCATGCAGCGGGCCCTGCAGCAGGACGAGTTTGCGCATCTGCTGAACAGCAGGTTTGATGTGATCATCCACAGCACCGGTGCCCTGCTGGTACGCAACTGGCTGCGTCGCTTCAGTAAAAAGCCCAGTCCGGTCAATCACATTATTTATCTCGCCGGGGCTAATTTCGGTTCCGGCTGGGCCACCATCGGCAAAGGGCAGCTGGCCAAGTGGGCCAGGCTGGTATTTCCCGGTGGTGGCGAGCGAGGCCTGCAGGTATTGCGGGCATTGGAACTGGGGGCCACGCAGACGCTGGATCTGCACCGGTTTTTCCTGACTCCCGAGAATGACATTTATGCACGCTATAAAGTGCGTGAGTTCTGTATTGTCGGCAGCCAGGTGAAACGGATCTGGCTGCCGGTGCCGATCCGTTTTGTGCATGAGGACGGCTCTGATGGCGTGGTGCGGGTTGCCAGCTGCAACGTCAACATGAACTACATCCGCATGGTGCCGGTTAGCCGGGCCCGGAATATGAGCTGGGAAGCTGTGCGGCAATATGCCGGTAAAGTGCTCAGCGGCGACCATCAGGACCGTAGATTTACAGAATACTACCGGGTGGCCGAGCAGTTCCTGATTGATGAAGCCGAAAGACCGGGTGTTCCCTTCGCCATTCCTTTTGAATGTACCCATTCCGGCGACGACAAGGGCATTGTGCGCGGTGCTGATGTGCGTCAGGAAATCCTGGAATTATTGGATATCGCAATCCAGGTCAGCACCCCGGCTCAGTATGAAAAAGCACACGCTGAGTATGCCCGGCGCACAGCAGACAATTACCAGCGGGCCACGCAGCTGCCGCACCGTACCATTCGCGGCCTGTTTAACGAACCCCGCCGTCAATATGACCCGCATGCCCAGGTGATTTTCCGGTTGCGCGATCAGTACGGTAATCCCATCGAAAACTATGACGTGTTTTTCGACAGCCAGCAGGGTGCTGATGCCTCTATCAACGAGCTGTTTGAACACACTTATGAGAATACCGGTACGCCGGGCATTATTACCTACTATCTGCGTCTGAACCGCTTTGATTCGGATACGCTGGAATGGGTGGACCGGCTGGGACAGATTGATACGGTCCATCTGGAAGTTGCACCTGTGGAACCCGGCAGCAGTGACATCACCTACCTGCCACTCCATATGACCATTTCAGGTGACCGGCTGCGGCGATTTATCCAGCCGAACCGTACTACCATTATTGATATTGAACTACTGCGGCTGCCCTCGCCGGCGGTGTTTACAGCTTTTCCGGCAGAAACCTGAGATCTGCCATCAGTCCGGCATAAAAAAACCCGGTCAGTGACCGGGCTTTTCGAATAGCTATGGAATTACAGCAATTCCATCATCAGATACAGCACCACCGTCAGCAGCACACCCATATGAATAACGCCGGAAACACTGGTCATAGGACCGGTTTTACCTTTGATGGCGTTGAATTCCAGCAGCAGAATCAGACCAAATACTGCGACCAGCGCAGCGGTAGCGACATTGGCTATAGGCGTCTGAATGGCGTACAGGTATTTGGACGACGCCATAAAGAACAGCATCGGTATGGAAAACAGCGTGTTGGTCCGTGAAGCCAGCCCAGCCTTACCCAATGCAGCACCGGCATTCGGCAGTGCTTCGCCACCACCGGCGACCTGCTCTGCAGAGGCAATCACAATTTTCTGGTTCGGCCAGATAATCAGCCAGACGTTCAGGAACATCAGGGTGCCCAGTACCGCGCCGGTGATAATGCCGAAACCCTGCAGTTTGTAGAACCACAGCAGGCCTGCGCCCGTCAGGAAGGTGAATAATGCCGCCCAACGAAACCACCACAGCGCACGTGGTACCAGTTTTTGAATGGCATCCGATTTAGCGCCGCCATCGGCTTCTTTGAAGTATTCACCCTGAACAAAGTTGAAATAGTACAGCAGGCCTATCCAGGTAATCCCTGCCAGGATATGACCCCAGCGCAGCAGAAAACCGATGGCATTGTATTCAAGAATTGACAGATCCATGGTGAAACTCCTCTCTAAAATGGCATGTTAAGGCGTCAGCGCCTTGTTACTTTTATTGCAACAGAATTGGCTGCCTGGTCAGCAGCCATTGGCATCATTATACACCTGCGCCATTCGGCTGATCCGGCAGTGCCTGCAACATCCAGCCGAATTGAAGATTGGCCTGCTCCCGCGGCTTCAGGTGGCCGGCTGAAGACCGGCAGGAGCAAACCTTTTGAAAGGATTCTGAAGAACTCAGGCACCTGGTTGTAAATGCCTTTAGAGCTGGGCAGGCGGCGAGGCCTGCCCGGTGGCTGATGAGGTAAGGGGCCGCATCGCGGCGCATCCCGGATTCGGTTGGAGCACATCATTCCTTCCGGCCGGGGGCTGAATTCAGCCACATTCTTATTATGCTGCTCTAGTTTTTTAAATCAATAAATTGTCATTAAATAAAGATTTACAGCAAATCAATCAGGACGTTATGCAAATTTTTATCGGATATAACAGATTTACGCCCTCTCACAACCCTTATCGAACATACTCCGCCCCAGCTCAATCAAGCATCCGGTTATGACCACCGCATACAAACCCGTTACACTTTGGCCGATTCAATCAACACGGAACGGCTGATGAGCGATAGCTACCCTTTTATTCCTTTGGAATTTGATGAGCACGACAGTGACAGTATGCTGGCCGCGGCACAATCGTTTTATCAGCACGTCTCCCAGCGCCGGACCGTTCGCGAGTTTTCCGACCGGCCGGTGCCGCGCGAGATTATCGATAACGCCCTGCTGGCCGCCGGCACCGCCCCCAGTGGTGCCAACATGCAGCCGTGGCATTTTGTGGTGGTCAGCAATCCCGCCGTAAAGAAGGAAATCAGGGTTGCTGCTGAAGTTGAGGAACTGGAGTTTTATACCCACCGGGCTTCCCAGGAATGGCTGGATGCCCTGGCCCCGCTGGGCACCGATGAACACAAGCCGTTTCTGGAAACCGCACCTTACCTGATTGTGATTTTTTTGAAGAAGTTCAGCTTTGATGAGGCCGGTAAACGCTTCAAGAACTACTACACCGCTGAGTCAGTAGGTATTGCCACCGGCATACTGATTACTGCACTGCACACCGCCGGCCTGGTCACCCTGACCCACACGCCCAGCCCCATGAAGTTTCTGAACAAAATTCTGGACCGGCCGTCGACCGAAAGGCCGTATCTGATTCTGGTGGCCGGTTATCCGGAAGATGGGGCGACAGTGCCGGATATCAGCAAGCTGCCGCTGGAGGATATTGCCAGTTATATCTGAACTCAGCGGCGGCGTCCACGCCCGCTGCGCGGCTGTTCAAATTTGACCGCCAGGGTACTGCCCTCAAACGATTTACCGTTTAATCCGGCTATGGCGGCACGCGCTTCGTGACCTTCCATTTCAATGAAGGCAAATCCTTTGCATTGCCCGGAAAACAGGTCTTTGGCTATGTCGATAGATCGGACGGTGCCAAATTCAGAGAAAAGTGTTTGCAGCGATTGTTCCGTTGCAGTGGGCGGTAAATGACCGACGAATAGTTTTTTCAACGGAAACTCCTGATTGTATGGATGAGAGACAAAAAACCCCGCGACGTGCGCGGGGTTTGCGTAAGCAATCGATTAGATCGCTTAAACCTGAATATTGGTTGCCTGCGGGCCTTTTCTGCCGTCTTCCACATCAAAAGAAACCTGCTGGCCATCAGCCAGAGACTGGAGACCTGATTGAGACAGTGCAGAAATGTGTACAAACACATCTTTGCCGCCGTCTTCCGGCGCAATAAAGCCAAAACCTTTGGTTTCGTCAAACCATTTGACGGTACCTGTTGCCATGATTATTACCTCATTAAGCGTTAAAAAAATTAAAAGTGGTTACTAAGTCTTACGAGGTATAGAGCAGGAGAAAGCTTGGAAAGTACTTCTGACACAAACCAGGATAGAAAGTAGTAATGTATAGTTTAGCCGGTTTTTTGGCCGGGAAAAACCATACTGTGGCGTATATATGGGGTTGGCATTGCAAATCAAGTGTTTGCTTAGGTCTTCTTCCATATCCATCCCTCCAATTAGCCATCAGGCAGCTGAGAGCCATATTGCTTAATTCACTCGAGCAACAGTCCCGGGTTCCAGATCATTAACCTTCTGATTTACCTGATAGACGATTCTTTTCATCTGCTCTTCAGATAAACGGTTATTACTGTTGGCCAGAAAGAAGCGATCCAGTTTTTTGCCTGGTAAAACGGCCACCGCAGTCTTTTGACGAGGCCAGTTTATATACCAACCAGGTAATACCAAAACTGGTCTAGCCATTACTTGCATGCCTGTTGCTGATGTGAGCCATTGACTCACCCATTTCGCCTGTTTCAAAGTTTGCTTGATAGGTCCGGTTTCAACCTTATCCGGGAAATGTAAAGCTTTCCCGTCATAGCGAAGTTTTGCCTGTTCTTTTCTGCTTTCTGCGCCTTTATCTTTTTTCGACCGACCTTTGGTTTCAACAGCAAAAACACCATTCGGACCT
This sequence comes from Wenzhouxiangellaceae bacterium, assembly GCA_028289455.1. Classification (GTDB taxonomy): domain Bacteria; phylum Pseudomonadota; class Gammaproteobacteria; order Xanthomonadales; family Wenzhouxiangellaceae; genus JAJFKX01. The sequence continues at coordinate 79,729 of JANQPN010000007.1, forward strand.
ACCACCAGATGATCTATATTGAAGCCATCTGCAGGAATATCATGGAATATGCGGTAACCATGCAGCATCAATTGATCCAACTCCTGTGCAGCAGCCAATTCACATTCATATCCAAGTCGCAAGCTATGAAGCTGAGTACGCATTTGTAAAATTTTCCTGCCATGGTAGATGTATACAAATACACACATGGCAACCAGAGCGGCTATCAGTGGATATCCACCGGGCCTATCCATCCATTCAGTAAAAATGTAGTACAGGCTAATCATGCAGGGTGCAATCATTGTGACAACCATCAATGGATTTATCAGTTCAAAGTCCAGATCTATGATCTGCTTTAACAGCGATGACCCAGGTGGTCGACGCATAGACTTAGTGAGCGGATTCAGGCGGTTCTTATATGCTCTTTTTTGTAAATAGACCGGTATATAAATTGCAATGATGGGAGGCCCTAAAAGAGCTAGCCAAAGTACTAAAACGGGTGAGATGAAATAGATGAACCAATCCATGGAATGCCCCTTATAGATACATTAAGTTCTAATTCAAGATCGTAGGTATATCATGAAAGTCAGTTCAATTAAAATTTATCGATGACTAGATTGATGTATCAACTTTCCCCCGCAGTGTCTTCAGTTTGCTTTTCCGTGACTTCGCATCCAGCCTTCTGCGATTTGCCGCTTTCGATGGCTTAGTAGGTTTACGTTTCTTACGAACTACCGTGGCGGCTTTGATTAGCGTCACCAGTCGCTCCAATGCATCATTCCGATTCTTGTCCTGGGTACGGAACTGCTGGGCTTTGATGACAATGATGCCGTCTGCGGTAATGCGCTGATCATTGAAGTTGAGCAGGCGTTGCTTGTAGAAATCGGGCAAGGATGAAGCTTTGATATCAAAGCGCAGATGGACCGCTGACGACACTTTGTTGACGTTCTGGCCGCCGGCACCCTGGGCGCGGATGTAGTGGAGTTCAATCTCGCTGTATGGGATGGCGACCTTATTGGAGACTTGCAGCATGGCTTGATTTTAAAGGAACATGCTGCAAGTGGTGTAACCAGCCCATTACTGAGCCGAGGCTCTGACCTTATCCAGATAAGGAATATGGTCTTTGATCCATCCTGCCACAACAGGGCCAGATGGTGAACATGCACTGGTATAGTAATATCCTTCTTCGTCTGGGCCTGATGCATAAACCAGGTAAGTTTGATTAGCAGCGAACTCAATCCCACAGATACAACACGCAATACTTACTTTTGTTGTAAATGTTGACTGCAATGGCCCCTTCCATATGTCCTTTACATCAAAGACAGTAATCTGATACTCCGGGTCTCCATGTGGAAGTGCAAATTTCAATATTGCACCTGAATCAATCTCGTATTCTTCAACATTTTCATCGTCAATGTACAAGATATTTTCATCGATATCCAAGTACTCAACACTAACAGTCTCACCCAAAAATATTAATGGATATCTTTCGTAAGCCTCATTAACAGTCGACTCTGGATCTACTCCTAAGGGTGCACAAGTACAGGCAATTGATTGAGCCGAAAGCAGCATGGCTGCGACGAATAATAGAGCGTGGTGGTTTTTCATCTTTATTTTCCCATTAACTTCAATAGAACCATCACTCCCTGCTGCTAATTGAAAACAAGATCACCTGTTATTAATGATTATGAACATCGAATTGGCGTAATCGTTCCGATTAACTAATGGAGCCTCCGATTAAACCGGAGGCTCCTGAGCAAGTTAGTTCACGCAAGGCGCCCTGAAGGAGTATTCAAAACCGCCGTTCTGGTATAGCTCATAAGTGCAGTAGCTGGAGCCAGTACCACCCACACCACCACCGGGTTCGGGAAAGCCACCGGAGGTGTCAACAGGAATGCCGCCCAGCCGCAGTTCGCTTCCCGGTCGGGTTTGCGGCAGTGCCGCCAGTCTGGCCAGAGCACATTCGTTGGTGATGTTCTGGGTTCCGCCTAATACACGTGTTGCCGTTTGCCCGAATATCCGACTGGCGCCCAGCTGCAGGGTCAGTATCGGCTCATTAATGCTCAGCAGCACTTCCACTCTGAAAGCCAGATGATCAAACGATGAAATGCCTAGCTCGTTTCGAGTGAAGGTGAATTTCACCGAGTCGGGAATTAATGGATCTCCAGAGCTTGAAGATATTGAACCTCTGACCGAACCGAATCCTATCGAAACATTGCCGCTGGTGGCAGAGCCACCGCTGGCATTGATGCCTGAGAGCTCATTACGAACCCTGTCTCTGGCCTGTTCGATGATTTCATCCATTACCGAGTCATCCGTCAGTGCTTCCAGTACGGTGCCGCTGGGGCAGCTGGCAGGGACCGAGCTTCTGGTTTCCGGCCCACTCTCATTAAGCGTGGTGTTGTTAAAGCGGCCAGTGTATTGATTCCAATCGCTGTAAATGGCCTCGAAACCGGCGTTGATGGCATTGACTGCCTCAACTGCAGTTACGAAGTTGTTGTACTGCTGGGACGGTAATGTAAGCACATTCACGTTGACTGAAAACGGCGGTGTAGTCTGTCTGGTTACCCGGAATGGGTAAATCTCCTCATTGGCCAGATTAACCAGCACCACGTTCTTGGGCGTTGATGTGCATTGCAGTGGTTCACCGCTGAACGGGTTGGTGCAACTTAACCCCGGTGCATACAGTTCTGCTTCCTGTTCCGCAGATGGATAGTTGATGCAGTTGTCACAGACATAGCCTGGGGCCTGCACGGCGTAAAGCGATTTCATAGCAACTAATGAAATCAGCAGCAAAAGGTACTTTTTCATATGGATAGTCCATAGGTACCCTTAGCCCGGATATTTCATGCGTTTCAGTAATGAAAACCGGGCTATTAGCCTTCCTGCTGACAATCCGATTGCACTGCCTGTGCTTCATCCGTTCGGATATGTGAGTGCCGATATCAGAGCTAAACGAAAGTCTAGGTTCTGTGGTGGCGTGGGGAATTATACGGGAATGGTGACAAACCTGTTGTAGGAACAGGTTGTGACTGAATGTAAGTCATTTCTTACTTTTGTAAGATCGTTACGAAATGACCTTACTAAGTGTGTATTACCGATTAATTATTTAATTTCCCCGCAATTAAAGCCTCAAAAGAGGCTTAAGCTTTTCACAAATTCTCATAATATTTACGAATCATACCTGCCATTAATTTGCGTCTCTCTTCCAGAAACTCCTGATACCTTGATGCGGTGACATAACTGATGAAATCAGGCATCGCATTTTCAGCCAGGTTGGCTTCCAGATCAGCGTGACTGGTAATTTCACCCAGTCTGAGTTCGCCAGTGGAGATTTGGTCAGCAACCCACTCCATGTATTCTGCTGGCGGATGGTCTTTGATGGAGATATTGATGGGCGTTTCGGTTAATGCGAAGTTGGCCACCTGGTTATAGTCGCCCTGCTTGGGAAAGCCATTCTTGATGAGGTGATTTTTGGGCACGATGTGATGCAAGTCACCACGGCCTTCGATCATATGCGCGACGTTGATGGATTTGGATAGGAATCCGCGACCACCGCTTTGGACGCGTGCAGCCAGATAGGTCTGAAATGCCGGGCTTCGTTTACTGGGCGTATTGAGTTCTTGCGGCAGTGCAACATTCCAGAACCCATCACTAAGCTCGGATTGCTCCAGCAACTGTAAATATTCAGCAGCCCCCTGCTCTCTGATTCGTCTCAGATCGGTCTCCCAGGTGGACTCGAAACTACCGACTGCTCTACCGGTAAGCAGGGTGAGGACAAACCAACGTTTGATGATTTGTGATCTGTCGCCTTCTGTCATGTCCTTATTTTGGCGCAGCCTTAAATACAAGGCATAGGCAAAGTTCAAGGCATTTTTCGAGCCAATCATGCTTGAGTCGATATACCCGGCCGACTTAATCATCATGACAAAGCGTTCAAAATGCGTTTGCCGTACCAGCTCATCCAGCGCATTACCAAAGCGACTATACGCATCTGGAATTCGAGTCTCATCGATCTTTCGGGTTTCAGGATCCAGCCCGGAAAGCTCACTAACGATGGTGGCTGCTTTACCTCGGCTGAACCCAACCAGGCCAGTTACACGAATGACATCCGTATATTCAGGCTGGAAAAGCTCATCGGATTGATTCTTAAGCCAGTGAATTTTTTTAATATGCTCCGTGGAAGAAAATTCTTTGTCATTCTGCTTGATGTCTTCGAATGCATGACCGGCGACGGCCAAGTGACAGAAGTAGTCGATTAATTTGCGCAGATTTCGGCCTTCATCTCCATAGGTTGCGATCTTGCTCATCACGAAATCTGCACTCGAGAGCGGTACGCCTTTGGCGTTGATACGCACGAAAATTTCTGCGACCGTTTCTACATCCAAATTATCAGCAAGTGAAATAACACCCACCTGTGCATGTTCTATGCCTGCGAGCCTGGTTATCGACTTTTCAACTTTGCCCTGATCAACATCCGGGTTGTCATCGAAGTATTTGCGTAAAAATGTCAACTGGCTGGTACCGGAATACAGTTCGCTGATGTCGTGTATCCATTGACTGCTTTTACTGATGACAGCAGTTCTCGTGGCGAATTCTTCAGTCAGGGGGTTGAATGATATGACGATTCGTTTTTTCTGATATCTTTTGCCGACAACCGTCTGGCCGGCGATTGCGGCACGCAGAGCAGTCACGCGCTGTTGACCGTCAATCAATATTTGTTGATGCGCAGCCACTTCACCGCCTTTCAGCTTGGCGCCTACCGATTGCCAGGTAATTAAATAACCGACTGGGTATCCCTTATATAGGGAGTCCATTAAATCCCGGACTTGGGATGTTTTCCAGACGAATGGGCGTTGGAGTTCGGGTATTGCGATTCTGTCGTTTCGGACGTCGGATAGGACTTGGCTTACGGCTGTTTGTTTTACTTCGTATTTTGGCATTGTTTTCCCCTCTTAATGATGTAAGCACTGTTAAATCTGCGAAGACTCAACCGACTCATTTAACTTAACTAGTAAACTATTTGGTTGATTTAATAATTGTGGGTTTTTCTCTAAATAAAGCAGTTGCTCAGTTGTTAGCACATACGTGAAGACTTGCTCTAAATCATTGGTGGTTAATTTAATTACTACTAGTGAGCCAAATTGTGCAGCCACATTTGGAATATCTTTTACTGCTTCTAAATACAATGCAGCGGCTTCTGCATTATTCTTATTTACTTCAGATTGAGCTTTCTCTATAGCTGCCAGCTCAATAGCTTTTTGGCCTTTTTCATACAAGGCCTGTAATTCTTCTTTATTTTTTGCTCTAGAAAGAAAATTTATTCCTTTTCTAATCAGCGAGCCTTTATAAAAATCACCTTTATCAGTAACTTCTAAACCTAAAAAGACAGCAAAACTCAGGTATGCATTAAATGCCTTTTGTGCCTCATTTATGCAATCCGTATCCAAGAAAAGGTATCCGGCAGAAGAACATAAATCATTACTTGCCTGGCTCTTTATGGTTAATTCAAAATCATCACATAATTTTTCAACTAAATCCTCAGTTTCTTTGAAAAAATAGTCTCCAACAATCTTTCGATTAATCGCCCGATATCGGCGATAGATTCTTGCGAAGTCATCATATATTTCCTGCTCTGAAACAAACGAATTCATCTTCACAAGCAATCGCTGGCCATCCGAAGACTCTTCTACAAACCGAAAGAAGTTTTTGATCTTTGATTCAAAATCTTTGATCAGCTCAGCCAGAGCAGCTTGTTGTTTATTGCGGGCCTCGATAATTCTTAAGATATCATAACTATATGTCGCTCCAGACTCCTTACGCTTGGCTACTTTTAATGGCTTTGTTTTTTTATGCACAATATCTACAGAGGGTACCTCAATGATGCCAATTTGGTTGTCGAAGTAGACTTCGATCGGGTCCATCACGTCCTGCGACCGGTGTAGCATGTTATAGATCGTATTGAATTTGCGGAGGAACTGAAGGAAGGTCGGTTCGCTGTATTTTTCTTCCAATGTGATCACATACTCGATGCGATTTAGGATCGAGAAATACTGCGCCACCTTAGCCTTTGCATCGGCAGTGCGTTTCGGATTCACCTTGACGAATTTCTCCAGACTGCTTTCCCAGTCGAGATAGCTTTCGGGGTCCACTGCCTTTTCGGGATCACTCAAGATTTCCGCAAATGCCGTATAGAACTTTTCGTAGATTTCGGACTTGTGTAGATCTTTGTAGAGGATTTCCAATACCTTATCATCGACAAACGGATCCCAGTCACTCACCACAACATCCGAGAAGTGCTCGAAAGCTTCCTTAATATTATTGACGTTGACGTTATTGTAGGAGAAGTCGATGATCTTGCAGTCGTTCTTATATTTGACCGTCCGATTGACGCGGGAAATCGTTTGAATTGCCGAAATCCCCGCGACTTCCTTATCGAGAAACAGGGTGTGCAGCTTCTTCTCGTCGAAGCCTGTCTGCAGTTTCGCCACCACGATGATCAGCCCATTCTTTGCCCTCGCGAAGTTCTGCAATACCCTCTCTTCCGTCAAGCCTTCATTCAGTCCACTCGCGTTTTGTTCGTCCTGATTCGCTGAATAGACAACGTGAATCGGTGCTTCCTTGTATTTCGAATACTTGGAATCTGCTACTAGCTTGTTGAACGCTTCCGTCACGGCCTCCTTGTAGGCGATGGCCGATTTGATTGAGTAAACAGCCAACATGGCCTTACCGGTTCCACGAATCTGGCGGTAAACATCCTTGACGAGAAGGTCTGCCACATACTCGGATATTGCCCTTATACGGTCGCGGTTTTCGTAAATCTGCTTCTTCTGCGCGTCTTTAAATTCCTTCTCGTTTTCAAAACCCTCCAGTTTGTTCTTCGGTAGGTCGAAAAGCATCTTCGAGGCAACTGGGACAATGTTTTTTAGTGGATTGAGGATGAAACCGTCTTCAATCGCTTCTTTCATAGTGTAAGAGTCAAACGGCACCCAGAGCTTCTCGCCCTCTGCATAACCGCTGAACTCACCAAAGCGAGCTAATGTATGATCGCTTGGGGTAGCGGTGAAACCGATGATCAAGTTCTTCTTTTGAGCACCCTTGAGCTGGTCTGCATTCTTGTCAAAAGGATCCTGTAACTCGTCGAAGATGCTGATCATTTCCTCGTGCTGCTCGCCGCTTTGGGAGCGGTGGATCTCATCAATCAGAAAGACGCAGCGCATCTTGCCCAACTTAGCGACAGTCTCTGCATCCAACATCACCTTGACTGACCCGAACTTCTGCAAGTTAACGATCACCAGTCGGGTTTCTGATTTAAGGGCTTCTTGAAAGGTCTTTTTGTTGTGGGCTTCAATGAACATCTTGTTGTCGATGTTCATGTTCATCATTTTCGCATCGATTTGACTGCGCAGTTGTAGTCGGTCAACCACAATCATGATCTTGTCATAGACGTATTCTCCGTCACGGAGAAGGTCTTTCAGCTGCAGCGCCGTCCAACCGATGATATTCGATTTCCCGAAGCCTGCTGCATACTGCATCAGCAGCGAGTAAACATTCTTATTGTTCGCATACTTACGCCGCTTAGCTAGCAACTCGTCACGCCGTGTCTTAGAAACACCTGCCAATTGCTTCTCTAATAGCTTCTCGAAATAGTCCGGCTCTTGCTCGTGAGCGAGAAATTCGTCGAGTTTGGCCAGCACTTTATCAGTGCCAAACTTCTGTTTGGGGCGCGGAGCGATTAAGAATCCTTTTCCGTCCTTTAGCTCCTTTCTCTTATTCACCACCTGTACATCGCGCTCGATGAAGTTGTAGTAGAGAATTTCCTTTTCGATATTTGCCTTGCTGTAATGTGCTGTGAAGACTTCCTTTAGCTTGTCCTTCTTTTCAGCCTCGGGTGTAAGTAGAGGGTAGGCTTTGAAAGCGTGGGCAACCTTTTTCTCGTATACTTCTCGGTCAAACTTACCCTCGCGACAGGTTGTAAGGATTTCGTCGAAGAAGTCGGTCAGCGTCCGCAGCACGTAGGTTTCCCGGATGTCGGTCGCCGTGACGTGAATCGCTTTCTCAAAGACTTTGAGAAAGTCCTTCCGAGCGGATTCCTTCTCCTTCTCGCTGAGCATGCCGTTCGAGTCGAAAGTCTTGTGGTAGACTTTCACCGCTTCGAAGTAATCCTTGATCACCTTACCGCGCCCATTCTTGCGGGCACTTTGGTTGGTGTAGTTGCTCTTCAGCTCGCTGTAACCGAGGAAAATGCCATTCACGAAGAAGCACAGATCGGGCCGGAAGGAGAACAGCGTCTTGCCGTCGTGTTGGTATCTGTAGGGCAGCTCCTGCACTACAGAAAACAGATTCTCCCCAAAGGGCTGATCGCCATGCACCAGACTCCCGCTGGGGTAGAAGATGTGCAGCTTGACCCCCTCCAGGGTGACAGATTTGTTCTGGTTGAGAAACAGGGCGTTATTTCGGCACGCGCCGATGCGATCCTGAAGCAACTCTATAAGGTCAGACAGCAGCTTGTCAGCGTCACCCTTGTATTTACGCAGCAGTACTTCGTAGGATTTGCGGTTGAGCTTCGTGTCAGAGATGAAAGCGAGTAAATCCTCCTCTATGATTAAGGAGTTGCTGATCGTATTCGCCTTAACTTCGCGGTAGCCCAACTCATTGACAAGAAATGGAACCAGGAATTTATCCTGTAGGTGAAGTTCGTTCATGAGGCTACTTTCTCAGTTTCGGTGACGCGGATCTTTCCGGTGACGACGTCGTTGATAAGCGTCTTTCGTAACTCCTTCAAGAGCTTGATTTGTTCTTCAATAGCTTCGGCGATTTGGTCAATTTTTGCCGTTTTTTCGTCGAGATAATCGACAATGGCTTGCTGTTCTTCGACGGTTGGCGGGCAAATAACAGGAAGGATTTTGATATCATCAAACTTCATCGATTGCCGTAAGCCGCCACCTTGCCAGTAGAAAACCTTCACAAGGTCAAAGGAGTGAAGAAGGTAATAGAAGTATGAAGGATGATATCCTTTGAAGAACGCAAGATTCAAATACGCTGAAGTGATAATTCCGGTTTCTTTAACAAGGCCAACCCGCAGGCTTTTCCAATCGTTTTGTAGATCAGTCAGTCGCAAGATAATGTTTCCCGGCGCGACGATCTGGTAAGTCTCGAACGAAGCAGGCAGGAGGCCATGTGCTGTATTAAAATCCCGGCGCTTGATTTTTCCGTAGCTCAAGGACAACAGGTTCTTATTCCGTAGACCTGTGTTTTTTTCTTTCCTTTGCTCTGCAACATCGACTACACGCCTTACGCGCCAATGCTCAGGAATCTCGCCGATCCAGTCGACACCGCTGTGACGGAGGCTGGCAGACTTATGGAGACCTCGGGTGACGGTTTCGTTGATGAGCGACTGCTTCAGTTCCTTGTAGAGCCGCGCCTTCTTCTCTAGTATTCCAACCTTCCGGTCAATTTTATCTGTCTCCCGATCCAAACAAGCTGCAATCGCCCTTTGCTCATGAAGTGAAGGCAGAGCAAAAAAATGTGATTCCATATAATGCGAAGAAATTCGTTTCTGTCCTGCTGATCCTTTCATAAATAGCTCAGCATTTTTCCTGAAATTTGCATTGTGCAAAAAGTAATGAAAGTATTCGGGCATAACTTTTCTTGACAATGTGTAGACAAGAAACTCTGAACTACCAAATCCAATACCGTGCTTGAGCCCTCTTACTATTGCGCAATTTCCATTCTCCATACATGGAGTGATTTTTGCGAAGATCACGTCATGATTCTTGAAACGTGAGTAGCCTAATCTGAAGTCGCTCAGCTTACCCTTTTGAAATCCAGTAATTACCCCTTTTTCAGGATCTACACATGCCATAGGAACAAAATCCATTTCATCATCGTCGCACAAGTCTCTTGGAACTTTGAAACTAGTTTGTGATGCAAGAACATCCTTGATGCGCAAGTGAGACCAATGGCTTGGATATTTTCTATACCACAATGAATCTGTACTAGAATAATTTGTATAACTCTCTGAAGTACTCAGCATTACACCCCAAGCTCCTTTTCTAAGCTCTTAAGCAAACCTGCAGAAACTTCGAGTGATTTGACTACGTCTATTACACTCCTTAACTCCTCAGGCCGATAGAATATCTTGTTAAAGTTGATCTCAACTCCGACAACATTGTCGAGATACACGAAAGGCTTGAAGATGTAGTTCGCCATGAAGGCCTCGGTATTGGTACGGTTCATTTCAGGGTCGGGATCGAACGGAATGATCTCGGCATCCTTTTGAGTATCAGGGGTCAACTCGACAGTGATATCGATACGCTCGGGCAACTTCTTTGTCGCTTTCTTCAGCGCGCTCTTCACCACGATTTTCCCGCAGCCGAGAACTTCCTCACCAGACTCAGTCGTTTTGACCAGAGTCTCCCGCTGGTTATCAAAATGATATATGCTATCCGTTGTTGTCACGATGAGAGGCTGCTCTTTGTAATCGAGGGCAGTCACCAATGGTTTCCAATATCCGGTATATGCATCGGTGAGGTTCTTGAACCCCTCCTTATCGAAATCGATAATTCTGAATTCAGAAATTGTCGTTTCGCCATCGCTCAGGGAGAGAGGCTTTAACTTTTCCGACTTGGCACGCTCTTCCGATCCGTCGCGTTTGATGACCATCGCCAACTGGTCGCGGAATGTGTTACCGTCTTCATCAAGATTGGTTAGCTCGATTGCCTGCTTATTGAAGTAGAAGTGGTATTTACTGAACTTGCGAGCGAACTCGCAGTCTTCGAAGCGTGTCAATGCCTCGACAATTTCTAACCGGTTGGCTTCGTCAATCTCCACCCGCTTGTCGCCTTTGTTCTTCTTGAGAGGAGTGAACTTCTTGCTAGCGTCGATCAGTAGCAGTTGGTCTCTACGCTCTGGTGCTTTGTTTTTATTGATCACCCAGAGGTAAGTGTAGATGCCGGTATTGAAGAACTCGCTAGTCGGGTTCTGAATGACAGCTTCCACGAGGTCGTGATCAAGCATCCACTTGCGGATGTTACTCTCAGCGGAGCCCGCATCGCCGGAAAAAAGTGACGAACCATTGTGAACGACCACAGCGAGCCCGGTGGCATTGAGTTTGGAAATGATATGCTGCATAAAAAGCAGCTGGCCATCACCAACTGATGGGAGGTAGTGAAAGCGGCCGGTCTTATCATCCTCAATGGATTTACGGTAACCCTTCCAGTCCACACCGTAAGGCGGATTAGCAGTGGCGACGTCGAACTCGTCGTTGCTGAATTTGTCGTCGTTGAGGGTGTTTCCATATTCGATCTTCGAGTCGTTGCGGAAACGGCTTTCGATTTTTGCCATCGCGTACAGGGCGTCGTTCCAATCCTGGCCGTAGGTGGCCGTGAAGCGCTTGAACTTCTCCTTGATGCGGTCTTCGACGCCGAAGAGCAGGTTTCCGCCGCCACAGGTGCAGTCATAGATTTTTAGGAGCTGATTGGATTCCTCTGTCTTCGAGGCGATGATCTCAGAAATGAGTGCGATGATGTCGTCGGGCGTGTACTGTTCACCTGCTGTTTCCGCCGACATGTCCGCCCACTTTCGCTTGATGTGTTCCTCAAGAGTGGTGATCTCGGAATTGTTGAAGGAGCGAAGATCAATCTCACTCCACCCTATGGTGTAGCCCATGAGCACTTTCTTGGCCTTGAGCTTGGTAATGACCCCACGGATATCGAGGAACTTGTCGCCCTCGCTCGCATCCACGCCGAGCAAGTCCTTCGTCTCGCCGTCGAAGGCTTTGAGATACTCCGAGAAATCGAGATCGAAGGTCTTATCGTTCTTGCAGACATCCTTGAGCGTCATATTTCGCTCGAAGAGAAACTCATTATATCCCTGACCCCGGTCGCGGATCAGATCGACGAAATCCTCCTTGTCCATTTCCTTGAGAGCATCTTCACCAATCTCGACCTTCAGCTCGTCGAACATGCGCAGGAGTCGAGACTCAATCATGACGAGGGCAAAGAACGGCATCATCATACCCGGCCATTCGGATTCCTTAATCCCCGACCCGCGCAGCAAGTCAGCAGTCGCCCAGATCTTGGATTCGTATTGGAGAATAGTCATTATTTTCAGTGCTTTATACGAGTTGATGTATCTATAAGAGATATAAACAAGGAACCTAGCATATTCGTTTTACTCTGATCAGTAACTACCATTGAAAAATATGAGCTAATTTTTCATCTGATGATTATTATCAGCCTTATCAATCATTGCATCGTTATGGATGTTTTAATTAATAAGTCATTGTTATTTACTTTCGTTTTGAGGTTTCGACATTTCAGACCAAGTCCAGCAACATCCATTTTCTTAGCTGAATAAACCACCTAGTGCATTAAAATTTAGGTGTGGCTTTAGTTAAGATTCGATTTGATTCGAATGATTTCATTGCTATGAATACTCTGCAGAGATTTTTCAGCTTATAGATAAGCGACGTCATTTTCTCCCTTGGTCTCTCCCCAGCATATGTACAAATTATGACATGCCGAGCCGACGAATGCATGGAAATTGGCTTTATGAGGTTGCCTCAGTCACGCCCTAGTACACACCTCCATGATCAAGGGAATCATTCCGGCTTTTGCACATGCCAGTGACATGCACAAAACCAATGGGATGAGTTAATGCGTTGCCCGCCACCGGCTATCCAACTCATCCACAATCCCCCGAATCTCCACAACCATAACCTGCAACATCCACAAATAATCACTGCTGATGTGGTCTACTGAATCCTCGGGCGGATAAGTCGCCGCATACAATTGACTAAGCCGCTCACTCAGCTTGTCATACAAATCCCGGGTATCAATCCCTTCCGGAATAACAAAAACACCATCAATCAGCTTCTCCGCTGCCGGACTTTGCCGCCCACCATAATCGCTACGTTTTTCATGAATATAGATAGCATTATCAGATGCCGTGGTAAGCTTTTGGATAGCCATGATTCAACTCCTTAGTAGTTGGGTTGCGGTTAGGGGCTTTGTGGTGGTGGTAACACCGCACTGCCCCGATTTAATTAATAGCAGTATAGCATTTGGGGCGTTAAAATAAGCGTAAGATATTGTTTTATAATGATATTTTACACGTTTTCGGCATGCGGCCGGGACTGGTCGCGCACATGTGCGCTCCTACATGGTCTGGGCATGATGAACGTGGTTGCTAATATTGTCGTTAACTGCGACTGAAGACCCGCTGCTGCTTTATAATTGCCTGCTTTATCTGCAGCACTTAAATGACTGAATCTGTTGACGTGATCATTATCGGCGCCGGCGCCGCCGGGCTGATGTGCGGGCTGACCGCCGGTTACCGCGGGCGGAAAGTGCTGGTGCTGGATCATGCCAACAAACCGGGTAAGAAAATCCTGATGTCCGGCGGCGGACGCTGCAATTTCACCAACCTGAATACCACCCCGGCACACTTTCGGTCCGCCAACCCATCCTTCTGCATTTCCGCCCTGCGCCGCTATCAGCCGCAGGACTTTGTCGAACTGGTGGAACGTCATGCCATCGACTACGTCGAAAAAGCCCCGGGCCAGCTGTTCTGCGGTGATGAGTTTAAATCCAAAGCCATCGTCCAGTTGCTGCTGACCGAGTGCGAATGGGCTGGTGCGGAAGTGCTATTAAAAACATCGGTGGAGCAAATTGATACGCATGGTGATGGCTTTCAGCTGAGCACCTCAGCCGGCAAGCTGCGCTGCAAATCCCTGGTTATTGCCAGCGGCGGCCTGTCGGTGCCCACCATGGGTGCATCCGGCTTCGGTTATCAGGTCGCCAGACAATTCGAACTGGACGTACTGCCCACCCGCTCCGGACTGGTACCGTTTACCCTGCACCCCGAACAGAAACAGCACTTCGCGCCGCTGTCCGGCGTGGCCTGCGACGTGGCAGTCAGCTGTCGTGGCAGAACCTTCAAAGAACCCATGCTGTTCACCCACCGCGGCCTCAGCGGCCCGGCGATGCTACAGATATCCAGTTTCTGGTATAGCGGCGATGAGTTAACCGTAGACCTGCTGCCCGGTACTCAGGTGGCGCAGGAACTGATTGCCTACCGCAAGCAACAACCGCAAAACACCTTACAGCACTGGCTGAACAAACACCTACCCAAGCGGGTAGCCCAGGCACTGACGGAACTGCATCAATGGGATGGCCCCATGCAGGCATACAGCAATGAGCGGCTAAACGAAATCGAACAGCAGCTGCGCGAATGGATCATCAAACCGGCCGGCACCGAAGGCTACCGCACCGCCGAGGTCACTCTGGGCGGGGTGGATACTGAAGCGATTTCTTCCAAGACTTTTGAATGCAAGTCCGTACCCGGCCTGTACTTCATCGGCGAGGTGTTGGACGTTACCGGCGAGCTGGGCGGGTTTAATTTTCAGTGGGCCTGGGCGTCCGGTTATTGCTCTGGCCAATATGTGTAGGAGCACACATGTGTGCGACCGGCATTCCCTAAAAACCGGTTAGCGTACAGCTATGACATCAAGGTAAAAGATAGTGAAGTGCACAGCGAATGTTTTTTAATGGGGACATGAATTTATTATTCATATCACCATTAATTCAAAAGAACATGACAGTTAGTGGCTGGCCCAGCCCAGCATTTACCCTTTTATATTTGCATTAAACTGTCGCTAAAACCTCGCGCAAATGCCCGGCCACGCTGGCCAATACCTGATCCTGGTGACTGTCGATAAAGAAATGATCACCCTCAAACCATTCCACTGAATACTCACTATCGGCATGCTGTTGCCACTCCTCCACCTGGCTGACCGCCACCCGTGGATCCAGGCTGCCGCCGTAGACGACCATCGGACACGTCACCCGTCCCCCCTGATCTGCACAGCGGTAATCACCACAGGCGGTAAAGTCTGCCCGGATAATTGGCAGGGCATATTCCAGCAGCTCGCGGCTTGAAAGCACCTCTTCCGGCATGCCGTTCAGATTAATCACCGCATCCATAAATTCCTGATCGGGCAGATGATGAATCGGATGCGGTTCGGGGATATGCGGCGCACCCGCGCCGGATACGATCAACCGCTGCGGCATTGGACCGCCGCCAGCATCCAGCAGCCGGGTCAACTCAAAACTGACCAGCGCGCCCATGCTGTGACCGAAAAACACAAACGGCATATCCAGGCGCGGCAATATAGCCGGCAGCAGCATTTCAGCGATGGTTTGGATTTTGGTTTGCAGCGGCTCGTTGATGCGTGACTCGCGTCCGGGGTACAGAATGCCGGTCAGCTCGGCCTTATCGCCGAAATAATCCTGCCAGGGCCTGAACACCCAGGGTCCACTGCCGCCATAGGGAAAACAGAACAAGCGCACCTGCGGCGCTGTGGGTGAACCGATTTTTCTGAACCAGCGTTTATCGTTAGCATCTTGCTGCATATCAACTCCATTTGCGCTGCTGTTGGTTGCTGTATAACCGCCTGTTGCAAACCCTTGCCAGCAGTTATACAGATTGGGTTAGCGCTTTATCCTTCAGCACCCAGGCGGGCAGCCTGTTATTGCCTTGGCCCATCCATAGGTTTCCGGGCGCTATTGTGCATCAGATGCGTTTTCTTTGACAACGACGGCGGGGCGTTCAGCGTATACCGGCTTGGGTCTGGGTGAGCCGATTCGGGTCAGAGTGACAGTGTCATCTTCGCCCAGCGGCAGCTTATCCTGCAGGGTCTGTGGGTCGACCAGGGTCTGCGCACCGCTCTGCAAATGGTCGAATACCTCTTTATAGCTGTCGGTCAGTTTATTGACCAGATCTGCGGTTTCCACAAAGTGATCGGTGACCTGCCGCTGGAATGCCTGGTGCTCGTCCTGCAGCTGCTTGACGGTTTTGCTGCCGGTCTGTTTGCGCTGCACCATTAATATTGCGCCCGCACCCAACACCAGTCCGATCAACGCACCGATAAATAAGCCGATAAACAGGCTGGAACTCACTGCCTACTCCTAATTAGATTGCCAAGTGAACAGTGTAGATATTGGGTTATTTGATTTTCGTAAAAGAGGCTGACGGATAATTAATGTAGGAGCACACCTGTGTGCAACTCGACATTCCAGGATATTTCATGTCGCGCACATGTGCGCTCCTACAACGGGGGGTTATTTGTTGATGTAGTCAACCAGTTCGCCCAACTCCTGCTTCCACCCTTCCACATTCTCTGCGCGATCTTTATCGCGGTCGAAGCCGGATTCCAGCATATGCAGGCGCGTGCCGCCGTTGGGTAATGGTTCCAGGGTCCATTCCACCAGGGTGGTATACGCCTGGGCAATCGGGGTATCGGCTTCCCGGGCCCAGCGCCAGCTGATCCGCTGCATCGGCTCAACACTTTCCACCTTAACCGCATAACGGCCGGTACACTCCTCCAGGTTCCAGGCAAACCAGCCTTCAAAGCCTACCGTCGGTTCAAAGCTGGCCCCGGCATTGGGGAACCAAGCGGCCAGTTCATCGGCATCGGTAATGGCTTTCCACACGCGTTCTACAGAAGCCTGGAATTCCAGGGTGCGCTCAATACTGTCGGTCATTGTTTATGCTCCATTGTTATTGTCTGGTTGTTCTTCACCCAGATGCCGGCGCAGACGCTCGAAGGCATCATCCCAGGCCTGGGCATAGGGCCGCAGCCAGTCGTCCACCGCCTGCAGCGGTTCCGGCTGCAGGCGGTGCAGGCGTTCCCGGCCGTGCCGTTCCACTTTGATCAACCCGGCGTTATGCAGAATATTCAGATGCTTGGTCACTGCCTGACGGGTAACAGCCATCGGCTCACTCAGCTGCTTGACGGATAAAGCGCCTTCAATGCGCAGGCGCTCCAATACCTGGCGGCGGGTCGGGTCGGCGATGGCGGCGAATACGGTTTCCATGCCACAGATAATATGCAACCTTTTGGTTGCATGTCAAGTTGAACGTAAAGCTATGCAGCTTAGCCGCATGCAATAGAAGGAATTTAGAGAATGATCAGCCCGCCTGAATCTGAGGCAGACCGGGTGAGGTTTACGCTGATGCTTTGGCCTTGCGCCGCTGTCTGAAAAAGTTCTGCAGCAGGTCTGCGCTTTGTTCCGCCATCAGCCCCTGCTCCACTTCAACCCGGTGGTTGTGCAACGGGTTTTGTAGAATATCGAAGCAGCTACCGTCAGCGCCGGTTTTCGGGTCCCTGGCGGCATATACCACCCGGCCGACTCGGGCGTGGATAATGGCGCCGGCACACATCACGCAGGGTTCCAGGGTGACATACAAAGTGGTATCCGGTAAGCGGTAATTGTTCTGCAGCAATCCGGCATCTCTTAAGGCCACGATCTCAGCATGCGCGGAGGCATCATGGTCGCTGATGGTGCGGTTGTGCCCACGGCCGATAATCACGCCATCTCGCACCACTACCGCTCCAACCGGCACTTCGCCCCGGTTTTCCGCTTCGCGTGCAAGGTTCAACGCTTCTGTCATGAAAGCGATATCGATCGCCTGATCCATTTGCATTGTTTTGTCAGTTGGCCGTGTACTCAGGTAGATAACATTATCATTGCTGTGCCGAACAACAACAACTTATAAGGCAACCATTGATGCCAATCATCGATTCGCCAATATGGCTTCAATGGCAGCTGCTATCTCAGCATTTTTAGCCGAATCCAGTGCATCCGGGTGAGGGTTGGCGAAGCGGCCGGCATCATTATCAAAATATTGACCGGATGCCCGGGAAAACTCCTCAGACAATGCTGCCTTGACCAGAATATCAGCGCCTTTCTGCAAATCGCCGCCAACTCTACCATAGGCCTGTTTAACCATTTTGCTGCCGAGAAAAGAACCGGGATTGACGGCAATAACGGCTGGACCCTCTCGGCCGATTGATGCAGCCAGATGCCGTGACCACATGGTCAGTGCCAGCTTGCTTTTGGCATACACAGCGCCATCGTCCAGGTTGCTGGGCCCGGTCATCTCATCTGCCGTTATCGGTGCCTGCGCGGCAGAAGATAAATTCACCACCCGCCCGCTTGCCCCCAGCAGCGGCAGCAACTGCTGTGTTAGCCAATAAGGCGCAATGGTATTGACGGTAAAACGAATATCCAGCCCATCAGGCGATACCGTTTCCGGCACCACATACACGCCCGCATTATTGATCAGCACATCCAGTTGCTGGTGCCGCTCGCGCACCGCCAGAGCCAGAGCTTTGACCTGATCCAGCCGGGATAAATCAGCAACATACGTTTCCACCTGCGCTTCACTGGAAACCGCCAGCAACTGCTGCTTAGCAGCTTCCAGTTTGGCGCTGCTGCGGCCATGCAGCAGTACACTGTGCCCCAGCCCAACCAATGTTTTTGCGGTGACCAGGCCAATACCGTCAGTTGAGCCGGTGATTAATATCGTTTTTTTCATGTTGGAGTACTCCACACTGCCTGCGGGTGATATCTGCTACCGGATAAACCGGTCAATCAAACTAATTGACTTCCTGTACCTGGACCAGCATGTCCGGCCAGTTTCGCTGGTTCTCCATATCAAACTGAGCGCCCTGTTCATCAGCCCATTTAAAGCGCTTCAGCGCCGGTGTCTGGCTGGTGGCCTGATACAACCAATAGGCTTCCGCACGCAGTGCTTCTTCAATCGGCCGATCGATGGATTCATACACGGCCTGCTTGGTGGCATTGATGGATGCAGACGGCCACAGTGCAATCCGCTGCGCCAGCGCATCCACAAACGGACCGATCTCATCGGCATCCAGCGCCCGATTAACGGTACCGTAAGCCTCGGCTTCATCTGCATCAAAGTCACGCGCGCCCAGGACGATTTCCAGTGCCCGGCCCAGGCCGGTCTGACGCGCCATCCGCGATGCCCCGCCGCCGCACGGCAGAATACCCATGCCCACCTCCATCTGCATGAAGCGGGCTTTACCGCGGGCGGCAAAACGCATATCACAGGCCAGAGCGAATTCGTGCCCGCCGCCACGCGCAAAACCCTCGATTTTGGCGATGGTTACCTGCGGCAGCCGGCTGATGCGCTCCAGCACTACCTGCAGATCCAGCAGCCTGACTTCATCGCGTGATACCGCTCTGTCCGACATGTCCTTCAGGAAATTCGTATCGGCATGGCACACAAAAATTTCCGGATGCGCTGACTGGAAGACCACCACTTTAATAGATGAATCGGCTTCCAGTTTCTGTGCCAGGCCATTCAGGTCTGCCAGCATCGGTAACCCCTGTACGTTGACCGGACCGTAATCAAACGTGACGGTAAGAATGCTGCCGTCAGCAACGGCGTTGAAGGTGGTAAAACCCTGATAGTCCATGACTGTCTCCTCAAGTGATCTATTCTGAGCAATTGCTCATTAAGCATGAGGACATCATATATTCGATGTTTATATTTGATAATTGATCAAATAATTAAATCAGTTTATGAATATTATTGATAATAAGAATAATCACCGGACTCGATACCGGCTTCATTGACTACAGCTTATTGAGCCCTTTATCCCAATAAGGCGAATCACCAAATCGCTCGGCGAAATAATCAATAAATACGCGCACTTTAGGCGCCAGCAGCCGCGAGCTCGGGTAGACCGCCCAAATGGCCGTGTTGGATACCAGCGGATAGCCTTTTAAGATCTGCACCAGCTCGCCGCGCTGCACCTGTTGATAACAGCACCAGGTTGAACTGAAAGTGATACCCAGCCCCGATACTGCGGCATCCCGCGCCGCTTCGCCGTTATCGGTGCGCAGGCGGTTTTTGGTTTTGATGCTGACCTGGCCTTCCGGCGTGCTGAATGCCCAGGTTTCCAGTCCCATCAAATTAACGCATTCATGCTCAGCCAGATCTTGCGGCGATTGCGGTTCTCCAAACTTCATAAGGTAATCAGGCGAAGCGCAAACGATACGACTCACAGGCGCCAGTTTGCGGGCAATCAGGCTTGAGTCCTGCAACTCGGCATCACGGATGGCGATATCAAAACCGCCTTCCACCATGTCCATGACGCTGTCGCTTAAATGCATATCGACCCGCAGCCGCGGATACTTTTGCAGGAAATCATCGAGCGCCGGAATTAAATGCATCCGGCCGAATGAGGCCGGTGCTGCCACCCGCAATTTACCCTGTGGACTGACGTGCCGGACCCAACCGAAGCACGCGCCGTCTCGATACTTTCCAGTAAATCTGCAGCGTGCGGCAGAAATGCCTCGCCTTCTTCAGTCAGCGATACCCGCCTGGTTGTGCGGTGCAGTAACCGGACACCCAGCTCGTCTTCCAGTTTGTTCATATGGGTACTGGCAACTGCAGGCGACAGACCCAGCTCCTTGCCGGCCTGGCTGATGTTGTTCAAGGCGGCAATTCGGATAAACAGGCGAATATGCTCAATGTTCATTGATTCATTATCAATAAAAAATAAAAAGTGATTCTAAATATAACGCCATTCTAAAAATATACCCAGCCAAATAAACTGCTTCCATTAACCAATACCGGCCAGAGTGAGATCCTCAAATGAAAGCCATGATTATCAATGCCTACGGCAGCAGCGATGTATTCGAAGCCGCTGAAATTAAAACACCGGACATCAGAACCGGCCATATTCTGATAAAAGTAGCAGCCACCAGTGTAAATACTGTCGACACAATGATCCGGCAGATGGGTAAAGACCTGCCCTTATCACCTGACCTTCCGGCGGTATTGGGCATGGATTTTGCCGGCACCGTTACCGCCGTTGGCGAAGGTGTTGCGGGCTTCTCAGTTGGTGATGAGGTTTATGGCTGTGCCGGTGGACTGGCCGACCTGCAGGGTGCCTTGGCCGAGTACATGCTGGCCGATGCCAGGCTGGTAGCGCACAAACCCAAATCGCTGAGCATGCGCGAAGCCGCTGCGCTGCCGCTGGTGGGCATTACCGCTTATGAGGGGCTGATCCGCGCGGGTGTCAGCCCGGGGCAGAAAGTGCTGGTGCATGGTGGCGCCGGCGGTGTTGGCCATATTGCAGTGCAACTGGCGAAGCACATGGGTGCAGACGTATTTGCAACCATCGGCCGGGACGAGCATGTTGCTCTGATGGAGCAATTTGGCGTAAAACCGATCAATTACCGCAGCGAATCAGTCGCGGACTATGTTGAAAAGCATACCGGCGGCGCCGGCTTTGATGTGGTGTTTGATTCCGTCGGTGGGGCCAATATGCTGAAATCATTCGAAGCAGCCGGCCTGAACGGTCAGGTGGCCACTACAGTTTCCATGCTGGAAATCGATTTAACCCTGGCGCATTTCAAAGGCCTGTCATTGCATGTGGTGTTTATGCTGATACCCATGCTGCACGACCATAAACGCGAACAACATGGTGAAATCTTAGCCAAACTGGCAGACATAGCCGATGCTGGACAGCTGCAGGCCGTGTTGGATAATCACGCATTCAGCCTGGAACAGATCGGTGAGGCGCATGACCGGCTGGCCAGTGGTCAGGCCACCGGCAAAGTGGTGGTATCGGTTTAAGTCTTATCCAAGGGCGGGTAGCTTACCTGCCCATAATCAATGGTTACCGAATTTGAAGGACGCTTATTCCCATTCAATGGTGGCCGGTGGTTTGCCGGAAATATCGTAAACCACCCGGGAAATGCCGCTGATTTCATTAATGATGCGGCGTGACACATGGTCCAGGAAATCATACGGCAGGTGTGCCCAGCGGGCGGTCATGAAATCGATGGTTTCCACTGCCCTGAGTGCAATCACATACTCATAACGACGGCCGTCACCCACTACGCCAACGGATTTGACCGGCAGGAACACCGCAAATGCCTGGGCCACTTTGTGATACAGGTCATGCGCGCGCAGCTCTTCGATAAAGATATGATCGGCCTGCTGCAGCAGCGGCACGTGCTGCGGATTGATTTCACCCAGCATTCTGACACCCAGGCCAGGCCCGGGGAATGGATGCCGGTCAATCAATTCATCCGGCAGGCCCAGCTCGCGACCGATGGTGCGCACTTCATCCTTAAACAGCTCGCGCAGCGGCTCGACCAGCTGCATCTGCATGCGTTCCGGCAGGCCGCCGACATTGTGATGTGATTTGATCACATGCGCCTTGCCGGTTTTGGCGCCGGCCGATTCAATCACATCCGGATAAATGGTGCCCTGTGCCAGCCATTGGATGTTGTCCAGCTTGGCGGCTTCGGCTTCAAATACCTTGATGAATTCCGCGCCGATAATTTTGCGTTTGTGCTC
This sequence comes from Wenzhouxiangellaceae bacterium, assembly GCA_028289455.1. GTDB lineage: Bacteria > Pseudomonadota > Gammaproteobacteria > Xanthomonadales > Wenzhouxiangellaceae > JAJFKX01. Next base: position 101,899 of record JANQPN010000007.1, read on the forward strand.
CGGGTCGCTGCTGCCCGCCAGTGCGCCCAGGAACTGGTCGCCGGCATTCACCCGCAGCACCTTGACGCCCATGTGCTGAGCAAAGGTGTCCATTACCTGATCGCCTTCGCCGTAACGCAGCAGCCCGGTATCCACGAATATGCAGGTCAGCTGATCGCCGATGGCCCGGTGCAGTAGCGCAGCTACCACCGCTGAATCGACTCCGCCGGACAACCCCAGCAAGACCTGGTCGCTGCCGACCTGTCGGCGCACCTGTTCAATCTGATCATCGATAATGCTGGTCGAGGTCCAATGGCTGCCGCAGCCGCAGATATCGTGCACAAAGCGGCCCAGAATGACCTTGCCCTGTTTGGTGTGGGTGACTTCCACATGGAACTGCAGGCCGTAAATGCGGCGCTGGTCATTCGCCATACCGGTAATTGGCGCCGAACCGGTACTGCACAACACTTCAAACCCTGCCGGCGCGGCAGTAATTTTATCACCGTGGCTCATCCATACCTGCAGCGCGGAGTTATCCTCGTCAGGGTAGTCTGTCAGCCCCTGCAGCAGGGTCCCCGGGTTACTGACATCGACCCGGGCGAAACCGAACTCTTTCTGGTCACTGGCTTCCACTGTTCCACCCAGCTGCTGGGCCAGCGCCTGCATGCCGTAACAGATGCCCAGCACCGGTACGCCCAGCTCAAGCACTGCCTGTGGTACGCCCGGCGAATCTTCCAGCATGGCGCTTTCCGGACTGCCGGAAAGAATAATGCCTTTGGGATTGAAATCCCGGATAGCCTGCTGATCCACGTCCCACGGAAAAATTTCGCTGTAGACCTGCAGCTCGCGTACCCGGCGGGCAATCAGCTGGGTGAATTGTGATCCGTAATCCAGGATCAGTATTTTGTCGTTATGGATGTCAGCCATGCTTATCCCAGCTTGTAATTGGGCGCTTCCTTGGTAATCGAAATATCATGGGCATGGCTTTCGGTCATACCCGCCGAGGTAATCCGTACAAAGTGAGATTCGGTGCGCATCGCTTCAATGTCTCCGCAGCCCACATATCCCATGCTGGCGCGTATGCCGCCGACCAGCTGGTGAACCACCCCTGCCAGCGGCCCCTTGTAGGGTACCCGACCTTCGATGCCTTCCGGCACCAGTTTTTCCGCTTCAGTATCAGCCTGAAAATAGCGGTCGGAGGAGCCTTTCTGCATGGCGCCCAGCGAGCCCATGCCCCGGTAAGATTTGTAGCTGCGGCCCTGGTACAGTTCCACTTCACCGGGTGCTTCCTCGGTACCGGCGAACAGGCTGCCGATCATAATGGCGTGGGCACCGGCGGCCAGCGCCTTGGCGACATCACCGGAATAGCGGATACCGCCGTCAGCGATCAGCGGCAGTCCACTGCCACGCAGTGCACCGGCTACTTCGGCTACCGCGCTGACCTGTGGCACACCCACACCGGCAACAATCCGGGTGGTACAGATCGAGCCCGGGCCAACACCCACTTTGACACCGTCCGCGCCCATTTCCTGTAACGCAAGCGCAGCGTCACCGGTGGCAATATTGCCGCCGATTACCTGTACGTCCGGGTAGTTCTGTTTAACCCATCGCACCCTTTCCAGTACACCTTTCGCATGACCGTGTGCGGTATCGATAATGATGACATCAACATTGGCTTCCACCAGTGCAGCTACCCGATCCGGTGTATCACCCCCGGCGCCTACTGCGGCACCGACCAGTAACCGTTCCGAACTGTCTTTGGCGGCGTTGGGAAAATCCTGTGATTTCTGAATATCCTTGACCGTGATCAAGCCACGCAGCTCGAAGTTGCCGTTGACCACCAGCACTTTCTCAATGCGGTGGCGGTGCAGCAACTCCAGCACCTCATCCTGGCTGGCGCCTTCGTTGACCGTCACGAGTTTGTCCTTGCGGGTCATGATGTTGCGTACCGGGTCATCCAGCTTGCGCTCAAAACGCATATCCCGGCTGGTGACTATGCCCACCAGCTCATCGCCATCGACCACCGGCACACCGGAAATATTATGCTGCTGGGTCAGCGCCAGCACTTCCTTGATGGTGGTGTAAGGCGTTACCGTGATCGGGTCTTTAATCACGCCCGCCTCATACTTCTTGACCACCCTGACTTCACTGGCCTGGCGTTCGATCGGCATGTTTTTATGAATGATGCCAATGCCGCCTTCCTGCGCCATGGTGATTGCCAGGCGCGCCTCGGTAACCGTATCCATGGCTGATGAAACCAGTGGGATTTTCAGTTCGATATCGCGCGTCAGGCGGGTGGTTAATTTGACTTCATTGGGCAGTACCAGCGAATGTGCGGGCACCAGCAGAACATCGTCAAAGGTGAGGGCTTCGGACTTCAGGCGAAGGGCTTGGTCTTGATTGCCAGGCATGCTTGTTTGCTCCTCGACAAGGGCGTGTGCCGGGTAATCGGCTGCGCCGGATAAATCCCGCCATTATATCACGCATTGCTTTTTTACTGCATAGCCTTTAGTGCTGTGTTTTTAATGTTGAATGGCATCGGAACTGCTCAATTGTATTTGTCCACGTATAATCACCATCCGTGGTCAACATCAGCGACAAACCTGCCGGCGACAGCCGGAATATCTACTCCCCCAGTGAGTTAAACCGGGAGGCGCGCCTGCACCTGGAAGCCGGTTTTCCGGTGCTGTGGGTTTCCGGGGAAATCTCCAACCTGGCACGCCCGGCATCCGGGCATATGTATTTTTCACTTAAAGATGCGCAGGCACAGATCCGCTGTGCGCTGTTCCGGCAGAAAGCCCGGCTGATACAGGCTGATATGCGAAATGGCCAGCAGGTGCTGGTCCGCGGAAAGATCAGCCTGTATGAACCACGGGGTGACTATCAGCTGATCGCCGATTTTGTGGAAACCGCCGGCGAAGGCCTGCTGCGTCAGCAATTTGAGGCGCTGAAGAAGCAGCTGGCAGCTGAAGGCCTGTTTGCCGACAGCCGCAAACAAACCCTGCCTGCCATGCCGCACACCATAGGGGTAATAACCTCACCAAGCGGTGCAGCCATTAAAGATTTCATGCAGGTGCTGCAGCGCCGCTGGCCATTGGCCGAGGTAATTATTTATCCGTCTTCAGTACAGGGTGAGAAAGCACCCGCAGAATTGCTGCAGGCCCTGCAGCAGGCGCAAAAAGACGACCGTGCAGACGTATTGGTGCTGACCCGCGGCGGTGGCTCACTGGAAGATTTATGGGCATTTAATGATGAGCAGCTGGCGCGGCAGATCGCTGACTGCCCGATTCCGGTGGTTTCCGCTGTCGGCCACGAAATTGATTTCAGCATCAGCGATTTCGCCGCAGATGTGCGTGCCCCAACGCCTTCAGCGGCAGCCGAACTGGTCAGCCCTGACCAGGCCGGCATAAAGCGGCAGATCAATCATCAACTGCAACGCCTACAACAGCTGTTCCTGTGGCGGCTGCAACAGGCCCAACAGCAGACCGACCACTGGCTTGCCAGGCTGAACCGGCTACACCCGGCCAGACAATTGCAACAGCAGCGGGAGCAACTGCAGCAGCTGGAAAAACGCCTGCAGCATAATCATCCTGCACAACAGCTGGCCGGCAATGCTGAACAACTGAAAACCCTGGAACAACGCCTGCAGCTTGCTACCAACACACGCCTGCAGACTGCCCGGCAGCAGCTCAATAGTCTGCAGCGGGCATTGCAGGCCGTTGGCCCGCAGGCTGTGCTGTCACGCGGTTATGCACTGGTGACTGCCGGCACGCCGGATTCCCTGCGGCCGGATGTGCTCACCAGACCCGAGCAGCTACCGGCGGATCAACCGGTTACGCTGCAGTTTGCCGATTTTAAAGTGGCAGCCGTCACCACTGCCGAGCCGGTTATTACCGAGCCATCTGAACATGACAAAAATTCTGACTGATACCGCTGAGTTTCAGCAGTTGATCAAACGCAGCCGGTTCGTCGCACTGGCCGGTCATTGTGGTGATGAAAATGAAGCCAATGCATTTCTGCAGCAGCACCGGGACTTGTCAGCCAACCACAACTGCTGGGCCTGGCGAATAGGTCAACAATATCGCAGCGACGATGACGGCGAGCCGTCAGGTACTGCCGGGCGGCCGATACTCAGGGCTATCGAACAGCAGGACTTTGATCAAACCGTGGTGCTGGTGATCCGCTGGTTCGGTGGCATCAAACTGGGCGCTGGCGGACTCAGCCGGGCTTATGGCGGCAGCGCTGCAGAATGTCTGCGTGTGGCTCCCAGCCAACCGCTGGTTCGTTATTCCCGAATCGAGGTGCGCTGCGGTTTTGAACATGTCAGCACCGTGCATCAGCTGTGTTCTGCCCACTCAGCCCGGATTACCGAACAGAACTGGCAGGCCGAGGTTCTGATTCTGCTGCTGGAGGTGCCGGACCATCAGGTGGCCGGACTGTGCAAAGCATTACGGGACGGCAGCAACGGGCAGATCACTGCCGCTGCACTGGACATGCACTCTCTGCTTATCTGATTTTGGAACAGTTCGAATTGGCTGAAATTAAGGCGTACGGCTGCTGGCGGTAACGGCTGAGCTGGCAGCGGCATGCCCGCCCAGGGCTTTCGCGTAGCGGTCATGCAGAATTTTGATACGCCGGATATATTCCCGTGTTTCCTGGTAAGGCGGTATGCCGGCGTAGTCACGCACCGCATTCGGGCCGGCATTATAGGCAGCCAGCGCGTATTCAACGTTGTTGTCGAACTGCTCCAGCATCTGCGCCAGATAGCGTGTTCCGCCACGCAGGTTTTCTTCGGCAATATAGGCATTGGCAACGCCCAGGTCGCTCTGGGTGGCCGGCATCAGCTGCATCAGCCCCTGGGCTCCCTTGGGTGAAGTAGCCTGCGGGTTAAATGCTGATTCGGCATGAATCAGGGCGCGCAACAGTGCTTCATCAACCCCATACTCACTCGCCAACTGGGCAATTGACTGCCGGTAACTGTCGGTATCCAGTTTGACGTTGTGCCAGTCCACCTTGCGTTTGCAGGTGCCGTAACAACCGATTACCTTGATGCTGTAACGGCTGGTTGCCGGCTTGACATTGGTGTAATTGATGATGCCGTTTTCATCGGTATATTTGTAAATCTGCGCCACGGCCGGCGCCGCCAGCAAAACTACCGATAACAGCACACAGTACCGGATGACTTCCGGCACAATGCTTGTTAGTCGGGATTCAGAGGCGATACGTTTCATAGGTGCTGCTGGCTTAATTCACGTTTCTGATAACGGCAGCCCGGCATAGTTCCATTGGCCGGACACGGTTTTAGTATATCAAGCCGTCTGCACTGAATACATTGAATCTGCAGATTCCCGGGCTGCTAAGCGCTGTGCAATGGTGAAATCTCCAGTCTTCTCAAAACCTCCGTTAATCGTCACTTTCAGGCATTCTGCAGCGTCTGTGCTTCAGCCGGTTTGATCATTCACATGATAATCACGGTGATGGTTGTATGTTGTGTCTAACTGCAGCCGGTAATAGTCGGCAGGCAGACAAAAGGACTTGTTCGACACCCGGGATGGTAAAGGTGGGCATGGCGTTATCCGGATCAGACCTGTGGCAGACACACACTGTACCCGGTGATACCCCAACCCGTTCAATAACATTACAAAAGAACGTGGATTTATGGAAACTATACTGCTACTGATCATCACCGGCGGTATCACTGGATGGTTGATCAGCGTCTCTATCAGAGACAGCTTTATGATGCTGGCGGCCAATCTTACCGTCGGAATCAGCGGCGCATTTCTGGCGCATTGGCTGGTTGGCCAGTTTAACCTTTTCAATCTTAACAGCGGATTGTTTACCAGCATGATTACCGCCGCCGTGGGTGCATTGCTGCTGCTGCATTTATTCCGGCTGATAAGACAGCTGGCCTGAATGCCACGCAACTGAATAGCGTGTGTTATTGCGGAACGGTTATCGTTCCGCCTGAAGGAATCAAAACAGCGTCGCCTGTATTCAAGCCTATACAGGCACTGCTTATATAGCCTGCCCAGGCTGTCTGTTATGCACTCTGCTGCAATAAATGTGCGCTGCAGCATGCTGCAGCGGTTTACGACCTTTCCTGTACAAACCTTTGAAGATAAACACTATTCATTTACAGCTGAAAAACGCCAAATGTGTCAACTTGTTACAGGACGATACGAATATTATAGTAGTAGGTGGCAAGTAAGCCATTTTAAAGGGCACGGAGAGCCTCCGTACAGGCAGGTTCGGATAGAGTTAGAGCAATACAATAATCCTGCATACCGTCCTGCCTGAATAATAAGAATGGAGGACGTATGGACGGTATTTTTATTTGGTGCCTCGATGGGGCGCTGTTAGGCATATTGGCCGGCATGTGGCTGCGTGGTCACAATCTGACGCTGACGCTTAGTATGTTTCTGGCAATAGCCGGTGCTTTTGCAGGCGCATTAATGTGCATGTCATTTGGTGCCAGCAGCAGTTCTTTATTAACCACATTATTGATGTTTATGATCGGTATCGGCACGACTTTCATGCTGGTTACCCGTATCAATCGTCAATGATGCATTAACTTGAGGCGGGGGAACTGACGGTGGAAACACAACTGTTACTCATTATTACTGGCATTATCGTCGGCTGGTTAACCAGCATACTGACCAAAGGCAGTCTGGCTGGTATCGCAGGCAACATTATCGTTGCCATCAGCGGTGCCTTTTTCAGTCACTGGCTGGTTGGACGGTTTGATTTGTTTGCCGCTGAAGCCGGTTTGTTCAACACCATGGTGATTGCAGCCATTGGTGCGGCCATGCTGCTGACTTTGATGCGTATGCTGAGACTAGCCTGATAGCATTCGTCAGGCAGGCTTTTCTGCTTTAGCAGATCCGCCTGGATGGCAATGGATTACCCGACTTAACGGGTCATCAGGCGGTCGGCAGCATAAAATAGACGGCAGATGATCATTCTGATCACTGCTGATGCAGGCTTGACTGCGCCTGCTCCAGCTCTGATTTAACGCCGGGCGCCTCAACAACCGGACTTTTTGATTTGACACCTGGCTGCTTTGACCACCCATTCAACGCCGCCAGCCTGTCATACTGCTTCCTAATTTTGCTACAGTGGCGCACCTGACACACTGCGCTGGAGTACCTATGCACTTGATCCACCGTCTATTGTTGATTATCTGCCTGGCCATTGCCCTGGCCGCCTGCCAACAGGATGAAGCCAACGACCGCCAGGCGACGGCCGATTCAACGGCTGACCCGGTTCAGACAGAATCCGAACAGGAGTCAGTGACCGACATCGTTGCGCAGCTTAACGACATATACGCCGCGTATAACCAGGCAACACTGGAGCTTAACCCGGTACTGGCAACCTTTCGTGGCATTCCCGATTATAACGATCGCTGGGCCAACACCATTGGTAATGAATATCGCGAGCGCAACCGCCAGCTGCAGCAGAGTTTTCTTGAACAGGTTCAGGCAGTCGGCGCGGCCGCCCACGCAGAAAATTTGTTGCCTGAACAGGATCGGCTGAGTTACGAAATCTTTATGCTCGACCGGGGCAATGCTTTGCGCGGCATGGATTTTCCCGGCTATCTGATGCCGATTAATCAGTTCCGCAACCCCACTAATTTTTATGCTCAGCTGGGTTCAGGGCAAAATGCCCAGCCGTTTAACAATGAGCAGGATTACCGGAATTTTATTGCCCGCACCAATGGGTTTGCCGCCTTTATCGAACAGGCCATCGTCAACATGCGCTCGGGCATGCAGCAAAATCTGGTACAGCCCAGAATTTTGATGGAGCGTGTTCTGCCGCAGCTGGAAGCACATATGGTTGAGAACATTGAAGACAGCCTGTTCTATCAACCACTGAACAACCTGCCCGACAGTATTCCGGAAGAAGCGCGACAGTCATTGATGACCGATTATTCCAATATGATCAGTCAGGTGCTGATTCCCAGCATCACCCGGTTGCATCACTTCATTGAAAACGAATATCTGGATGCCGCCAGAGATACCGCCGGCATGACCGGGCTGCCGGACGGGGACGACTGGTACGCACACCTGGTAGCCACCACAACCAGCACCGATTTGAGTGCTGAACAGATTCACCAGATTGGCCTGAGCGAAGTGGCCCGCATCCATCATGGTATGCGTCAGGTAATGCAGCAGGTCGGCTTTGAAGGAGACCTTCAGGATTTCTTCGAGTTTACCGCCAGTGATCCGCAGTTTATTTTTGACAGTCGGGAAGCGCTGCTGAATGCTTTCCTGGCACTGCGCGAGCCGGTTGATGCGGCTGCCGAAAAGTTATTTTCTGTTCGCCCCCAAGCGGATTTCGAAATCCGCGCAGTGGAGGCCTATCGCGAACGCAGCGCTTCGTCTGGTTCCTACCAGCGGCCAGCGCCTAATGGCTCCCGTCCGGGCATTTTTTATGCCAATACCTATGACTTAAGCGCCCGCCCCAGCTGGACGGTTGGCGCGCTGTACCTGCATGAAGCTGTACCGGGGCATCATTTTCAGCTGGCATTGCAACAGGAATTACAGGGACTGCCGGACTTCCGGTTGTTCGGCGGCACCACCGCCTATACCGAAGGCTGGGGACTTTACGCTGAATCACTGGGCAAGGAAATGGGTGTTTATGAAGACCCCTATCAGTATTACGGCAGCCTGGCAGCGGAGTTATGGCGGGCAATCCGCCTGGTGGTTGACACCGGGCTGCACCATAAAGGCTGGAGCCGGCAACAGGTTCTGGATTATATGTATGCCAATGCGCCGGTGGCGGAAGCACGGGCAGTCTCCGAGGCGGAGCGTTTCATGGCCATTCCCTCTCAGGCACTGGCCTACAAAATCGGTCAGCTGAAAATCCAGGAATTACGCAGTAAGGCACAGCAGGCGCTGGGTGAGCGGTTCGATGTTAAAGCGTTTCACAGTGAAGTGCTGACCAGCGGCTCGTTGCCGTTGAACATTCTGGAAAACAAGATTGACCGGTGGATAGCTGCTCAGTGAACAGCCGTGACGGGCGACAGCGGCATAACCCCGCGGCTGTACTCTGTGTATTAAGCCAATGAATGCCGGCGGCCCGTCATTTTATTTTCATGATTATGAAACCTTCGGCACCCGGCCGGCGCTGGACCGGCCGTCACAGTTTGCCGGCCTGCGCACAGATGCTGAGTTTAATCCTGTTGGCGAACCGCTGGTTATATACTGCCAACCGGGTGATGAGCGCCTGCCGCACCCGGAAGCCTGCCTGGTTACCGGCATCACCCCCCAGCATGCCCAGGCAAACGGCTTAACCGAAGCCGGTTTCACACGGCAGGTCCAGCAGGCGTTCAGCCAGCCGCTAACCTGCATTATCGGCTATAACAATTACCGCTTTGATGATGAGTTCACCCGCAATCTGCTGTACCGCAATCTGTTTGATCCCTATCAGCACGAATGGAAAAACGGCAACAGCCGCTTTGACCTGATTGATGTACTGCGGCTGGTCTATGCACTGCGCCCGGACGGTATTGAGTGGCCGGAGCGCGAGGCGGGCACCCCCAGTTTCAGACTGGAACACCTGTCGGTAGCCAATGGGATTGAACACAGCGATGCGCATGATGCGCTGGCCGATGTCACTGCCACCATTGCGCTGACCCGGCTGGTCGCAACACGACAACCGCGCCTGTGGCAGTGGGCATTGAGCCTGCGCAACAACCGCAAGGTACATCAACTGCTGCAAAGTGGTGAACCGCTGCTGCACAGCTCCGGCAAATTCTCCAGTACTCGCGGGGGAACCGCGATGGTGCTGCCGCTGGGGCAGCACCCGCAGATCAAGAACCAGGTGGTGGTCTATGATTTGCATACTGACCCACGCCAATTCGCAGATCTCGATCTGGCCACACTACAGGATTACCTGTTTACTCCCACTGCCGACCTGCCTGACGGTCTGGAGCGACTGCCGGTCAAAACCATCAAAGTTAATCGTGCACCGGTGCTGGCGCCGCTGAACACTCTGCAGGGTGTCGACTGCAAGCGCATCACGCTGGATGTCGAGCGCTGCCGGCAGCATGCACAATGGCTGCAGCAGCAGCCGGAATTGGTCACCCGTCTGCGCAATGTGCTGATGCGCAGCGACTATCCGGCCAGTGACAACCCTGATTGTCGCCTGTATGACGGGTTTATCCCGGACAGTGACCGACGCCAGCTGAACGTGTTTCGGGACCACGCGCCGCAGGACTGGCCACAGCCCTGGCCGGCATTTGAGGATCAGCGGATTCCTGAGATGCTGTTTAGGTATCAGGCGCGCAACTACCCTGATAGTCTTGATGCCGAAGGGCATAACCGCTGGCAAAGGCATCGTTGGCAGTCCCTGAATGATCCAGACGACTTCAATCTTGAAAGCTATCTGCAACTGTTGAATCAGCTGCGTGCCGATGGCCGCGATGCACAACTGTTGGACCAATTGGAAAGCTGGTCGCAGTCGTTGGACATCGCTGCATTGCAACAAACTTATGGGTAAGCTAAGCCTATGAAGCTGACTGACGTTGTTGAAAAAACCATTGAACGGGTAGGTAACAGTATTGTACTGGGCGCCCCGCTGGGGCTGGGCAAAGCCAACCCGTTGATTAACGCTTTTTATCAATACGCCAGACAGCACCCGGAGATTGAACTCACTATCTTTACCGCCCTGTCACTGGCCGTTCCTGATGCCGGCAGCGGTCTGCAGCAACGCTTTCTGCAGCCTTTTCTGTCACGTCATTTCGGTGAGAATTATCCGCACCTAGCCTACCTTGATGATCTGCAACGCGGGCGGTTGCCGGACAATATCAAGGTATCGGAGTTTTACATGCAGTCCGGCAGCGCATTGCGTAATCCAATGCGCCAGCGCCATTACATCAGCAGCAATTACACCCATGTGGCCAGAGATATGCACGCCATCGGCGTCAATGTCATCTGTCAGCTGGTGGCGGCACGCAGCCATGCTGACGGGCGTTCCACTTACAGTTTAAGCTGCAATCCGGATGTGACCCTGGATCTGGCGGAACTGGCTGCCGACAGGCGTGATCGGGTTGCTTTGCTGGCACTGGTTAATCCTGAACTGCCGTATATGGCCGGGGACGCTGAAGTAGATGCAGATTTTTTCGATATTGTGGTGGATGATTCAGACTGGCATTACCGGCCATTCGCCGTTCCGCGCAGCCCGGTCAGTCCGGAAGAGCATTTGATCGGCATTTATGCCAGCACCCTGATTCGTGATGGCGGCACGCTGCAGATCGGTATCGGTGCACTGGGTGATGCCATTTGCCACGCCACGGTAATGCGGCACCAGCAGCCGCAGCAATATCAGCAACTGCTGCAAACACTGCAGCTGGACCAGCGGTATCCGGAGTTGCTGGAACACTCAGGTGATATTCAGCCATTTACCACAGGTCTGTATGCTGCCAGTGAGATGTTCATGGATGGGTTTGTTCACCTGTACAACGCCGGCATACTGAAACGCGAAGTCTATGACGATGTCGGTTTGCAAACGGTATTAAACCAACTGCCGGCCGAACAGCAGCAACCGGCATCCATTTTGCAGGCATTGGCGGCCGAGGGCATCGTCAACCATACTTTGCGACCGCATGAAGTCAGCTGGCTGCAGCATTGGGGGCTTTTAAACGAGCAGGTACATTGGGACGACCACCAGCTGCGGACTGCACAACAGCAAACCGCTGCCAGTATTGATCAGGAACGTGATTTTGAGCGCCGGATGGAACCCTTTCTCGGTTCCGGCCTGCGTCATGGCAAACTGCTGCATGCTGCTTTTTTTCTGGGGTCGCAATGGTTTTATGACGCCCTGAATCAGATGTCCGAGGCCGAGCGCAGTCGCTTTGCAATGACCCGGGTATCCCGGATTAACCAGCTGTATCGCGGTGAAGCGCTGGACCGCGTGCAGCGCCACCGGGCCCGGTTTATCAACACCTGCATGAAGATGACTTTACTGGGCGCGGCGGTTTCTGATCAGCTGGCTGATGGTCAGGTGGTCAGTGGTGTGGGTGGTCAGTACAACTTTGTGGCCATGGCGCACGCACTGGATGACAGCCGCTCGATACTGATGCTGCGCAGTACCCGGCGCGGCCGCAAAGGCCTGCAGAGCAACATTGTGTGGGAATACCCGCACCACACCATCCCCAGGCATCTGCGGGATATTGTGATCACCGAGTACGGGATTGCCGATTTACGCGGGCAAACAGATGAGCGCTGCATTCAGGCATTGCTGTGTATCAGTGACAGCCGCTTCCAGCAGCAACTGCTGCAACAGGCCAAGGCAGCAGGAAAACTGGCCAGTGATTGGGAAATTCCAGCCGCCTACCGGCACAACACCCCAACCGGCATTCGCCGTCGGCTGTCATCATTGATCGGCGAACTACTGCCAACCTGGCCATTCGGCAGCGATTTGAGCAAGATTGAGATACAGCTGGCCACTGCTTTGAAGTGGCTGGTTAAACAACCTGCCTGGCGCAAACTGTGGTTGATGATGCTGCCCGCCGGCCAGCACAGGCAATCTGAAGCGCTGACCCGTATGCAGCTGGGCACAGTAACCGGCATACGCCAGAGAATCTGGCGGCGTCTGCTGCTGCATGGTTTGAAAAATACCGCAGACTAGTGGTGCTATAGCGCCTGCCAGGGCGCTGTTTTTATCGGTTTTCAGCCTATTACATACGCCAAAATAAGTACTTGACAAGCGAAATGTTATGCACATTCAGTGAATTTTTTTCTTTACAGTTTGTTTACAGTTATTTTCTCTTTTTCTTTATAAAAAATGCTCGTAAATAATTGATATTAAACAGTTATTTGATATGGTCAATTTTTGACCAATCTGATGAACGTCGCTTAGGCACTGATTCTGTGATGTTTCATACACAGACTTATCCACAATTTTTGTGGATAAAAATTTAAGCCGGAAGGCGAATCACAGACAAATACTCTCAGTCTTTTCCTACAACCGCTCACTGCGATTAGCGATTTTGCCGAATCCGGCTCCCGGCTAACCTGTTTACACGCTCTACAAAGCGCGAACTTAAACACTCAACTGGAGGAAATGCGATGTATAAATATCTGAAAACCCTGTTGGCCGCGACACTGATTAGCGGCTGCCTGATGCTGAACGCGGCTACCGCCGCCGAACCGGTGGATATCAATAATGCCACCGCTCAGGAAATTGCACTGGCGCTGACCGGCGTCGGCTCAAGCAAGGCCGCTGCAATCGTTGCGTACCGGGAACAGCATGGTGCTTTTCAGCACATCGATGAGCTGGTCAACGTCAAAGGTATTGGGTTAACCACCATTGAAAAGAACCGCGCGGTGATTCTTGTATCAGCCGACAACCGGGAGTAGCTGTCCCGATCAACCACATGCGCTGCACCGCAGCGCATGTTCAAATTCTATCGAACAGATGGCAGAGTTATACCGGTGCGCGGTTATTGAATGACAGCGCCAGAGTCGACCTATCGACGTATTCCAGCTCACCACCCAATGGCACACCCTGAGCCAGACGTGAAATCTTCAATTGATAGGGTTGTGCCAGTTGCTGCAGATAGTGGGCGGTCGCTTCACCTTCCACGCTGGTGTTAGTGGCAATTATCAGCTCCCGAACCCCGCCGTCAGCCAGTCGCTTACCAAGCAGATCAAGCCCCAGGTTATCAGGGCCGATTCCATCCAATGGGGATAACCGGCCCAGCAATACAAAATAACAACCGGTAAACACACCGGCCTGCTCCAGCGCCATAACGTCTGCGGGTGATTCAACCACACACACCAGCGCCTGATCGCGTTCCGGGTTACTGCAGATGCTGCAGCGAGTCTCAGTTGTGAGGTTTCGGCATGTCTCACAATGCCCTACCCGCTCAATAGCCTGCTGAAGAACTTCTGCCAGCACTTTACCCCCCTGGCGGTCGTGCTGCAGTAAATGCAAAGCCATGCGCTGCGCGCTGCGCGGGCCCACGCCGGGCAGCACCTGCAGAGCTGACAGCAGACGGTTGAGCAGGTCTCCGGAAGAATCAGACATCATGACGTCATTAAAGCACAAATACCGCCACTGCTGCCTGCGGTTTTGCCGGCGGAAAAATTATTCGACTGGTCAGCCGAATATTCCGGGCGGTATCGGCAAGCCACCGGCGGCCTGGGACATTTTTTCCTGACTGGCCTGCTGAATTCTGTGAGCAGCATCATTGATCGCTGCTGCCACCAGATCCTCGAGCATCTCCAGGTCATCCAGCAGGGTGGCATCGATATTGACCCGTTTGGCTTCATGCTGGCCGTTCATGGTGACCTTCACCATGCCGCCGCCGGATTCTCCGGTGGCTTCCAGATTGGCCAGTTCAGCCTGCGCTTCTTGAATGTTCTGCTGCAGTTTTTGCGCCTGCTGCATCAGGTTGCCAAGTTGTCCTTTCATAAATCCTCCACAGTTCCAGGCGAGCCTGCGGCAGCCTGAGCAGAATGGTTGTTCGGTTTTACCGAGCCTGGCACGATGCGCGCATCAAAGGTGTCAATCAAATCATTGATGACAGCATCTGATGCAACCACCTGTTGCGCCTTGCGGAAGGCGTTGTCATTTTTTTCCGCCTGCCGCCTGGCCGGTGACTGCAATATTTCGTCACAGAATTGCAGCTTTATATTAATGGGGGTTTGCAGGTGCTCAGCCAAGGCCCGGGTCAGTTGTTCATGTAATCTTTCGGTATGCAGATGAGCGTCGCGCTGTTCCATGTTGAACAGCAGTAAATTTCGTTCGGTGGTTTGCACGGGTATCAGGTGTTGAGTCAGAACCCGCAGTGGACCGCTGAACCCCAGATGCCGGCACAGTTCCGGCCACTGTTCAGGGTCCAGTGCAATGACTTCCTGCTGTTGCGCCTGCATGACAGTTTCACCGGGATGGCTGGCGGCAACAGTTGCCGTCGCTTCCGCCGGCTTTTGTTCAACCTCTGCAGGTGGCGTTGTCCGACCAGCCTTAGTCTGTGCCGCTGACTGACCGGCTGGCTTTGAGCCGGTAGCCGTCGTCGCCGGTGCCTTGACAGGTGCCGGGCCGGCAGGGGCTGCCAATGGTTCTTCCGCCGGGCGAAAGGCCAGCATCCGCAATAAGGTCATATCCAGCCCAATCCTGGGGTCTGGTGCATGCGGCAACTCGCTGCGCCCCAGTGTTGCAATCTGATAATACAGCTGGATGTCTTCTCCGGATATTGATTCAGCGAACGCCTTCAGGCTGTCACATTGCTGATCGCTGCTTTCCGCGTAACCAGGCACCTGCTGCAACAACGCAATGCGGTGTAGTGCTTCAGCCAGCTGCTGCAGGCTGCGGTCTGCGCTTTGCCCCTGGGCATATATCTCGCCGGCAGCGGCCAGTAAAGCGGCTGCATCATTGCTTTGTAATGCCTGCAGCAACTGCTCAATAAACCGTGAGTCCACCATTCCCAGCATGGTTTGTACAGCTTGCTGCTGCAGCTTACCGCTGCCGTGAGCCAGTGCCTGATCCAGCAGGCTGAGCGAATCGCGCATACTGCCGTCACCTGCTTTGGCAATGGCCTGTAACGCATCCGGTTCAAATTCAATCTGCTCGGCTGTCAGTCGCTGGCTTAAGTAATCACTGATTTGCTCTGATGACATTCGGCGCAGATTAAAACGAATGCAACGTGACAGTATGGTCACCGGGATTTTCTGTGGATCGGTGGTTGCGAGAATGAACTTGACGTGTTCGGGCGGCTCTTCCAGTGTCTTCAGCAGTGCGTTAAAACTGCTGGCCGAGAGCATATGCACTTCGTCGATAAGGTAAACCTTATAGCGCCCTCGGGTAGCCGCATACTGTACGTTATCAAGCAGCTCACGGGTATCGTCCACCTTGGTTTTAGAGGCTGCGTCCACCTCGATCAGATCAACAAAACGGCCTTCATCAATATCAAGGCAGGCGCCACACTCACCGCATGGTTCTGCACTGACCTGCTGTTCACAATTCAGACACTTGGCCAGAATTCTGGCCAGGGTGGTTTTACCAACTCCCCGGGTACCGGTAAACAGAAAGGCATGATGAACCCGGCCACTGTTCAGGCCATTGACCAGCGCCTGTACTACCGCTTCCTGGCCGGCCATTTCGGCAAAATTGCGGGGCCGCCAGCGACGCGCCAGAACCCGATATTCCGATTCGCCGGCCGGTTCAGAATTTAATAAGCTGTCTTGTGCGCTCACATTTAATTAATCATTTATAAGGAGGCAGCCCCCACCAGCCTGGTCCCGGCACCCGAGTCAGCTGCTGCCGCTGCTCCCTTCCGGGCCTGACGGGGTTCACAACTTATCGTCGCGGGAGGACCAGCGGGGGCCACCATATGCAATGGTTCTGTTATCGGGTGTTTCATTGTCAGCCGTTTTACAGCACTTTGCCTGTTCTGATACACGGATGTATTGCCCGACCCTGGAAGCTTATTACCTGTGCGGTCTGACCCGCGCATGCCCATGTCTGTAAATCATTCAATTCCTGATACCAGGGCTTGAATAAGTTGGCGGAGAGGGAGGGATTCGAACCCTCGATAGGGGTACAAGCCCTATACTCCCTTAGCAGGGGAGCGCCTTCAGCCACTCGGCCACCTCTCCGCGCTATCGATCAAACGATAAGCTGGCAAGCATACCGTGGTGTTAGCGGCAGGTAAAGAGCGAAATGCGATTGTTGACAGAATTTTTTTGTATTTGAACGGATGATGTCCGGATCATTATTCGCCGGATGCGGCCTGATCCTTCTCTGATTGAATCCGCCGATAGATTTCTTCGCGATAAATCCCTACATTTTCAGGTGCTTCCACCCCAATCCGTACCTGACTGCCTTTTACCGCCAGCACTGTAAGCACGATATCGTTATCGATAATCAGCTTTTCCCCGATTCGTCTAGTTAAAATCAGCATTTCGCTCTCCTTAGCCTAGTGATTCTTCACACGGCCATCACAATTCTTCAGTTATTTGAACAACCGGGCGCGTATATTTATTTTAACCAGCGGTGAGAGATTCAATATGCTGGCGCGTCGTTATCTATGCGCAGGTTCGTGCAAACAAACATTACCTATTCGCGGCATTATGTAGCCATTCCGCAACAGAATCCAGTGCTGAAGGTAACATTTCGGCGTTTTGACCGCCTGCCTGTGCGAAATCCGGCCGACCGCCGCCCTTGCCTCCTACCTGTTGAGCAACATGGTTAACCAGTTTACCGGCGTGATAACGATCGGTCAGTCCGTCGGTTACACCCGCTGCCAGACTGATTTTTTGCGCCTCAGGATCGGTTGCTGCCAATACAATCACAGCATCGCCAAGCTTTTGTTTAAGTTGATCAATATTGCTGCGCAGCGCCTTGGGGTCGACGCGACCCACTTCTGCCACCAGTAACTTATAGCCATCCTGCTGCACTGCCTGATCAGCCAGCTGGTTACCCGCCTGGCTGGCCAGCTTGGCCTGCAGCCTTTCCAGCTCCAGTTTTTGCTCGCGCATCCTGCCGGTCATTTGTTGCAGCTTGTTAACCAGCTGACCGGGCGCCGCCTGCAATAAACCAGCGGCATCCCGCAGTGTTTGCTCAGCAGTCTGAATCTGCTGTACGGCATAGGCACCGGCAACGGCTTCGATTCGCCTTACACCGGCGGCAATTCCGGATTCACCGGTGATTTTGAAAACACCGATATCACCGGTTCTTCCAACATGGGTGCCGCCACACAACTCCACAGAAAAACCACCGAAACGCAGTACTCTGACCTGATCGCCGTACTTTTCTCCAAACAACGCCATTGCGCCCTGCTGTAGGGCATCATCAAATGCCATATGCTGAATGTCCGCAGCTGCGTTACTGCGGATTTCAACATTCACCATCGCTTCTATCTGCTGCAACTGTTCCTGGCTGACCGGCTGCGGATGTGAAAAGTCAAAACGCAACCGGTCTGACGCTACCAGCGAACCTTTCTGTTCCACATGCTCGCCCAGAACCTCCCGTAAAGCGGCATGCAGCAAATGAGTAGCTGAATGGTGCAGCACTATATCGTTGCGACGGACGATATCTATCTGTGCGCTGACCTGATCAGAAACATGCAGTTCACCTGAAACAAGATTGCCCTGGTGGCCGTGATAATTACCTGCCAGTTTCTGGGTATCGGTAACAGCAAAAACACCAGCTGTACCATGCAGTTTTCCGGTATCGCCCACCTGTCCACCGGATTCCGCATAAAACGGTGTTATATCCAGTATCACCACTGCCTGCTGACCTGCCTGCAGGTGGTCGACAGGTTGTCCGTCAACCAGTATAGCCAGCACTGATACGCCGTCACTGCGGTGTTCGGTGTAACCGGTAAACTCTGTCGGTGACAGGCCGGCAACCACGTCTGCGCCAATCTGCTGAGTGCTCTTAAACTGGCCGGCATCCCGCGCCCGCTGACGCTGTTGTTCCATCAATTGATCGAACCCCTGCACATCGACCTGCAGACCATGTTCCCGGGCCACATCCTGGGTCAGGTCCAGGGGGAATCCGTAGGTGTCATATAACTTGAATGCGGTATGCCGGTCGATCTCTACAGCATTTGCCGATTTGCTGTCGGCAATGGCTTGATCCAGCAGACTCATGCCATTGGACAATGTTTCCCTAAAGCGCTGCTCTTCCTGGCGCAGCAGATCCTCAATCTGCGCCTGCTTGTTCACCAGCTCGGGATAGGCATCGCCCATCATTTCCAGCAGCGGTTGAGCCAATTTCCAGAAAAACACCTGATCAGCGCCCAGCTTATAGCCATGCCGGATGGCACGGCGGATAATCCGCCTCAGCACATAGCCCCGGCCTTCTCTTGATGGCAAAACACCATCCGTTATTAAAAACGCGCAGGCACGGATATGATCAGCCAGCACCCGCAGCGATGGTGAATTGATATCGTCGGCACCGGTGATTTCTGCAGCAGCTTTAATCAGATGCTGAAAGACATCGGTCTGGTAATTGCTGTGCACGCCCTGCAGGACCGCTGCCAGCCGTTCCAGCCCCATGCCCGTGTCCACGCAGGGTTTCGGTAATGGCCGCATGTTGCCCTGTGCATCACGATCATATTGCATGAAGACCAGATTCCAGATTTCCACAAATCGATCGCCGTCTTCTTCCGGAGTACCCGGTGGTCCGCCGGCGACCTCAGGTCCATGGTCATAAAAAATCTCACTGCACGGACCGCATGGACCGGTATCACCCATCGCCCAGAAATTATCCTTGGCACCGATACGGGACAGCCGTGCCGGGTCAACACCAACTTTTTCCAGCCAGATGGCTTCGGCTTCCCGATCTTCTTCAAATACGGTCACCCACAGTTTTTCCGGCGGCAGCTTCAATACTCTGGTTAAATAATCCCAGGCATAAGTGATCGCCTGCTCCTTGAAATAGTTACCAAAACTGAAATTACCCAGCATTTCAAAAAATGTATGGTGGCGTGCGGTATAACCAACTTGATCAAGATCGTTGTGTTTACCACCGGCCCGCACACAGCGCTGGCTGCTTACCGCCCGGTTGTAGGGACGCTGTTCCGCACCCAGAAACACATCTTTAAAAGGCACCATGCCGGCGTTGGTAAACAACAAGGTAGGGTCATTGCCCGGAACCAGTGACGCGCTGGGCACTTTGCTGTGCTCGTGCTCGGCAAAATAATCCAGAAACGACTGACGAATCTCTGCACTGCTGGTCACGCTGACTATCTCTCTGTATCAATAAACCATGAAGTCACTAATAGTGGCGGCAGATACCGCCCAGTGCAAGGTGTTGATCTGCCGCGCAACAACCGGATGCGCAGTGGCCGGTCAGCTGCTTTGGCTGTCGCCTGACTGCAGAATCTGCAAGCCGCGTAAAAAGTTGACTGCCTGCGCCAGCGAATAGTCTTCTCTGCTCAGCTGCATGATCTGACGATGCACAGCTGCATTACCGGAAGCATCTGCCTCCTGAGGGTTTTCCAGGCGGCGCTGCAGATCGGCTTCGCGGGCGAATCGCGGGTCTTCGAGGATATCCACCCGGGCGATGACCACATCCGGAATTATGCCGGTTGCCTGAATGGAACGGCCGGTAGGGGTGAAGTATTTGGCGGTGGTCAAACGCAGACCACTGCCATTGCGCAGCGGCAGCACGGTTTGCACCGAACCTTTTCCGAAGCTGGTCTGCCCCATAATCACGGCGCGGCCGTGGTCCTGCAGCGCTCCGGCAACAATTTCAGCAGCGGATGCGCTGCCGGCATCAATCAACACAACCATCGGTAATGCCGATAACACCCCCTGGGTAGCATCGAAGTTGAAATCAGTGCGCTCATCACGCCCACGGGCTGAGACAATAACACCCTGGTCAATAAACAAATCCACTGTACCCACAGCTGACTCAACAATACCGCCGGGATTATCGCGCAAATCCAGCACGATACCGCGCAATTCACTGTCAGCCTGCTGCTGCACAGCCAGGAATGCTTCGCTGAGCTGTTGTTCTGTGCCCTGTTGAAAGCTTTCGATATGCAGATGGGCATAATAATCTGCTACCAGTCTTCCCCGCACGCTGGGGCTGGTAATCAGTGCACGGGTCAGTTCAACACTGCGCACCTGCTCATTGTCGGCCTGCCTGATCCGCAGACTGACCACAGTACCGGGCGCACCACGCAGCGATGTCAGCGCTTCGCGCAGGTTGCTGCCGCGCATGGATACTCCGTCGATACCGATAATTTTATCCTGTGAACGCAGCTGGGCACGCGCTGCCGGTGTATTCGGCGCTACATCGATAATGACCAGAAAGCCATCCAGAATCTGTACATCCATGCCCAGACCGCCATATTGGCCGGCAGCATCTTCAGTGACTGCCTGAAACTGTTCAGGCGGAATCCATTCACTGTGTGGATCCAGGTTCTGCAGCATCCCGTTAATGGCGGCAGCCAGCAGACTGCGGTCATCAACCTGCTCCACATAATGCTCCCGAATTACCCGGATAACATCTGCGAATGTCCGCAGCTCATCCAGACTGTTGGTTACAGCCCCAGCAGTTGTCCGGGTATTGACGGAATCCAACTGATCGCTATCGCTTTGTGCGGCTGCGGTAACAGCCAGCATCAGCAACAGCAGAAAAACACTACGGACTCCAGCTATCGGCAACATTGTTTTCATAACTATTCGTTCTATTACGGTTTTACCAGCCATGGTTCAGGATTATAGGCACGACCATCCCGGCGGAGTTCAAAATACACACCATTGCGCAGGTCTGCACCAAACCCACTGCCACTGACCGCCAGCTGCTCACCTGCCTGAACCCAGCTGCCGACTTCCTGCATCAACTGGCTGTTATTGCCATACAGCGACATGTAACCATCGTTATGGTCAATAATGATCATCCAGCCGAAGCCGCGCAACCAATCTGCAAACGCCACCCGGCCATGCGCAACTGCCGACACCGGCTCACCCTCTGGCACATCAATAAAAATTCCGCTCCAGTCGACCCCGGCCGCCCGCGTTTGTCCGAACCGGGCACTCAACCGCGGCCTGCCGGTTGCCACCGGCCAGGCCAATTGCCCCCGCAACTCGCCGAATGGCTGTTGTTCGACCTCATCGGGAATATCGGCAAACAAGTCCTGCAGATTGGCCAGCAGCTCCTCCAGTTCCTGCTGGTTCAGCTGCAGCTCAGCGATTTCCGTTTCCAGGCTGCCCAATTCAGCGCGAATGTCTCCAGCCAGCAGCCGGCGTTGTCGCTGCTGCACCGCTAGTGATTGCAAATCAGTTTCATATTCAGCATTCAATGCTTCAATCCGGCTCCGGCGCTGCTCAATGCCCGTTCTCAATTCGGCCAACGTCTGCAGTTGTTGCTGAATGCCTCCGATCAATACCGCCCGCTGTTCACTGAAACGCTCATGATAGGCCAGCATACGGGTCAGCTCATCGGCACTTTCCAGATTGAGCAGCAGCTTCAACCGGGACTGCCGGCCCAACCTGTAAGCTGCAGCCAGTTGGTCATTGAGCTGTTGCTGCTGTCCATCAAGCGCTGCCTGGCTGACCTGTTCCTGCTGTTCCAGCCCAGTCAATTCATTGCTGATTACATCCAGCTCGGCACGATTGTCGCCCAGCAGACGTCTGGTTTCCTGCAATTGCTGCTCCAGCTCTGCCAGCTCCGTAAACAACCGGTCCAGCTGTTCATTCTGACGGCTGCGCTGATTGCGCAATTCGATGATGGCTGCAGCTATTTCATCCAGCCGTAATTCAATCGACTCCCTATCTTGCTCACTGATTGCCTGCTCACGGTTTGCATCAGTGGAGAGTTGCGCAATTGCACTCCACGCCAGCAGCGCCGATAACCAGATAACCCGCTGCAGTTTCATTGATCGATGAATCAGGCTGTCCCGATCACCAGCGAGCGCCCGCTCATACTGGCCGGTTGCTGTATACCCTGCAAAGCCAGCATTGAAGGCGCTATATCGCATAAACGCCCCGCGTTCAGCTTAATACTGCGGTTGCCAACATACACCAGCGGTACGGGGTTTATTGTATGTGCGGTATGCGGCTGATCGCCGGCTGCATCCTGCATCTGCTCGATATTGCCATGATCCGCAGTCAGCAGCATTTCACCGCCAGCCTCAATCAGTGCCTGACAGACCTCGCCCAGCAACCGGTCAACCGCTTCAACTGCCTGAACCGCTGCAGAAAACACACCGGTATGCCCGACCATATCCGCATTGGCAACATTGCAGATGATCACATCGAACTGCTGCTGCCGGATGACTTCAACCAATTCTTTGGTCAACTGTGGCGCACTCATCTCCGGTTGAAGATCGTAGGTGCGCACTTTGGGTGACGGAATCAGACGGCGCTGCTCATCAGCAAACGGCGTTTCCTCGCCACCATTAAAAAAGAAAGTTACATGCGCATATTTCTCGGTTTCAGCAATCCGCAACTGCCGCCGACCGGCATCTGCCAGCACCTGGCCGAGCAGGTCGGGCAGCTTTTGCGGTGGAAACAATACCAGCGCCGGCAGATCATCCAGGTACTCGGTCATGGTAATCAGCTTGAATAACTGAGGCCGTGCTGCCTGGAAGCCATTAAACTGCGGCGCCGCAAAAGCCTGCGCCAGCTGGCGGGCTCGATCAGCACGAAAATTAAACATCAGCACCACATCACCATCAGCTACCGGGCAGCCACCGTTAACCACCGTGGGCTGCACAAACTCGTCACTTTCATCGCGCAGATAGGCTTGTTGCAGTGCCTGCAGGCCGTCGCTGGCCTGGTGCTCAGATTGCCCATCAACAATGGCGCGCCAGGCCTGTTCTACGCGATCCCACCGGTTATCCCGGTCCATGGCGTAAAACCGGCCACTGACACTGGCCAGCTGAACAGCCGGTTGATCAGCGATAGCCTGCTGCAGCTTCTGCAACGAATCACCGGCTGATTTCGGTGGCGTATCACGGCCATCAAGAAATGCATGTACTGCTATGTCTGTGGCTCCCTGCGACTCTAACACCGGCAGCAATTCAAGCAGGTGCTGTTCATGGCTGTGCACCCCGCCGGGCGAAACCAGCCCCATAACATGCACCCGTCCACCGGCAGACGCACAGCCGGAAATCACTTCACGCATCGCCTGATGCTGCTGCAGCTCCTGTGCCTGCAAAGCCTGTGATATCCGCACCAGATCCTGAAATACCACTCTACCGGCACCGATATTCATATGCCCCACCTCTGAATTGCCCATTTGTCCGGCCGGCAGTCCGACAGCTTCGCCGGATGTTTCGAGCAAGGTGTGAACCGAGCTTTGCATCAGCCGGTCCCAGTTGGGCGTATCCGCTACGCTGATGGCATTATCCGGCGCCGCTTCGCGCGCCCCCCAGCCATCCAGAATCAGCAAAAGCAGGGGTTTTGGCCGGGTGTTATTCGGCGTGTGATTGGTTTGACTTGAATCCTGTGTCACTTGGCAGGCTCTAAATTGATTAACGCTTTAGTATATCGCCGCAGACAGGCAGAATACACGCATGGATGTTCGTGTCGACAAATGGTTATGGGCCGCACGATTTTTTAAAACCCGTTCACTGGCCAAGCAGGCAGTGGATGCCGGGCATGTCCGTCTGGACGGCAAAAGGATCAAACCGGCGCGAACGTTAGCGGTCGATGATTGTCTGTTAATCCAGCGCGGGGAACAACAGTGGGAGATCATCGTGAAAGAATTGTCTCAGCGCCGGCAATCTGCTCCGGTGGCGCAGCAGATGTACGGCGAAACCGATGCCAGCGTTGCCCGGCGTCAGGCACTGGATGACGAACGGCGGTTACGCCGGGAGCGGCCTCGCCGGCCTGACAAGAAAGCCAGACGCACACTAACCC
>JANQPN010000021.1 GCA_028289455.1 Wenzhouxiangellaceae bacterium
TTCCGGCGCACTGTTCGGTAATGACTTTGACCAGAGTGATGTGCAGCGTACCGACTGGGGACAGGTGATGATTGAGCTGGACTGTGACCAGGGTACTGCATTGTATAACTCCACTCTGCCTGAGTTCGGCAGTGGCATTCTGGACCTGACACGACTGACCACCATTAACGGATTATCCTGTCCTGAGTAATTAATGCTTCCCAGATTCACGGGCAGTGGCTACACTGCCCGTGAATAACAAACAGGCTGATATATTGCTCAACAAACTCAAGCATCTGGGCCGCTTCTGGTCGGCCTGGTTTCGCAGTCCCGGATCAGTCGGCGCAGTTGCGCCCAGCAGCCCGTCGCTGGCCAAAGCGATGGTGCATGCTCTCGGTGATATTCCGGACGGCGATATTCTCGAACTGGGCCCAGGGACAGGTGCAATTACCCATTACATACTGCAGCTTACCGGCCGCCATGTCATCGCTCTGGAAAAAGATCATAAGATGGCTGCCAAACTGCAGCAGCTGTTACCGAAGCTTGAAGTTCTGCAGGGTGATGCCCAGTACATTCCTGAACTACTGTCAGGTCGTCAGCTAGCTGCGGTAGTTTCCGGATTGCCGTTGCTAAATATGCCGCATGAAATTCGGGAAAATATCATTGCCGGCGCCTTTGAGGCAATGCATGCTGACGGGGTAATGGTGCAATTTACCTACGGCCCCAATCAGCCCATACCGGTTGATTTGACTGATGCGCTGGGTATCAAGGGCAAGCGCGGTAAGAAAATCTGGAACAATGTGCCGCCGGCGACTGTATGGCGGTTTACCAAACCACTATCCGAACCCAAACAGATGGAACAATCAGACCAGCCAGTGGATCAGCCACCAGCCTAAAAACGCCAGAGCCAGACAAATCAGATTCTGCACTACAACATAACCCACTGCTGCACCCAGCCCTGCCTGATCAAACAAGCGCATACTGTCGACAGCAAAGGCGGAAAAAGTGGTGAAGGCACCAAGGAAGCCGGCGGTTATTATCAGCAGTAACTGATGATCCAACATGCTCTTGCTGTGCGCCCAGCCCATCAGCAGGCCTGCCAGTAAACAACCCAGCGCGTTGACTAGCAGTGTTCCGGTCGGCCAGCTGATGCCGGCAACCACCAGGGAATGCATGGAATTGGACCAGTGTGCAACAGTGTGCCGCAGCATCGCACCGGCAGCGCCCCCCAAACCGATCCACAGCAGTTGCATCAGCCCGGCGGCCAGCTCAGGCTGCGGCCTGCCAGCAGGTGCAGGTGAATATGAAATACCGTCTGCCCGGCGGCCTCATTGCAATTCATCACCACCCGGTAGCCGTCATCCGCATAGCCATGCTCTGCAGCAATGGCTGCAGCAGCGGTGAACAACTCACCCACCAGCGCAGTATGCTCTGCGCCAATGTCATTGATGGTACGAATGTGGGTCTTGGGAATCACCAGCACATGCAGCGGCGCCTGCGGATTGATATCGCGGAATGCCAATACCGAATCGGTTTCATAGACAATATCCGCCGGGATTTCTCGATTAATGATTTTCAGGAATAAATCTTCTGACATAGCTAAAACCTATCCATTTTTATTAGCTGATGGTTACCGGCATTTTCAATGTTTGCAGACTGGCCGGCAAGTCTGCAGCAGTCAACCAGCTGATGACTTCATCGGCGCATACTGATGGTTCGGGCCAGGTTTCCGGACTGATTGCCGGCCATATTTCCATACGCAGTGCGGTGCGCATGGCGCCCGGGTGACAAAGCAGAAACCGCATATCCGTATTGGAAAGCTCTGCCGCCCACTGTTGTGCCAGTGCGATCAGACCACTTTGTGCTACGCCGTAGGCTCCCCAGTAAGCCTGGCTGACGGTTTCCGGATCGTTCACACAAAACACCGCACGCCCGGACGGCGACTGCAGCAGCGACGTCAGGCAGGCCTGCAACAGCAGTTGCGCCCCGCCCAGATTGGCATGCAGTTCCAGCAGCCAATCGCGGCCGTGTGTTTGATGCAGCGGCCGCAGACCACCGCATTGCGCCTGACAAAAAACCACTGCATCCAATCGGGAGTGCGCAGTAATAATGGCTTCGGCCATGGCATCATAATCGGTCGGTGTGGCGCCGCTTAAATCCAGCGGATAAGTCGATACAGCTGAATCTGACTCAGCTTCCAGTTTATCGGCCAGCTGTTCCAGCTTGCGCCGATTTTTATCCAGCAGTATCAGTTCCGGTGCATCAGGCAGCACTGCAGCCGCCTCGGCAAGTGCGCTGCCCAGCCCACCGGCTGCACCGACCAGCAGCCATACCTGTTGTTGATTGTTATCTGTCATAACGCGACATAATGCCGAAAATCTGGCTGGATGCAATGGTTCTTACATGAATCAACTCCCCACCAATACCTGATTCACCCATTGAATGAAAAACAGACGAACATGATCCGGGGCGATCCAAGCCTGGAATACTCCCGGTAATGAAGCAATGGCAGGTTTGCATGCCCCCTGTCAGAGCTTGTGCTTGTGGGAGCATTGCCGATTGTACTGTTGGTTTACCTGCCGTTGAGCCTGGAAAGAGCCAGATCATGTTACAGATCCTGATCGAGACCGTCGCTGGTCTTCACAAGGTTTTTACATTCGAAGATAAAGTCAGTAGACTCACCGCATATATTCGCCTGCCACCACAGCCAATTTTATGCAGCTTCTTGAGGTAAGCCATGACAGATAGCACAGCTAATTCAACCAGTACGCCAAACAACAGAGCTTTTTTTGGCCATCCCAAAGGTTTGCAAACCCTGTTTTTGACAGAGATGTGGGAGCGAATGAGCTATTACGGTATGCGCGGGCTGCTGGTTCTGTTTATGACCGCTACTTTGCAGGATGGCGGTCTTGCGCTTACAACTGCAACGGCAACCGCTATTTATGGTCTCTACACGGCATCAGTCTATTTCATGGGTCTGCCGGGAGGCTGGATCGCTGACCGCCTGATAGGTGGACAAAAAGCTATTTGGTATGGCGGCATTATTATCATGTGTGGCCATATTGTGCTGGCCATTCCCAATGATTCCACGTTTTTTGTCGGCCTGATTTTAGTGATACTGGGCACCGGGTTGCTTAAACCCAATATCGGTGCAGTAGTCGGCCAGCTCTACAGCAAAACCGATGAGCGCCGCGATGCCGGTTACGCCATATACTACATGGGTATTAATGTTGGCTCGCTGATTGGCTACACGGTTTGTGGCTGGCTGGCAGTGGAAGCCGGCTGGCACTATGCATTCGGTGCTGCAGCTGTGGGCATGTTTTTTGGGTTGGTTCAGTTTTACCGCACCTCTGATAACCTGCAGGGCGTAAGTGCTGCACCAGAGGTGGGAATGTCTCCGGCAGGCCAGCGCAGGAGCTGGATGAGCATTATGATCTTCCTGGGTGCACTTGCAGTTGTCACAGTTCTGACAATGCTCGGCACCATCAGCATTGATGCAGTCAGCATGGCGCAAAATGTTGCAGTGGTGTTTACAGCCACCTTCTTCATCTATTTCGGCGTTATATATTTCCGCGGCAAACTCAGTGCAACCGAAAAGAAAGGCATGTGGGCGCTGATGCTGGTTTGTATCGCATCAGCCTGCTTCTGGTCGGGTTTTGAACAGGCAGGTTCTTCCCTGAATCTGTTTGCACGCGATTATACCGATCGTATGATCGGCGGCTTTGAGATACCCACAGCATGGTTTCAAAACGCCAATCCGTTTTTCATCATAATGCTTACACCGTTCTTTGCAGCAATGTGGATCAAGCTGGGACAACGTATGGTGTCACCGGGTTATGGCATCAAGTGCGCTGTGGGTCTGATGATCATGGCCAGTGGTTTTATTGTGATGATATTTGCCGCTCAAATCGCTGCCGGCGGTGCCAAAGCTGCACCGTTCTTTCTGATCCTGACTTACTTCCTGCATACAGTCGGTGAACTCTGCCTCAGCCCGATTGCGCTTAGCGCAGTCAGCAAACTTTCACCGCAGCGGTTTATCGGACAAATGATGGGAGTATTCGTTTTAACTTACTCAATCGGCAATATTATCGCCGGCCTATTAGCCGGGAATTTTGACCCGAGCAATGTGGCGCAAATGCCCAGCCTGTTCCAGTCCATTGCTACATTCAGTATTGGTGTAGGTGCGGTAGTGCTATTGGTCGCCCTGGTCAGTAAAGGCTGGGAGCGGGAAGTGGTTGAAGATGCCGGCAACGCCAGAGATACCGCCTGAAATCTTTGCTTATAGGCTCTGCGTGCGGATTAATCTCATCCACACGCTTTGACCATTTTAAGTGGCATTCTTATGTTAGCCCGGCCTTGCCGGGTTAATATATGTTGATCGAAGGCAAATGCCAGATTTACTTGAATTACTTTTTTGAATTGGCCACCCGCCCATGTAACCTTATCTAACATGCCCATTTACGAATATCAGGCCAAATCCATGAGTGACAGCTGTGAGCACTGCCGCGCTGGTTTTGACCGCCTGCAGAAACTTGCAGATGCGCCAATTCTGGCCTGTCCGGAATGTAACAACCCGGTCAGACGCGTGATTTCAGCCCCCAATGTACAAAGCGCTCATAGCGATGCGCTGAAACCAAAAAATGTAGAACAGCATGGATTTACCCAATACCGCAAAGTAGGTAAAGGCAAATATGAAAAAACCGCTGGTAAAGGGCCGGATAAAATCAGCGCATAATCCGATTTAGGGACAACCTGCAGATACATCGCGCAGCAGGTTTAATCCGCTGATAATCACGCCAGACCATTAAATTATTCACCTGTACCTCCTTCGCTCATAGCCATTAAAGCGCAGCATGACAAAGCCGGTCATGCAAAAAATTACCCCTTCAACTGAAACCTTTATATCCTGGCTGTGTATTTATCAGTATGGATGCAACTCAGGCAACAGTTTTTGGTTACCAGTCCGGGAAAACAATGACACATAACAACAACCCGGTTATCGATCTGGCCAAGCGCAGCGAAACAATGGAGCGCCGCTCCTGGCTGTCGCGCCATTGCCGGGGTGACCGAACTGCTTTTCCCAAGCTGATGCAATGGCTGAGGCAACCGGTATACACCTACCTGATCCGCTGTGGCATCAGCACTGACAGTCGTGACGATGTCTTCCAGGAGATTTTCCTCAAGATCCATGCTGCTGCCGCCAGCTATCAATCCGACAAACCACTTAAGCCCTGGGTATTTACGATTGCAGCTAACACGGTACGCAACCATTTCCGAACCGAAAAAAACCGTCGTGTAGTTCCCCTTCAGCATCAGCTTGAAACCTGCCCCGACCCCGCCCCAGGCGCTGAACGGCATGCAGCTGCCAGCGAAGCGGCCAACTGGCTCGAACAGGCTATTTATCATTTACCACTGGCACAGCGTGAGGTGCTGGTGCTGACCACCATTCAGGGACTGCAATTGAAACAGGTTGCTGACATATTGAACACCCCATTGAACACCATTAAAACCCACCTGCGGCGCGCCCGGCTGGCTTTACTGAAAGCCCGTGCAGCGCATGAGCAGGAGGAGGATCGCTCATGACCCGCTGTGAACAAATTCAGCAGCAGCTTGCCGAGCAGGGACCGGCACCAGTGGCAGATGACCTGCAGCTGCAACAGCACCTAGCCGAATGTCGGCAATGCAGTGAGTTTCTGGAAGCAGTGACCGCTTTAGAAATACAGCTGGAGGCAATCCCGGAATCTGATGCCTCTGATGAACTGGTTGCTAAAACCCTTGAAGCAGTTGAACAGGCCGATCCCCCGGCTGTTTCCGGTTTCGATCGCTACCGGCTGCGCTGGGCCTCCGGTGTTGCTGCAGTATTCGTTACCGTGTCATTTCTGGGTTTGTGGCGTTCCGGTTTGGATCAGATAGTTCTACCTGAAAGCCCTGCGCCATCCGACATCTCGATATCAGCAGCGCCACCAGCTGAATATGACGGGTTTGCTGATCATGATGTCCCCGAAAGCCGAATGCTTTTTGAGCCGGCGGAGGAAGCCGAACCGAAAGTAGAACAGGCACCGATGCTACCTGCATTAAGCTCTCCCAGGCAATTATCAAACCAGATTATTATCCCGGAAACGCGTGGCGCAGAATCTGAAGAACGGTTTAACCGCAGTCGGGAACAGGCTATTGAGGCACTCAAGGCGCTCACCGCAGATGAATCCTCTTCAGGCGGCAGTGAGCAGGCTGCAAAGCGGATCAGAGAACCGCTGTCTCAGCTCGCTCAGAATGAAATCAT
Organism: Wenzhouxiangellaceae bacterium; assembly: GCA_028289455.1. Taxonomy (GTDB): domain Bacteria; phylum Pseudomonadota; class Gammaproteobacteria; order Xanthomonadales; family Wenzhouxiangellaceae; genus JAJFKX01. The sequence continues at coordinate 6,260 of JANQPN010000021.1, forward strand.
CCGGCAGACCCAACCCGGGCCGGCGAGTGGCGCATTTGCAGACAACAATCAGGCCGCCGCTGACACACTGCATCCGGCCGATGAGCTTGGCCGTGTAGCGGTAACAGGCTCTCGACTGGCACAAGTTGATATCCAGGGTGATCGGCCAGCCACCACAGTTGGCCGTAGTGATTCGGAAAAAACAGCACTCTGGCCAGCCACTCCGGCACCTTCACTGCGCAGTGAAGCTGAGCAGCTGCAGCGCGACAGTGACTATCAATACCACAACGGATCGGTGCTCAAGGAGGATCGTCCGCTGGCTGACCTTGATCATAATCCTGACAGCATTGATCGTGCAGACTATCGGCTGACCGCTCCCCGGCGTGAAAGCCAGCAGGGATCGGACGATGTGCAACTCAAAGCAGACAGCGATTCTGGTTTGTCATCTGCCGGGCAGGCGTTGGCAGCTCAGTTACAACCTGATTATTCCGACCAGTTCCTTAAGCAACTCGATTCATTGGATGATTTGACCTACCAGCCCGCAACTGGATATTGGGCCAACAACTATGTCCCCGGTGATCCGGCCATACGGCTTTTGCAGAGTCAACTGCAGCAATGGGACCGCACCGTTCTAGGCGATAATCTTCTGCTGGAACAGGCTGCCCAGCCCATCTGGCAGCCATTCGATGTACCTGTCGACGCCGCATTGACCACCTATTTGCACAGCGACAAAACCCATATCGACGGCCCCACCCGGATGCGCCTGCAGGTTGGCCTGCAGGCCAGCGAACGCGATAGCGGTCAGCGTCCGGCTATGAATCTGGCCGTTGTCCTGGATTTGAAGGCTGACACCGGACAACAGTTTGATGCCGAGATTCGTGCACTGTTGTCTGCATTAGCGGAACAAAAGCAACCAGGTGACAGATTTTCTCTTACAATCGCCGGCCAGCCGGGTGGCTTACTGATCCCGGCAGGTGAGTTTCGACATGGACCTCTGACGTTAGCAATTAATCAACTGTTCGATCCGCAAACCGACAACAGTGCTGCTGAACTGTCGCTGTCTGATGCTATCGCCACTGCCAGAACAGATTTATTTAGAGAAACTGCCGGCAATACAGTATTGGGCAGCAACCTGATGCTGCTGGTTACCGGCTCACCCATCGGCAGTCAGCTGGACGCTCTGCGGCAGCAGGTTCACCGGAATGCAGTCGATGGTCTGTTGCTGAGCGGTATCAGCCTGGGAAATCGTGTAATTGCCGGTGAAGTTCACTCCCTGGTACTGGCCGGTCAGGGCAACCGCCGGGTGCTGCTGAACAGTAATGACGCCGGCAGATTGATTGAGCAGGAACTGTATTCCGCCAGCCGCGCCGTTGCCCGCGCAATACGGTTGCGCATTCAATTGGCACCGGATGTAAAACTTATTCAGGTACACGGCTCCAAACGTCTTGACCGTGATCAGATAGATCAGGTCAAACAAGCTGAAAACAGTATTGATCAACGGCTGCAGGACAACCTCGGCATCACTGCCGATCGTGGAGATGATGAAGCCGGCATCCAGATAGTCATTCCATCCATGGCTGCCGGAACCTCACATGTTGTGTTACTGGATGTTGTTGCTGAACGGCCGGGCCCGATTGCCGATGTGCGCGTCCGCTACAAAGATTTAACCAGGCTGAATAATGCGGTTTCCAATGCCCGCTTAAGTCTCGGCAACAAGCAGCGTACGCCCGGTAGGCTGGAACAAAATGTTGTTAAGAATCTGCTGGCTCTGGAACTGGCACAGACGTTAAGCGCAGCCAGTGAAAAGCTGGCCGCCGGCAACATCAACGGTACTAAGGCGGATCTGTACAAGATGCACAGATTGATATCAGGCCTGCGACACAAAATTTCGGCATGGTATTCAGATGCAGACCTGCTTCGCGATGAAGCAATGCTGGCCGAATACCAGCACGTGTTGAACCGGAAGAATATCAACGACCCCAGCAAGCATCGCTACCTGGTTGACTCCCTGCAACTGGCTGCACACCGCAAGCTGACAGGTGCTATTGAATAATCTCACTGGAGATCATCATGCAAAATTACATTCGCAATATCCTTCAATGCTCATTTCTGCTGATCTGCCTATTCATCAGCAGCCAGCATTCGCTCGCCGATGACACACTGGTGAATGACAACGGCCAGGTACAGTTGCCTTTGACCATATACAATCAACTGGTGAATCAGGCTAACCAGGACCCCAGACCCGCACCAGCCGGCTACGCTATCGGTAATGCCGAAGTCAGCGTAATAATCACCGACCGCGATGATCGCAGTACTGCCCAGGTCGAAGCCACCGTCATGATTGAAGTATTCGAAGACCAATGGACTTTGATCCCGGTGTTGGCCAGCGGCACTGCTTTAAACAGTGTTACAGTCGATGAACAACCGGTGCAGCTGGTACAGGGGCCTGATGGCCTGTCTTGGAGCACCGCTAGTGCCGGTACTGTAACCATGCGGCTGAACTATGGGCTGGATGCACAACGCTCAAATGCAGGCTATGTACTACCGGTTCCTGTGCCTAGAGCTGCCGCCACAGGCATGAGTGTCACCTTCCCCGGTACCGGTCTGGATCTGGCAGTTGTGCCGGCGGCAGACATTAATACAGTCGAACAGAACAACCTGACACTGACCACCGCCAGTATTCCCAGCACCGGTGCTGTGATGGTCTCGTGGCGGGCACCGGCCAATCGGCCGTATGTCATCAGCCGGGCACACTATGAGGGGGTACTGCAGGATCAGTCACTGCTGTGGAATGCCACTTTTTCAATAGAAGTATTTGAAGGAGAATTGACCACCCTGCCAATCATGCCGGCCTCTATTACCTTGAGCGAACTGCGCGTTGACGATCACCCGGCAACTGTGCTGGAACAGGACGGTCACTTTGCAACGGTGATACAGGGCGGTGGTGTGCATACCGTGACTGCGCAGTTTTATATTCCGGTCATGACTGATAGCGGCCCGCCCAGTGCCCGCCTGTCTATCCCCAAAGTGCCGGTGTCTCAGTTTGATCTGACCCTGCCGGGCAGAAAAGAGCTCAGCGTCAGTTCGAATGCCAATATCAGCAGCAATGAACTGGACGATTACACCCGGGCAACAGTATTTGTACCGATGAGTGACCAGGTGACTTTTTCCTGGGTGGAAGCCGTACCTGAACATTTGCGCACCGAAGTGCGTGCCAATGCCAGCGTTTACCATGCGCTGCACGCTGAAGAAGGTGTACTGCACGCACGTGCGCTGGTGGCGTATGAAATTACCCACGGTGAAACCAACCAATTACTGCTGGACATTCCCGCAGTTGCCCAGGTCAACAGCATCTTTTCAGCCAGCGGGGCCATTTCTGACTGGGCGGTCGAGGTAACCCCCGGCAGCAACCGAAAACACATCAGCGTTTTCCTTGACCGTGCCATTCGAGGTGAGTTTGTTCTGGAAGTCAGCTACGAATACCTGACCGGAACTGTGTCTGAGCAGTCGCAGGCTATCGTAGTCCCATTACTGGCTGCTGCCGAAGTGCACCGTCAACGCGGGATGATTGCTCTGCTGAGTGGTGCCGAGCTGGTATTGACGCCGGTGGAAGAACAAGGCGTATCACGGGTGGGAGAAAACCAGCTGCCGGCATTTGTACGAAATGACCTGGATATGAGTGTTGCACACACCTACAAATACACCGATCCGATGTCATTGCTGAGCGTCAAACCAACCATTCCTGAACGCCAGCAGGGTAAGTTTGATGCCCAGGTGGATACATTGATTTCCATTGGTGAAGTTACCCTTACCGGATCAGCCAGTGTTGCAGTGAATGTAAAATCCGGCAGCATCATGGAATTACTGTTGCAGTTGCCTGGTGAAATTAATGTATTGGGTGTCAGCGGACCTTCGATTCGCAGCCATGATGTTTCAGGCGGTACTGATCATCAGCAGGTACACCTGGAATTCACCCAGGAAATGCAGGGTCAATTCAAGCTGGAAGTCAATTACGAGCGCATCATGGGTGATGACGCCGGGAGCATGGAAGTCCCAACAGTCCTGGTGGCTGATGCTGAAGTTCAGCATGGAAAGATTGCCATTGAGGCGCTGACTGCAGTGGAAGTACAACCGAATGTGGAAGAACAGCTCTCCAGCCTGGAAATCAATGAGCTGCCCCGTCAGCTGGTACTGAAAACAACCAATCCAATTTTACTGGCGTATAAATATGCCCAGCCGCCATTCCGGTTATCGTTGAATGTCACCCATCACCGGGAAATTGATGTCCAGGTCGCCAATATTGAAAAAGCCGAATACCAGACATTGTTTACCCGTGATGGCCTGGCAGTCACCACCGCCAACTTTATCGTCCGCAACAGCCGCCGCCAGTTCCTGCGCCTGAATCTTCCGGCTGATGCGACTATCTGGTCGGTTATGGTTAATGGCCAACCGGAAAAACCGGCGCATTCCGGGGCTGGTAATGCTGGTGAGAACGGCCGTGTGCTGATCAAAATGATCAACTCTGCCGATGGCTTCCCTGTCAAGATAGTTTACGCTTCACCGGTAGACCCATTTGGATCTCTGGGCAGAATCAGCAGCAGCCTGATAAGGCCTGATATGGTGGTCACACATACTTATTGGGATGTGTTCCTGCCCACCGGAAACAATTATCAGCAGCCGCAAAGCAACATGCAACTGGTCAGCAACGGCATCAGCGTCAATCCTGCGGCATTACAACGCCACAGTGAAGATCTCAATATAAACCTGCACAATCAGCCATTGCCGGTATCGGTACCTACCCAGGGTATTCATTTCGCTTTTGAAAAACTGTACGCCAACCAGGCGCCGGAAGATCCGCAATTTACCATTCGTTACGCATCCATGCAGACCGGCCGCATGGGCGGATTAATAAGCCTGCTGGCTGTAGTACTGATCTGGGCAGGAATCATTGCATTGGGCAGTCAACGATTCCGGCTGCCCAAATACCTGGCAGTTACTCTGATTGGGCTGGGTGCCAGCTTACTTGTTGTGGCCATCGGACCAGTTGGCAGCAGCCCGGCAACGCCATCACTGCTGGCTCTGAGCATCGCGGTGGGTGTAGCCGGCTGGCTGACTGTTGGTTACTGGAAACAGCGCAAAGTATCTCTCTGATTAAGGCAGAGGCAGCGGGTGACACCAGCATTTCATCCGCTGCCACCAGGCACACTTGCCACCTATTCTGTTGCGTTATCTTTTCCTGCAGCTGTGATAGTTTTCAATGAAATCATTCACCTCGTAACTGGCAATGATTTCACCGATAACATCCAACGGCACCTCGGCAAGCTTTTTAAAGCGGATACAGGACTTACCCATGTTCAGCTTTAAACCGGCGCTCTGATAGCCCTGCTCCAGTATTTCCAGCAGTTTCCTGTCACTGTATACACTGCATAGATAAATCGCGTTGTGGTGCTTCTGTGCGGCCAGCGCGCAATACATTAAAGGCTTTTTGTTGTAGGTTTTGGGGAAAGTCGATAATGGTATTTCGTAGGTCGGCATTTTGTAGGTCATGCTTTCCACAAAACCATCTGCCAGGTTATCCAAAATGGTCTGCCGCACCGGCGCCAGGATTTCACGTCGCTCATCCGGCAGGTCTGCCAGATATTGATCGACTGATTCAGCACAATTTACTGCCATCGCACACCTCAACCATTTTCGCTTTCAACTGTTACCCCTCGATAATCGGTCAACGTTAAGACACCTGCTGATGCATGTAAAGCAGATACAAAAAAGCCGGCTGGCAGCCGGCTTCATTGTAATGAGGTATATTCAGCGCCCACGCCTGAGTCGCATATCCGCATCAGTCTGGTAAGCCTGTGCCGCCGCCAACAGAACATTGGGAGACAGGCGGATACTGTAATCCGGGTTGGTGTACTGGAAGTGTACCCGGCCATCTGTACCTATGATGTAGGTTGCCGGTACCGGCAGCGCGCCCTTATCGTCCCCAGAGATTTCCTCCAGGCTTTTGCCGCGCCTGGCAAAACGGTCATGAGAACTCTGGCTGATCCGGAAAGCAATGCCAAAAGCCTGGGCAGCGTCCAGCGAACCATCGGAATAAAGCTGATAGTCCACCTCTTCAGTCAGGCTTTCATACAGCAGTTCAGGCCGGTCGGCACTGATAAACCAGACATCAAAACCTTTGCTTTTCAGTTCCTGCTCAGCATGGCGCAGCTCGGCCAGATGCAAGTTGCAGTAAGGGCACCAGCCACCTCTGAAGAAGGTAATAACGACCGGTTTTTCAAAACTGTCCGGTTGAACATTGATGACTTCACCTTCAACCGTTTTCAGATCAAATGCCGGTACCTGCATACCCGGCAGCAATGGCCTGACTTCATTGGCATCGCTATATATTTCCGCACCTGCTGTATGACCAAGCAGGATGCCGCCCAGCAACAGGGCTGCTCGTAAAAAGGACATGGTTTCTCCTGAGGTTAAGTAACTTTACGTCTGTTTGCGCTTGCGCACGATCAACATTGCCAGCTCAAGCGCCTGTTCATAGTTCAAGCGTGGATCAACAGTGGATTTATAGGCACGCTGCAGATCGGTATCAGACAAAGCCCGGGCACCACCGGTGCACTCGGTAACATCTTCACCGGTCAACTCCAGGTGTACGCCACCCAGAATCGAACCACACTCGGCATGCACGTCAAATGCCTGCTCCAGCTCCGATTGAATGTTTTCAAACCGGCGGGTTTTAATATTCTGAGCGGTACTTTCGGTGTTGCCGTGCATCGGATCACAAATCCAGGTTACCGGATGGTCGGTAGCCTTAACGGTCCGGATCAGATCAGGCAGGTGATCACCAATGTGCTTCGCTCCCATCCTATGAATCAGAGTAATCCGACCGGGTTCACGCGCCGGGTTGAGAATGTCCAGCAGCCCGCGCAGCCAGTCATTGGTCATACCCGGGCCAATTTTGATTCCCATCGGGTTGCGTACACCCCGGAAAAACTCCACGTGAGCACCGTCCAGTTCGGCCGTGCGCATCCCTATCCATGGGAAATGTGTTGATAAATTGTGCCAACCCACCACTCGCGGCACTTCCCGGGTCAGCGCCTGCTCATAATGCAGGTGCAGTGCTTCATGTGATGTGTAAAAGTCGGTGCGTCTCAGCGTACCGGCGGTTTTGCCGGTTACCGTTTCCATGAAACGAATGGATTGTTCAATATCGTCGGCTATCCGACGGAATTCTTCCGCTAATGGAGAATGTTCCAGCCAACTTAAATTCCAGTATTCGGGATGGTGCAGATCAGCAAACCCGCCATCTACCAGCGCTCGCACGAAATTCATGGTCAGTGCCGATCGCGCGTGCCCGCGCAGCAGGCGGCGTGGATCCGGTATCCGGGCCTCGGCGGTGAATGCCGGCCCGTTGACAAGATCCCCCCGATAACTGGGCAGTGTGACCTCACCTCGGGTTTCAGTATCTGAGGAACGCGGCTTGGCATATTGTCCGGCGAAACGTCCCAGCCTCACTACCGGCATTTCCAGGCCGTGAATCAGCACCAGCGACATCTGCAGCAACACTTTCAGCCGGTTGGTAATCACCGGTGAGGTGCACTCGTCAAAGTTTTCCGAGCAATCACCACCCTGCAGGACAAAACGCTTGCCCTGTTGTGCCAGCGCCAACTCCTGGCGCAGCGTATTAATTTCCCAGGAGGTGACCAGCGGAGGCAGCTGGCTCAGCTGGCCCAGCGTCTCAGACAAAGCCTGCTGATCCGGATAAGATGCCTGCTGACGCGCCGGCTTGTCCTGCCAGGAATCGATGCGCCAGTTATGCGCATCCAGTGCTTGTAATGCTTGTTGCATGATTTACTTTGTCCTCAATAGCATTATTAACGTGCCAATTATCATCAACAGATACCAGATTAGTGTCCATGCCGGCATGCTCAATCCGACAAACTGCCAGTCTACCGTGGCGCAGCTACCGGAGCCATGCAATACCGTTTGCCATACTTCCGCCAGAGGGAAGTTTTCCAGCATATAACCCAGGCCAGGACCACAATCCGGCACTTTATCAGGCGGCAGGCTCTGCAGCCATAAATGCCGACCGGCAATCAGGCTGCCGACAATGCCGGCTAGAATCACAAGACCGCCATATACCCAACGGCCTTTCACACCCGGGTTATGAATTAATCCCAGCAGGGCCGCACAGGCCATCGCAAAAAATGCCACGCGCTGCAGTATGCATAACGGACAGGGCTCCAGCAGCAGTTGATATTGCACATAATAGGCATAGCCCAACAAGGCCGCCACCGCCAGCACCACCAGTAAAAACCAGGCCCTGGGGCTGAATATTGCTGTGAATGTCATTAAGTTGTTGCTCCTGTAAAATTAACTGATAACCCTGCATCTGTACGCCAATGCGACCGATGCGCTGTTTTATTTAATCAGAGTACCACTGCCGGCAGTTACAAGCAGAATAATTGCGCTTCGGAAACAGCTTATTCCGAAAGGCTTTATACCAATATTCATCGCCTGTGAATATGGCAATATGTGGGAACCTCTGAATTAATCGATATACTGCACTTTTTGCAAACCTGCTGACAAGCTGACAACCAAGTTGTTCCAGCGATACGGGATAAACACAAGGACAATAACCGGCCATGCAGCAACTAACCATTGCCCATTTTGAAGATAATCTTAATACCAGCCTGCAGCAGCTGCGGGCAAACCCCGACCGTCTGCTCGCTTCTCGTGAGCATGTGGAAACTGCGTTGCAGGACGGCAATGCTTATTACGGCATCAACACCGGTTTTGGTGTACTTGCCAATCAGCGGATCAGCCCTGATGCGGTTACCGATCTGCAGCGCAATCTCATTCTAAGTCACGCTTGTGGCGTCGGTGAGCCGGTACCGGAGGATATTACCAGGATCATGCTCGGGCTTAAGCTGCATGCACTTGGTCTGGGGTTCTCGGGTATCTCATGGCCAACCTTTGAATTGCTGTTGACCTTCTGGGAACAGCAAATCACGCCCTGGATTCCCAGCCGCGGAAGCCTTGGCGCTTCCGGGGACCTGGCTCCATTAGCGCATATGGCCCTGCCGTTGCTCGGCCGTGGCCAGGTGTGGGGCTCCGACAGTAAAACCATCAGCGGTGCGCAGGCGCTGCGCAACTGTGAGCGCCAACCGGTAACCCTGGGAGCCAAGGATGGGCTGGCCCTAATCAACGGCACTCAGTTGATGAGCAGCTATGGCGTCTATGTGCTGCAACAGGCGCTCACGTTGATTCGCAATGCTGACTTGCTGGCGGCAATGAGCCTGGAAGCCCTGCAGGGTAGCGCACAGCCGTTTGACCGGCGGGTGCATGAGCTGCGGCCGCATTCCGGCCAGCAGCAGGTGGCAGCCAATATCCGCGCCCTGCTGCAGGGCAGTGAAATTCTGGATTCCCACCGGGACTGTGGCAAAGTCCAGGACCCCTATTGCCTGCGTTGCGTACCCCAGGTGCATGGCGCCAGCCGGCTGGCAATTGCCCATGCCATCGGTATTATCGAAACTGAAATCAATTCGGTTACCGACAACCCGCTGGTTATGGATAATGGCGATATCATTTCCGCCGGCAATTTTCACGGCCAGCCATTGGCATTGGCATTGGATTACACTGCTATCGCGCTAGCCGAACTGGCCAATATTTCCGAGCGGCGGACCTACCTGTTGCTGGAAGGCCATGATGGTCTGCCCCGCCTGTTGATGAAGGACACCGGGGTTAATTCTGGGTTTATGATCCCACAGTACACTGCAGCCGCGCTGGTTTCTGAAAACAAGGTGCTGTGTCATCCTGCCAGCGTTGACTCAATTCCCTCCAGCCTGGGGCAGGAAGACCATGTCAGCATGGGATCAATCAGCGCCCTGAAACTGCTTCAGGTATTGAAAAACACTGAAAGGGTGCTGGCTGTTGAATTGCTGACTTCAGCTCAGGCGCTGGACTTCCGGCTGCCGTTAAAACCCGGTATAAGCGTGGCTAAAGCGCACGCTAAAATGCGCGAGCATGTCAGACATGCAGATTCTGACTATGAGGTCGGAACCGATATTGAATGTTGTGCGGAGTTATTGCGCAACGGTAGCCTGTTATCGGACAGCACCAGCTAAGCACTCTGTTGCCCAGCAGAACCGGATGACAGTCAAGAATGACTGTCATCTGAAAACCGCGATGTTATAAATCTCTAGCCAAGCGAATGCCTACGCGTGGTCCACGGACCTGCATACGGGCTGAAATACGCATGGCCGACCGGCTTTGCACCGGTGTACTGCTCCAATCTGCCCCGCGCACGACACGGGATTCACAACCGGCATTAATCCAGGCCGAACCATCGGTCGGCGCACGGGTGTAATTCACATGCCAGCAATCTGCCGCCCACTCCTTAACATTGCCGTTAATATCGAACAGCCCGAATGGATTAGCCTGCATATTGGCAACGGGTGCCGGCCCCCAATAGCCGTCTTCATAATTCTCAAATGAATCATTCCAGCGGCGTCGGGATGAAGAAAGATCACCTGAACCGGTAACATTTTCCGTATCATCCTGCCCTGGTGAGCCGTCCCCCCACCAATAAGCGGTTTGTGTACCGCCCCGGATGGCATATTCAAGCTCCGCCTCGCTGGGCAGGCGATAACGTCGTTCAGTGGCATCCGCCAGCCACTGTGCGTAAGCATTGGCATCATTCCAGGAAACGTGCACTACCGGCAGATCATCATCTGCACGGCCGCCTGAATAATCGTTTTCCCAGCTCATGTCGCCGGTTGCCAGCCGCCCACTGTCTTCATCGTAATAAGAAGTTTCACGTAAGCGCTCGGCATCAGTCCGATAACCGGTGCTTTGGATAAAGCGGCGGAATTCACCAACGGAAATTTCCCGTTGCGATAATGCGAACCCGCGCTGGAAGGTAACCCTGAACTGTGGGCTTTCGCTATCCCGCCGGCCTTCCTCTGATTCAGGTGAACCCATCATAAAGCTGCCAGCAGGTAACACCATCATTACCGGTCCCTGGGCACTGCCACCGGCATAATTATCTCTGAACACCTGGCCCGGAACCATACCACCGTACTGACGCACATCAGCAATACTCTGCCGCAAACGTTCTGCCGATTCATCAGCATTACCAAGAGCAATCAAATCGTTCAACAGCAGTTCCGCCTGATCCAGATCACCTGCATCCAGCGCTGTTCTTGACTGCTCTTCCAGATTTGCCGCATGGGCTTGGCGCCCATCAACCAATGTCTGTCTGGCGGCTTCAATATCCGCACCGCCATCTATACCACCGGCTTGTTCCAAAATAGCTGAAGCCTGGTCAAAATCCAGACTGCCGGCCAGCTCATTGGCCTGATCAATCAAGCGCTGTTGAATATCATCACGTCCAGTCAGCGCCTGAGTGTTGGCCGCATCAATTGCCAGTATCTGGTCCACATAAGCCAGCGCATTATCATCATCCGGCTCCAATAGTCTTCCGTCAGTAAGCGCCTGGGCCAGTTGTGCCTGTAGTGTCTGCAGCTGGCGCAGACTCTGCAGCTGGGTTTGGCGATCAGCCAGACCAGCCCGGTTCGCATCCAGGGTGTTAATAGCAGAAATATAAGCAGCTGCCTGCTGAATATCCCCGCCTGTCAGACTGGTATCAGCGCGTTGCTCGATTTCCACCATAACCGCTTCCAGCTGAGCGGCCACCGCCTGTGAGTCACTGCTGTTGGCCTGGTCGATCAATACCTGCTGCAGTTGATCATTCAGCTGGGCATCGGGAACCTGCACATCAATAGCCGGTTGCTGCTGGACGTTCAGACCCTGTGGAATATCCAGAGTCCACTCAGTACCGGTATCCCTGGCCACATCACCCAGTCGCCGGATGCGGCGCCGCGATTCAGTTGCTGGAGCATCATCACCTGCACTTTCACCAGTCGCTCCATCGGCACCGGTATCGGCAGTATTGTCGGCGTCAGCAACAGCTGCATCTGTACCATCGGTTTCTGTGTCGTCCGCATCGGCTGATGGCTCTGTAGTTACACCATCGCTATCCGCCGCATCGGCGGCCTGCAGATCGGTTGCGGCTATGTCGCCTGTATTATCTGTGTCACTGGCATCTGCGGCTCCATCATCTGTGGCCTCAGTATCAGTATCTGCTGGAGCACCGGCGTCAGCTGAGGCATCATCACCTGCAGTCTGATCATCAGCGCTCTGATCGCCGGCAGCAGGTTCCGTGGCAGCTGTATCTGCGGCCTGATCGCCGCTGTTATCAGCATCCTGTCCCTGAACTGACCCTGTGATACTAAGCAATATCACTAAAATTACTATTTTTTGCATACCTAATTCCCTGCTGAACTGGTCCAGACTCGCGTCTTATCCCCCGCTCGGTGATGAAAGATAATACACTGATCCCGCCTTCACAAGTTATTCACAACTCAATTAACCGAATGAAACCATGAAAATCAGCTCTGAACGCCTCACAAATGCACACTATGCTGCGCATAATCCGATATGGATTGATACGCCAAGCGGGCTTGCCAGAGCAGCTAAAGCCTGGTCCAGGCAATCAACACTGGCTATTGATACAGAATTCATCCGTGAGCGTACATATTTTGCCAAACTGGGACTGGTGCAGATTTCCGATGCACAAACCGTGTGGCTGGTGGATATCCCCGCACTGCCCGATCTACAACCGTTGAGCGACATTTTAACCAACGGTGATGTAATCAAGATTCTACATGGCGGCGGTGAAGATCTGGAGATTTTTCAGCAGCAGCTTGCAGCGCCCCCTCAACCATTATTCGATAGTCAGGTTGCCGCTGCAATGCTGGGTTATTCATTGCAGCTGTCATATGAACGCCTGATCAATGAACTGCTGCCCTGTAATCTGACCAAAGGGCCTTCACGCAGCAACTGGCTGCAACGTCCTCTGACAGATGATCAGATTCTGTATGCCGCCAATGATGTCGCCTATTTACCATTGGCGGCTGAACTCCTGCAATCACGCCTGCAGACTGAAGAAAGGCTGCAGTGGCATCAACAGGATATGGTCAATCTGATTGAGCAGACGCAACAACCGGTCGATACCGATAAGCTGTATTTAAAAGTAAAGGGTGCCGGCCGTTTGAATGGTATCGGGCTGGCCCTGCTGCAGAGACTGGCAGCATGGCGTGACCAGCAGGCCCAGACACGTGATTTACCACGCAGTTTTGTACTCAACGATCAGGAACTGGTGGCAGTAGCAGAAATGGCGGCAAGCAAACCTGCAATCAGCAATACAGATATCAAAAAGCTTGATGATTTGCACCCGCGGGCAAAACGCCGCTACACCGACCTGCTGGTTGAACTGCTGCAACACAAGCCTGATCAGCCATTGCCTGAGCTGCCCGGGCGGCCGGATGCAACCCAACGCAAACAGTTGTCTGAAATGCAGGCTGTAGTCAGCACAGCAGCTGCAGCATTGAACGTTGAGCCGGCACTGCTGGCCAGCAAGCGGGTGTTGCAGTCAATTCAGAGAAATCACATCGAAACCGGCGCTGCCAAGCTGCTGAATGGCTGGCGCGGGCACCTGCTGAACGCTAAACTGCAGACAACGTTGAATGATTAAGGATTCGGCTATGTCTGTATTGCGCCTGCTGCTGTCAGTATGCTGGTTGTTGCCATTATCCTGCGCCTGGGCGCAGTTCGAACTGCCCGGGACCGATATCTGGCTGCTACATGTTGATGATCACCAGATCGTTCGCACGACACCTGCAATACAGCGCGCAGGTTATGACAACCAGCCTGCTTTCAGCCATGACGGCAAATGGCTTTACTATACACAAGGCGAGGTTGCCGCTGACGGGCTCGGCTATACGGATATCTGGCGTCTCAACCTGGCAAGCGGTTCCAGCCAGCAGGTAACCAGTACGCCGGTCAGTGAGTTCTCTCCATTGCCGATGCCGTTAGCACCCGGCATTTCTACGGTTCGTGTTCAGACTGACGGCAGCCAGGAATTATGGTCTGTGTTTATCGATTCAGAACGCCCGGAGCTTCGCATTGTCAGTGCGCAGCCCGTCGGTTATCACACCTGGCTGGACGCCGACCGTCTGGCGCTGTTTGTACTCGGTGATCCGCAGCAGGGACAATCCAATAGGCTTGAGCTGTGGCAACCATCAACCGACAGCAGCCGGCAACTGGCTGATGATATCGGTCGTGGGCTACAGTCTGGTGCTGATGGCAGCCTGTATTATGTGCAGAACCCTTCACGTATTATGCGCTGGCATACTGGTGGCCAGGCTGCACCGATAATTACGCTTTATGAAAACGGCCAGGATTTCGGCCTGGGTCCCGATGGCAGCTTCTGGCATGGAACAGGCAGCAAAATCTATCGCTACGCTCGCGGCGATGAACACTGGCAATTGATGATCGATCTGCAGCAATACAAGCTGACCGGCATTACCCGTGTAGCCGTCAGCCCGGATGGCAGCCGTATTGCTGTAGTTGTGAGTGAATAAACTGGCAACTGCGCCAGATCGGCATTACCATTGACGCCTCAACAGCGTCCTCGTAGCTCAGCTGGATAGAGCGAGCGCCTCCTAAGCGCTAGGTCGCAGGTTCGACTCCTGCCGAGGACGCCAACCGTTCATAGTGATAATCGGTCAATTGGAATACATTGCGCTGAGCACTTCCATGGCTTCGGCGATAATTTCATTGTCACTGTTTTTCTCAATGGCTTCCGCTGCGCTGCCTGAATTAAACGCAATCAACACTGGTTCATTAATATACCTGGCCATGTTCAGCCACATGGAAAACCGCCCCCGACGCCGGCCGACAAAACCTATTGCAGTGACATCTTCATCCCAGAACACCTCATCAAACCGCAGACAGACTTTATTCAGCAGCCCCATGCCCAGCCGGCTGATCGCCTGCCGTTTGTACACCGGCAATTCAGGGGAAAAAGCTATAGAGCCGGCTTTCAAGACCCCTAGCGGCACAGTCACAATGACAGCATCAAACCGCTGTGAGTCTCCATTGACAATTAACTCCACTGAAGATTGATCATAGATAATTTGGCTGACTGGTGAAGACAGACGGATTTCATACTCACCCTGCAGTCCCGGGAAAAGCTGAGCATAGCCGTTAGGAAATATCACTTCCTCGCCACCAAACTCCTCACCTTCATCGAAAGCCTGTGGTGAAAGATCACTAAGATCAGCACCATAGTCATGTTCATAGAAAGCCACTTCCTGAAAAGACCTGGGTGTATCCCGCAACCTGAGCGATTCTCCCTGATGATCATAAAACTGCAGGTCGTCATAATCGGTTGCGATGGTTTTCACACCCAGCGATTGCGCCATCCTGGATAAAGGGTTTCCACGCACGCCATGAATCCATGACGCACCCGCATCGATAGGAACACCCAGATCCTGATTGGTCCATACACGTCCACCAACCCGGTTACGGGCTTCAAAAATTACGCAGTCAATACCCTTCTCTGCCAGCTGTTGGGCCGCGCCCATTCCAGCCATACCGGAACCGATCACGGCAACATTGCCCGCGCCGCTCTCCATCACCTCTTTCGCTGCACGCCGGCCTGACAATAAGGCGCCGTGGACGGTACTGGGAAAATCTGAACTGGTCGCCTCACCGGCAAAAAAAACTGCCCTGCCTAACGGCTCTGCCAGCTGCCGCCGGTGCAGGCTACGCGAACCGACAGCAAGATAAGAATAGGATCCCAATGCCCAGGGATCCTGCCGCCAACGCGTAATCAAATAATGACTGGGAGCAGGGATACCGGTCCGCCTAACCGGTGAGTTCCGATCAACGGCAATCAGGCTTAATGGCCAGCTGCCTGCCAGACCCAGCACGCCGCAATAGCGGAGAAACTGACGTTTACTTAATCCGGTATCCGGTATTTTCATTGTGATCACCTGATTTTGTCATCTGAGAAAGGCGCCAGCGATTATTCAAGATGCGGTAAGGGCCCAGCAGCAGGAGTGCCAGAATCAATTTAACGCCATAATCTCCAATAGCCCAACTGACCCAGGGCAAACCGGTTCCGTAAAAGGCAAAGGCAAAAAACCAGGCGGTGTCCAATAACGAGCCGATACTGCTGGATAGCAGTGGTGCCCTCCACCATGCACCGTGTCTGAACCGGTGAAACAACTGGACATCCAGCAACTGCGCCAGCAGAAATGCGCTGCCGGATGCCACGGCAATACGAGGAGTTGCCAGCATTGCAGACAACACCACAGCAAATGCAAAACCGACCCATACGACCTTTCGTGCTGTATTGACGCCGAACCTTCTGTTGCTTAAATCAGTAATCAGAAAAGCCACTGGATAAGTCAGCGCGCCCCAGGTCAACCAGTCATTGACCGGGTACTGCACCAGAATGTTGGCGCTGACGACAATCACCACCATGGCCAGACATAGCCAGATTACGGTGCGCCGTCTGTTGCTAGCCATTCGTATCACCCACTAATGGAATATCCTGGAATTCGGCAGAACGCGTACCGGGTATCGGTAAGTTTTCAGCAGCACGGTAAGTGAAAACCAAAGCCAGTTTGCGTGTTTCGGTTTGATTGCGTCCCGCTGCATGCATGAGACCGCTGTGAAACAGCAGAACATCACCTGGTTCCAGCTCAGCACGCAAGGCCTGATGCATCAATGCCCGGTTTTCCTGTATATCGGTCCTCAAAAAGCTGGACTCGTCAAAGCGGGATTTATCCAGGTTCATCATATGACTGCCCGGAATCAGCCGCATGCAACCATTGCGGGCGGTTTCCCTACCCAGTGCCAGCCATGCGGTTACCAGATGATTTCGCTGGAAATTCCAATAACGAAAATCCTGATGCCACATAGTGCTGCTGGAAAACATCGGATGTTTGGTCATGATGCAGTTGTGGTGCCCCTGTACCAGGCGAATGCTGTCTGATCCCAACAATGTACTGATAATGCCGGTCAGCCTGGGCTGCTCTGCCCATTGAGCAAAGCCCGGATGGCGCTTATAGGCCTGCAGCAACCGCCGCACAGTATCTCCTCCGCTGTCGGCACGGCTTGCCGGCGCGCCCTGATAGGCCACGTCCGCTTCGTATTCCACCGGCGCCTGAACTGCCTCCAGCTGTTGCTCAGCAGTCGCGCGCAAGGCACGAACCTGGGCTTCACTGGCCATCTGGCGTACTATCAAATAACCTTGTGCGGTAAAGAACTGTTTTTCCGTAACGGCAAGCTTGTTCATTAACGAATAATAAAATTGATTAAGCATACGTATTTTATCTTGAGAAGGCACTCTGTTGGCAGCCCATGAGCCTGACTACTTTCATTGTTGCAGGGACACTGATAGCCATCGCCGCAGGCATCCTGCTGTGGTACTGGGCTACGCCGATCGCATTCTGGTTTCGTTTTCTGGAGCGCCGACATGGGCGGATGCATTCTGGATGGTTGAGTATGCAGCATCGCGCCCTGCATGTGCTTTATCGCCCGCCTGACGGAGTCCACCAGCCGCAAACTGTACTGATGCTGCACGGTCTGGGCGCCGATGCGGATCACTGGTGCCTGCTGTCAGCAGAACTGCCGCGTCATCTGCAGCTGATTGCCCCGGATCTGCCGGGCTTCGGCGCCAGTCAAACACCTGCCTGTGAAATTACCGGAACTGCTCAGGCGGCTGAATGGCTGGCCGAACTGCTGGATGAGCTGAACATTCCCGCCTGTCATGTCATTGGAAATTCGATGGGCGGTTACCTGGCTGCCCAGCTGGCACATGATTATCCTGACAAAGTACTGAGTTTATGGCTGTTAGCGCCCGGCGGGTTGCGCGATGTGCCAAACAGTGAAGTGATGGATGCAGTTGCGGCTGACCTTCCTAATCCATTGGTGGTTACCTCGCTACGTCAACAAAAAGCGCTTTTCCACCTGATCATGCACCGCTGGCTGTGGATACCGGAAACCATGCACCGCTGGCTGGCCCGCCGGGCTCGCCGTCAGGCGGTACACTGCCAGGCATGTTTCGATGCCATGCGTTTTAAGTCACCCTACCTGGAACAGCTGGCGCCTGATATCCAACATCCGGTACTGCTAACTTGGGGTGACAACGATAGGGTTCTGCATCCGGATGGCGTCAAAGTCTTAGCATCGCTGCTCCCCAGTATTGAAATCCAGACATTGGAAAATACCGGCCATCTGCCGATGCTTGAGCGCCCTCGGCTGTGCGCCAGCCGATATGCGGATTTTTTGGATAATCTGCAAGACTGAAACCGAACTCACCACTGTTTCCGCCGGCCCGGCATCCATCAATAATAGGTTAATCTCCTACATAACTGACTGGCGATTGCTGCTACCGGTGCCCTGCTCCGCTAATTAACATAGCCACTCGTTTCAATCGGATTCACCCCATGACTTCAGTCCGGCCTGTGTCAAAGTCTTCAGATCCAGTACGCTATCACTATTGCAGCACGCAATTTGTAAAGCGGGCTTTCCTTTGCGCCGAACATGCCGTTCCAACAGGCGCTTTACGTGAGCAACGTGCTTTCATGGTTGACAGCCTGACAAGGCTCAGCACATTGTTTGCGATATCCGTTTATGCCTATGCAATGCGATCAGATCATTACCGGCTGGTAGTGAGCTTTGACGCCGGGGCGGCGGACCTATGGTCTGATTTCGATGTGCTGGACCGCTGGTGCTGCTTGTTCCCGAGTCCACTGCTGCTTCAGCGTTACCGCAATGGTGAACCCTTGCTGGATGCGGAACAGCTCATGGTTGCTGACCGTATCAATCTTTATCGCTGCAGACTGACAGATTTATCCTGGTTCTTGCGATGTCTGAATGAAACGATTTTACGGACGACTGGGAATCCGTATTGGACAACCCGTATCGAATCCGAAACTCTGCCTGATAACAGCGCAATGCTCGGATGCATGCTGGCTGTCGACCTCGATCAGTATTGTGCCGGTTCAGCAAAAACTGAGCAGCAGAGCTGCTATACCTCAATTCAACAACGCATGATAGAAGCCTCGGCCAGTCGTATGAATGAAAACTCAAATACCGAGCTGCCCAACTTGCTTCTGTCACACAGCAGCACTGATGACCACTTGAACCTGGCCTGCGCCAATTCTGATTACCTGGATTTAATCGATTGTCAGTGGAAAGCACAGCGCATCAGAAAACAGCGCCTGAACAGTTACCCACAACCAGCCGTATCACCCAAAATACCACTTGATCGTACTGTGCTGATGCACTATCTGGAGAAGTACTTAACCCACATCCGGTGCACCCGCAGGCGATCTGTGATGCAAACATTGCTGCATGGATTCAGGAGATATTTCCGCAACCTGTTACCGGAGGGCTGGTTGCTGACGCACAACCGCTAGTCTGGTACGGTTGCCTGAGCTGGTTTACTTCAACTGCCGGCTCGGTAGGCGCTGTTTACCTGTTCCCAGAATAGGCGGGTGATGTCATGAGCAATATTTTCCCGTTCAGATAACCGCCGTAATGATCGCTGCAGCCGCTGCATGGCCCGCTGCCGGCGTTTGTCATGCATCCTGACAATTCTGCCCCTGTCAAAGTCCAGCAGCCAAAGACGGTCTGAGGAATCCCGGACAATATTGCTGAGGTTGATATCTGCATGATTGACGTCGGCTGAGTGGAACTGAGCCAGCATCCGGCCGGTCTGTTCGGCAACTTCAGGCAATTCTGGAACACCATTGGCAATCAAACGGTTTAATCCGATTGCGCCATTGATATACCGTGTCATTAAACATGCGCGATAACTTCGCCCGTACCGCACACAAATTGCAGCCAGAGGGGCAGGCACCGGTAGGCCCTGCTGGTACAAATCAGCCAGTAATCGCCACTCCCGGAGACTGCGGCTGCGCTCCCAGCCGGTAAACAGATAGCGGTCAAAACTGATCTTAGCCATCATCCCGCCGCGCCGGTAGTGCTTGATAACTGCGCTACCGATTGGCAGTTCCACTTTCCAGCATCCCCCTCTTCCCTGGCGAAAAGTTTCTATCGCACCATGCTGAACCCAGTGATCGGGGGTGAACCATGCACTGGTTGGACGCTCCAGACAGTCGGCATCGTATAGAATGCGCGTATACGGCTGGCTATAACTGGCAGCTTGCATTAAATACGATCCATGAAAGTTATACGGCTGACAATATTACCTGCCCGGGAAACATGAATACACCCTCTGCCATTAAAATCTGCTTGCTGCGCTTTTCAGCGCTGGGGGACATCAGCCACGTCATACCGCTGGTCAATGCTTTGCGGCAGCACTACCCCAAAGCAGAGATCGATTGGGTCATCGATAGCCGCTACCAGTCGCTTATCCCCGAGATAGACAATTTGCGCCTTATTCCTTTCAATAAAAAAAGCAACTGGCGGGGGATATTTGAACTCAGGAAACAACTGCGAAAAACACGCTATGACGTACTACTGCTGCTGCAGACTTCAGCACGTGCCAACCTGATCAGCAGCATGATAAAAGCGCGCAGCAGAATCGGCTGGGACTCCGCACGAGCACGCGAAGGTCATGCACTGTTTTGCAACCAGCGAATCAAGGAGGCTCCGCCCCAGCACCAGGTACAGGGTTTCCTGGCTTTTGCGCGCGTCTTAGGCGCAGCTGCCGACGAACCCGATTGGAACATTCCTGTTAACCATGAAGCAGCTGAATTTGCCCGGCGTCATTTACCGGGAGACCAGCCAACACTGATTATCAGCCCCTGTTCCAGTCATAGCCGACGTAACTGGCAACCGCAACGCTATGCACAAGTGGCTGACTGGGCTCAACGCACGCATGGCATGAGGATCGCATTGATCGGCGGCCCCGGTGACACTGAACAGGCAATGGCCACCGGTATAACTCAGTTTGCCCGATCACCCATTCATAACCTGGTTGGCAAGGACACGCTGCCGCAGATGCTGGCCTTACTGAACCGTGCAGATGTTGTCATGGCGCCCGACTCGGGTCCGCTGCATTGGGCTAATGCGATTGGCAAGCCTGTGGTCGGTCTGTACGCAGCTACCTGGTCCAAACGCAGCGGCCCGTATCACAGCTTGGATTTATGCGTTGATCAATTCCCAGAGGCTGCAGACAAATACCGAAACCGGAACCCACAAGCACTGCGTTGGGGCACTCGCATTGAAGTACCCGGCGTAATGGATCTGGTGAGTGTAGAGGCAGTTTGTGAAAAACTTGATCTGGCTTTACAAAAAAGATCAGACTCAGCCTGATCAGGCATAATCCGTATACGACTTTTCTTCCCTCAGCCGAGAACCCAGCAGTTCGTTGATCGAATGCTTAATGGCAGCCCGGCGGTCGTTGGTAATGTATACCGACCTGGCCAGCTGTACGAACCTGTCACCGAAGTCTCCTGCAGCTTCTTTCCCGCGCAGTTCATCTTCGATATCCCACAGTTGTGAATTAACTGCCTGCAGTTCATCTGCCAGGCGGGCTGTTTCATCTGCCTGTGCTGAGTGATGCACCCCGGTGGAATGCCAGACTGCATTTAACAGCTGCAGTTCATGATTGACATACTCAAGTTGAGCGGCATTGGATATCCGCTCTGACTTCAACTTGAGTATGCTGATTTTATCCAGCAGCTCTCCCGGTGATACCGGGATATTGAGCTGATCGATAGGCTGAGAATCCGAATCAGTCACCGACCCAGATCGACACCGTAGCAGTGGCTGTGTTGCCGAATGAATCTGAGATGCTGTAGACAAATTCATCACTTCCAAAGAACTGGAATTCCGGTCCGTAGCTTACAGTGCCGTCTGCATTGATGCTGATAGTACCGTTTGACGGCGGTGACACGATGCTGTCCAGGGTAATCGGATCACCATCAGGATCACTGTCATTGGCCAACACATCAAATACACCGAGCATATTCATATCAATCATGAACACATCATCCACAGCTACCGGCGGTGAACCTGCAGTTACTGTAACGGTAACCTGTGCAGAAGCCTGGTTTCCGGCAGTATCCTCAATGGTATAACTGAATGTGTCAGTACCGGAGAAACCGGCATCGGCAGTATAAATGACTACACCACCGCTGATCAGAGCACTACCGTTACCCGGCTGGCCAACGCTGACTACACTCAGTGCATCGCCTTCAGGATCGCTGTCATTAGCCAGCACATTGATGCTGACGCCCACGCCTGCATTGGCTGATGCTGAATCATTAACCGCTACCGGCGGCAGGTTTTCCGGAGCAACATTGACGGTCACATTGGCGCTCTGCTGACCGCCAAATCCGTCATCTACGGTGTAAATGAACGTATCGGTGCCGACAAACCCGACAGCAGGTGTATATGTAACCTGATCACCGCTGATGTTAACTGTTCCGTTTGCCGGCGTGCTGACACTGATCAGCTCGAGGCTGTCACCATCCGGGTCCGAATCGTTGCTGAGCACGTTGAACAGGTTATCAGTGCTGTCCTGGTCAACGTCAAACACGTCGTCCTGCAATGCCGGCTGCTGATTATCAAATACCACTTCACCTTCAACGACGGAAGTGGTGGTTTCCTGTGTACGGTAGACATCGACCTGACGCTTATGCCGAACCGGCGTGCGCAGTGCGCGGCGAATC
Organism: Wenzhouxiangellaceae bacterium; assembly: GCA_028289455.1. GTDB lineage: Bacteria > Pseudomonadota > Gammaproteobacteria > Xanthomonadales > Wenzhouxiangellaceae > JAJFKX01. The sequence goes on from JANQPN010000021.1 coordinate 28,798, forward strand.
CATGGGGCTTCAACCGGTACTTCCACCTGACGCCATTCCAGTACCGGTTCGCTTGGACCGGTAGCCGGCCGGCGCACTTCGGTTTCTGTGACAAACTCAATTTCCACACGACGGTTCAGACGGCGGGTTGCTTCAGTTTCATTCGAGTAGCGCGGCTGTGATTCGCCTTTCCAGTCGATTTCAACCTGATCTTCAGTCAAACCTCTGGACAGAATGTAATCACGAACTTCCGTCACCCGGTTTTGTGACAGCGTCATATTGTATTCATCGGTACCCAGGTTACAGGTATGTCCGGTCAGTTTGATCGCACCAACCAGGCGGGCTTCCTGAATTCTGTTCAACAAGTCGTCCAGAATGTTCTGGGCTTCCGGCAGCAGTACATATTCATCCAGGTCAAAATTGGTTTCATTGGAAACATCCACCTGGTTCATGAAGACGCTGCCTTCACGCTCACTGGGAGAAGCAGATACGGCAGGTGTCACTTCAAACTGCTGTGACTCGTATGCTCTTACCGGACGATGCGTTTCACCAAAATTGTAGATGTAATAAAGTCCACCGCGGATATCACTGCGATCCAGTTCCAGTTCGCCGGACTTATGCGCCCAGGCACCGCGCAATGACAACATGTGACCGGTACGGCCAAAAACTTTGTCCAATCTAATGGAAGCAGTGAACTGATCTGCGTCACCGCGGCCATCTTCAAAGTCAGCACCCAGTGTCAGGCGTACCTGCCGGTCAAAAAAGTGCGTACCGCCACGCACACCGATACCCCACTCATAGACTTCTTCAAAAACCTGTACAGTGGAGTTAATGGTATCGGTGCGGGTAAAACCACGGCCATTCAGGGTTCCGCTGACCAGCACGTCATTACTGCTGAATGTGGTGTTGACCAACCGTTCATCAGTCAAACCGGCCATACCGTACAGTGACAGGAAGGCACTTTCTTTTTCAATGCCACCACCAAAGGTAAGCTTGCGATGATCGGAGACCTCTGCCTGATCGACTGCGACAAATATTTTCGCCACCATCCCGTCGCCATACAGAGGATCACCGTTTTCGTCTTCACCGACCTGGGTGCCATTCATGAGCCAATGGTAATTGAGTTTCAGCCCGCCGGCGCCGTCTGCACCTACCCAGCCTTCACCCAGCAATGCTGAGTTATAGTCTTCTGTCAGCACTGCGGTAATTTCACCGACCACATCAAACTCGGTATCCACGCCGATACCAACACTGAATATGGAACCTGAATACTGCAGGTTGAGGTTGTCATCACTGCCACTGACCGCTACATTCCCCGGCTGATCCTGTGCTATCACCGATGAACTCGCAACTGCTGCGGTACATGCCGCAAACCCCAATGTCAGCATAGACTGACGGATACCATGAATGATTCGTTGCATAATGCCTCTCGACCCCTGCCGATATAGATTTAACGTAATTTTTAGATTATATCGATAAATTCGATGAAACGGCACATCTGTGTGTGCTTTTTTTATGGTTTTTTAAAGCTGACACAAAAAAAGCGCCACAATGCGGCGCTTTTTGCTATCAATACAGAGAAATACCGGTTATTCAGTTTCTTCGGCACTCAGTGCTTTCATGCTTAACCGGATTCGGCCCTGTTTATCCACTTCCAGCACCTTCACGCGTACCTTATCGCCCTCGCTGAGCTTGTCGGTTACATTTTCCACGCGCTCTTCAGAAATCTGGGAAATGTGCAGCAGACCGTCACGTCCTGGCAGAATGGACACAAACGCACCAAAGTTCATAATACGTTCGACCTTGCCTTCGTAGATCTTGCCCACTTCAACATCAGCGGTAATCAGCTCGATTCGGCGACGTGCTTCATCAGCAGCATCTTTATTGGCAGAAGCAATGGTGACCACACCATCATCTTCGATATCAATCACCGTCCCGGTTTCCTCGGTTATCTGACGGATAGTCACACCGCCCTTACCGATGATGTCACGAATTTTGTCAGGGTTAACCCGCAACTTCATCAGGCGTGGTGCATACTCAGACATCTCCGTGCGTGCCTGCTCAATCACCTTGTTCATTTCGCCCAGAATATACCGGCGCCCTTCAGTGGCCTGCGCCAATGCGACTCGCATGATTTCTTCGGTGATGCCATCTATTTTGATGTCCATCTGCAATGCAGTAATGCCATCGGTGGTACCAGCAACCTTGAAATCCATATCACCAAGATGATCTTCGTCACCCAGGATATCAGTCAATACCGCAAAACGGTCACCTTCCTTAACCAATCCCATGGCAATACCCGCCACCGGTGATTTGACCGGTACACCGGCGTCCATCAGAGCCAGAGAGGTACCGCACACAGAAGCCATTGAGCTGGAACCGTTGGATTCGGTGATTTCTGAAACCACCCGTACCACATACGGGAAATCATCCATTGATGGCACTACCGCGCTCACGCCGCGACGCGCCAGTTTGCCGTGACCAATCTCACGACGCTTGGGTCCGCTCATGAAGCCGGTTTCACCGACACAGTAATGCGGGAAGTTGTAATGCAGCATAAAGTTATCTTTGTACTCACCTTCCACTGCATCAATGATTTGAGCGTCACGTCCCGTGCCCAGCGTAGCAACCACCAGCGCCTGAGTTTCACCGCGGGTGAATATAGCCGAGCCATGGGTACGAGGCAGTACGCCGACTTCTACGTCAATCGGGCGTACCGTGGTCAGATCACGACCGTCAATTCGTGGCTCGCCGCTGAGGACACGTTCACGAACCAACCGTTTTTCCAAACCGTTGAATGCGTCCATGGCTTCGGACTCATCAATCGCATCCTCGCCCTGCAGCAGCGTTTCACGCAACTTGGTGCGGGCGTTACCTACAGCGTTTTGCCGCTCCAGCTTATCGGTGATGCTGTAAGCAGCAATCAGGTCATTCTTGAAGTGTTCGGTGACCAGATTTTCCACCGTCGCATTTTTTTCTTCCGCCTGCCAGTCCCAGGACGGTTTACCGGTTTCGGCAACCAGCTCTTTAATGGCCTGAATTGCAACCTGCATAGCCTGATGGCCAAAAGTGACCGCGCCCAGCATGACTTCTTCTGACAGAAGTTTGGCTTCTGATTCAACCATCAATACCGCTGAATCGGTTCCCGCCACTACCAGATCCAAATCTGAATCCTTAAGTTCTTCGGCACCCGGGTTCAGCAAATACTGGCCATCGCGATAGCCGACCCGAACGGCGCCCAGTGGGCCGTTAAACGGCATGCCTGACAATGCCAGCGCTGCAGATGCGCCGATCAGAGCAGGGATATCACCGTTGGTTTCCGGGTTCGAAGACACCAGTGTAGCCACTACCTGCACTTCATTCCGAAAGCCTTTTGGAAACATCGGTCTGATCGGCCGGTCGATCAATCGGGAAGTCAGGGTTTCCTTCTCAGTCGGACGCCCTTCACGTTTGAAGAAGCCACCAGGAATCCGGCCGGCTGCGTAAAATTTTTCCTGATAGTTAACCGTTAACGGGAAGAAGTCACGATCAGGATCAGCCTGCTTCCTGCCTACTGCAGCAACCAGAACCGAGGTTTCATTCATGGTCACCATGACCGCCGCATCTGCCTGGCGGGCTACATGACCGGTTTCTATTGTGATGCTGTGTGCACCATATTCAAATGTTTTAGTTATCTTTTGCACTTCGTTGTCCTAAGTTTTTTACTGCCAGATGAGCTAATGGCCGGACAATGCCGGCCATTAATCAGACAGTTGTTAATTCGCTAATCAGTCGGGCTGGAAAGCCGGATCAGCGGCGCAATCCAAGGCGTTGTATCAGATCACGGTAACGCTGCACATCGGTGTTCTTTAAGTAGTTCAGCAACCGACGGCGTGAATTCACCATTTGCAGCAACCCACGGCGCGAGTGATGATCGCCTTTATGCGAATCGAAATGCTGGGTCAGGTGTTTGATCCGGCTGGTCAGCAATGCAACCTGTACTTCCGGTGAACCTGTGTCATTCGGGCCTCGTTGGTAGTCGCTGACGATCTGAGCTTTCTGCTCGGCTGTTAGTGACATGTTTTCTCCTAATATACCTTTATACAAGTAGGCAACGAGGCTTTATGGAAATACCCTGCCGGCAGCTCTCACCGGGCCATCAGAAGGCATTTGCACAAAGCCTCGCCGTCGCCTAAGTTTTCATAAAAAAGACAGCAGCATATTGTACTGTGCCCAGTCCATGCTTGTAAACAGATCAGACACAATCACAACTCCTGTAAAAATCAAGGCTCATTGTTCAGCCACATGAAACAGCCTGGCAACCTTCAAACTGTTATCGGTCATTATTTCACCCATGCCCAGAAACAGATTGTCGGCTGTATAAACCCTGATCAACCCGGCAGCATGATCAGACCGGTCTTTAATCAGCTGACCTTGGACAAACCGCGCGCTCTGACCGGCATCCAGGTTAATGGCCGGATAATGCAACAATGCCTGATCAGCACTCAGCAGGTTTGTATGAGGATCTGCTGCTTTTTCTAGCTGTTCCAACGTGATCATCTGCGCCTCTGCAAACTGACGGATCGCGATACGTCTCAAGCTGACCAAATGTCCAGTGCTGCCCGCCTTTTCCGCCAGCTGTTCACCCAGAGTGCGAATGTAGGCGCCTTTACTGCAATGCACTTCAAAACTCAGCAATGGTGGATTCCATGCTGTAACTTTCAATCTGTAAATGGTGATCCGTCGTGCTTTGCGCTCTACCGTTTTACCCTGACGCGCCAGCTTATACAGCGGTTGCCCCTGGTGTTTCAGTGCCGAAAACATCGGTGGAACCTGTTCCAGTTCACCGGTCAGACCCGCTGCCAGATACTGCCACTGCTGACTATCCAATGATGGAATCTCAGCTGTTTGAACCGGGTCGCCTTCACAGTCTCCGGTAGTAGTGGATTGCCCCAGTTTCAGCACCGCCTGATAGGCCTTATCTGCATCCAGCAGATAGGCATTGGCCTTGGTTGCCTGGCCAAAGGCACACAACAGCATCCCGGTGGCAAACGGATCAAGCGTGCCGGCATGTCCGGCCTTGCGTATACCCAAAATGCGTTTAGCCCGACTCAGGGCCTGGTTGGAACTGAGGCCGGCAGGTTTATCCAGCAATAGCAAACCACCGGTGACAGGCGCGCTGCCGGCCACAGAAGTTACTCTTCTTCGCTGGAGCTGCGGACTGAAGCCAGCAAAGCATCCATATGCTCACCGGTTTCAATGGAAGTATCCTGCAGGAACCGCAGTTCAGGCGTGGTCCTCATACGCAACTGCTGCCCCAGGATACCGCGCAGATAACCGGCACCACGATTAAGCGCTGCCAAGCTGCTGGTGGCTTTATCGCTTTCCAGCACTGAGACATACACTTTGGCAACGGCCAGATCACGACTGACCTCGACATCAGATACGCTGACAAACCCGATCTCAGGGTCATTCAATTCGCGCTGGACCAGTACACCAAGCTCACGGCGCAGCAACCCGGCCACCCGGTCATGCCGGGCAAAATCACGCTGTTGGCCTCTGTAACCCATAAGCTTGCGTTTAATCCAGGGTACGGGCTACTTCGATGCGTTCAAAGCATTCGATCTGATCGCCCGGGCGTACATCGTTGTATTGTTTTACACCGATACCACACTCAACCCCCGAGGCCACTTCACCGACATCATCCTTGAAGCGCCGTAACGATTCCAGCTCGCCTTCGAAAATCACCACATTATCTCGTAATACACGAATCGGATTCTGGCGCTTCACTGTGCCTTCCACTACCAGGCAGCCTGCAACAGCACCCAATTTGGCACTGCGGAAGACATCCTTCACTTCAGCCAAACCGATAATCTGCTCTTTGGTTTCAGTACCCAGCAAACCGCTGATGGCTGCCTTGACCTGATCAATCGCATCGTAAATGACGCTGTAATAATGCAGATCCAGGTCATTTTCCTTGATGATTTTTCTTGCTGTGGCATCGGCACGCACGTTGAAGCCGATCACAATCGCATTGGATGCCTGCGCCAATGAAGCATCGGACTCTGTAATACCACCCACGCCACTGACTACTACATTCACCTGAATGTGCTCATTCGAGAGTCGGGTCAAAGCATCGCGCAACGCTTCCACACTGCCCTGTACGTCAGCCTTGATAACCAGATTGACCGTCTGCTGTTCACCATCCTGCCCCATCTGTTCAAACAGGTTCTGCAGTTTGGCGGCCTGCTGATGCGCCAGCCGGCCTTCGCGGCTTTTGGCCTGACGTTGCGAGGCGGCTTCCTTGGCTTTGCGCTCGTTGGCAACCACTATCACTTCATCGCCGGCATTAGGCACACCGGACAAACCGATAATTTCCACCGGGAAAGATGGTCCGACTTCCGTGACGACTTCTCCCAGTTCGTTCAACATTGAACGGGCACGCCCATACTCCTGACCAGCCAGTACCATTTCGCCTTTTCGCAGAGTTCCGTCCTGAACCAGCAATGTGGCAACCGGGCCGCGGCCTTTATCCAGTCTGGACTCAACCACCACACCACGTGCTTTGCGGTTGTCCTGAGCATGCAGTTCCATCAGCTCAGCCTGCAGACTGATCGCTTCAAGCAGGTTATCAATGCCTTCCCCGGTTTTGGCGGAAACATGTACAAAAATTTCCTCGCCGCCCCAGTCTTCCGGAATCACTTCTTCCTTGCTGAGCTCATTTTTTACCCGATCCGGGTCAGCGTTATCCTTATCAATCTTATTGACTGCTACGATCAACGGCACCTCAGCTGCGCGGGCATGCTGGATTGCTTCCTTGGTCTGGGGCATTACCCCGTCATCGGCAGCCACTACCAGAATCACAATATCAGTTACCTGAGCACCACGGGCCCGCATAGCGGTAAATGCCGCATGGCCTGGTGTATCAAGAAAAGTAATACCGCCGCGTTCGGTTTTAACATGATAGGCACCGATGTGCTGGGTAATACCACCGGCTTCACCATCAGCCACCCTGGTTTCCCGGATGTAATCCAGTAGTGAGGTCTTACCGTGATCAACGTGTCCCATAATAGTGACCACCGGTGGACGCACTTCGCCTTCTTCAGGTTGATGCTCCTGATCCTGTTCAGCAACCAGCTCCGCCTCAATATCTTTTTCAACCGCGGCACTGGCAGCATGTCCCATTTCTTCAACCACAAGAATGGCTGTTTCCTGATCCAGTGTCTGGTTGATCGTCACCATCATGCCCATCTGCATCATGACCTTGATCAATTCGCCGCTTTTAACCGCCATCATTTTCGCCAGCTCGGAAACGGTGATGGTCTCAGGTACCTGTATCTCCCGCTTGACCGGTGCCGCCGGCTTCTGGAAACCGTGCTCCTTGCCGACCGACAATTCCGAGCGGCGTTTGGTTTTGGTTTTTTTGCGTCGTCCACTGCCGGCGGTAACATGCAGTTCCGCACGGCCATAACGGGTGTCGCGCTGGCGGCTGGCTGCCTCGCGGCGTTTCTTTTCCTCCCGCTGAATTTCTATTCTGGCTGCCGCACGCTGACGCTCTGCTTCTTTTTCCTGACGTAGCCGTTCCTGTTCACGCTCATTTTCTTCAGCTTCACGCTTGGCCTGCTCTTCGGCTTCGCGCTTGGCATTCAGCTCAGCCTCACGCTTGGCTTTTTCCTCAGCTTCCTTGCGCTGCTGCTCTTCAGCCTGTTGGCGTGCCTGCTCTTCCTGTTCTACACGGACACGCTCTTCAGCTTCCCGCTGCTGGCGAATTTCTTCAAGCGCCTTTTGTGCCGCTTCCCGTTCCGGGTCCACACTTTTGCCGGCAGTATCACCACCGCGCTTGATATAAGTGCGCTTGCGCCGAACTTCGACATTTACCGTTTTCGGTGGTGTACTGCGCCCACCGACACGTCCGCCACCGGGCACTGTGATTTCAGAGACTGTACGGCGCTTCAGCGTTACCCGCTTAGGTGCTGCAGCAGTTGACTCATCCTTGCCATGGCTGGCCCGCAGGTGTGCAAGCAGGGTCTTTTTATCTTCGTTGGATACCTCAGCATCCGGGTCGGTAATCGCCACGCCTGAATCTTTTAACTGACTAAGCAATTTATCTATGGGTACACCCAATACTTCGGCCAGTTGTTTTACAGTTACTTTTGATGACATTGCTACTATTACCTTAGTGTTTTTTGCGCGCGTCTATTTCGACAACAATCGATAGTAATCCCACTACCCAATTACTCGGCTTCCTCAGCAAACCAGTGGGCGCGTGCCGCCATAATCAATTTGGCAGCCAGATCTGCATCCATATCCGGAATCTCTTCCAGCTCGTCAACCGAGCAATCGGCCAGGTCATCGCGGCTGCGGATACCTTTTTCAGCCAGTCGATATGCCAATGCTTCAGTCATATCATCCAGGTCCAGCAAATCCTGTTCGGGTTTGTTCTCATCCAGCACCTCTTCGCGCATGATCATCTGCGTAAGCAGGGCATCGCGTGCACGGCGGCGCAATTCAGAAACAATTTCCTCATCAAATTCTTCGATAGCCAGCAGCTCGCTTTCCGGCACATAAGCCACTTCTTCGACATTACTGAAGCCTTCCTGAACCAGAATGCCCGCCAGCTCTTCATCCACATCCAGCTTGCTGGTGAATACATCCAGAATTTCTCTGGCTTCGGCTTCGCTCTTGGATTCCGCATCCGCCAGCGTCATCACATTCAACTGCCAGCCACTCAAGCCGCTGGCGAGTCTTACATTCTGCCCGCCACGACCGATAGCCTGTGACAGGTTTTCTTCTTCCACAGCGATATCCATGCTCTTCTTTTCTTCATCAACCACGATGGAGCTGACTTCTGCCGGCGCCATGGCGTTGATAACAAACTGTGCAGGATTATCGTCCCATAAAATAATGTCGATCCGTTCGCCGGCCAGCTCATTGCTGACCGCCTGTACCCGGGAGCCACGCATGCCTACAC
>JANQPN010000025.1 GCA_028289455.1 Wenzhouxiangellaceae bacterium
AACCAACGACACTGGTGGCGTGGGTGCCGTCGGCGTACCGTTCAACTGGACCATTACGGCGACCAACAGCGGCGATGTAGCGGCCTCATTCGGGCTGGGCGGCACCATAATCCGCGATAACCTGCCGAATACCGGCATGACCTACGGAACCCCGATGATTACTGCAACAAGCGGTATCAGCGGTGGCAGCTTTACCTGCAGCATCAATGCATCCAGCGATCTGACCTGCGGCACTACAGGCGCGAATGTGGCAGTGAATGGTTTTATTACCGTGCAGGTGCCGGCCACGCCGACATCCGGTGGCGTATTTGCCAACCCGCGCGCCGGTGGTTTCTGCCTGGCCGATGCCTCCAACGATATTACCGAGCTGAATGAAAGCAACAACAGCTGCTCGGATACCGTTACGGTGTCAGCAGATGCAGATATTGCGGTTACCAAGACCGATGGCGTGACCAGCGCAACACCCGGCCAGAGCCTGACCTATACCATTGTGGTCAGCAATAACGGCCCGAGCGTTGACCCCATGGTTACGCTCAGCGACATGTTCCCGGCGGCACTGAACAATTGCACTTTCACAAGTGTGGCGGCCGGTGGTGCTACCGGTAATACCGCTGCGGGTGCCGGTAACCTTATGGAAACACTGAGTATGCCGGCTTCCAGCTCGGTCACCTATACCGTGACCTGCGATATCGATGCAGCCGCGACCGGCACACTATCGAATACCGCCACAGCAACAGGCTCGGTGACTGATCCTGTCCCGGGCAATAATGCTGCAACCGACAGTGATACCGTATTAACACCGGAAGCCGATATTTCAGTCACCAAGACCGATGGCCTGACATCGGCTGTACCGGGACAATCGCTGACATACACCATTGTTGCCAGCAACATCGGACCCAGCGATGATCCGGCCGTGTCTTTGAACGACACCCTGCCTGCAGACCTGACATGTACCTTCACCAGTGTGGCGGCCGGCGGTGCTACCGGCAATACCGCCGCCGGTGGCGGTGATCTGGCGGAAACACTGAACATGCCGGCGGGCAGTTCGGTCACCTATACCGTGGCCTGTAATATCGATGCTGCCGCCACCGGCACCCTGTCGAATACCGCCACAGCAGCCGGATCGGTGACCGACCCTGTCGCAGGTAACAATTCCGCTACCGACAGTGACACGGTACTGATGCCTGAAGCCGACATTTCGATCACCAAGACCGACGGTATCACCAGCGCCATTCCCGGCCAAAGCCTGACCTACACCATCGTGGTCGGCAACGCCGGACCCAGCGTTGACCCGGCCGTTGCAGTAGCCGACACCTTCCCGGCTGAATTAACCTGCACCTATACCAGCGTAGCCGCCGGCGGTGCCAGCGGTAATACTGCAGCAGGCTCAGGCAATCTGGCTGATACGCTGGATATGCCGGTCGGCAGTTCGGTCACCTATACCGTCAGCTGTGACATTGATTCAGCAGCTACCGGTACGCTGTCCAATACCGCGACAGCAACAGCTTCGGTAACCGACCCGACACCGGGCAACAATACAGCCACCGATGACGATACCGTGCTGATGCCTGAGGCTGATGTTTCGGTCACCAAGACCGATGGCGTAACAACCGCCATACCGGGACAAACGCTGACTTATACCATCGTCGCCAGTAATGCCGGCCCCAGCGATGACCCGTCGGTTGCCCTGGCCGATACACTGCCCACCGAGTTGACCTGTACCTTTACCAGCGTCGCCGCCGGTGGCGCTACCGGTAATACCGCAGCCGGTGCCGGTGATCTGGCGGAAACGCTGAGTATGCCCTCAGGCAGTTCGGTCACCTATACCGTGGACTGCAATATCGATTCCATGGCCAGCGGCACGTTGTCCAACACCGCAACGGTTACGCCATCGGTTACCGACCCGGATACCGGCAATAACTCGGCCACTGATGACGACACCATGCTGATTGACGAAGCCGACATCTCGGTAACCAAGACCGATGGCGTTACATCAGCCGTACCCGGTCAAACCACCCTGGTCTATACCATTGTGATCAGTAACGACGGTCCCATCGATGATCCCTCAGTAACGCTGACCGACATGCTGCCGGCAGAGCTGGCTTGCACCTTTACCAGCACCGCCGCAGGCGGGGCCACCGGTAATACCGCAGCGGGCACCGGCGATTTGATGGAAACACTGAACATGCCGGCCAACAGCTCAGTGACCTATACGGTAACCTGCAGCATTGCAGCGGATGCCACCGGCACACTGACCAATACCGCCACCGGCAGCGGTTCTGTCACCGATCCGGATCCAGCCAATGATTCGGCCACCGATGACGACACAGTGCTGATGCCGGAAACGGATCTGTCCATCGAGAAGAGCGACGGCGGAGTAATTGCTGCAGTTCCCGGCAGTGAAATCACCTATACGCTGACGGTCACCAACAGCGGCCCGTCCGATTCCACCGGCGGGGTGGTTACCGATGTGCTGCCGGCGGGTTTGAGCTTTGTGTCTTCCGCAACAGGCTGCACCGAAGCTGCCGGTACGGTCACCTGCCCGTTCGGGCCATTACCCAACGGCGCCAGTGTTGAATTGAGTTTCGTTGCTCAGGTGGACTTTAATCAGTCAGTGCCCATCGTTAACGATGCCAGCGTAACCGCCAATGAAAATGACCCGGCCGACAACAACAACAGCTCTACCCAATCGACACCAGTGGTGCTGATGGTACCCAGCCTGAATGTATGGGGAATGTTGCTGATGGCTGCGCTGCTGGGCATGCTGGCCTGGCGCACTCTGGGGCCCAGACAACGTTGGAACCAGTAGCTGTTCAGCCTTGCTGACAGCCGGATAAAATCCAGCCACCTCGCCTTTTCCATAAGTGCGAGGTGGCCGGACCCTGGGGAAACTTTGACTTATACAAAGGTTGCCTGCCGATAATCACCGGTAGCTGTTTCGGTGTTAATCCTCGAATCCGTCGGCAAAGATAAAATCTTCATCATCCCGGATAACCACCAGCACATCCTGGGGCGAACCGATCACGCCAGCATCCGATACAGCCGTGATACGCAGCATAAAATCCTCATTGCCTTCAACCAGATCATCATCCAGCAGGCTGACCGTCACCATTCCTGAGGTAACGCCATCCGGCAATGTCAAAACATCACTGGCGCTGGTGAAATCCACATCGGCATCGGCACTGCCGGCGATGGTGGTCCAGCTGACATCGATACTGCCCTGGTCACCATCGGTGCGGGTAATCATCACATCCACACTGCCCGAATCTTCAAACACTTCAACCTCTGACACAGCCCATTGGAATACCCCGGGCGGACCAAGCGGCATCACCCACAATGCATCCAGATCCGCAGCATCCCATGTGGGATTGAACAAAGCCGGTGAAAATGACAGCACCGATAATGTGCCCGCCACTTCAGCAACCAGTTCTATCACGTCATGGTCCTGAAAGGCGATGCCGGCGATCTGAACATCTTCAGCCGTACTAATTAATATACGGTCCGGATCGTCAAACAGATGCAATGCATCAATGTTCGCACCCAACCCGGTTGCCATGAATAAACTGAATCCATCAGTGGCATTCCAGGCAATAAGATCATCGGGGGCATACACCGTGCCATCCAGCTCGGCGTGGACATCCACGGATATAATCACGTCACAATCAGCCGGATTCCAACTCACGGCATCCACATTGACGCCATCCGGAATGCTGGCCGCCATCGCATCGAGGAATTTGGTGCCGGTCACATCGAAAACATCTGCGGGACGCATTACTGTCCCGAAAATATCAGCGGTTGCCTCGATACTGTAAAGCGCTACCCCGCAGTTGATATCGCCGGCATGAAATGCATCCAGGGCTGAATTATCCAGCACGTCCAGATCATTGAAGCCGATGGCGGTAGCAGTATCCAGATTAAACACTGCAAGGGTGTCATCCATGCTGGCAAGATTGCTGGAGTCCGGCGCCGGCAGCTGGTGATCGATATCACCGCTGAAATGGATGGCCTCCAGCTCGGTAGGAGCAGGCGTCTGCGCACTCAGCAAAGACCCCCAGCCAAGCATAACGGCCGCAGTAATTTGAGTAATTAACGGTTTCATCACAGCGCTCAATCAGCAAGCGACTGCACCACAACGATTCGGCGCAATCTCGAACGGCACGGCCCCGGTTATTTCTCCCATGGTATTACCGTCGATCAGATTACCCCCGCTGACCACTGTGCCGCTGAAGGTCACACCAAAGCCTGAATTGTTGGTAATCACGTTCTCAATCAGGCTACAGGCAGAGCAATCCACTCCATCATCACCATTGCGGTCAATTCGGTTGTCATAAACCTTACTGTCACCCAATGGCGTAATACCGGTTGCCGCATTGCCCCGGATGTTGTTACGACTGATCAGCGACCCGCCGATAATTCCCTCACCACCGTTGCGGATCAGATTGTTGTCGGCAACAATGCCGCGACCCACCACCACAATGCCCGCTCCGCCGTTACTGTTGATGGTCATTCCAATGACATCCGCATCGCTCTGGATATTGATGGCTTCAGCACCCATTCCACGGATAGCACCATTTTTTACTCTGGTTACTGAATTGGTATTTATTACAGCAGTGACATCAATCCCTATGCCTGTACCTCCGCTCGGGGCACAGGAAGTGACTGTGGTTCCGGTACAAAACACCGGCCCCCTGATCTGGAATCCATTCATATCTATGGTGACGTTTGATGCGGTGACCACAATGGCGCTGACATCTTCCGGATCGATTAAACCGGAAACATCCAGGTTACCGGTTAGCCGGTAACTGCCGGGGCTGGAAATGGTAATGGGGAAACCACCGGTATCCCCGCTGAAGCAACCCAGGCTGGTTGCACACAGCTGATTGATTTCGAAAACGCCATCAACGGCGAAGGCGGAAGAAGAGAGCAGCAGCAGGGCCGATAGCAGTTTTTTCATTGTTGGATTCCCAGGTACTTTAAACAAGTTGTCTAGAAGTCTACTGAGATCGACCATTTAGTTTTAGGCAAATATTTGGGTAATGAGGGGCGGTCATAAATATATCTAATGGGCATCAACATTCATGAATGTCTTGAATAGTATGGCCAGTCAAATATAGAGAAGAATCAGCAATAAAAGCTCTGATAGGCGTTACATTTACCCCATAGTCTGCTTACTATACCTATTAGCAATAGCACCTAAGGCACCTGTGAAATTTATGATATATAGAGGCTAGAGTCTCCTAATAAATTAGGTTTATCAAAGTTGAGTTGTATATATAAAAGTTTAAAGCAATCACTTCCATCCATAATATGCTTGTATAACATTAGCCAGGAGAGCGCCTGCAGCTCCTATACTTACCTGCCAAGTCCCATCAACAGCTTTTGATAACATCTTCTTCATCCAACTCTTCACACTTGGGCCAATTTCATTAGTATCTTCGACAACTATTGCATCACTCTCGATAGATATTTTTAACGATTCTATATCTTCCTCTTCAACAGCCACTTTCTTCAGTGCATTTTCAAGGCTTACCAAATCATATCGGTTTACCACATTACTAATATTTTGAATACCATAATCACCTATCATTATTGTCGCATTATCCCCTATATTTGCTTTTTCAAATAACCGTCCATTATGCGCAACATTCTCGGTTTTTTTTCTATCCTTTGCCATGTCGTATCTATCTCCACGATCTTCTACACCATCTAATAATTCTGAAACTGAAATATAATCTCCATACTTTGGATAAAAATGATTTTCAATACCATAATTCTCAAGCTCTAATAAATCCTTATAATCAATTTTTGTCTGGCTAGAGCCAGGTATTGGAATAACTTCTGTTGGAATAATTTTTGGAATAGAATTATGTATTTTATTCAATTCCGACCTAATAATACCTAATAATATTCTTCGGGTTTTCGATTTCCCCCAAACATAAATACTTACTAATTTTTCTTCTTTATCAGATTTTACTAGTGAAATATTTTCCTCATGCCGGAACAACACCCCATTCCTCCAATATGTATTTTTCAAGATATATGCATGCATTCTCACCATCAGTCTTGACATTACACTGCCCGGAAGAACTTTATATTTTATCTCAAATCTTAAACAATCTTTTATAGGGACCTCAAAATAAGGCTCTTCAGCAGGCAGTAACCCTGGAATCAAATACCTTGGCTCACTCACATCTTCAAATTCATAGCATAGCTCAAACTTTTTCATTATAGATATAATATATAGCCATTTATTTTCAGGATACATCTTACCTATTATAGATTTTAAATCCGAGAACCAAAGCTTACCTTTTGATTGAAAAAGGATGTTTGAGTTTATTATCATATATACAGCATCAGTAACCCATGAAGGATTTAATATATTTGTATCCTTGAGGCGTATATCATTACCATAATGAAGTATTATCCCTAAATCGTGTAGAAAACTGACCAGCGCTTTTTGACTCCTTGAATTACTCACCCCATTCTTATTTGATATTTCAATAAATTCGTCAAAACTAATATAGTCATGATGCAACTTTTCAAGTTCGTCTTTCACATTTAACCATCCTATATCAAGCTTATCCTTGACATATGGTAGTGATAAACAAGATTCGATGAGCCTTTTTTTAAAGAGATCTATGCCTACATCCTGCTTACAGGATATCTCATAGAATTCAACTATATTTTCATATTTATTTTTTAGGCCACGCTTATCTAGCTCTATTGAACTTTCATCAATTTTATTTAAAACAATCATAATAGGCGAATTATCGCTAAAACTATTTGTGATTCGCAGCCAATATTCCAAAGCGCTTGCTCTTTCTCCTTTACGTGAATCTAATACGATTACATATACACTCCTTTTAGTTAAGAAAAATTGATGAGTGGCATGCATGATTTCTTGCCCTCCAAAATCCCATATATTCATTCTGAACGGGAAATCTTCACCAGAGCCTTTTATTATAAACCTCGAAACATTAACACCCTCTGTGATTTTTTCATCATCATCAAAATCTTTTCCCATTAGTCTATTTACTAATGATGTTTTACCCACTCCTCCTTCACCGACAAATAGTACTTTTGCTTCATTAATTTGCTTCCTTAATCTTTCTGATACCTGTATATTATCTTTGTAATATGAAAATACTATATTCGCATCTTCATTTTCTAAAATCTCAGGTGGCATCGGAATTGAATTATAAGAAAGCCTTATCGCCTCTAAATTATTTAAATTGATAATATTCTGTGATAATGACTCAAGATTATTATCAGACAGACTTAAAGCCTCTAATGAACTTTCCTTTACCGACCCAATGAATCTTTCGATTTTATTATCTGAGAGATCAAGATATTTTAAGGCTTTGCTTTCAAATAGCTCACTAGGTATTACTTTTATATAGTTAGATGAAAGATCTACTTGAGAGATCGCTTTTAAGGCAGAGGTAGTTTTTTCTATTCCGGAAAAGTTGTTATTTGATAGATTTAAAGATTTTAAATTCTTTAACATATGAAAAAGATAAATCTTATCCTCAAGCCTATTTTTCGAAACATCCAAGCTAATCAAACTTTTTAGAAAATACACACTCAATGGGATACTTTGAAACCTATTTTCTGAAAGATTCAGATAACAAAGATTTTCAAGTTCAGATATATCTGCTGGTAATGTCATAAAATTATTACCAGACAAATCAAGCGCTATCAAAGACTTTAATGCATATATAGCTCGAGGTAAAAAATTCAGATTTCTATTAGACAGATCAAGAACTAGTGAACCATTCTCTTTTGCTTCTTTAATTAAAGCCTCAATTGATTCCTTCTTTATCTTCAAAACCCCGTTCCCCATTACAATTTCTTTTACTATACGACAATATAATATTCTCAGTATTTAAATAACAATAGGTGTCATGCCTCCCAGTCTTGCCAAAAATCCGTAGCTACAATAATATCAACGATTAATTAGCATTGGCCTCCCTGTCATTTCATGCTGATTATAGTGCCAATGATTGTCACTCTTTTTGTTACAGTCTCCTGCGCAACCCCATTACTTGTCAACATAATTCACCGATTTGTTCTGGGTTTCCACTGGAGAGTTCTTACTCAGTCAACCCCTTGTATATACTGCTTGATCTGACTCTCAAGAGCCAGCCATATCAAGCTTATTCGAGCCCTAATGCCAGAATCTCTATGCGTGCTGCCGCACCAAATAGCTGACCGGCTTCCGTATCCAAGGTCTCCGGAGGAATCAGGCCCGGCCACAATGCATCCAGTCCATTGATAACGGCCAATGCCGACTGCTGGACCTCGGCAACAGCTGCATCTGATCCATCTATCCCACTGATGATCGATTTAGCTACTGTGGTAAAGCCATACGCATCCTGGTATTCATGCGCGTTTTCCATCCTGCCGTCTACAACGGCAATTCCATATTCTTCGCCGGCCACTCTCAGCAGCTCAACGGCCAGCTTCAGTCTGTTGGCGGCCGATAGAGCGGATTCACCGGTGGCTGCTTCATTTTCGGCTATAGCCGCTGTTAAATCAGCATAAGCACTGGATACTGCTTCCTGGCTGTTTTCATTTTCCACATTGTTTGACAGATTACTTAACTGATCAGCAAAGCCTGCTGACCCCCGGGCCGCAAACGCCGGTGCGATATCTCCGTAAAGCTCACTTTCCGGATGTTTCATGTGGGTTTTGGCATGTTCGATATGTCCCGCCTTATAGAGCTCATGGCCGACAAACAGATGCCCGCGCATAAGGCTGAGTTGGGTCAGATAAGCCAGATCATCAACAGCCAGGTTCAATGCAGGTGCGGTGCCCTCACCTTCGCTTTCTCCCTCACTTTCTCCTTCGCTTTCTCCTTCGCTTTCTCCTTCTCCTTCTCCTTCTCCTTCTCCTTCTCCTTCTCCTTCTCCTTCTCCTTCGCCTTCTCCCTCGCCTTCGCCTTCTCCCTCGCCTTCGCCTTCTCCCTCGCCTTCTCCTTCTCCCTCGCCTTCTCCTTCTCCCTCGCCTTCTCCTTCTCCCTCGCCTTCACTATTGGTATTCAACGTATTGTCGGCATCCAATGGCTCATCGTGGGTTCTGGCATCGGAAATTTCTGACTGTCGGGCGGTATCCTGTTCTACATCAGCTGCATTGTCGCAACCGGATATGCCGGTAAATCCGGCAAGTGTGGCAGCACTGATACTGGTCCAAAGCTTGGTTCGTTTTAGCATTGTTGATCTACGCCTCACATAAATTGATAATTTGATTAAAGGTGTGTATTTCGTTTTGACTAACGATCTATCTGCCGATAATGTTAATAATTCTCATTATCAGTTATACCCATATGGCTATATTCCTAGAAAACGTGCTCGATGTCCATACAATCGAGGCCATTACCGATACTTTAGCAGACAACACGCTGTTTGAAGACGGCAGGAAGACCGCTGGAAAAACCGCCAGGCTGGTTAAAAAAAACCTGCAGGCCAACCCCAAGTCGCCCGCAGTCAAAGGGGCGGCGAAGCTGGTAGAAAAGGCATTGCTCGCGAATACCGTTTTCAAACAGGCTGCACTGCCGGTTAAGTTCGCCAAAATCATGTTCAACCGTTATGACCCCGGCATGACATACGGCAGCCATATGGATGATGCCATCATTGCCAACACGCGTACCGACCTGTCGTTCACGCTGTTTCTGTCTGATCCTGAAAGCTACCAGGGTGGAGAGCTGGTACTGGAAAGAAATGACGGTAATGAAAGCGTCAAGCTGCCCAAGGGCGCGCTGTATCTGTATTCAGCCAACGCCCTGCATTACGTTGCGCCGGTCACCTCCGGCTACCGGTTGGCAGCCGTCGGCTGGGTGCAAAGCCGTGTCAGACTGGCTGAGCACCGTGAAATTCTTTTTGATCTGTATACCGCATTGCAGCAACTGCCCAGAAACGAACAGAATCAATCAGCCAGACTGAATATCATCAAGGCCCAGAACAATATTATGCGGCTCTGGGCCGACTAGACTTACCCACAGGAAACAGCCGTGTCACACGATGCTGGCCGGCGCTAGTTCCAACCGGCCCGGTCAAAAATTCGAACGGCGGCGGCCTGGTTCCTGCCCAGCTCACTCGCATTAATGGTGTCTTCGTCAAACATGCCCATATGCGACAGCGCAGAGGTTATCTCGGCACCAGCGACCACCGGGTATTCATTATTGCCTTCAACAAAAAAATGCTGGGCACGCATGCCGGTCAGGTATTCGATGAATTTAATAGCATTGTCCCTGTTGGGTGCATACTTCAATATTCCCGCGCCACTGATATTAACGTGTGTACCGGTGGAATCCTGATTAGGGTAAATAATGCCTACGCCCCTGGCTGCCGGATCACCATCGGCAAGCAGCCGGGCGATGTAATAGGAATTGACGATAGAAAGAGCACACTCACCGGAGGCCACCGCATTGATGTTGGCCACATCATTACCCTGTGGACGCCTGAAAAAGTTGGCCACTACTCCATCTGCCCAGGCCTGGGCCTGCTCTTCACCCAGATGGGCGACAATCGAAGCCAGCAGTGAAATGTTATAAATGTTTGAGGACGAGCGTACACAGATTTGGCCCTTGAAGCGTGGATCGGCCAGGTCCTGATAGTTATTCAGCCCTTCAGGTCTGCCGGCCTCGGCATTGTAGATAATCACTCGCGCGCGCTTGGACAGGCCATACCAGAACCCATTCGGGTGACGTAGATGTTCCGGCACCCTGGACTCCAGCAGGTCCGACTGAAATGGCGCAAAGATGCCACGCTCTTCGGCACGAAACAACCGGCCGGCATCGACGGTAATCAAAATATCCGCCGGGCTGTATTTGTCTTCGTTGACTATTCGTTCGATTAAAGCATCACTGGCCGCTTCAATCAGGTTGACCTTGATACCGGTCTGCTCTTCAAAGTCGGTATACAGTGCCAGATCGGTATCGTAATGCCGTGCACTGTAAACATTCACTTCCTCTTTTGCCTGCCCGTGTGTGGAAAAAACCAGGCCGGCGGCCACAACACCGATAACAATGGCCTTAACTAATTGTGTAAACATAAATTCCTCAAAATTATCCTGACAATGCCCGGTGTCTTAATCTGCAAAACTGTAAAAGCCACCGGCATTAGCGTGTAATGAAACCCGATCTGATATTTTCAGCTGCGCAGCCTGATCGGTTGCCACGCGCAGCGGTTTGACCGAAGGCGCTGCCGCTTCCGGTAATAGAAAAGCAATCCAGCCCTCGCCGACATAACGCAAATCAATAATCTTCAAAGCTGACGCAGCATTTTTCTGCAGGCCAAGCCCATGCGGCCGAACCACCAGCTGGCAATCACCATCAATATCACGGCGAAGCTGATCGGCTGCATCGATATCACCATATATTGTGTGAAAACCATTCGGGATCACCGTGGCTGCAAACTGCTGTGCATCACCAAACAGTGCTGCCACCGCAGCGGCTGCCGGCTGTTCGTAAATGCTTTGAGGGCTGCCGGTCTGGAGTATCTTTCCATCATCAAGCACCGCAATGGCGTCCGCCATTTCCATCGCCTCGGCAGGATCGTGGGTGACCAGAATGGTGGTTGTCCCGGCCTGTTTCAGGGTCTGCCTTGCTGCCTCACGCAACTGCCGCCGACGGGTAATATCAATGCTGGCATACGGTTCATCCATCAAGATGACCTGCGGCTGCGGCGCCAGTGAGCGCAGTAGAGCGATGCGCTGCTGTTCCCCGCCGGAAAGCTGATGCGGATACCGGCGGTTAAAGTCCGATAAGCCAACCATATCCAATAAGGTATTAACCCGCTGCTGTTGCTGCGGCCTGGTTAAGCCGGTCAGTCCGAAGGCTATGTTGTCGGCTACCGTCATATGGGGAAACAAAGCATTTTCCTGAAACATCAATCCTATCGGCCGTTTCTCCGGTGGCGGATTTCTGCCGGCAGAGGCCAGCACCTCGCCATCCAGCCGGATGACACCGGATTGCACTGCCTCCAGCCCTGCCGCCAGCCGCAGCAGTGTGCTTTTGCCACCGCCGGACGGACCGAGCAGACAGGTGATTTCTCCCGCAGCGGCCGTTAAACTCAGGTCATTGAGCACCTGGGTATCTGCATATTTGTGCGAGATGTTTTCAAAGGTCAGCGACATAAAATATAATGATTCTCATTATCATTTTCAATGTTATAGCATACAGCATCAGTTTAATGAACCAAACCGTCGACAAAATATGCATCGATTCAGCAAATTACCATTAATTGCAGGCAATGGTAACTCTCAATTTCACTCACTCCGCTAACTGCCATCAGCTGAAGATGGATGTATCCGGCAGTCAGGGAACCTGCCCGTGATCAGCACCGGCATGTCTCGCTACAGCTGGCTGATGACCAGCGGCCTGATCTCCCTGCTGATTGCCGTGCCCATGTTGTTTGTGCTGCTGTCCCTGCTGGGTCCGGCAGATTCGGCCTGGGAACATATCCGCTCCACCATATTACCCGGCTATTTGACCAATACCGGCCTGCTGATGCTGCAGGTAGCGATTTACAGCATGATTATCGGGGTAAGCTGCGCCTGGCTGACCGCTGCCACTGAATTTCCCGGCAGAAAGCTGTTTGCCTGGGCACTGATGCTGCCGTTGGCCGCACCGGCCTATATCGTTGCCTATGTGTATACCGATCTGCTTGAGTTCAGCGGACCGGTGCAAACGGTGCTGCGTGCTGTTACCGGGTTGCAGGCCGGTGAGTATGTTTTCCCGCAAATTCGCTCGTTGGGCGGAGCGGCAGTGGTAATGAGCCTGGTGCTGTATCCGTATGTGTACCTGCTGGCGAGGGTGGCTTTTATACAACGCTCATCCACCCTGTTTGATGCCGCCCGTACCCTGGGCGCCACACCGTCCAAAGCATTTTTCCGGATTGCCCTGCCGTCTGCCCGCCCGGCCATTGCCGCCGGCCTGGCCCTGGTGTTGATGGAAACGCTGGCGGACTTCGGGGTGGTTGACTACTTTGGCGTGCCGACCTTTTCCACCGGCATATTCCGCACCTGGTTTGCCATGGGAGAAAAAGCCGCCGCGATGAAATTGGCTGCGGTGATGTTCTGCTTTGTTATTGTGCTGGTGGTGCTGGAAAAACTGAACCGCAATAAGGTCGACCATTCAGCCTATGCCCGCGATGGCTCGCTGAAGCGCATCCCGTTATCCGGATGGCGTGCTGTACTGGCTTTCGTGGTCTGCTCATTGCCGATTATTTTGGGTTGCCTGTTGCCGCTGGGTGTCCTGGCCGGATTTGCCATCAGCACCGGAGACCCGATGTTGGGCAGCAGTTTCAGTGTGTTTGCCACCAACAGCGTCAAAGTAGCCATGATTGCCACAGTGATTGCCGTGGCAGTGGCATTGCTGCTCACCTATGCCCAGCACATCGCCCCTTCGCGCGCCACCAATACCAGCATCCAGATTGCCACATTGGGCTACGCCCTGCCCGGTGCCATGCTGGCCGTAGGCCTGCTGACACCGGTTTCGCAGCTGGACCGCTGGCTGGCAGAGTTTTTTGAAACCCGATTCGATTGGCGCACCGGCCTGATACTGACCGGCACCATTACGACACTGGTGTATGCCTATGTGGTCCGGTTCCTGACCGTTGCCTACAACACCACCAGCAGCGGGCTGGAACAGATTCCCACCATCTTTGATGAAACGGCCCGAAGCCTGGGTGCATCGCCGTTACGGTTTATCCGAACCATCCACCTGCCGCTGATGCGCAATTCCATCATCACAGCCGGCATACTGGTGTTTGTCGATACCATGCGTGAATTACCCGCTACGCTGCTGTTGCGGCCCTTCAATTTTGAAACACTGGCTACCCGGGTCTACCGGCTGGCCAGCGATGAGCGCCTGGCCGAAGCATCAACGGCGGCTATCGCCATTGTATTGATTGGTCTGATACCGGTGCTTTTTTTGAACAGACTTACTGATAAGAACAAATAACTTAGATACTCAAGTTTCATCACATGAGATATCGCCGCTCAAAATTCCCGGGTTAGCTGGCTGTTATTACTCGCTATTCTCGAAACTATCCGCAAACACGCCCGCCACAATATCGGTATCAGTTGCTGAGTTGTTGCTTAAATTGGTATCGGTGGTACCAACCGGCAAACTAACCGTTGCCGTATTGCTGACCGTGTCGGTCTCTGCCACCACAGGATCAACCGTCAATGTATAAGTCACACTGGTGCCAATATCCAGATCGACCATGTCATCCATTATCGAGCCCATACCGCTGGCGGTACAACTGGCGCCGTCATCAGCATCACATACCCAGTCTGCATTGGTCAGATTACCCGGCAGAATATCGGTTACCGTGGCGCCGGTGATTGCCATACCACCGACATTGGAAACCGTGATGGTGTAGGTCACCGGGACATCGCCGGTGATGAAATTAGCATTATTGGTTTTACTGATGGCCAGATCAGGGGCAAAGCTAAGACGCTGCCCGAAAATTTCAAATTCGTCGGCTACTATGCCGCTGGTGTCAGTATCATCCGCCTCCCACACCACCAGATATTCACTGCCCGTAGTGCTGGCGGTAACCCTGGCATTTCGTGCATCTATTCCATTCAAACCATCCCCACCAGCATCGGAAATCCGAAAATCATTGGCACCGACTGCTGCCCCGGTTCCACCGGCAATCCGCTGACCGAAAATCTCGAATTCATTATTCTCAACGCCGGGCGAATCGATATCATCGGCATCCCACACCACCAGATATTCATTATCAACCGGGTTATAGGCAATACCGGGCCGGGTGGCATCGAACGACTGACCACCAATACCCTGAGCATCAGAGACCAGGAAATCATTGGGGCCGATTTCCGCACCGGTGTTGTCCAGCCGCTGACCGAAAATTTCCATTTCACCCCCGCCAGAAGCCAGTACTTCCGGATCATTCGATTCCCATACCACCAGATACTCGTTATCGACACTGTTGTAAGCAACACGCGGATCAATCGCCAATGGCCCCGGTTCATCTTCCACGCCGGCATCGGATATGCGGAAATCATCATCGCCTGTTTCCGCACCAGTGGCTGCAATCAACCGCTGGCCGAAAATTTCCCGGTCTGAAAATACACCAGTCATTCCCCGGTTGGCGTACCACACCACCAGGTATTCTTCATCGGTCGAGTTATAAGCTACATCAGCCGTCATCGCTACAAACCCTGCATCATTGTCAGGCCCGGTCACGGAAATCCGAAAATCGTTGGTACCGACCTCATCACCTGTCGAAGCATCCAATCGCTGACCGTAGATTTCAGTTTCATTATTGGCCAGCCCCGGCTCCCCATCTCCATGCCAAACCACCAGATACTCATTAATGGTTGGGTTATAAGCCACTGCCGGGGATCTGGCATCAGCGCCAGCAACCCCATCAACACCGATATCCGATATCCTGAAATCATTGGTGCCCATCTCTGCTCCGGTGGCGGCATTCAGACGCTGGCCGAATATTTCCGTTTCGCCGGCCGAAATGCCAAGCGTATCGGTATCTCCTGACTGCCACACCACCAGGTATTCATTGTTGGTTGAGTTGTAGGCCACAGCAGGATTGAACGCACCATTCGGCCCACCACCGGCACCGGTTCCATTAGCGTCGGAAATTCTGAAATCATTGTCACCCAGTTCCTCACCCGTGGCGGCATCAATGCGCTGGCCGAATATTTCGACCTCTTCATCCACAATGCCGGTGGTATCAGTATCATCTGCTTCCCATACCACCAGGTATTCGTTGTCGGTCGAGTTGTAAGCTACAGCGGCTATTTCCGGCCTGGCAGTGACGGTCCCGCTTCCACCGGCATCGGATATGCGGAAATCATTAGCGCCAATTTCCGGATCGATGGTTACCGGATAACTGGCTGCAGCCAGCACCTCAGCGGCAACCACAATTTCACTTTGCCGGCTTGTCACAGTCATCTGTGCAGGCAATATCCTTCCATCCGCATCAAATACCGTCACTGTACCCAATTTCACTTCACCATTGCGGTTACGCCAGCGCCAGCCATCTGCTGTCGAAGCAAATTCACCATCACTTTGGATATTGCCGGTAATAACGAAGTCGCGGCCATCCAAAGCCGGCGGATTACCCAGCACAAAACGTTGTTCAATGGTGTTGGCTTTGGCAAGGTATTGCTCAGTGATATCACCCCGCTGATAGTGGACATCATCACCCGACGAATTCACTGGAAGCACCTCTGAGTACCCGGATTGATCTGATTGGTGAGAAATGGACGCCAATTGCCACCGCCATTCCGGCGCACCTGATGAAGGCAAAAATGCAACACCCTGCCGAGTGTACTCAACCGTATGTCCGGGGTTATACAGAACTATCCCCAGATTACTTGATTCCAGCTTATTGACTGCGCGGGCAATCGCCTGGTGCTCATCTACAGGAGCAGACACAGCATGCCAACACAACATGGCAGTGAACAGAGCAGTAACGAACTTTATGGGGCGAAATTTGAGCATGTGACAACCTACTATATTCAATACCGTTATCTTGTTTATTACGTCAGTTGATATCCTGATAAGCAGAAATGCTTAAGCCGATATTGTTATTGGTTTTATATCGTGGAGATATGCTTCAGGACAGGTAATAGTATAGGCAATACAGGGTATAGATTCATTGCAGGCACGTTTTAGAATTTCGCCGATTGATTAGAAGCACTGGGTAAGCACTGGGACACCCATTAGATATGGGTGCCCTGGAAGATTTAATCCGCTGTGCGCACCCCACGCATGCCATAGGCACGGTGTCTTGGACCACCGGTCCAGTTGCCGAACGGTCGATACGCTACTCGGCTGTGAGGCCGGTACAGATCATAGTGACCACCCCGGTCGTAGAACCCGCCGCCGCGGTAACCAAAACCCTTTTCCCGCCTGGGGCTGCCCAGTTCACGCGGCCAGTTTTCAACGTTGGCCTCCCCCCAGGAAACCAGCATACCATCACCATGCGCTCCGGTATAACTGCGCCCGGCAGCATCACCGATGGTCACCACCTTTTCCCACAGACTACCGGATAAATCCATCACCCAGTAATACGAGGCGCCGAACATTGCCCGGTTGGCGTTGGAGAGCTCAGATTCACTCAAGCCGTTGAGCATGCCGACATCATCATTACCAAGCACGGCCCGCTCCAGGTGATTCATATTGTCGGTACCCCACACGTAATCGCCGGGTATGGGGCGTTCCGGCCCGCGGGCGGCTTTGGTGAATTCAAAGTCGGTCATGGGGCGCAATCCGGACCAGTCCAGAAAGGCAATGCCGTCTTCCCAACTGATGAAGTTGGCCGGCCGGTGCGGGCTACCCGCCACCACTTTGCCATCTTCTCTTTTCAGGGTGCCGCGATCCCGGTAATAGGTTGGCCCGCCGAAGTTCAGGCGCAGGTCAGGTGCATACCACTCAACGTTATTGAGAAAGTCAGCATACTGCCCCTGGCTGATTTCATACTTCATGATGTAAAACGCCTGGTAACCCTTGGGAAAGGCTGCCGGAATCGGGCCTTGTGAATCGCCCATGTATTGTGGCGCAACTTCCGACCGGTAGGTCAGGCGCCCCTGTTCTGGCCCGACCAGAATTTCATCCTCTGATTCTATGTGGTAGTGGCCGGCATATTCATTGTTACCTGCCGACCGGTAAAAGGCGGCATACTCCAGTGCCTGTTGCGAACCGGCACCGACATAAAAGGGTCCCTGCGGGATATAAACCACTTCTATACCAAATACACTTACCCGCAGGGACTCTATACCCAAACCATCCATGACCGCACCGTCAATCGGGATGCGCACTTTTGCCCGGACATCACCGCGAAAACTCTTCGAAGGAAAAACCAATGCACCCACTGAATCCGCCGACCGCCGTGTAGCCAGACTGGCCATACCTACGGAGGCGTCAATCGATAACACCTCGGGATCTTCAGCTATCGGCACATGCCGTATACGCTGCATGCCGGAAACCTCAACCCCCTGCATTTTCACAAACAGCCACACGCCATCATGGTTCCGAGAATTCCGCCACGCGTTATCCCATTGCAGCCACACATCGACATACGCCTCCAAGTTCTGCGTATTGTTTTCCGCAATTGGATGCTGATTGGTATAAAAAATCGCGTCCTGGATAACAAAGTTGGTTGCGTATACCGGCGTACAGAAACCGATGATCAGCAATACCAGCAGTGAACCAATGCGCCTGCTCATTTCTGATTTGACCAGGCTTTGTCGACGATCATCCAGTCATCGCCTTCCCTGTAGAGGGTAAAAACGGTGACGCCTTTAGATGACGGCTTATCGATTCTGACCATAGCAGCACAGTCATAAACAATCTGGATGTCGGCGATTTGCCGGTCGTTGGCATAACCGGTGTGTTTGTTGGGCTCGAGCCGTTTGGCAAACGTGACGGGATCTTCGGCGGCAATGGCGTCACCTTCGTGGTTTTTCATTTCCCATGTTGGATGGTGAATATCTGCCAGGCCTGAGGAGGAGTCGGTATCGACTGAATGGTAGTACTCACCCAGCGCCATCAGCACTTCCTGCACGGCTATGTTCCGGTCATATTGTCCGGCACGGGATACACAGGCATTGGAGATAGCCGCTTCAGTAGCTACCCGCCAGCCATTGGAAGTTTTGAACAGCGTCAGCCAGTAGGCTGCCGGTGCATTCCAATCGTCAAATCGGGTAATGGCGAAGTCATCAAAAAACAGATCTGTCGAGGTCAGATTGATGTCATTGGTGACTGGGTAATTGTCTGCCTCATCCAACTTGAACTGCACAATCTTCCCATCCCGTACTGCCCTGCCCGTCCAGACGGGTTCAACCACTGACTCTAGTTGTGGGTTGTCGGTTGCCCGCAGTGTCATGTACTGCGTGGCGACTTTGGTGACGTCGGCATAATGGTTCATGGTTTGATGTTGTGTATCACCGGCATAGGCCTGATGAGCAATCAAGCAGGCAATGCCAATACCTATAAGTGGTTGTTTCACGTTGCTTTGTTATATGTTCTGGTTGATCTACGACAATTACCGTACCACGGCACTGCCGTTATTTTTTGTTGAAATTCGGGGAATGTTTACAGGATTTTTTATGATTGCACGGTTTTGCGCAATTTCATATCAAACGCACGCCGTGAGCCATGGCGCATGTGTGTTGCAGCACAGATTCAGCAGCAAAAGCCGGCTTTTTCAGCTCCGGTCAATCGGTAAAGTCAGCCCGACTTTTACATGTTCCATCACCACCATGGTGTCGAACTTGCGGAAGTTGTCCCGCACAGCAAAAGCCACATCACAAAACTTCAGAAACTCATCCATATCACGGGCTTTGACGATAATGATGAAATCCGCAGCGCCGGTGATCAGATAGCATTGCTGCACGTATTCGTTTTTCTGCATGGCGGCGATGAAGTCGTCCATGATTTTCTGATGTTCTTTCTCCATGACCACAGAGACGATAAACGTCATGCCGCAATCTAGGGCCTTGGCGCTGAGCAGTGCAACTTCGTTTTCGATAACGCCTTCATCGCGAAGGCGTCTCAACCGGCGATAGGCTGCCGGCGCCGACAAACCGGCCTGCTCGCCCAGGTATTCAGCTGTCAGCCGGGCGTTTTGCTGCACCAGTTTGAGGATTTTCAGATCTATCTGATCCAGTTGTATGCGCATTGTTGTTTTCTTGCACGCTTGGGTTGTTGTTTACTTTGTATCGCGACAGCGTGCCGGATGGCAACCGGCATAAGACAAGAGCGCTTCTGAGACCGGCGGATGGCATCACCAGGTCTTAGACCTCAGAACAATCAAGGCGCAATTTGCCTCTGCTTTTACCCGGTCAGCTGATCCCGTGATACGAATTCATCAACAATTTCGCAATTAAATATAAATACTTATAAAAAGTGTGTATGCGTATGCGCAACTCCATCAGATATGCCGCAATTTTGCTGTCTTTCACTTTTCTGGCTTTACAGCCCTTCCGGGCGATTGCCCAGGATTTGGTTTTTACCGACAGTTTTGAAGTCAACGCTACCCTGATTGGCCGCTTGCTGGATACCAATGCTTTTGTTACGGATGGCTCCATCGTTCCGATCGAAGGCGCAACTATCCGGTTGTTGGATGTCCCCAGCGTCGCCGTGTCTAACGCCGAAGGATACTTTTATCTGCGCAGTTTGCCATTGGGCGAGCAAATCCTGGATATCGATACCGAACTCGCTTTGCCGGCACCGAACGGCGACAACTATGCCGGTTTTCGTGAACGCATCGAACTGACCCTGGGCATCAACAACATTACCCGGCCGTTCTATCTGCCGCGTATTGATGCCACCAGCCTGACCACCATCAACCCGGCACAGGACACCGTGGTCACCAATCCCGGTCTGGGTATTTCCATGACCGTTCTGGCCGGTACTGCGCTGGATGAAGAAGGTAATCTGTTTGCCGGCGAGCTTTCGATTTCCGAAGTGCCCGGCGCACTGGCACCGGCAGCTTTGCCGGCGTTCCTGCAGCCCGGCCTGCTGATCACCATCCAGCCGGTCGGTGTAACCTTCTCTACCCCGGCCCCCATTACCTTCTCCAACGGTATCGATAACCTGCGCCCCGGCAGCGAAACCGACTTATGGTCACTGGATCCGGAAGCAGGGATATTTGTGGTGGTCGGTACCGGTCAGGTCAGTGGTGACGGCAGTACTATCGATACCATTTCGGGCGGCATCATTGCAGCCGATTGGCATATGCCGCTGCCACCGCCTCCGAAACGCAAAAGGCGCAAGGACGACCCACCCGATTGCGATGGCTGCTGCCCTTCGTGTGATGCAGGCGTCGGTTCTGAAGTAGACCTGTTTAACGGCCAGCTTACCGAGCGGTTTAACCTGCCGCCGGTGTTTTCCCAGAACCGTATCTGGGCTCCTGAGTTCGTTTATCGCACCCGCCGGGCCTATCCACAGTATTTTTTGCCGGTTGATATGGAAATCGAAGGCCGCGCCAGCATACCTGAGGTCATCTTCTATCAGAACATCGTTGATGAGCAGCCGATAGATACACCGGTTTATATCGACACCAGCACAATGGTAGATGGTGCCGATGAACCATTCCGGGTGTCCGCGCCACTCGATGCCACCGGCCTTGCCTCCGGTTTGTACGACGTCAACACCCAGGTTACCAGCAGCTATATCCAGTCCAATATTGCTCAAGACAATGTCGCCCGCCTGAGTGTGATCAATGAAACCAACAGCCCCTTCGGCGCCGGTTGGAGCTTAAGCGGTCTGGATTACATCATCCCGGACGCAGTCGGCACCATCCGAGAGAATCTGCTGCTGGTGGAAGGCGACGGCGGTTCAATCCAGTTTGAGGAAAACCTCAGCGGCATCAACCCGAATGGCCTAATCACTGTGCTGATCCGCCAGAATACTTCCTGCTGCTGGAGCCAGGAAACCACTGCCATCCGCGACATGCTGACCGATATGGGTTTCGCTTCCCAGCTAATCGTGGGCAACGAGTTCACGCAGGAAGTGATCGATGAAAGTCGCATGATCATCTGGGTTGATTTCTCATTCGTGGCCTCCGCTGCAGATCCCATTAACCGTGAGATTGGCCGTCTGCTGCTGGAAGCTGAAGCCCAGGGAATGCCATTGTTTTTCCTGGGTACCGAGCCGGCCAATTTCACCAACATCAACGGCAATGAAGATTTTGTCGCGGACTGGCTCAGCCTGGTGAAACTTCAGCTGGCATCTTCTTCCAGTGGCGGTGCCGGCCTGGTGACCGTGGCCGAGACCAGCCACCCGATTTTCGATGGCCCGGCCGGGTCTCTGACCGAATTCACCATCTCCGAAGATGCCGATGTTACCCGCGGTGCGGGCAGCGGTGAGCAGGTATTGGCCAGCTCTGCCACAGCCGACATCGTGGTGGTCAATGAATCGCCCGCCGGTGGCCGCACCGTGACCTTCAATGCCACCTTTGTGGTGTTCCAGGGCAATGACAACGAGCCGGATGTTGAGATCGTCACCCGCAATGCCGTTACCTGGCTGCTGAACAGCCCATCGGTGGCCACTGGCTTTTTTGGTGAAAACCAATTCGTGGCGGTGGATGGCGATTTTTCCGGCATCATCCGCGACGAGGTCAGTGGTGATTTTACCCGTATCCTCAAAGACGGCAGCCAGCAGTTCTTCGACGCCGGCGGTCGCCAGACCCGGCGCATGGACCGCAACGGCAATGAATGGCTGTATGCCTACAACGGCAATGGCCTGCTGCAGACCATCACCGATCCAGTCAACCGTGTCACAACGTTCGCATATGACGGCAACAACAAGCTGCAGAGCGTCACTGATGCCGCCAGCCGTGTAACGCAGTTCACCGTGGACGGCAATGGCGATCTGACCGAAGTGGAATTCCCCGACACCTCAACCCGCAGCTTCACCTATGATGCCCGTCACCTGATCGCTTCCCAGACCGACCGGGAAAGTAACACCACCACTTATCAATTTGATGACTGGGGCTTCTTTACCCAGAGCACCCAGCCGGATACTTCGGTGCGGCAATCCACTGCTGCCCAGTCCGTCGGACTGGTCGACACCAGTGGCGGAATGGGCAGTGAAGCCAACCCCGCCCCGGTCACCCGGCCGGATGATGCAATCAGTGGCTTTATCGATCCGCTCAGCCGGATGACCGATGCAGCTACCGGGCCGTTCGGCGAACCGCTATCGGTTACCGGCAGCGATGGCCTGCTGACCGATTATCAACGCGATACCAATGGCAATCCGTTGACCACCAGTTTGCCCAACGGGCTGATTCTGGATGCCACCTATGACATAACCGGAAACCGGCTGAGTCAGACCAATTCAGCTTTCGGCGGCACCTGGTCGTTCAGCTACGAATCCGAATTTAACCAGGTTGAAAGCGCCACCGACCCGGCTGGAAATACCTATCAATTGACGTATGACAATAACGGCGATTTGCTGTCCTTTACTTCTGAGGAAAATCGCAGCATTGCGTTTACATGGAATGCCGACGGTTTCCCACAGACGTTTACTGGGGCAAACGGCACTGTCTCCACCTACAGCTACGACAGCATGGGCATGCTGGAACAAATCGATGAAGGCACAGGACCCGAACAGCGCACCACATCCACCACCCGCAACGCCACCGGCGACCTGGATACTGTCACCGATGCAGAATCGCGAAGCTTTACCTATGGTTATGATGCTTTTGGCCGGCCTACCACCCTGACACTACCCGATACTGAGGTGATCAGCATTGGCTGGAACAGTGAAGACAAGCTGGTAGAAGTGACTCCGCCCGACCAGCCGTTGCATGAGCTCACTTACACTCCCTTTGGCGCCATTGCGTCTTATCAACCGCCGGATATTGGCGGGCTGGTGGATACCAGCTTCAGTTATAACCTGGGTCAACAACTCCAGCAGGTGGATCGTGCCGATGGCCGCAGTGTGATCATCAGTTATGATCCCGCCGGCAGGCTGGCAACCCGCCAGATTGCCCGTGGCACCTCGACCGTGACGTATGATCCGGTTACCGGACTGATCGCTTCAGTCGCTGCACCCGGCCCCGAGACCCTGGCTCACAGCTACACCGGCCCCTGGCTGAGCGGTCAGAGCTGGAGCGGTACGGTCGATGGCGATGTCAATTTCACCTTCGATACCCTTGGCCGCATCGCAAGCGAATCCATTGATGGCGCCAACTCAGTCAGCTATGTCTATGACGGTGACAGTCTGCCCACTCAGGCAGGAGCATTAACCATCTCACGTGAAGCTACAACCGGTCTGCCAGCCGACACCACGCTCAGCATGGTAACTGACGATTACACCTTCAATGACTTTGGTGAGCTGGTGGGTTATGAGGCTTCTTTCGACGGCACCCCGGTTTATGCATACACCCTTACCCGCGACAAGCTTGGGCGTATTACTGATGAGTCAGAAACGGTTTCGGCAGTGACCCAGGTATACGAATACACCATCGATAATCGCGGCCGCCTGGAGCGTGTGGATATCGATTCTGCCCTGGCAGCAGAGTACAGCTACGATGCCAATGGCAACCGACTGGAACGCGATGATGGCGTCAATACCGAAACCGGTGTTTACGATGCCCAGGACCGCATGACCAGTTATAACGGTGTTACCTACAGCTACCGGCAAAGCGGTGAGCTGTTGACCAGAACTGATGGCGCCAATGTCACCACCTACCAATATGATGAACTGGGCAACCTGATCACAGTAGACCTGCCATCCGGTGATGAAATCGAGTATGTCATCGATGCCAACGAGCGCCGTATCGGCCGCATGATCAACGATACACTGACCCACGGCTGGTTGTACCGCGATGATACCAACCCGGTGGCGGAATTTGACGGCAACGGAAACCTGATCAGCCGTTTTGTATACGGTATACGGCCCAACGTACCCGACTACATGATCCGGGATGGCAATACCTATCGCATCATCAGTGATCAGAACGGCAGTGTGCGTCTGGTCATCGATACAACAACCGGTATGATTGCCCAACGTCTGGATTATGATGCCTTCGGACGGGTGTTGATGGATACCAACCCGGGCTTCCAGCCATTCGGTTTTGCCGGCGGCATGTATGACCCACTCACCGGCCTTGTACGCTTCGGCGCACGCGATTACGATCCGTTTGCCGGACGCTGGACCGCCAAAGACCCCATCCTGTTCGCCGGCGGTGACACCAACCTGTATGCCTATGTGTTCAACAACCCGCTGGATCGCATTGATCCAGACGGGCTCACGCCCGAGCAGACCAATGGCCAGCGGTTTGGAGGTGCGCCTGCAGACCTGTCACCCAACCCTAATGATCCGGTGGCACGCATTGTGAGAATAAAAGGAGACGGTCGAGTATTTGTTACCAGAGCCAATGGTGATATTGAGCAAGGTTATATCGATATGAAAATCTACCAGGGTGATCAATTAAGAACCAATAACGTTACTTTTGCAGCTATTGAATTCTATACAGGAGGAGAAATCGGGCTGAATAAAAACACCCGAATCTGTGTTGACTCAGAAGATACAGTGGAACTATTGACACCGGAGAAAGGGCTTATTGAATCGATACTTGATACGCTTTCTCGCCCTCGCGAAAAGCCGGTTGAAATTCGGCGAAGCTCAGGGGTAATGGGCATTCGGGGTTAGCCTTTGGGTATCTATCGAAGGATAAATTCGCGATTAACATAGCGTTGGTCGCACACATGTGTGCTCCTACATGGGAATATCAAAGCCGTGATGTAGGAGCGGACATGTCCGCGACCAACACTGTCGGCTTAATGCGACGTTTCAACCGAGACCCAGCGATTGTTCAACTCATCAACAATGCCCCTGACTTCGGCGATCATGGCCTGCAACATCCACAGATAATCGCTGTTGATTTGGGTGTCCGGGTCTTCGGGTGGGTTGGTGGCTGCGTAGAGTTGGGTCAGGCGTTCGGTGAGTTTGTCTTGCAGGGTTAGGGTGTCGATGGAATCGGGGATGGTGAAGATGCCGTCGATCAGGTCGGCTGGAGCCAGAGATTGGTGCTTATTGTAATCGCTGCGGTTTTCGTGGATGTAGATGGGATTGGGTGTAGACGTGGTAAGATTTTGGGTAGCCATGGTCAACTCCTTTGACAGTTGGTTGTGGTTAGGAGCTTTGCGGTGTTGCCGCACCGTGAGGCTCCGAATTCAACTTCAATGATAACTTATTTTTCCTTATTTATCAATGTTTTATATGCGTCATTAATACTTTCCATGCTTAAATATGACGACATCAACCAGATGCATAGGATACATTATCAAAATTAACTAACGTGCTTATGATAATGACAGGAATTGCATTCAAATGAATTTAGAGGGAATAAAAGAGCAACTAAGTGTTTTAGATCAATGAAACCCTCTGAAGATTGTAACCACCTAAGACAAAAGAAATAAAACTTCTTATTTAGATGATTTCTTGTTTAAATTTATACATACTAACGCAATGGCTTAAAAACTTATTTATGTAACCGATTTGTTTTTTATATGGTTAGATTTCAAGATTAATAATCAATTGAATCTAATGCATTACGTAGATTCTTTTATAAGGGCATGGCTAGAAGATGGATTCCAAAACTAGTTTAACGAATGAACACAAAGCATGGTTAGCAAGAGGAGGACCATTTCCCGATGAGTTTGATTTAATCAGATCTGATCAATCAAAAATTAAGTATGAGATAGCTGACTTAGACCAAAATGGGTATATTTCAGATATTCTATCAAGAGCAGGATCAAAGGGGTTCGTATTAAAGATTAAAGACCCAACTACTAATGCATTCTTAGCTGCTAAATTTTGCAGAGATGCTGAATACCCATCTCTAAAAGATGTTAATACAGAAGCAAGGCGAGCTAATCTCTTACAAGGTGCTGGAAACGTCTTCGCATTACCACGAAGTGCAGGTTATGTGGATTCATTTGAAGGCCAACCTAATAGCGATAGCCAATGGGCTTGTTTTATTAGTGATTGGATTGATGGCGAAACATTAGATTCTAGAATTTCCAAGAACCCAGAAAGTATCACACCACACTTTGTCATAGAAGTAGGATATCAGCTTTTTCAAGCAATTTTCTATTTATCCGCTAAACAGCTTAAGCATGATGATCTTCATATTGGTAATTTAATGCTCCAAGAATCCGATCCAGCAATAATGATTGGACGCGAAACAAGCAATCCTATTGTTAATCTGTGTGTCATCGATACAGGAAGCTTAAAAGATATCAATCAATCTACTAGCAAACCATTTGACGATTGGTCACAAGCTGCCAAAGTATTAACAAAACTATACAACTCCATATATTCTAATCGCTATTCTGCAGTGCGCCATGTTCTTTTTTTGAAAAAACTAAAGGCATTAATTCAAGATTTACTAGAAACTGATGCCAGTAGAGTTTTTCCTGAACCGAAGGATTACTTTAACCGCTTGGATGAATTAAAAGAAACATTGCATGAGTCAGTTAGTAAAAATCAACTTCAATTCAGCATTTTTGATGGCCTAAGCGCTGAAAACTTAACAGACGATGGATTACTACTTGACCTCTTCACTGATTTACCTTGGATGAATACGGTATCAAAATCCAACTCAACTCTACTTACAGGACCCAGAGGTTGTGGTAAATCAATGCTATTCAGAGCACTTAGCTTACGGACAAAACTTTCTCGCAAGAACATAAATATATCTGATATTGAAAATCTTCCGTTTGTAGGCATATATATAAGTTGCGCACAAGACCTTCAAGGTGATGTTCTTTGGATATCAAGAAAACCAGAAGCCGCACAAAATCATGCTCACTTAATCATATCACTATTTATTACCATCTTGACCCGAGAGTTATTTAGATTAATTGATCGTTTAATTTCACAAAGCATTATAAGAGATGCTTTAGAATTAAATATTGACAAAATAAATCAATTAATAAACCTCTGTCGCGATTATATACCTTCAGCCTCACCCACACCTTGCTTTAAGTATTCATTATCAGTAGCCTCGGATTATGCTGATGAACTTGACCGAGTGCGTCGCACACTGAGCAGAGACCTTGTAAATGAATTAAGCAATGCCAGTAAGGTTCCAGAAAGTTTTCTCAGAGATTTAGCTAAACATTTTTTACAGTTTTTCCCAGGTTTTCATGGATTGAAAATATGTTTTCTACTAGACGACTATACCTCTTTTCGCATACCAAAACCTGTTCAGGCTGTACTAAATAGTCTTATCTTTGCCAGAAATGACAGCTATTTTTTTAAAGTTTCTTGCGAAAAATTTGGCTTTGAAGCCAGCTCTGATACAGCAGTTAGAATTGACCCAAATCGTGAATTTGAACCTATAGATGCTGGATATGAAGTAGACAACACTACACACGCAAAAAATAAAACCTTTTTGACAGATTTAATCAATCGTCGTCTTGTCGCTGGAAAATGGAAGGGAACAGCTGAGCAATTAATAGGAAATAGCAAGTACCCACAAGATACAGATTTAGCAATTGCAATTCGCTCTGCAGGGCCTGGCAAGAGTTTCTTTTATAACGGCTTGAATACTCTTGCAAACACATGGGGAGGAGATATAGCCACGCTTATCCACATGGTACGAGATATGTTTAGTCGCGCAGATGTCAAGCCAGAGACGATTGCTCGGATACCAGATCAATATCAACACGACGCTATCGTCGCTGTTTCTCGCGCACATGTTGAAAACGTTCAGCGATATGAACCCTATGGCAATGAAATGTATCGCATCTTGAATAGCTTTGCTCAACTTGCTAAAGATTTACTGGCAACAGCCGAACTTAATAGCCGAGACATACCTCAACGACGATATAGATTTGAAATGACATTGCCAGAAAATACAGAGCTTTTTGATCTACTCAGTGATGAACAAGAAAACCTTACCAAAGAACTGTTGAGACGAGCTGTATTTGTAGATTGCGGCCCGAGTCGAGGAAAAGAAAGAAAAAGCTCAAAGACTGTCAGGTGGGAATTAAGAAAGTCTCTCCGCCCAGCATTTGGGTTATCCTTGATACGTGAAAGTTATCTTGACTTTAAAGAACCACAACAATTTATTGATATGCTTGTATCAGCAGATTCATTCACTCAAGTTTTTATATCTAAATATAAAGCCACACCTACGACTGGTGATCTTTTTGATGAGAGATCCAAATTATGACTTCTAATAAAATCTGTTCACTCAAAACTGAAGCCTTCTCTGACATTTCTGCTTCATTTCCAAAAAGGCAACCATTTGAAAAAAATACCCCTGAGCATCTTGATTTATTCATTATGGCAAAAGGATTTGAAGAACGCATACTTAAAATACCGGCCGAGCTGATTGAAAGAAGCATAATTAGTAGTTCAACCAAAATTTTAATCGGCAATTATAAGACGAACGTTGACGATAACAATAAGCGGTTCTCGCAGCTCTCGGAGCTAACTAGTGATTTTCAATTTAATGAGTTTGACGCAGAAAACCCTGCAATCACAAAACGCACTATATCATCAGCAATTAATGCAACCATCAATAATATTGATAAACCGGTTGTAGGAGTTGATATTAGCGGATCCTCATCAACACTCATCTTTTCGATATTAAATACATTATTCACTGAGAAATCTGATATATATATCTGGATTTTTTATGCCGAAGCCAAAAATTATTTCCCTGATGCAGATAATAATAACGCTCTAAAATTAGCACAAAACTGTTCTGGAGGACAAAGTAATCGTGATTATGGCGCGAGTGAAATTATGTATCATGATCATTTTAGAGGTATTCAAGGAGATAATCGTGAGAGCTTTGTCATAGGTGTACCTAGTTATAGCTTAGATAGGTTTCAACGCTGTGTCCAACACTTAGGCGATGATATTATTAATATTACTCAAAAAGTATTTGCACTGATTCTACCCTCTACCACAGATACGCATCATGCACATCGAAGTGATGATATTTTAAATCATGTTCGGAAGTTTTTCCTAAATGATAATGAATCAGCCCGTATCTTCAGCCCAGACCTTCATCAATGTGATGTAGAAAATTACGATAATATAACTCGAACACTAATAGAAATAGCGGATATAAATTTTGGTAGGAATATAACCTTAATACATTTTGGCCCCAAGCTTCAAAGTGTAGGCGCATCACTAGCGCTACTTGCCAGACCAGAGATACGCCTACTTATGAGCCGACCAACAAACTTCAATGCAACAGAATATTCTAATGGAGTTGGAAATATATGGTCTATTTTTTTTCAAAACCCAAAGAAATTAATTAAGAAACTCCAGACAATAGGACATATAAGAATTCAAAGTGATGAACGTCTTGGTTTTGATACTCTTGGTACTAAAACTTAATTATCCTCTAGTTCACACATTTCCTTAAGCGCATTCTCTATTGCATCATAGCCAGACTGATATCGCCAACCATCTATCCTTTTAGATCGGGGAATTGCCCATCTATTAAGCCAATATCGACTCCATGTCTCATCTCTTAAAGCCCACGCTTGTGGAGTATCATCATTACAACAAATATTCTCAAAGTTTTTTACTAGCCTAAAAAGAAAAACTTCTCTTTTAACACCATGTTGTAACGACGCACGTGAGACCCCAAGCTTCGAAATAGCTCTAGAAATATTCTGCCATCTAACTTTTGGACCATGACCAAACCCACCTCCAACAAATAAATCATTTCCCCTAAGCCATTTTACTATGTCTGGGTAGACCCCTTCTAAGTGCAATAAACCAAAACCTTTTGTATACCCAATCGGTTCCGCCAATATCCGGCTTTTAAATCTCAAGCGATTATAAATTGAGCTTCTTCCAAACGCACTTGTCGTTGTAATTCCAATTAATGGCTGAGAGCATAGTTGCTTCTTCATTAAGGATTTTTTACCAGCATATTTTCTCCAGTATGCTTGGCGAATCTTATCAGTTGATACCATGCCTGCAACCAACTTTCCGCCTAGCAAGGAAGAATAAGGTGGAATGGCGCCAATTGTATAAGCATCCATAGTTGCATTCACAAATTTTAACTTTTGAGATTTATCACAGCCAATTAATTTATCTCTGCAAGCCAAATCAGCTGGAGGCGACTGAAGCCCAATTATTCCAATAACAGCTTTATGATATTGATCATAAACTATAAAGCGTAACCTCCTGCCATAGCCTTTTGAATATGGCATAGACCAATATGTCCGGCATAATTTGAATAGTATTTCTTCTTTACTACGTGGTTTTACCTCAATTAATATTGGGGATATTTTTTCCGGAATGATTTCAGATCCCGATAAAAAATTAGAGCGAAACTTTGGGAGCATACTCAGCATGCTACTTGGATTTATTTCTGCAAATTGCATCTTAGCTTCGATATGAACTTCACGAATGATATCCTTATCTCCATTCAAGATAGCATTTTTCACTCGTGCAGTTGCATCAATTATCAATTGACGCAAATTCTCATCACCAGGAATATCGCCCAAATGCTCTTTATCTAAAACTTGACTGGGTATCTGCATAACACCAATACTTGCCATCAAATATAGTTTTAAAGATGTATTTGGCCACACACGGTCTTGAATGTCAACAAAAAGCCTTGAAGACTCTGTTTCTAGTAGGCTTCAGGTTACCTATACGATTTGTGATCGAATCCCAAAACTTTAGGACACCCACCCCATTCCCCGCTATGATTAATGAGTGACCCATGCCATCTCTATGAAAACACCCGCATAGCCCATATTGGTTAACTATGACTTTACTCATCATCTACCTGCTGATTGCCTTACTGGTCTCCTTTTTCTGCTCCATTGCCGAAGCGGTGCTGTTGTCGGTAAGGCCGGCATTTGTGAACGCCCGTCTGAAGCAGAATGCCCGGGGTGCGCATTCGCTGGAGCAGTTGATCAATAATCTGGACCGGCCGCTGGCGGCTATTTTGACTCTGAACACTGTGGCGCACACGGTTGGTGCCGTAGGTGTGGGCGCGCAGGCAACCCTGGTGTTCGGTAATGAGTACGTGGGTCTCAGCTCGGCCCTGCTGACGTTGTTAATTCTGGTGTTTTCCGAAATCATTCCCAAAACCCTGGGTGCCGCTTACTGGCCGGTACTGGCCGGCTGGCTGGGGCCGGTTATTGCCTGGCTGACCTGGCTGTTATCGCCGTTTGTGTGGCTATCACAAAAACTGACCCAATTAATCGCCCGCGATGGCTCCAGTGCCTTCAATTTCAGCCGCGATGAGTTTGAAGCCATGGCCGAGATTGGTGCCGAAGAAGGTCACATTGACGCCCAGGAACTGGAGATCGTTTCCAACCTGATGCGCCTGCGCCTGCTGACGGTAAGCGACATCATGACGCCGCGAACGGTAATGTTTCTGGCCGCTGCGGATATGCGCGTGGATGAATATTTCAGTGAGAATGCCAAAAAGCCTTTTTCACGCATTCCGGTGTACGAAGATCACCGCGATGACATTACCGGTTATGTGCTCAGGAACGATCTGTTTGCGGCACAGGCCAAAGACCAGTTTGACCGCCGCCTGAGCGAATTTAAACGCACCTGTCTGGCCGTTCCGGAACAGCTTTCGGCGTCCGATCTGTTCGAACAACTGCTGCGCGAACGCACGCATATCGCCTTCGTGGTGGATGAATACGGCTCGGTGCAGGGCCTGGTGACACAGGAAGATGTCATGGAGACACTGTTCGGGCTGGAAATTACCGACGAATCCGACACCGTTGAGGACATGCGGGCATTGGCACGCAAACGCTGGCGCGAGCGCATGCAGACATTCGGCGTGAGCCCCGACAACCTGAAATAACCGAAGTCTGCCTGCTCAGGCGTCCATCAGACAGAGTATCAGGACGCCCAAATTCCCACATTATGAAAAATGTGGCTGTCCTGTCTTTTTTGAGAGCTGTCTGAAATACAACCGGAACAGTATTTTCCGGCGAGATCCCTATTAATTTTCAACGTTTTGGCCCCTTTTGAGGCGCCATTGCGCATACATCAGTATCCAGGTTAATCACAGCATTAACACACGGCTGTAAAGCAATAATTATTTTATTGGAGAGCTGATGATGAACAGAGCATTACAAGCACTGATTAAGTTTGGTTTTCTGCTACTTAATTGGCATGCACTTCCCGGCATAGCCGAAACGCGTGGTGATAACTTTAGAATAGGACTGAACGGCAACGCATGCCAGTTTGAAACCATTGCTGCTGCAGTATCTGCGGCACAAAATGGCGATGTGCTATTTATCGAAGCTGGTACTTACAATGAGCGTATTGGGGAAATTTTCGGCAAGGGCCTGACCTTACAATCTGCACAGCCAGGCAGTAACTGTTCCCTGGCGGAACCGTTTCCAGGTCAGCGTGTTGTGGTTGATGGCACCGGGGTTACTGGATTTGTCGGATTAGGCGGCATTTTGGATATTCGAGATTCTACTACCAATATAAGGCAGATCGATTTCACCAACGGCAGTACCGGGCACGGCGGTCTGGTATTTGTTCAGCCTGGTAGCACCTTGTTTGCTTCTGGAAGTACTTTCAGTAATGGCATTGCCGATGCAGACTTAACGCTTACCGGCGGCCCCGCCGGTACCGATGACCCGGGCGGTGGTTGTATCTTTGCCAATGGGGCAACGGTGATTCTGCTGGTAGCAAACTTCACCAATTGCCGGGTTATAGGCCCTGGTGGCAGTTCAGCAACGGGTGATGGAGGCGCAATCCATGCACGCAACAGCAGTAGCGTCCAGGTGGGTTTCTTTTCCAGGTTTGATGCAAATACAGCGCGCAATGGAGGCGCGGTTTTTGCAGAGAATTCCTCGATTACCATTGATTCAAGCTTATTCGACATCACCAGCGATGATGCAGCTGCTGTGATTACATTTGAAAACAATCAGGCAGAAAATGGCGGTGCCATATCAGCTGAAGGGGAAGCAACCAATGTGCTGCTGAACCAGCTGGTATTCACTATCAATTCAGCCGACAGTTTAGGTGGTGCGGTTCGCTTGAGAACCGGCGCCAGCGCTGAGATTATCGATAACAGTTTTACCACCAATAATGCTTTTTCCGGTGGCGGCGTTGCTATTGAAGCCAATGCCAGCGCTAACATTCAATCATCACAACAATGCCGTGCTTTTGAGTTTGCCGACCCTAACCGCTATTGCTCACAGTTTGTCGGCAACCAGGCAGTTTTTGCATCGGCGCTGGATTTTAGCTTTGGCAATAGTTCAAGCATCGTGAATACCGG
Source organism: Wenzhouxiangellaceae bacterium (assembly GCA_028289455.1). Taxonomy (GTDB): domain Bacteria; phylum Pseudomonadota; class Gammaproteobacteria; order Xanthomonadales; family Wenzhouxiangellaceae; genus JAJFKX01. The sequence continues at coordinate 33,756 of JANQPN010000025.1, forward strand.
TTTTTTTGAAAACTCGGGCATCAGCACAATACAGGCTTTTGATGATGTCGCAGGTACTGGCGGCGGCCTGAGTCTGGGTATTATCAATGCTTGGTTTGCAGCCAACCAGGGCGATGGTTTGCTGCTAAATCAGGCTGCAGCGGCAGATGTTCTCCATGCTACTTTTGATGCCAATACCGGCGTTGCAATCGTTGCCAACGATGACACTGACCTGAGGGTTTTCAATAGCATCATGGCGGTTAATCAGGCAGGCGTGGTATTTAATTCAACCGGCTTGCTGGATTTTTTCTGTAACCTTGATCAATCCGGTATTGTCGGACCTGACACCAATCCACAATTGATTGAAACGGTTGATGGTTTCAGCCATTTGTCAGCAACTTCACCGGCAATAGACGCCTGCTCGCAAGTGATTAATTCATCTATTGTCACTGACCTGGATGGTTTTCCGCGGCTGATTGGAACGGCTTTTGATATGGGTGCGTTTGAGTTTGGCACGGTGTTTTTAAGCGGGTTTGAATAGAACCAGGCGCCTCGAAAGGCACCTGGCCAGCAACTATTACTCGTAGTCCGATGCCGTAACATACGGCACCGCCGCACGCTGGGTATCTTCCGGATTCACGCGCCCCTGGTTATAAGGTTTCGGCCAGATGCCTCTTTTCCATGCCCACACAAAACCAAGATCTGAAGCACCATAGTGACAACCGATACAGCTGGTCTGTTCTGGCACCGGTGAATTCTGGAAGTAGGTTTCCAGAATCGGGTTCAAGGCACCAACCTGCGGAATCGGCAGCCCGGCATAGCGCGGGAATGCATTCGACTCGGCCAGATTGTTACGGTTGATAATCGCCTGCAGTGCGGGTGGCATATCATCCGTCACTTGTCCGGACATGCCGCGCATCTGGAAAAACGGTCGGGCATAGAACACACCGGGATCGGTGGGCCAGTTGGTCACTTCAAGCTGGTAGTGTTCCCACACTGTACCTTTCAGCAATTCCTGAAACTGTGCATTCATTGCCTGGGTTGAATAGCCCTTGCCGTTGTCCTGCGGTAACGGCACAGGCGTATCGGGAATTTTCCACACACGGCTTACTTCAACCGGCACGCGGTCCTCAATATCAGGAAAATCATTGCCCGGCTGATAGTTATACCCGTCTGGATAGAACACCTTGCCATTGCTGTTAAACGACGCGCGGCGGCCATCCGGCAGCGTTTTCATTCCCGGCGGCGGCAGGTTGTCGACATGACTGAATGTAGACCACAGCCCCTGCGGAAACTGAGTGGTGCGCACCACCACGTGCAGCCCAACCAGACCAACGATGGCGTGTTCGGGTTCGGCATCCGGATTGGACGGATCTTTGACCAGCGCCATGGTGGTGTAATAACGCGACAGGTCATCCTGTTGATCCCAAGGCTGTGACGGGTCGGTGATCATCACACGCCACGCGGTCTTAATGGTGATCGAGTTGCCATGCACCCGTTGTGTGGCGATGGTCTGGGTCTGAGGCTGCAGCATCAGCACCACCGGATCTTCAGATTTGGACTGTGCCTCGGTGGCCATTACCGGCGGAATCGGCACCGCTGAAGGCGATTTAGGAAAATTGCCCTTCCAGAAATAACCGTTATCGCGGATGTAAGCGTAAAACACCCGGTTCATCGCAACCGTGTAGCGGACATAGCGGCGGTTCTGGTCAATCAATGGACCTGAAAAGGCTTCATCGAAGGTATCACCATCGATATGGCCGGTCTTGGAAACACCCTCCAGTTCCAGCGGCAAAGTATAGGCATCGGCGAACCACTCGACCGGTTCCGGCGGCATCGAAAGGGCCTGGCCATCGGCAGGACTGGTAAACAGATCATCATCGGTGCGCAGGGTTTCAAATACGGCGACCCAATTGCCCGGTTCATACTCTTGAGAGGCATAAATGTCCCTGAAACCCGATTCACCCAGGTCGCCATATGCCTTTCCGCGGGTGTAATCGTTAACACGACGCTCTGCCGGCCAGATCAGCCCGATAAAGGTCTGCCAGGCGTTGTAGTCAAAAAACGGGCGATCCTCGATATCGGTCATGACATCCCGGGAGTGCGGCCTGACATGCATCGGTATGTCGGGTGTCAATGTCGGCACCAGATGTTCGTACGGATGCTCAACCCGCTCGGAATGGGCAGGTTCGTTGTCGGCGTAGTTGATCAGCGGCGTTCCGGACTCCCCGATGGTGCCCGCATAATCCGCCGCATACAGTACCGTACCGGCCAGCAGCGCGATCAGACCTGCAGTTAACCGCAAGCAATGTTTATCAAGCATGATGAATTCCCCCTGTAGAAAGTTTTCGGGTGCTATTACCAGCCCCCACGCCGCATCATAATAGCCTAACTACGTAACAGGCGCTGGAAGCCCATACTTAAATGATTGATAACGTTACCCACTCACTAATCAGAAGATAGCGTTTCACGACTTAATTTTTCTTTCAGCATCAAGCGGGTAACCTTGCTTGTCCGAAACTTTATTCGAAGATACTGGCCCTCAACCCACGTACCAAATTCACAGGTATAAAATCCGTCATCAACTCGCTGGAGCTCCATTTTGTGAATCTCCGCCATTTGAAATGCTTGCTGGCACTTTGCCTGCGAGATTTCCTTTACCTCCTGGAACTCACATCGAAATACCCGATCCCAGTTCGGTCCCAGAATATCCAGAACCAAATAAGATTCACTCATCAATGTAGGCCTGAGCAATTCGACTCTTACAATGTGCCCGTCATAGAAAGTGTCTTCCTGATTCACCAGAAAGGGCCTAGAATCCTCTTCAGTAGTCGCACCTCCTCCATCAGCCACACCAAGGACATTTCGCTGTTTTGACTCACATGCGTACGCAGGTGATCTGACAAGTGCTTCGAGTGTGATCTCCTCCGCCGACGAAAAATCGGACAAAACGGCGGTTTCATGATTGTAGCTAGGGATACTCATCTCCTTACTTTTCAGAATCTGGTTTTCACAAAAGGACTATCAGTAGAGCCGTCATTGAAGTTGTTAACCGAATCATAGATGTCCTTACCTTTCTTCCTTGCTCAAGCGACTTCTTATCAGAAGTATTCATTAATTCTTATATTTATATCAGGCTTTACAGAAAGGGAAATTTGCATATCTGCCTGGTTATTAAAAGTCAGCACTTCTGAGCCATCTTTTCTTTTTTCATACTTGGCTGACTCGCAAGACATCATATAGTATTCAAATATAGGCTCTTTTTCCGCCATGCGAAAAAGCCTGAAGCTGACATCTTCTTCGTGGGGAAATACGGTCAATTCAAGATTAATGCCTTCTTTTTCTACACGGAAAATTGAAAACGGGCCGTGATATTCGCTTTCAATTTCTTCAGGAATAACTTCCAGGTGTTCAATAAAATCAGCTTGATCCCAGTCCAGCATAGTGTCTCCTTTACGACCTGCATCTATTTCCCGCTTTTGAATAGTAAAGTGCTCCGCCATCGGCACTGACGAATCTATCAGTCTCAAGAATAATGGCCAAAATAATGGGTGTCACTGCTTGGGTTTTTTGCATAGCCCGATGCCTTGCGTAGACTGTAATCATGAGTACGCTTAAAAAGCTTATAGTGAGATCAGTTCTGCTGGCATTTCTGTTAGCGTATTTCAACAATGCTTATGCATGGTATATCTATCCCAATACACTTAGCGAAGCCATAGACAAAGCCCAACTGATTTTTTTGGGCAAGGTTATTTCAACCGTCAGCTCAAGCGCTATAGAAGATGAATACCAGTATTCATTTACCTGTTATTCACTGGAAGTCAGGAATGTATTCAAGGGCCGGATTACCAGCCCTGAAATGACCTTGCGGGTACCCGGCGGCATTGTTGATGACCTACCAAAAGGCCAATTACAAAAGGTGGCAGTAGGACCTTTTCCACTTGGATATCAGCCGGGTGAATCGTTTTTAATTTTCATGGGCGAACACCATTCCGATTTCATGCCGATCATCCCTTTTTATCATTACGGCATCGAGTTGGTTGAGTTTTCCGATCAACCGCTTGAGAGCTTTTTCTCTATTGGCTACGGACCTCAATCTGAAGTGATCATGGGCATAAGAGACAACAATTTTGAGTTTTCAAACCGCAACATTACCAAAGCGCTCGAGCGCCCCAACAAACCGCGTGATTACGTTTATGCCTATGAGCTGATCAAACTGAGCGAACCCATCACACCGGCAACAACCATTGTGACTCAGCTGCAAACACTGATTGCAGAACGGAAAGAACAGTCAACGTATATCCCCGGTGGAATCTTTTCCGCTTCATCGGTTGAGGATCTGGCCGAATGGTATACACCATCATCCTATGCTCGTTATAAAAATCTTCAAGGTTGTGGGGAGAAGTATCCAAGATAGCTTTGTGATCAATACCGTGCTGTGTTGGTCGCGGACATGTCCGCTCCTACATCACTGCTTTGATGTTTGCATGCAGGCACACATACCTAAACAGTGCTGGTTGGGTATGGTTTATGCACAAACCAGAGTTGAGAGCGCAGTTGTCATGGTTATTGCGTGATCAGGAAAATCTACCAAGCGTCTTGACCTAACGATTTGTAGGAAAAGGCCTTCAGGTATTGTATGGTATTGGCTATGAAATATACCTGCCCTGTAATTTTCCGGATTTTGTAATCACTCGCCCAGGCAAGAAACCTTCACTATGATCACCAACGACGCCGTCATTCTAGGACTCTTATTGGCCATTCTGGCCATTGTTTTTAAAACTTCCAGCAGCGATCACCCCGTGCTGAAGAAGTTTTATTCCATCATCCCGATGTTGTTATTGTGCTATTTCCTGCCTTCACTGCTAACCACCTTCAACCTGGTCGATGGCGAGAATTCAAACCTGTATTACATGGCATCGCGGTATCTATTACCGGCTTGTTTGATCCTGCTCACTTTAAGTGTCGACCTCAAAGAAATCATGCGTCTGGGTTACAAACCAGTGGTGATGTTTCTGACTGCCACAGTCGGCATTATCCTCGGTGGTCCGTTGGCCATCTGGATCGTTTCCTGGTTTTCCCCTGAAACCGTCGGTGGCGCAGGCCCCGAGGCAGTGTGGCGCGGCATGACCACTGTAGCCGGCAGCTGGATCGGCGGTGGTGCCAATCAGGCCGCTATGTATGAAGTGTTCCAGCCTTCAGACCCCTTGTTCAGTGTAATGATTACCGTGGACATCATTGTCGCCGAGGTGTGGATGCTGTTCCTGCTGCTGGGTATCGGTAAGAAAGACAAACTGGATAAATTCTTCAGGGCAGACTCCACCTCGGTGAATCACCTGCAGGAAAAAATGGAGGCCTACGGCAAGAGCATCGAACGCAACCCCAGCACCACCGATTTAATGGTGATGTTGGGCATCGCTTTCGCCGGTACTGCCTTTGCTCATCAAATGGCCGACCTGATTGCTCCCTGGGTGCAAACCAATGCACCGGAACTGGCAAAGTTCAGCCTGACCTCCAAGTTCTTCTGGTTGATAGTGATTGCCACAGCCATTGGCGTGGGCCTGTCATTCAGCAAGGCAAGGAAATATGAAGGCGCAGGTGCATCAAAAATCGGTACGGTGTTCATATTCATCCTGGTTGCAACCATCGGCATGAAAATGGATATCAAAGCCATCTTGGAAGACTATCAGCTGTTCATCGTCGGCAGCATCTGGATGTTGATTCACATTATTCTGCTGGTGATCGTCGGTTACATGATAAGAGCGCCTTATTTTTACCTTGCCATCGGTTCAAAAGCCAATATCGGCGGCGCCGCTTCTGCCCCGGTATTAGCCGCTGCCTTCCATCCGTCACTGGCACCGGTGGGTGTATTGCTGGCGGTATTCGGCTATGTGCTGGGTACTTACGGCGCCTGGCTGTGTGGCTTGCTGATGCAGGCCGTTGCACCTGTTTAACAGCTCACTCAAAAAGTAGCCTATACGGTGCAGGGCATTCTGCACCGTTATAAAGTGCTGCCCCTACTCGCCGCTGTCAGCGGGCCTCAGTGCTTCCACCATTGAAGCGCTGACCGAGTAAATATCCTGATCACTGGTGTAGTAGAGCGTTTTGCCGTCGGCACTGACGAACGGGCACAATTCATGCGCGGCGGTATTGATAGCTGTGATTGGAACGGGTGACGACCAGGCCTCATTATCAAGCCGGAATGAGACATATATGTCACCGCGCCCCTCTCCACCTCTTCGGTTGGATGCAAACAGCAGATAAGAACCATCCGGTGCCATAAACGGATCGGCCTCATACCAGAGTGTATTGATGCTTTCGGGCAGTGCATTAACGGAGGTATAGGTGCCATCCTCATACGTGCCCCGGTAAAGGTTGTAGTCACCCGGGCCTTTCGCGTCACGGTCGGACGAGAAGATCAGATCGCCATTGGTGTCGAAACTGATATAGAACTCTTTAGCCGCGGTGTTGACTGGTTCCTGTAGCACTACAGGCTTGCTCCAGGTTGAGACACCCATGCGGTCAAGATAAGCAATCTGGGTGTTTTCGCCTTCGTGACGGATATAGTAGAGCCGCTGGCCGTCCGGTGTGATGTACGGATCATTGGCGCTGAGGTCCTCAGTACCGACAACCCGCCGAAGATGCACCCAGCCGTCTTTTGTCCAATGATAATGTTCGATGGATTGCCACTCTCCATGCTCGATGCCAACGAACAAATCCCGGCAATCTTGTGTGAGAGCAATGCCGAACTCGTGCCTGTCCTCCAGTGAAATTTCACCCTCAGCCAGCATCTCAGGCGATTGCGGCGGCGCTGCGCAACCGGTGCCATCAGATGCCTCGGAAAAGATGCCGGATCGCTCCAGCTGCAGGTCGATCATTCCTTCATCGATGGCCCAGCTCCACATGGTATGTCCCGGCCTGCCGGCATCTGCGGCCAAACCCACGACCCGTCCCTGTCCTGTATTGAGGCTGTTCGGTGCAGGCAGTGGGTCATCATAGGCTACATCAGGGTCTACGATTTCCCAGCCCGCCGCACGAAACCCGGTCGCCAGATCATCGGCGTACAGCGCAGCCATATCATTCTCATGCAACAGCAACACATGTACAGGCGAATAGCCCATCGTCTGAACCGCGATACCGTCATAGTACTCGGCTGCATACAGCATCATGCGAACATAGAACCGGCCTAGTGCCCGGTAGTCGACTGTTTTGCCGGCACTCAGTGCCTGCTGGAGCTGCCGGTCGATATACCAGTCGTAATTATCAACGGTGACATAACCGTTGATCAATCCCCTGGCATTAAGTCCCTCGGCAATCTCCCTTACCCTATCCCCGGCACGGCCCTCATCAAGATAGGGAAAGCGAAACCAGGGTCTGCGGTTGGGCAAACCGGATAACTCCGTTTCGGCATGGTCAATCCCGGCCAGATACTCATCAATATCCGTCCTGCTTGCCCACGGATGGCTGTGAGTATGGTTGGCGATGCGATGTCCGGCATCGGCATACCGGCGGATGCGATCTTTGCCGCCTGTCTGTTCAAAACCATGTGTGGCAACAAAAAACCCAGCAGGACCGGCATCCACCGACTGCAGTGCCTGAAGCAGAACCGCGGCCCGTTGATCACCCGAAAACACCTGCCCGTCTTCGCGGGGGGCATCGTCAAAGGTCAACGCAATGCGCTTTTGAGCATTGGCGGTGGGAGGCAGGTAGGTGCCAATAAGCACAAGCAGGAAAAGGATCAGGTTTTTCATTGCTATGAGCAATCCTATACAACCATGCGCATGAGCTACACAGCGCATATTATGGCAGAGTGTGTTCCTAGTTAAGCTAGGGTGCTTGAAAACCCATCATTATTCTGTGAATAGAGAGAGATTTAGCTCCGACTATCGTCTTACGGAATTCTAGTAAGATGATAAGGGCCCTCCTACACATAATACAACGATTTCTGACAGACGAAAGATGTATAGGTCTGTATGATATGGCCTTTCGTTATACACTCTGAACCAGGAAGGTTCCCCGCTGCTAGAGATAAGCAAGAGGATGCTCATCAATGAAAATGGATCACTCTAAGTTGCCAATAGATTTGTTCCCGGCGATTAAATGGACAGTCTATATCGCCATGATCTGCACCGTGATTTCAACTTTGTTATATCCATTTCACCGGGCTGCGATCGCAACAGCCAGCCCTGAGCGCGTTACACATATCCTTTCTGAATTCGCCCTGATAGCAACTGTTGTCAAATCGATGCTTATGGTGGTGGCATTCATTCTATTTCTGAGATGGTTGTTCTACACAGCCGTCAATAGCGAAGCTTTTAAAATTAAAGGGCTTAAGTTTTCACCTAGTGCATCAGTGGTTTTGCTGCTGGTTCCCGCTATCAATATCTTTACTTCGCTCGCGATCATGTTGAATATGGCCAAAGCCAGCTTCGCTGCAAATGGCTGGCGGACGCAGTCTATTGCCTTAATGGTTGTCGCCTGGTGGTTTGCTTTCTTATTTTGGATTGCTGATGTCAAGCATCCTATAGATTTATTCACGAACACTGATTCAGGCAGCATTGATTACACGTTCACCTTGTCTGCTCCGGCCATTTTTAACTACATCGCTTTCTTTATGGCTTCGATCTTATTTGTTCTGGTTATTGAACACATTAACCGGGCACAAACAGCCCATATGGACCGAAGCACAATCTAGTATTTCTCACAATCCAAGGAGGACATATGTTGATCAGGACACTATTTATAGTGGCTGCATTCTTAACTGCGAGTGTCGCGAATGCATCTCAAAGAATTTTTGGAGAATGCAACAATTGCTCAAATACTCAAATGCGCAATATGGCGACAAATCTTGCACCGCCTTTTAGCGTTGACCGCATGGTATATATATACGATTTCAGCACTGAGCGAATAACCAAGTATCTGGTTGATAAGGAAACAGAACCGGGAAGTTCTTTCATTTACGTCAGGGAAGCTCAAATAGAATCAGCTATCAGCATTGATTTTGAAACGGCCATTATTGCCTTGCAGAGCTTAACGATTCCAATGAATAATCCGATAGATGTAACGGATTATCCAACAGCATTTGATGTTGTCAATAACTCGAATGCGCAAAGAGCACTGGTCGAATTAGCCAGAGATGTTGAAGGTTGGCGTTGGGAGCCGCTTTGGTGGGGTAGCGCAGCGATTAATGTGACGAACCGGTTGACCGGTGTAACAGTAACAATCCGGTATAATTTCCCGGATGGCAGTACCGTTTTATTTCGGCTGACCGATTTTGACCCGGAAGATTTAAGTTTTTCCCTTCAATTTGTAAATGCCCAGGATGGTCATGGCAATTCCATACATCAAACAGCAATGGGCTTTGTAGGTGATACCGGAACGACTGGTCCTACGGGATCTTCAAGCCGGGATGCCTTTATCGGGTTTTTGAATGGTATTGGCGTGTTCGTGAGTGAGAATGGCAGTAGTGGCGGCGGCGGCGGCAATGCAACTGAGTGTGTTGTGGCCCCGAATGGTGATTATGTTTGCACCTTGCGGGATTAACCATAAGGAATAAATATCTAACAGCTTATGCCAAGCCTGGCTCTATGCCAGGTTTTTCCATTAATCTTGCCTGTATTTTCATCATCAATATGGCCTCAAGAGTATTGGCACAACCACCTCCATTACTATTGCTTTCCACAAATTTGCTGATGCCCCTGCTGTGCCCCAAACCGGCTGACCGAACATTCTGCAGAATCGATCGATTTAACCAGAGGCCCTACAATTTCGATCCGGTCGGTGACAATCCAGCCTCGAAAACCAGCGGGGATTTCAGCGAGCTGCTGTTCAGAATCAATTCCTTGCTGATCCGACCCAAGTGCGGCGGCGATAAATACCCGGGACTGACGGTTTTCAAGGCGGTTGACTGTTTTCTCCGGCCATCCCCAATACAACCAATCGATGTCCTGGGGCACCACCAGCCCGAAGCTCAAGCATGATGCCGGCACTCGACCGGTCCAGCCGAATGCCAGGTAGTTTTTTGCGCAGGCTTTTACTTCCCGTCGCGAGGTTACCTTTACCTCAGGCTGGATAGAACGCCACCGTTCCACAAACCTGGCTCCAGACCAGAGAATCGACTCATTGGAAATTGAAACCGCATTGTCTTCCAAATAATCCTTGAGGTCGTCGGCATCGCCGGCTCGATTGCGTTTCAGATTGATCATAAAGTGATAATTGGGAAACGCTGATAAAAGCTCTGCCAAACTCGGCATCATGCCTGTACCAAGACCGCGAAAGGGGTACGTTTGTCCGTTATCGGCTGTGTAGCCATAGCCAATATCCAGCGATTGAAGCTCGGCCAGTGTTGCTTCATGCGTTGGGCCGGTACCATCTGTCCGGCAATCAAGCATCCAGTCATGAAACACCACAAACTTCGCGTCAGCCGTTGGCAGCACGTCAATTTCCACCATGTCCGCCCCCAGGTTGAACGCAGCCTCAACGCCGGGAATGGTGTTTTCCAGATAATTGTGTGTCGGTGGGAATATACGCTCAGCGGTGCAGGTTTGATTGGTCAGACCTTCGCGATGAAAATTCTGATAGACACCGCGATGCGCCAGGATGCTGATCGATTGATCCCGGGCAGGGACAAACCAGGATTGATTGAATACCAGAACGGCAATAACAAAAAGCCCGACGATCAATGCGATTTTTTTAAGCATAGGCAGTTAGCACGCTAATTTTTACTGGCTGAGTGTATAGCTTTCATCCAGCCACTTTTCCCAAAGCGCTTCCGGAAGCGGCGTATCGTCAGAAAACCTCACCGTTACCCATACGCCGGAACCCACTTGAAAGTCTTTTGGCCGCTGGGCCGCAAGTTCGGCCGCTTCGGCACGCGATGCGCTTAGTTTGAACATGGCTTTGTGCCGTCCGCCCTGCTGCCCGATAAACAGGAAGGCCTTGCCGCCGGTTTTGAAGGAGCTTTGCGTACAGGCGGTTCCTTCATCCACATTGGGATACTCGCTTGCGCGAATTCGAATGGGTTGGGTAGCGTCTGTCATCTTATCGGCCTCCGGTTTGTCAGAATGATTGCATTGGCGGTTCCGTCGCCTTCCAGGATTCCCGGCCCTGAATGCGCCGAAGCCAGGATTGAACCGATGCATGTTCGGCAACCGGCAGTTGCGCAGCACGCTCGTACATAAACGCACAGGCAACCGACAGATCTGCACAGGAAAGCTGGTTCCCGACCAGGTAATCGGCGGTATCCAGGGTGTGGGCCAGTACCCGGCACCAGCGATGGAACGATACCGTCAGCTGTTCAACTGCACCGGCATCAACGGGCTGTCCGGTCATGGGTTTGACCACATTCTCGTAGAGAAATCCGTCAGCCGTCGGGGAAATATGCGCGGCCTGAAAAAATTGCCAGTGAGAAACCTTAGCCCTAAGCGCAGCATCCGATGGCCATAGCGGGGTCGGCCCCCGGGACTCTGCCAGATAAGTCATGATGGCGTTGGATTCTGAGATGATCAGCTCTCCATCCTGGAGCACCGGCACCTTTCCGGCGGGATTGATCGCCATAAACTCGGGACCTTCATTTTCCCCACCCATGCCCGCTGGCCGGACATCCACGATGCGTTCTTCGACGTCAATATCCATTTCGCGGATCAGCAGCATCACCCGGCGGGAATGATGTGACCCCGGGCTCATGAACAGAATCGGTTTGTTTTGCATGTCGAAATCCTACACTATGATTACCACACAAGACGTACAAACCGGCCAGAAGGTAACATTCGGGTTATGCAGAAAAATTGCGGAGCGGATAATGCGGAGTGGACACAGGCGCTGAATCGTCTGCGCAATCACTTCTTTGAGCGTGATATTGAGCCGTTCCGTTCAGCCCTGAAAGCACACTGCCTGAAGCTGACCCGCAATCCGGTACTGGCTGATGATCTGATGCAGGAGGCTTTGATTAAAAGTCTCGCAATCTGCCGGATTTGCGGTGGGCCGGACAACATTCGAGCTTATGTATTGCGAACGGCGACCAACCTTTGGATTGACCAGCTGCGCAAAAATCAACGCGCCAGGGCTGCTGCCGATAGCATGGCTGTGACCAGCGCGCCCACCCGGCACGAACCCGCCGAGCCCTTGTTCGAACTCATCGCTGCCGAGCTTCCCCAGCGTGAATTCCAAGCGCTTATGCTCACCGTAGTGCATGGCTATACCGGTTCAGAAGCAGCGCAATTACTGGAAACCACACCGGCCGCCATAAAAATGGCAACCAGCCGTGCCCGTAAAAAACTGCGCACTATTGAAACGAACTCGGACATTACCGGATGAGTATCTGAGAGAGCATTGAAGCACCCACATTCCCATGCCTATGTGTTAGGCATGTTGTGCTTACTTACCCTCGATCTGCCGCCCACGCACCGGCACCTTAACCAGCTCCCTGCTCCGAAAATAATCAATAATTACATCCGACACCATGCCTGCCTCGCGAATGGTTTCTGATTCAGGAAATGAGTCATACAGATCCCCCCCTTCAGCCAGAAATCCCGGTGCCGCAACCGTGAAACTGTCATCATCAGCAACCGGTTTCCCCTGATAAGTCAGCGATACGATTCGGCTGTATTCCGGTTGCTCCATGTCATAGGTCATCTGCAACCCGGATACCTGCAGAAAGCCGCGTTCCATCGTCAATGACTGTTCCAGTGCCCGGCGAATTCTGCTGCCGCTCATTTCCTTAACCTGCACGGCATCGACAAACGGATAGGCATCCAGAATGTCCACCAGACGAACATCGCCCTGCGGAATGTCCTTGCGCAGACTACCGCTGTGGACAAAACCGATGTCGGCACCACTGACCTGGGCAAAAACATCGGCAAACAGGTTGCCGATATCCGATTCTTCAATATACCGGCGAATCAGCGGCCCTTCGGTAACACCGACTTTGACCATGATGTCGGCATGCGCATCACGGTACTTTTTCAGTTTGGCAGCTATGCGGGGGTCCGGCGACAGATTGTCGGATTCAACCGGTATCAATTTACCCTGATAACCGGTTACAGCCCCGTCCTTACTATCGACCGTCAACTGCAGGAACCCGAGATGTGTGCCCTGCCCATAGGTCTGCATAATCAGGGTACCGGTGTCGGGATGCACCACCGGTTCCGGTGTGCCGGCATCAGCATGGCCGGCCAGCAGAACGTCCACGCCGGTCACCGCACCGGCCAGTGCAATGTCCGCATCAATATCCCGTTGCAGCCGCGGGTCCGATTCCGCATCGGTCTGCATGGGCGCAGTTTTGCCCTGATGTGTCAGCAGCACGATCAGATCAACTTCATCGCGCAGCTCATCCACAGACTTTTGCACCGGCACCACCGGGTCATGCACATCCAACGGCGCTATGTATGACGGGATAATGGCCGACACCGCATCGGTACCCATAATGCCGATCACGCCGATGCGCACACCATCTCGCTCGATAATGGCGTGCGCCTGGGCAAATGGATGATCGGTACCCTTATAAAAAAAGTTGGCCCCCAATACCGGAAACGGCGCCCGGTTCTTCTGCCACTCAAACACTTCAACACCGTATTCGAATTCATGGTTACCGATGGCCATGGCATCGTAGCCCATGGTCATCATCAACTCGAAGGCCAGCTCTCCCCGGGTCAACTTGGCCAATGCACCAGTGAATATATCGCCGGCATCAAACAGGAATACATTCGGCTCAGACTCACGCAGCTGGTTGATTAATGTGGTCATCTCGGCAATACCGCCGATCATAGAAATATCATCCAGCCAGTGTGCCGGAATGGGATCATAGGCGCTTTCAACATCGTTGGTGAACAACAGGGTAATGGTTTTCTCGCCGGCCATGACCGGAGTACATATAAACCAGATGCTGATTAAGACGCTTTCGATAATTCTGCTCATGGCTGCTTTGTCCAATCATCGGGAAAACACCAGAACTTCAGTAAAAAACATTAGTTCTGCATGTAATGAGTATAGTCGCTCCTGCTGATCAATCTCACCACTTGCTGTAGTTAAACGAATCAGCCCAGATTTATATTGATAGTATTTTTCTATCAAAGAATATATTTATTAATTGTTTTTTCTATTGAAACATTTCATCGAAATCACAATAATTTCGCTCTGATGAATAACGACCTCCGAGCAACACATGCCAGTAATCAGTCACGCTGAACTCAGAAGATACTTCAGCATGCTACTAAAACCCGACCGTAAGTTTTACGGACTGGTGGTGGTGTATACCGTGGCAATCAGCCTGTTGACGCTGGCAGTCCCTATTTCCGTGCAGACCTTGATCAGTACCGTGGCCAATACCGCCTTACTGCAACCGGTGGTCGTGCTTAGTGTGATGCTGCTGATTCTGCTGCTGCTGTCCGGCATGATTACCGCCCTGCGCACCTACGTGATGGAATTGTTTCGCCGCAGAATATACAGCCGGCTGACGGCAGAAATCGTGCTGCGCACGCTGCATTCACAGAACACCTTTTTTGAAGCACAGGACAGACGCTCGCTGTTCAACCGCTACTTCGACATCATGACCCTGCAGAAGACCATCCCCACCCTGCTGGTTGGGGGCTTTTCCATGGTGTTGCAGGCACTGGTCGGGTTTACTGTGGTGTCTTTGTATCACCCGGTTTTTCTGATCTTCAATCTGGGTTTTTTATTGATCATCTACCTGATCTGGAGAATCTGGGGGCCACGTGCGGTGGATACCGGTATCGAAATTTCACACGCCAAATACCACATGGCCGAGTGGCTGGAACGGTTGGCGGACAACAACGGTTTTTTCCGTTCCAAACGGCACCTGGACTTTGCCATGGATATCACGGAAAAAAATACTGCTGAATATATAGACGCTCACCGGCGGCATTTCCGCAAAACATTTGCACAGAACATCTCCCTGCTGATTCTGTATGCCGTGGCCAGTGCCGCATTACTGGGTCTGGGCGGCTGGCTGGTTATTCTGGGCGAGTTGACCCTGGGTCAGCTGGTGGCCGCCGAGTTGATCATGGCAGCGATCTTTTTTGGGGTTTCCCAGGCTGGCGTCTATTTGGACACTTTTTATGATTTGTGCGCCGGTATTGAGGAACTCAGCCTGTTTCTGCGAATTCCGCTGGAAGACAATGACGCCAAACAGCAGCTGACGGCAGAACGCCATGATGTGACCTGCAGAAATATCAACCAGGAAATCCATCATCAGGAGGTCAATCTAAATTTGAATTTGCCGCATGGCGCACTGATCAGTGCGGCAGCAGAACGCCTGGTGCTACAAAAGTGGTTTACCGACTTAATGAAACGGCATGTGACCGCCAGCAACGGACAGATTCTGATCGGCGATCAGGATCTGATGGACATCCACGCATTGGAGCTGCGTCAGGCCATCAGTGTGCTGGACCGGCCGACCATAATCGAATGCCGGGTCTCTGAATACCTGCACATGGCCAACCCCGATGCCAGCAAGCGTCGGCAAAGAGAGCTGCTGCAGCTGCTGGATATGGATGACGTGATCGACAGCCTGGAAGACGGCTGGAACACCCTATTGCACGGCAATGGGTCGCCACTGTCTCGCACCGAGACCATGCGCCTCCGGCTGGCGGCGGCACTGCTGGCCAAGCCGCGTATTCTGATTATCACGCAGGTTTTCGATGCCTTGAAGACCGCGACTATCGAACGGGTCATTGAATATCTGAAGCGCAATAACGGCATCACCTTTATTGCATTTACCCGGCATCAGCATGCTGCCGGCTGGACTCATCAACTGACGCTGGATTTCGAGCAGCAGCAACTGACATCAATGGGGGTAATCGATGCTTGATCCGATGCAAGCTGAGTGCCGGTCAACATTTACCACCCTGCACGAGATTCGCATACCAGGCATTTTGAGAAGCGTGGCCGGGCTGATATTGCTGGGGCTGGTAACCCTGGTGGCGGCGTTTTATTTCACTCCATGGGTGCAGACCACCGCCGGCAACGGTCTGGTGAACTCACTGGATCCACGTGACCGGGAACAGGAAATTCATGCCCTTGTGGGCGGCCGGATTCAGGAATGGTATGTGCGTGACGGAAGCTCTGTGAAGGCCGGTGATCCGATTGTTCGGATTATCGATAATGATCCACTATTGCTGGAACGCCTGGAGGCCGAACGCGCCGCCCAGCAGCGCAAACTGGAGTCAGCACGGATCGCCACACAAACAGCACGGCTGGACTATGACCGGCGTCTGGCGCTTTACAATGACGGGCTGGTATCCCGCCGCGAATTTGAAGATGCCAGCATTCGCTGGGAGGAGCTGAAGGCGGCACAGGCCCAGGCGGAGGCTGATCTGCAGCGTGCCCAGGTGAATCTGTCCCGGCAGTCCATTCAGGAAGTCGTAGCTCCGCGTGACGGTACCATTCTGCGGCTGGCAGCCGGCGATATTGCCACCTCCATCAAAGAAGGCCAGACCCTGGCCACCTTTATCCCGGATAACGTTACCCGTGCGGTGGAGTTATCCATCGACGGCCGCGATATTCCACTGGTGCAGCCGGGCCGCAAAGTCAGGTTGCAGTTTGAAGGCTGGCCGGCGGTACAGTTCAGCGGTTGGCCGTCCAAGGCCATTGGCACGTTCGGCGGAGTGGTTGCAGTGGTCGATCAGTCTGCCAAGGCCAACGGCCGGTTCCGGGTGGTGGTGGTTGAAGACCCTGATGATCAGCCGTGGCCGGATGGCCATTACATTCGCTTCGGTGCCAAAGTCAGAGGCTGGGTATTGCTGGATACAGTACGCCTGGGCTATGAGTTGTGGCGCCGTCTGAATAATTTCCCGCCGAATTTTGCTTCCGAAACCACTGCTGCCAATGGAACGGCCAGTGAATAGGCTACTCACTATTATCCTGGTACTGATGGCCCAGACTTCGGTTGCCGCTGAGCTGACACTGAATGCCGTGTTGGACAGTGCGAAACTGCATACACCGCTGATTGCCGAAGCCAACGCGAATGTCCGCCTGGCAGATGCTGAAGCGCGGGCAGCCACAGGGGTTTTCGATTTGACTTTGCTGCAGGACAATTATGCCCGGTTGTCCGGATTCTGGGACGGCAAAATCAGCAATACCCAGGTCAGCCAGCGATTTGCCGATTTTAACGGGAGGGTCTACGCCGGTTATCGTGTCTCCACCGGCGACTTTCCCATCTATGAAGACATCCTGTTTACCAACAGCGGCGGTGAAGCCAAGCTGGGAGTGGTATTTTCGCTGCTGCAAAACCGCGATTTCGACCAGGACCGGTTTGCAGTACTCAACGGCCGCCTGGAGAAAAACCGGGCAGAACTGGATGCCCAGCTGACCCGGGTGCAGGTACAGTTCCAGGCAATGACCAGCTACAAGGAATGGCTGGCTGCCGGATTAAGCCTGCAGGCTTATGAGGACCTGCTGACGCTGGCCTTGAACCGGCAGTCGGCATTTGAGCAGCGCGTTGACAGAGGGGACCTGGCCACTATTTTTCTGACTGAAAACCGTCAGAACATTCTGAAACGTGAAGTACTGGTGAATGAGGCCCAGCGGACATTCATGAATGCTGCGCAAAAGTTGTCCTTCTATTACCGCGACAGCCAGGGCAATCCACAGCTAGCCAGGGCCGAGCAGCTGCCGTTTCAGTTTCCGGAACGTAATGAACAGGTATTGCAGTCGATTGAAGATGATCTGGATCGTGCGGCCTTCCAGCGCCCGGAAGTCCAGCTGGTGGATAACGAGATGAAAATCGCCGAAGCGGAACTGCGCCAGGGGAAGAACCTGTTCAAACCCAAGCTGGATGTGTCCCTGGAAACTTCGCGAGATTTTGGCACCGGCAGCATTACCCGGCAAGGTACTGATGTAATTCTGGCAATGAATTTCAGCCTGCCGCTGGAACGCACCACGGCACGCGGCAAAATCAGTGCCGCCGAAGCCAAAATCGATCGTCTGGCTTTCAAGCGGCAGCGCATTAATGAACAGCTGGGAATTGAAATTCAATCCATCGCCAACGATATCGCTGCGGCCCGCCGTTATGTCGGCATTACCGGTGACGAGGTGGTTCAGGCGTCGATTATGCAGGATGCCGAAAAGCGCCGGTTTGCCAATGGCGCCAGTGATTTTTTCGTGCTTAATCTGCGCGAGGAAACCACAGCCGATGCACAAATACGAAACATCCAGGCTCAGGCCGCCTACTTTATTGCTGTGGCAGCGTATTATGCTGCTACTGTACAGATAGATAAATTTAATCTGTTGTAAGTATCGGAGAACTTATGCAAGACACCAAGGCTCCCACCACCAATACCATCCTGGACGCGGTTCGCCGGTTTATCAAACTGGAGTCTTTTGCCGGTTTGCTGCTGCTGTTCAGTGCAATATTGGCGTTGCTGGTTGCCAATTCACCGCTGGCACAGCATTACGCCAGTCTGCTGAACACTACAGTGATGATCCAGGTCGGTGCTTTGCTGATCGACAAGCCGTTACTGCTGTGGATCAACGACGGTCTGATGGCTATTTTCTTTTTCCTGATTGGCCTGGAACTCAAGCGTGAATTCAAGGAAGGTGAGCTGTCTTCGTTCAATCAGATGATTCTGCCGGGAATGGGCGCGATCGGCGGCATGCTGGTACCGGCATTGATTTATGTGGCATTTAACTGGGGTGATCAGATTGCATTGGATGGCTGGGGCATACCGGTCGCCACCGATATTGCTTTCGCTCTGGGTCTGCTGGCGGCTTTTGGACAGCGTGTTCCGCTGGCACTGAAGATATTCCTGCTGACACTGGCCATTTTTGATGATCTGGCCGCCATCGTAATCATTGCCTTGTTCTACTCTGCCGATCTTTCTGTTGCTGCGCTGGCAGTTGCAGTGATTGCTTTGCTGATTGCCTATGGGATGAACTTGAAAGGCGTGACCAAACTCTCGCCCTATCTGCTGCTGGGCGCCGTTACCTGGGTGGCACTGCTCAAGTCCGGCGTGCATGCCACATTGGCAGGGGTATTGATTGCGCTGGCCATTCCCATGCGTGATGCCGAGCAGCAGTCACCATTAAAACGCCTGGAACATGATCTGCATACGCCGGTTGCCTTTGTCATTCTCCCGATATTTGCCTTCGCCAATGCCGGCCTGTCATTCAGCGGCCTGACACTGGAGCATTTGATTCATCCGGTCACAATCGGGGTTATTGCAGGTTTAACGGTCGGCAAACCGGTGGGTATCATGCTGTTTGTCGGCATTGCCGTAATGTTGAAGTGGGTGAAATTGCCTCCGGGCATCAATTGGAAGCATATCCTGGGTGTTGCCTTTGCCTGCGGCATCGGTTTTACCATGAGTCTGTTTATTGCCAGCCTGGCATTTGAACACAGCGGCGGTGCTTATATCAGCAATGACAGACTGGGCATTCTGATCGGTTCATTGCTGTCGGCAGTGTTTGCCTATCTTGTGCTGCAACTGAGTTTGCCCGGGCATGGCCAGGGCAAACCAGAGTGAAGTCAATATCCGTCGCGGTCATGACCGCTCCTACATTAAGCTTTATTTATTCCTGTAGGAGCGCACCTGGGCGCGACCAGCTGAATTTGATCAGCTTGCGATTTCGCGCTTTCTTCTGAAAACCATAAATCCAACCAGACTTAATACAGCAGCCAATGCTATTAAACCCCAGCTGGAAAGCGCCGGCACTTCCGGCACAGGTATAGGTGGCCTGCAGATTTCGGCATCCGTAATCGCCAAATCAGTGCTGCTTTGACTCGGCGCTATTGTCAGTTCAATGCTTTGAATATCTGAAAGGCTCACACCACCGATTCCGTTGAATTGATCTAACGGAAAATCAAGCGGTAACGGGAATGTATCGCCATCAATAATATTCGGTAAATCCATGATAGTAAGATCAGCCGTATTATTTGCCGAATCGCTGATCTCAACACTTGCAGATACCCCCGGAAGATCCACATTGACCAGCGTATAAGTAATTATTGAGGTAGTTGTTAAACCCGTATTCAACCCGGCGCCATTGGCATCATACAATACCGAAACCGGTGCTACAGAGTTTGCTGCATTGCTAAGCGAAAACGTGTCGGCTGAAATGACGAGGGTCGAAACATCACCAACCAGCGGCCCGAGCACAACATTCCGGATGGAACCCAGTACGCCCGGCGATCCATCATCAATAATATTCAACGGACCCGGATCGCCCATGGTAATAATGGCCGGTAAGCCAAGATTGGTAGTGTTCTGAAAATCATCGAGTACTGTACATTCGATATCCTGTGCATTAATTGCAACAGATATGAACAGCAGACAACACCCAGTAAGTGTCTTAAATAGCATTACGCGCTCCTATTTAATTGGTTGACTATCTTTATTAAGCTCAATGCCGCACCCCCGGCCCGAACACCAATCCTTAGGTAAATTGAATTTGCCTGCTAACTTATGCGAATGATCATAAGTACGCCCAAGCAGGAAAATACAGAGGAATATTCCGCATTCCTCTGATTTTCGTATGCATCAACTATACGAAAACGCGGTTACTATACCATTTCACCGGAGCAATGATGAGATTTACAGTAGATGTGTTGCACACCAGATGAACAGGCTAAATCCTGACTGGTGCATGATGTCAACTGATAGTGCAACCCGGTGAGTGAGTTTCTGACGGAGAAAGTCCAGCAACATCAGGATGACCTGTTCAGCGACTAAATCTTATTGGGCTTTCGCTTTGCGGGCATAAGAATTAACGGCATGCTGCCAACATCTCAGCGGTAATCGCCCACCGCTGAATTTGACGCCTGACACTATAAGCTATAACTTGTAGCTGGCAAAAATAATAAAAAAGAGGCGTTGCCAACCTGCGGCACGAGCACCCAGGCCCGGGCGTTGGGGGGGATAGGGTCTGGGTGGATTACCGCAAACACACAGGCAACGCCTCTAAAGAGTACCCGACACAGACCTGGAATAATCGACAGACATGCCGGCTCATTTGAGCCAGTTGCCGACTCATGGTCTGTTCCCCAACTTCCTTTTTTCCAGAATCACTTATCGAATCCGGCAACTTCCATTGTTTAGCCATCGTCGGGCTAATAACTGCTGATAATTCGCTGTAATGTGTGCCACCTATGCTCATGTGAACAGAACAACGGGTAAGGCAGTAGAAAACCCCACCATTGAACAGTGGGGCACTTCAGCGATTGGTGGCAATAAAATATTATTGCCACTGCTTTTGAAATAATTTTGATCAGTCAACATGTCGGACTAATTTGTAATCAGATTTTTTCTTCCAAGAACGATAAAACCGGCAATGCCCAATAATGAAATCATCGCAATTAACGACCATCCGGAGAGTGCGGGAACTGCAACACTTGGGAATACTGCTCTGCAGATATCAACATTCGAAATACTCACATCCGAGCCTTCCGCAGCCGATGTATCGATTACCAGTTCAATGCTTTGAATATCTGAAAGGTCTACACTTTCGATTCCCGTGAATTGGGCAATGGGAAAATCGACCGCAACGGGGAAATCATCTCCACCCACAATACTGGGTAAAACGGGAATCAGATAATTTGCCATATTGTTTGCCGAGTCAGTGACTATGATATTGGCGGAGGAACCCTCCAGATCACTAACCTCCAGCATTAAACTCATCGTAATAGCGTTTAATAAGCTGATATCCAGCCCAGAGCCACTGGCATCGTAGGTGACAGAAACCGGTGCACTGGCTTGTGAAGTGTTGGAGACTGTTAATCGGTCACCGCTGATTGATAAAAATGAGACAACGTTTGTAATACTCCCTGTCACAGGTCCAAAATTAATGTCTCGAATAGAACCGAGCACGCCAGGTGATCCATCATCAAGAATATTGACCGGACCAGGATCATTCATGGTTAAAACTATCGGTGTATCAGCAAATTCTGAATTTTCAAAATTATCAAGTGCGGTACAGGCTATTTCCTGTGCGCTAATTGCTACAGAAAATAACATCAATAAAATTCCGGTAATTAATCTAAAAAACATATTACGCTCCTATCAATTAGGTTAACTGTGTTAATAGTTCGAAACCGTACCCCCGGCCCGAGCGCCAATCCCTTGGTGAGTTGGATTCACTTGTAAGCATGAAGGTGCCTGCAAGGCCGCTTATCAAGCGATGATTGAGGTAAATCCAGCAATCCTTTCAGTAATAAAAAACGCACGAATTTTCCAAATACCGTCATAAAAATGTTTCGAGATGTGTCATAAAAATGACCGATCAATTAAGCCCGAAAATCAATTAACCAGTAATGCTGGCAGGCTGTGCTTTTTGCGTTGAATTATCTTTAGTTAATGGGCGTTTTTGGGAAGTTAGGATGGAGAAAATTAGTTTGCTGACCGGGTGATTTTTAACCACCCGGCCTGCTTTGATATCGCCGTCTAAGCGTGTCATATTTTCTGGTTATCCGACAAGCACTAGCGTAATTGACGCCACGCCTGCCGCCCGCAATTAATCCCCTGCAGCTGAGCGGTGCTGGGGCGCACATCTCCATTTGACGTGGTCGTGAAAAGATAAACCCGCTGAGCTTCACTGCCGCAACCGCGGAAGGCGTTTAATGGCGGCGGGAAGGAGCCGACATTCGAGGCAGTGCTGTTGCCGTTTTCGTCGACACAGGCATCATTGCCCGGGTCACGCTCACACAATGGCCGCGGATCAAATATCACCGCTGGCAGGTTGGGAATTCCGTTTTCCTGAAGGCCGACAACCACCTGATCGCTGATATTGTCGTCAAGATCGAAATCGCCATCCTGATTGATATCAAAGATAACCATTTCGTTCTCACCATCAGGTATAGGCACCCCGCCTGTGTTGGTGTCCAGCGCCATCAGGAAACCGGTGCCGCCTGCTATACAGGGCTCCTGTGAAGGGATCAGGGTAACGAAAAATACGATTCCACTACGCACAATCACCTCACGTATAACCCGCTCGCCCTGAGCCGGCAGATCAACATACCAGCCGCGGTCAACCGGATCACCATCGGCATTCATCCACTCAGGTACATCTGAAGTCGATTCATTAACCACCCGGAATTCTCCCAGGTTGCTGAGCTGAATCTCCGCAAACTGACTACGGGAAAATCCGCGGAATCCTTCATTACGGTTTAATGCCGCATCTCTGTCCCACACGGCATAGAATGTCTGCTGTCCACTCAGGTCCGGGTCTTTATCAGCATCAATCAGATAACGCCCGGTACCGAACAGGATCAATGCGCCCTGGGCAATGCCCAATGGATGGGCGATGGCTGTTGGCGCAGCGAGAATCGGCTGCCCGTTACCATCGGGCCCGACAGCCGCGTGCAGCGGCAAACCACCAAACGCTATATCCCATGCACTGGGATCACCGGAGGTAACATCAAACTTCCACAAGTTGCCCTGCAGGTCACCGGCATAAATCCAGTCAATATTGGAATCACCGTCGACATCAGCTACACCAACCGTGCCCAGACCGTTGGCATAGGTTTCGCCGTTGGCATCGGTAAAGGTGCCGGCGCTGGTCTCCAGCTTGATAAACTCACCGACGCTGAAGCCATCCAGACCATCTTCAATAAACAATATAAACAGTGCAGCATTACCATCTGCAGATACGTTGCCGTCCGGCCTGGTGCTGTTGTACCCATTCCCGAAAATGATTGCCCATTTGCCGTTGTTCATGCGTGCAATCTTCGGCTTGGCGAAGGTCAGGCCAAGATCAGCATCATTTTTGTCCGTAAATTCGAACAGCACATCAGCAGCGCTGAAGTTATCCGGATCAGTTACATCCAGTGCGTATACCGCCTGACCGCCGTTGCGCAAACCACCCGTTACGATACTGTGCCAGCCACCGCCGAAGAACACATCACCGGTATTGGGTGGGCCATTCACATAAAACCGGTGGTTGTAATCCGGGTTGCTCAGCTGATTAAGATTTTCAATCACAGCATTGGGTATGTAATTGAATAGCTCTTCACCGGTGTTGGCATTAAAAGCATGCAACATGCCATCGTTGCCGCCTATGTAAATTGTCGGCGTGCGGTTTTGATTATTCAGGAAAAACTGCTGGTAATTATTAAACGGATAGAAAAACCCCGGGGCGCTGATAAAGAACGGATCGGAATCCACGAAATCACCCAGTTTATTGATACGCCGGCGGAATGGCTGATTCATGTCCTCAACACCGCGGATGAAGTTGGCTCGTTCTTCACCCAAACCATCCATAACACCGGTATCAGGGTCAATACTCAGCAGTTCCTGCTGGTTTGCCGTCAGATTGTCCCAGAAAAAGCTGATCCCGGTACTATTATCCGGATTCAGCGTGTAGATACCCCGCGTTGCGGCAAAATAGCTGTCCGGCTGATCATTCAGCAATGCGCCGGCTTCCCAGGAGGGGATAGAGTTCAATGCGCCGCTGTCGGATACTCCAAAACTGAACAGGCGGCCGGACCAGTCAGCACTGTCAAACTGCGCCTGAAAGATACGATTTGCGGTACTGATGGACCCACCGTTTGCCGCGGCAGATGAGCTGGATCCGCTGCGTGCTTCGATGTCATTCAATATGCCGTTAAACGCGGCGATCAATTGATCCGGATCGCTGGCAGGCAGGAATTCACCGCGGCCATTCCAGGCTGCATGCAGCATATCATCAACGGTAGTTGCACCACCCCCAATTACTTCCGGCCATGGGAACGGTGCTTCAAAGTTGGTCGGCCCGGCAGGAAGTGTACCCTGCAACCCGAAACTAATGGTATACGTCACCATGTGTTGCGCTGTGTTCAGATCATTTGAACTAACCGATGTCGGCACCAGGTCTTCATAGTTTGAATGCAGATCACGCTCATAAAAATGCATGGCAACATCAGCCAGCGTGTCAGAATACTCATCGGCATAGGAACCGCCGTCAAAATCCGTATTGCCGTCACCATCAGTATCGCCCACGCCGGGTGAAACGCCATTCCAGAAGCCATCAGACAGCAGCAGGGTAAAATTCTGCTGACATTGCCCGCCTTCACCAGCGGGCAGCAATGGGTTACTGTCGGTAAATCCCAAGGCACTGTGGTCTGCGTTGTCTGTCTGGTCGTAATATTCACCCACATCCTGAAGCCGCTGCCGCAGTGGCGTGGTGTTACCTGTTCTAATGCGGGTCACATTACGCAGCAACACCTCGCGGTTGTCATCCAGGGTAAGATCGGCAATGGGGGTACCCACGTTGTTGTTGTTGTTCAGAGTGGCCAAACCCATGCGCATATCGAAGTTGGCAACCACCGGCGTAATCGCGCGTTTCATTACATAGTCACGACTGCGGTAATAGGTGTACCAGTTGGCAAAGTTTTGTTGCTGTTCCGATGACAATGAGCTGATCTCTATAAACAAGCTATCGAAATCGTAATCTTCATCAATAGGGTCAGCGCATTCACCGAGATCAAAATCACCATCGCCATCCGCATCATTCCAGGGCATGAAGCCTGCCTGGTTCCCTCTTGAGTCGGGCTGAGTCAGGTCAAATGCCGGGCTGGAGTTAAACGGATTAGACCGGGCTGAGGTGATGCTTTGATTGGCAAACGGAACCCCGGCCCCATCCACACCTTCCCAAGGGGTGTAAGTAACTTCAGGATTGAAAAACAGCGCGTTATAACCCAGGCACACCTCAAGGATTTCATCCCGATCATCTCTGTCCGGTGTGACATCAGCGGCTCCATCACCGGGGAAAAAGATAATGTCATAAAACGGGTAGGTACCCGGGCGGCGCAGAACCTCCGCCCGCATACTGCCGGAGTCATCCATCAGCAGGAAAACATTGGGCTTAACATTACCGCCGATAGTCAGCGGCGTATCAGGTATATCCAATTCCTGGGCCAATACCCGGGGAGCGTCACAGACGACAAATACAAAACCAAACCACACTGCAAACAGCAATGGGTGAATCTTAGCGGGGAAATTTTGATGCGTATTCACAACAGCAGACCCCACTAATCTCGTGTCTCATCCGGAATACGCAGTGATTCCGGAATAATCCACGCTGCGTTTAACAGCACGGCATTGCGCCCGCCTCCCTGAATGCTGTAGCCAATACGGGTACCCGGGGTCAGGCTGCTAATCAGCTCATTTTGTGAGTGCCGACTGAAAATGGCTGTTCCATGGGGCACGTGAATCAATTGATCTTCAATCACCACCACCCTTCGGGCGATATCCAGCCTGTCCACATGACCAACGTAGTTGAAGTGCTCCGGGTAGTAAGCCGGCAGATCATCAAAGTCCATCGCTGCTGCGGTTAATGAGCAGAACAGCAGACCAGCCACATATAGATAATTGATGGTTAAAGTTGCAGGTTTAAATCTGGACATACTATTTACTCCTTGTAGTTACCGGCTATTGGTATCGGCGGGCAAAAGTTGATTCAACCACAGCGACACTGCTGGGCCGGCCGCCCACTGCACGTGAAGTGATGCGGTAATATTGGACGGCATTACCACCCGGGCAGTCAGCCAGGGTGTCTCCCCGGCAAAATACGTGCTCAATAACAATGCGAGGGTCTGACGCGACCTCGGATAAATCGGTTGCCTGCTGGTTAACGGACGAAGTGGTTTGCGCACCGGTGGACGGGTCGATGCCAAATGCCAGTGCATTGGCATTCCACCAGGCCTGATCAAGTTCCGGCATATTGGCCGGCCTTTGCCCAACCTGCCATACCAGATCTGTATTGGTACAGGCGCCACTGAAGCACCAGAATGGCTGCATGCTGGGATCATTCAATGAGGCGAACCAGGCTTCAATCCAGCGTGCACCGGATTCTGCCGATTGAAATGCCCGGGCACTTTCCCGAAAGTTACCGGCCATACGTTCCTGCAGGATCCCACTGTTGGCTGCAAGCACGCCGAGCAGTGTGAGAACCAGCAGTATCATCAGACTCAGGAACATTGCTGAGCCATGCTGAAATTTGGTGTTAATAGACATGCTGTTATTCCCGGTCAGAAGGTTTGATTGCGAAGGGTTACATCAATAACAAAAGGGCGGCGCAGATGACCCAGTCCGGTCGGGCCAAAAGTATTGCCGATAACATCGATGTCCTGATCATCCGGTGGCAGAGATCCCAGTTCCGGCGAATTAAGGATCAGGCCGATACGAACTGCCACCACATTACCGAAGGCTGAGACATTATCGGCAATGCTGTAGAGGTCAGCACTTGCGTCTCCATCCAGGTCTTCACCATAGAGAAATTGCAGTGTTTCAACGTTATCCAGCAGAGGTTGATTGGTGATCACAGCCGGTGGGTCAACGCCCTGCTGAGGCGCACCGTAACGGCAGGTGTATTCAAGTTCGTTATTGGTTATATCGTGTGAAAATACGATTTGCTTATGCCAGGTGGCGGGTACGCCGTCAGGCGATAAATTACTGTTCAAGCCATCGGAACAATTTCGATCCGTGAAGATATTGATTTCGACCCTGTCACTGCCGCCGTCAGCCCCGTCTGTGGTCTCATTGCCGAATGGTTCGGGAATTGCGCCGTTCACCAGCGGAAAAGCAAAACCCAAATCAATCAGGCCCGACTCCTGTTCAGCAAACGGAAAGCGCCCGGCTTCACGCATATGACGGGCCATAAAGCTACCCGCAAAACGACTGTTTTCCTGCAAACGCGCCAGGGCTGCCTGCAAGTCATAACTGACTTTGATACTGGAAAATATCTGCACCAGGCCAATCAGCAGAAAACTGGAAATGGCGACCGCAACCATCAGCTCAATAAGGCTGAAACCGGCAGTCTGGCGAATAGATCTCATTTCTGGCACATCCCTTATGGATAGACTGCAAGCCCGAATGCCTGCCATTCGTTTTCAACATCATCTGTGCTGATGGCGTTGCCGAAGCTGGCAGTTTCTCGCCAGAATACTTTTATAACGGTGTTGCCGTTATTGCTGCACTGGGGATCATCCGGACTGCCGTCATCAAGCTCGCCGTCATCAATACAGATTATTCCCTGGCCTTCGGGAAGTACCGCCGCCAGCTGATTGGACCAGCGGATATAGTCATCTTCAGCAATTTGCTCAGGTGTACACTGGGTGGCGCCACTGCCATCGGAGCAGCCAAGCCCGCTTCTGTTACCGGCATTGACGGCGGTATATAAGCCGTTTTCATAACCAAACAGATTGGCCCGAATACGATCAGCAAGATTATTGGATTCCTGTGCAGCAACCGAGCGGTTATGGGCGTTATAACTGTTCTGTACATTGGCAACCTGCAGTAAGCCCATAGCCACCAGACCAATCGACAAAATCACAACGGCGACCATTACTTCCAGTAATGAATACCCTTTGGTGTAACACTTTCGGTAAAAATGAATATGCATAGTCATTACTCGCTTACGGTGATGTCAGATGTACTGACCTGGCCAAGATTGTTAATAGCCAATTGAACGCCGGTTCCGGCTCCGGTGTGTGTGACGGTGATCGTGCCGGCAGCCAGATTCATCAACAGGCCGGTGTCGCCGAAAACAATGCCGTCATTGAAGCCGTCTATAGCGACGCTGGTACTTGCCGAAGCATTACTGATGCGGGTAATTTCATCGTTTACATCAATAGAGCGGTCTGCATTAACGTCGACGAACACGACCCAACCAGCTTCCCAATTACCTGAAGAACAGCTGGCGCCGTCGGCACTTGGGCAAATGGAGGCAGTTGCTGCACGGGTGATGGCTTCTGAACGGGCCTGATTAATACCCGCAATCAATTCATTGGTGGCACCGGCAACAGCATTACGTGCGATTAAATTAGTCAGCGAAGGCAGCGCCAGGGTGGTCAGTATTACAACTACTGTGATGGCAATCAGAATCTCGACAGCTGTGTAGCCACCCGTTTTATTGGCCTGCACCCATCTCGCAGCAGCTGATGACAGGCACAGCTTTTCAGATATCGGTGTTCTGGAAAATAGCGCGCTCACTGTAATGCCCGTGATCATGAGATTCACAAATTGCTGCTATTGATAAAAGTCACTGAGATGCTCGATGATGCTGAGCGGGACCACCTGGAAACGACCTGATTCCGGTTTACAATTAACGGCCGGTGCAATTTTCAAGCAATACTTCGAGTCTGAGTTAGATTGCATATCGCGCTCCTGATAATTTGACTGTCTATCACATAGGCTCAACACCGCACCATATCGACTGGCGCACCAACTCCTTTTGTTACTGAATTCGCATGTAAGCCTTAAAACGCCCATAAAGCCGCTTACCGAGCGAAAGTTGAGGTTAATTCCGCAATCCTATAACTTCCTAAACGCGCGTATTTTTAAAACACCGTCGCCACAATTGTTTCGGGTTGTGTCACGACTACCCTAGGTAAAAAGAAGGACAGCGATAGGGTTCTGGTTTATGTATTGATTGGTACTTTCATGCAGCGCAGCCTTCTGGCTGGAAATCACTGCAAATTACGATTCAGCATGAATAAAAAAAGAGGCGTTGCCAATCTGCAGCACGACCAGCCAGACCCGGGCGTTGGGGGAGGGATAGGGTCTGATTGAATTACCACAAATACATGCAACACCTCTTAGGAGTACCCGACCGGAGACTGGTTGCGAACAAGCCAATGTGAGGACATACCAGTCTGCCCGATACATTTGCCGCCGCCCCATAATCCGATTGTTATTCTTGGCATTTCCTGGAAGAATTTTTACATTCCACAACCTCCAATACTTAATCATGGCCGGGTTAATAACGGCTGCGGAATAGCCGTTACATTTGCCTGCTGTGCTCTAAACCATCCAAAGCATTCAGCAAGACTCCAACAAAACCACCGTTACCAGGTGGAGAACTTCAGCGATTGGTGACAATAAAGTGCCATTGTCACTGTCTTTAAAACTGTCCGGTTCAGTCAATACAAAATTTTGAGTTGTACCTGAGCCGTCTTCTTATCAAACGCATGGATTATCAAAACACCGTCACAGTAATTGTTACCGGTTGTTTCAGAATTATCGGCTGCTTGACGAACCTGACATATAGCATTTAATACCATTGGATCAGGACTGTTTCCTGTTGTGGCCAAACTAACCGTCAATCAATCGTTTGCTGTGCCTTCGTGCAGCAAGTACCACTAATATCGCCATAATTAACACCCCCCACTTGTGCATAGCTGGTACTGCAACCGGAAGCCCTGGAGGAATCGGGCGTAGATTTTCGACAACACCGAAAGATTCAATCGCCAGGTCGGCACCGGCATCTGCAGTGGTATTGGTATCTATAGTCAGGGTGATCGCACCCACACTGGTGAAGTCCGCACCTGTACCTGAAGCAACCGTGAATGCATCAAATGGAAAAATGAAATCCTGAGGTGACATGATATTCGTAAGCATCATGCCGGTAACCGATGAATTGCCGGGACCAGAAAACACTTCGATCTCGAATCCAACAATATTATTGTCCACTGATAAGACAGCTAATTGAAAAGCTTCATCAAAGCCTCCACCAGTGAAATCCAGTCCACCCAGGCCATCAGGGTCAATGCCGCCGTTGCCATCTACACCATCCCAGATCACTTGGGCGATGGACGTAACAGTGACATCATTAGAAACGCTAAGTGCTGAGTCAGATGTAGTGGTCACTTCATCACCAACTTCCACACTAACGCTTAAAAATTCTGGTGGCATAGGGACAGAGGTAAAAAAACTTAACTGTAAATCCCGCTCGCCACCCAGCATATCGCCTGGCACTTGGCCGGTTACTATTGGCTGCTCCACATTGGCTTCGATAACCTGAGAGGTTGAGAAGTCATCAATAACGCCAATCTGCGCCCATGCAGTGCAAGAAATTAATGCTGTTAGAGCCCCAATTAGTCCTTTGAAAAACATGTTAACGCGTCCCCAATCATAGAGAGATAAGCTCCCCTGCTATCAACTCTATAAACGCAGGAATTATCAAAACACCGTCGTTTTATTTATTTCGGCTTATATAAGAATCACCAGCGGTATGCATAAGTAGACACACTTATAACGGTAATATTATTGATACCCTGGATATCCCACGGACAGATGAGAATTACGGTTTATCAGTATGCTGGTATTTTCTAGTTTGTTATTTTTTTAATAGAAAATAATGTATGGCACCGGTCATTGATTACCTACCGCCAAGACCGTCAATAGTCTGTTGTATTCTTAGTGCAAATGGGTGCTCGGCACCAACTCTTTCCACTTGATGATGATAGGCTTGCTGCCAATGTATCAGCGCCTGTTCAATTTGTGCCTGTGATTCCCAGTATTCAGCCTGAAACTGATGGTATTTCACCCTGTTGCGATTAGCTACATAACCGCTTTTTCCTTCCATGTGCTGCACTAACCGCTGAAACTGCTCCGGACATTGCTGACAATCGCCATGGGCGATAGCCAACTGCAGCAATTGTAATTCCACATCAATGGTATAGGGATGGTCAACAGGTAATTCTGCTCGGCGAATGGCTAAAGCTTCCTGTAGATAAATCTGACTTTCTTCAAATCGATTTAACTGAATCAGCAACCGGCCAAGATTGTTGATATAGGTCGCATAACGAGATGAATTTGCCCCAAAGTTCTCCAGTCGGATTGCCACCGCTTCCTCAAACATCGGCAGCGCTTGCTGGTATTGCTGCATATCCTCATATAACGAGCCCAGATTATTCAAAACCACGGTCATTTTGTTCGGGTCCTGCTCGCTCAAAGGATGCTCGAGTACCTGCAGGTAGTAGCTTTCTGCAGTCTCGAAATCACCGACATCATGATAATAGTTGGCCAGCCCGTTCAGTGCCTCGAATTCGTTAAGATTATTGGCTGGAAGATAGGTTCGGCTTAAACTCAAAACCTGCTCCAGATCGGCTATTGCCAGATCCCAGTTCCCCAGTTCACGGGCAATCCTTGCACGTACGTGAAAACCGGCAATATGACCAACCCCGGGAGTGGCATAGATGTTGTCACTGATTTGTAATGACCGGTTAATGTATTCCAGTGCCTTTTGCGGGTCTGCGTTCCATCTTTCCAGTCTGGCGATATTATGGTTGAGTGCCGCCAGTTTTGTCAGTGGTGTGTCAGCATGTTGCTCCATGATCTCCAATGCCTGATGCAGGTACACACGCGCCTGTTCCAATTGGTTAAGGTTGATCAGTGTGCTTCCAAGAGCATTAAAAGTATCGGCGATAGTCAGGTGATTACCCGGCAATTCCTGTTGCTGAATTGCCAGAGCTTTCTCTAACAGAGGCATAGCCTTTTCAGGTAACTCAATGCGGCTGTAAACAGTCCCCATACCGCTCAAAATATCGGCACGCTGCAGCACAGTGCCCTGCTCCATGGATTCCCAGATTGTCAGTGCCTGTTCCAATGCCATCAAAGCCTCGGACTCCAGGCGGCTGTTGCCATAAGCCGTGGCAATGGTTCTGAGCAACTCAATCTTCAGACCCGAATCCAGGTTCTCGCGCGACTGGATGTCTTCAAAACCACGGTCCAGCAACGTCTGCGCCGTCGGCTGCTCACCGGCATTCAAACGAATATCAGCAGCATCAAATATGTCCGTCAGAAAAACACTCACCTCATTAGCGCGCTGCAACTGCATCCGGCTGTCCGCTTCCGCAGCCACCGCCCTGGACTCAGACTCAACTGCCGCATTACGCTCAGCGATAATCCGCTGCACTGAAACACCCAGCAGTACCACAGCAACGGCTGCCACTGCAGCACTTAACCTGTTCCGCTCCAGCCATTTTTTGAGCCGATAGCCGACACTGTCACCAACCGCCAGCACCGGCTGCCTGCGGCTGAACCGCCGCAGGTCTTCGGATAATTCCCGTGCCGATGCATACCGCTGTGCTGGGTCTTTATGCACCGCCTTCAATATGATTCTGGCCAAATCCCTAGGGATTGACCCGGAAGGTATCTCTGGTGATTGCCGACAGATAAGACCGACCGCCTTATCCAGACTCAGCTCCTGGGCCTGCTGGGCATCCTGACCGAGTAACAGCCGATACAGGATCAAACCCAGCGCATAAATATCGGTGGCTGTGCTTAAGCGTTCACCCCGAACCTGCTCCGGACTGGCATAGTTCGGCGACCAAGCCTGCTGAAGCGTCACGGTTTGCTCGATCTCATCACCGCTCAGCGACAGCTGTTTGGCAATACCGTAATCAATCACTTTGGGCAGACCCTGATCATTAACCATCACATTCGATGGCTTCAGATCACGATGAATGATCAGGTTACGGTGTGAGTAATCCACCGCCTGGCAAATGGATTGAAACAGCTGCAATTTGCTGTTCAACGTCAATTGACCCTGATCCAGATATTGCGCCAGGCCCTGGCCCTCTATGTATTCCATCACCAGGTAGGGCGAGCCGTCCGGCGTCGTGCCGGCATCAAATATTTTGGCGATATTTGGATGATTCAGTGCGCTCAGGTTTTGCCGCTCTTCGGTCATTCTGCGGACCAGTTGCGGATCCTGCCGGCGCAGAAATTTAATCGCCACATCCTGTTCAAAATCTCCGCTGACCCGCCGCCCGCGATACACCAGACCCATGCCACCCTTACCCAGCAACTCGGTTACCTCATAGGGTCCGATCTGCTGACCGGTAAAGCGGGATTCCAGCTCATCCTTAAGGCTGTCGCTGGCCTGCTGGATGGGTGTCTGCAGAGTATGCTCGGCACCATCTGCAGCCAGCAGCGATTCCAGCTCCCGGCGCATGTCCGAATCTGCTTCGGTTACCTGCTCAATAAAATCCTGCTGTTGATCTTCTGGCAATGCAGTGACCTGTTCAAACAGGCTGCGCAGCTGTTCCCAGTCAACCTGCGGCATGTTGTAACCCGGTTTTGGCTTTAGCCAGGCATGTTGAATGCTCATGACCTGGAAGCAGTGTATGGTACCGGTTAAACAGGAACACTATGTTCCACCAAGACGATCAATTGCCTGCTGCATTCTTATCGCAAAGGGGTGCTCGGCATTAACGCTTTCTACCTGATGATCATAGGCTTGCCGCCAGTACATCAGCGCCTGTTCGGTTTGCGCCTGTGATTCCCAGTACTCTGCCTGGTACTTATACAGCCTTACCCAGTTGGTGGCGGGTTGATTGTCGCTTTGCTCCATCCGCTGAGCCAGCTGCTGGAACTGGTCCATGCACTGCCGGCAATTACCCCGGGCAACTGCCAATTGCAGCAACAGCAGCTCGGTACCAATCACACGCGGGTGGTCGGCATCCATCAGCGCATGCTGGATGGTATAAGCTTCCTGCAGATGGCTCTGGCTCTCATCGAAGCGGCCCAGTTGAATCAACAGCCGGCCCATATTGTTGACGGCAGTGGCATAGCTCGACGAGTCAGTACCGTACTTTTCCAGACGAATGGCTTTGGACTGCTCAAAAAATGGCAAAGCCCGTTCATAATCCTGCATATCTTCATACAACGCACCCAGATTGTTCAACACTACAGCCTTGCTTCCCTGCCGCTCCGCAGTATCAATCAGTGGATGTTCCAGCCCTTTTAGGTAATGGCCTTCTGCTGCTTCAAAATTGCCGATGTCGTGATGATAGTTGGCCAGCTCTATTCTCGCTATAACCTGCCGCCAGTTATCAGCTGGAAGATTCTCAGAAGCGACAACCTGCATTTTCTGCAAATCACTCAGAACCTGATCCCAGTCAGCCATGTCACGGGCTATCTGCGAGCGTACATTCCAGGAGTCCAGATGCTGTACACCGGGGGTTGCGTATATATCATCCTTTATCTGTAAAGACCGATTGATATACTCCACGGCCTTCTGCAAATCAGCACTGCGGCGTTCCAGTCTGGCTATATTATGGTAGACCGCCGACAGGGTTAATCGCGGAATGTCGGGGTTGCTTTCCATGATTGTCATTGCCTGATAAAGGTAGATACGCGCTTGCTCCAGCTGGCCTGTATTCACCAGTGTGGAACCCAGGTTTTCCAGGGTAGCTGCGACGGTCGGATGATCAGCCGGCAGCAGCTGTTGCTGCACCGCCAGTGCCTGTTGCAATAGCGGCAGTGCCAGTTCTACGTTATTCATGCGCAGATGCACATTGCCGATATCGTTCAAAATATCGGCATGCTGCAGAATAGGCCCCTGCTCCAGCGATTGCCAGATGGTCAGCGCCTGCTCCAGCGCCACCAGCGCTTTGGCATCCAAAGCACTATTTTTATAGGCTCTGGCAATGGTTCTGAGAAGCTCTATCTTCAACCCTGGCTCCAGATTCTCGCGCGATTGAATATCTTCAAAACCACGGTCCAGCAACGTCTGCGCCGTCGGCTGCTCACCGGCATTCATTCGAATATCGGCAGCATCAAATATGTCCGTCAGAAAAACACTCACCTCATTGGCTCGCTGCAACTGTAGCCGGCTGTCCGCTTCCGCAGCCACCGCCCTGGACTCGGACTCAACAGCCGCATTACGCTCAGCGATAATCCGCTGCACTGAAACTCCCAGCAATACCACAGCAACGGCTGCCACTGCAGCACTTAATTTGTTCCGCTCCAGCCATTTCTTGATTCGATAGCCAACACCATCACCAACCGCCAGCACCGGCTGCTTGCGGCTGAACCGCCGCAGGTCTTCGGATAATTCCCGGGCCGATGCATACCGCTGTGCCGGGTCTTTATGCACCGCCTTCAATATGATTCTGGCCAGATCCTTCGGTATAGACCCGGCCGGTATCTCCGGCGACTGCCTGCAGATAAGACCGACCGCCTTATCCAGACTCAGCTGCTGGGCCTGCTGGGCATCCTCACCGAGTAACAGCCGATACAAAATCAAGCCCAGCGCATAAATATCTGTTGTGGTACTCAGCCTTTCACCGCGTACCTGCTCCGGGCTGGCATAGTTGGGCGACCAGGCCTGCTGCAGCGTGACGGTTTGCTCGACCTCATCACCGTTCAGCGACAGCTGTTTGGCAATGCCGTAATCAATCACTTTGGGCAGACCCTGATCATTAACCATCACATTCGATGGCTTCAGATCACGGTGAATAATCAGATTGCGGTGAGAGTAATCCACTGCCTGACAAATCGACTGAAACAACTGCAGTTTGCGACCCAGTGACAGCTTATTTTTATCCAGATATTGCGCCAGCCCATCACCTTCAATGTACTCCATCACCAGATAAGGCGAACCATCCGGTGTTGTACCGGCATCAAATATCTTGGCAATATTCGGGTGATTCAACGCACTCAGGTTTTGCCGCTCTTCGGTCATTCTGCGGACCAGCTGCGGATCCTGCCGGCGTAGGAATTTAATCGCCACATCCTGTTCAAAATCTCCGCTGACCCGCCGCCCGCGATACACCAGACCCATGCCGCCTTTACCCAGCAGTTCGGTTACCTCATAGGGTCCGATCTGCTGACCGGTAAAGCGGGAATCCAGCTCGTCCTTAAGGCTGTCGCTAGCCTGCTGGATGGGTGTCTGCAGAGTATGCTCGGTTGTGTCCGCGGCCAGCAGCGATTCCAGCTCCCGGCGCATATCGGTGTCTGCTTCGGTTACCTGCTCAATAAAGTCCTGCCGTTGATCTTCCGGCAGTGCAGTGACCTGCTCAAACAGGCTGCGAAGCTGTTCCCAGTTAACCTGTGGCATGTTGTGAGCCAAGCTTTGACTTTAACCATGCGCGTGCAAAGCGCAAATCCCTGGTCACTGTGGTTTCCGAAATACCGTACATTTCCGCCAGCTGCGGATAGGTGAGCCCGGCAAAATAATGGGCTTCACACAATTCATGACAGCGGTTGTCGTGTGCTTTCAACTGATCCATGGCATTGGTCAAATCGAGAAATGCCTCAGCCGACATCACCGGCGGAGTCTCTGCCAGCCTGGCCATGGTGATAGTGACTTCCTTGCCTGCCCGCTTTGCCGCACTCTGCTGGCGGATATGGCTGATCAATACATTGCGCATGGCCCGGCCCGACAATGCTCTGAAGGCGTACCGGCTGGGCGTATCAAAATCAAATTTATCCAACCGTATAAACAGCTCGTTGACCAGTGCTGCAGGGCTTAAGGTAGAACCTTGATGCTGGCTGTTAAGAATATAGGCAGCCTGCTCACATAACGGCCCATACAGCAAATCCATGGCCTGCTCACGGGCATGGGAATCTCCGCTTTTCCAAGCCTGAATCAAGCGCGTGACAGGCTCTTCATCGATATTATTTTTATTCATAGACATCAGCAATTATGAAATCAACTCTGGATTGGATACTGATATTTATTTGAAATACAGCGATTTAACTAAGTGATTTTAACCTATTACCTGTTAACTATTAGGCTATGGCAGCTTCCATCAAGTTCAATCGAAATGCATTTGCCGATTATTGAGTGGCCATTATTCGCGTTTTGCCGAACTGACTGCTGGCTTTTCTGAATATCTCTCAGCATATCTTTTGCCGTTTTTTATGCCTGCTAGTGCAGCAAAACATCGTTGGCATGGCATTCCAATATTGTGAATGACCCGGCAAAGTTCATCCCTTCATCGTTATAGCGTGGTCCCCGTAATAAGCAGGTTCATCCCTGTCCAATTGTCAGATTTTGATTGCAGTGCAACAGTGATTTAATCCAAAAAGCTGAGAGCATGTAATGATTGATCAAAACTTTTCTGTTGCCGGTGAATCTGCCACGCGGGTCCGCCGCTATGATCTGGACTGGTTACGGGTACTGGCAGTAATTGCTCTGCTGTTCTTTCATACCGGTATGTTGTTCACCGCAGAGTGGGATTGGCATATCAAGAATGCTGAAACCAGCAACCTGTTCCTGGAGTGGATGCATTTTATGTCCGGCTGGCGGATGAGTCTGCTGTTTTTTATCTCAGGTGTGGGTACCTGGTTTGCGCTCGGCTACCGTTCTGCCAGGGTTTATTTACGTGAGCGTGGCCGGCGGCTGATCATTCCATTGTTGTTTGCAATGGCATTTGTAACGCCGCCGCAAGTGTATTTTGAGCGCTTGATGGCAAATGACATTCAGGCGGGATTTTTTATGTTCTGGCCGGCGAGCCTGTTTTCCGGTGCGTACCCGGATGGAAATTTAACCTGGAACCATATGTGGTTTGTTGTTTACCTGTTTCTGTATTCGGCTATTACCCTGCCCATATTACTGATGCTCAGACATCACAGGCTTGCCGGGTTAGCTGAATTTGCCGGTAAACACCCAGGCCTGTTGACACTGTTGATGGGGCTGATTTATGCCTTGGTGTATGCGCTGTTGACCATCCCTTTCCCAGGGCCGCAAAACCTGATTGATGACTGGGGACGGTTTTTCAGTTACCTGGTGTTGTTCATTTATGGCTTTATTTCGATTTCTCATTCACAGGTTGGCGATGCCTGGTTTGGTCAGCGGCGCAATGCATTGAAAGCGGGTTTTGTGCTGGCATTGATCATTTACGGGTTGCGCTGGAATCAGGTGAACTGGGAATGGGGTATGAATTTGCCCAGCATCGCCTATATGCTGATCAGAGGTTTGATGGGCTTCAGTTTTACTGTGGCCATATTGGGCTATGCACGGGCATGGCTGCAGCACGGCAACAAAGTGCTGAGCTATGCAAATGAAGCGGTCTATCCTTTTTATATCCTCCATCAGACCGTGATCATCATCATCGGCTATTACGTGGTGCACACCACCGATACCATATTGGGCAAATTCTGGTTTGTTGCCGTATTATCGTTACTGGTGAGTCTGGCAATCTATGAGTTGTTTATTCGCACCAACCCCTGGTTGCGACCGGTATTCGGTATGAAACCCTTAAAACCACAACAGCAACCTGCAGTCAGCGATAGGCCTGTATGAGCACAACACCATTACCGAAACTGTCCGGATGGCTGATTGCACTGGCAATCAGCACAGTGATCGGTTTGTTCAGCTTTGCCAGGCGTCATTTTGATAAGCTGGCCAGCGATATCGATATCTCGCCGGTACCGATACTGGTGGATGAAATCAGCGCAGCGTGGATTGCAGCCCTGCTGTTGATGGGCGTGATTGCCCTGGCGCTCCGCTTTCCACCCTGGCGGTACTGGTGGCTGTTCCTGATGATGGCGCCGGCTTATGCAGTGACTCACACACTGGGTATGTTCGTCACACGCAAGCTGCTTTACCCGGCTTTTGGGTTGGGTACTTATCAATACGGGGACCTGAAATACCGGTTTGTGATGGAAGCACCGGTACAGCTGCTGGCTTTTGCCATTGCCATTGCCGGTGTGCTGATTTATGAACGGGTTAAGAAAGCCCGACAGGCAGAGCGGCTTGAAGGCCTGCTGGCGGAAGCCCGGCTGGATCAATTGCGCCTCAGCATGGCACCACACTTTCTGTTTAATGCACTGAATGTGATATCCGCTGCTGCGTATGAAAGTGCTGAAAAAACCGATAATCTGATAGCAAAACTCTCCCGGCTGCTAAGGGCTGTGCTATCGGCTGATTCCCGGCAAATCTGCACGCTGAGAGAAGAACTGGATCTATTGAATGATTATCTGGATCTGCAAAAAGCCCGCTATGAGAACAACCTCAGTATCAAAATTGAATGCCCGGAATCACTGCTGGAATATCAGATACCGTTTATGATTCTGCAGCCACTGGTGGAAAATGTCTTCAAACACGGTATGGATGCCAACGGCCAGATCGACATCCGGTTAACAGCCTCAAAGACAATGGATACTTTAATACTGGAAGTGTTCGACAACGGCAAAGGGCCCGGCGACAATCCGGCAGGCATAGGTACCAGAAACACCCGTGAACGGATCGAACATTTATATGGTCCAGCATATGGCTATGAGTTGGAGCAATCGAGCAGCGGCGGTGCCATTGCACGCTTGAGATTACCATGTCGCTGAGCGTCCTGATCGTTGATGATGAAGCGCCTGCCAGGCGGAAGCTGCGACGTTATGTTGATGAGCTGAGTGACTGGCAGCTTATTGGTGAAGCCGATTCTGTTGCAACCACAGTCGATATTATTCCAAAACAAAAACCGGATTTACTGTTGCTTGATATACAGATGCGTGACGGTACCGGGTTTGACGTACTCAAGCTGTTGTCTGCAGAACAACTGCCCCGGGTGGTTTTTATTACCGCTTATGATCAGCATGCCATTCAGGCATTTGAAGTCCATGCACAGGATTATCTGCTGAAGCCGGTCGAACGGCAGCGTTTTGCACAATGCGTAGAACATATCAACAGCAGCGACCAGCAGTCGCAAATGCAGCAGTTAATAGCGGAGCTGAGCAAAAACCGGCCGAACGATCGGCTTTATGTTGAATCAGGCGAGCGCGGCCGCTTCCTGCAAAGCTCTGAGATCATTCACATTGTTGCGGACAGAAATTATGTAACCATTGCTTCGACAATGGGCGAGTTCCGAATGCGAACCACTTTAAGTGGACTGCATGCCCAACTGGATCCCGATAAATTTGTACAGACCAATCGCTCCACATTGGTGAATCTGGATCACGTTGTCGAAGTGCAGAGCTGGTTCCGGGGAGACCGGCTTTTGATCATGAAGGACCGCACATCGATTAAGCTTTCACGCGCGTACATTCAACGGTCAAAACTATTGACAGGACTAAAGCTGTAGGCTGATCGGCCCAAAGCCGAACAGGCCGTAATTCAATACAATCACAAGACTGCCTGTGCCTTATTTGAGCAGTTCCTCGATGGGCAGTGTCTGCCCGGTCTTTACTTCAGACAGCACTACCGAAGTCTTAAACCTTCGGACATTGCTGTCTTCATAGAAAGCCCGCTGGGTAAATTCCTGATAATGATCCATGTCCCTGACCTTCATGATCAGAATAAAGTCCATATCACCCGATGCATGGTAAGCCTGTTGAACCTCATCAAACTGCACAATCTTCTTTTTGAAAGCACCACAAAGGTGCGCACCTTCCATACCAATTTCCACACTCACAATCAGCGTAATACAAGGCGCAATTTTTTTGACATCCAATATTGCCGGCTCTGATTGAATAACCCGGGTATCACGCAGTCTTTTGACCCGCCGGTGCACTGATGCCGGAGACAATCCGATAATTTCACCCAGGGTGTCTGCAGATATGCGTGAATCCGTTTGCAGATACTGGAGGATTTCGTAATCCAGAGAATCCAAAGATACCTTCATAAGGATTTATCTCAATTATTCAAATATATATGCTGATAATCCTTACATCAGTGTTTTTCAATGTCAAAAATACGTCGTATCAGGCCGCTAGAATTGAATATATCTTCAAAACACAAGCGATAAATACAATGAAGCATATTTTCCAGGTACTACTGTTCATTACACTGACACACCCAGTTATTGCTGCAGATCAGTCAACCGAGCCTAAGATTGAAGATTTGAATTTCTTATTGGGCACCTGGGAAATCACCTTTGAAATCTATGACACCCACCAACCGGAACGCGGCGTCTTATTTACGGAGGTTGGTACGCAACACTGCGAAGCCGATTTGTTGCACCGCGGTGCCCCGGCGTTTATTACCTGCACAGGAAAAGTAACCGCTACCGAAGACAGCCAGGTGCTTGCGGGCAGAACCAGGGAATTCAGAGAATCCATTCGGTTCAATCGGTTTATCGGTGCATTGGAACGTATCGGACAATTCAGCAACTGGCCCACTCACTCCGAGGAAGTCGTGCTGTTTCACCCTGCAAAGCGGACTATCGAGTTCAAA
Organism: Wenzhouxiangellaceae bacterium; assembly: GCA_028289455.1. GTDB lineage: Bacteria > Pseudomonadota > Gammaproteobacteria > Xanthomonadales > Wenzhouxiangellaceae > JAJFKX01. The sequence continues at coordinate 75,339 of JANQPN010000025.1, forward strand.
GGTGAACTGGTGGTACAGGATAGCCTTTTGGAGCGTTACGAGGATATCTACCAATTCAATGAAAATTACACTGCCTATGAACGAACCAATGTGGCTAACTTTTCTGATATGCCTGTGACAGTTTTCAATTTAACGCTGAAGGGGACAGGTAAAAAAATTATCCGGTGAAAACGCAGAATCGCTATAGGATTTCAGACTCCTGACTAAATTTTAGTAATTGCACTGAATATAAGGGTTAAGTGGTCACCTGGTAAAGCCGGGTGATGACGGTGTTGCTATGTTTTAAGCGTTTATATAACGGGACTTCCCGATTTAAACCTGCAATAAGGACGCTTGAAAGGTGACAACGCTACACGTTAAGTCTAATACGTTTTTATCTACCATAACTTTCTATGTTCACCTCAGGCTGGTATGCGTGGGGTTGACTGGGTTGCTGGCCAGTATGGCACATGCACAGGTTCTACCAACGGGTGGAGTGATTGATTTATCGGCCTTAAACACCAACACCTCGACCGGTACCGCAGGGTTGGTGATTAATGGGATTGATCCATTTGATAATTCCGGCCTCGCCGTCAGTTCTGCTGGTGATGTAAACGGTGATGGGGTGGATGACCTGCTCATTGGTGCAGTTGGTGCTGTTGTCAATGGCAATTTTTCTGTCGGAGAAACGTATGTGATCTTTGGCAGTGACAGTGGTGTTGTGGGCATCGGCGGGGTGATTGATCTATCGGCTTTGAATACCAACACGCCGACGGGGACTGCTGGGTTACTGATCAATGGGATTGATCAATTTGATGATTCCGGTCAATCGGTCAGTTCTGCCGGTGATATCAACGGCGATGGTTTTGCTGATGTGCTGATTGGAGCGAACTCTGCTGATCCCAATAGCAATTCCGATGCCGGAGAAAGCTATGTAATCTTTGGCAGTAACAGTGGTGTTGTGGGTAACGGTGGAGTGATTGATCTATCGGCCTTGAACACCAACACGCCGACCGGTACCCAGGGGTTGGTATTCAATGGCATTGATCCGAGTGATGGTTCCGGCTTTTCCATCAGTTCTGCGGGTGATATCAATGGTGATGGCTTTGATGATGTGCTAATTGGAACAAATTCTGCTGATCCTAATGGCAATTCTGATGCTGGAGAAAGCTATGTGATCTTCGGAAGTGACAGTGGTGTGATGGGTGTCGGTGGGGTGATTGATCTATCAGCCTTGAACACCAACACGCCAACCAGCACTGCTGGCTTGGTGATCAATGGTATCGATCCGGATGATCGTTCTGGCTTTTCCGTCAATTCTGCCGGCGATATCAACGGTGATGGTTTTGATGATGTACTGATTGGCGCATTACTCGCTGATCCCAATGACAATTCCGCTGCCGGAAAAAGCTATGTGATCTTTGGCAGTGACAGTGGTGTGGTAGCTAGCGGTGGAGTGATTGATTTATCTGCCTTAAACACCAGTACGCCGACCGGTACCCCGGGGCTGGTGATCAATGGCATTGATCCGTTTGATACTTCCGGTCGATCGGTTAGTTCTGCTGGTGATGTCAATGGCGATGGTTTTGATGATGTGCTGATTGGAGCGCAAGGTGCTGATCCGAATGGTATTTCAGATGCCGGAGAATCCTATGTAATCTTTGGCAGTAACAGTGGTGTGGTGGCTAACGGTGGAGAGATTGATCTATCGGCCTTGAACACCAGCACGCCGACCGGTACGGCCGGATTGGTAATCAATGGGATTAATGTCAGAGATTTTTCTGGCTTTTTCGTCAGTTCGGCCGGTGATGTGAATAGTGATGGTTTTGATGATGTGCTGATTGGAGCAGATGATGCTGATCCCAATGGCAATTTCGGTGCCGGAGAAACATATGTGATTTTTGGGAATGACAGTGGTGTAGTGGCTAACGGCGGAGTGATTGACCTATCGTCCTTGAACACCAACACACCGACCGGTACCGCTGGCTTGGTGATTAATGGGATTGATGAGGGTGATTCTTCTGGTGTTTCCGTCAGTTCTGCCGGTGATGTGAACGGCGATGGCTTTGATGATGTGTTGATTGGAGCGAATTCAGCTGATCCCAATGGCAATGACTCTGCCGGTGAAACTTATGTGGTTTTTGGTGGTGTGTTTAATTTTGCACCTGTCAACACCATACCCGGCCCTCAAAGCACCAATGAGGACACTGTGCTGATGTTTAATGGCAATCTGAGCGTCAGCGATGCTGATGATGATGTTCTGACAGTCATACTTAGTCTATCTAATGGCATTCCAGGCCCTGATATTGGGGTTTTAACCGTAGCAACAGGCGGTGGTGCCACAGTTAGCGGAAATGATACCGACAGCGTGATGATTGTCGGCGCACCGAGTGAGGTCAATGCGGCACTGAATGAGCTGATATTTACGCCTGCAGTCAACCTTAATGGTAGTTTTATACTGACCGTCGAGACCGATGACGGTACCGCTGCAGTAGTGGAAGATACGGTGGCGATAACCGTCTTCGCTGTTAACGATGCGCCGAGTTTTGCCGTTGGTCCCAATCAGGTTGTTGATGACAACAGTGGTTTACAGGAAATTGATCTGTGGGCTACAGCTATTAGTACGGGCCCTGCAGATGAGTTGGGGCAGACACTTATCTTCAATGTGGTGGGCAATACCAATCCCAGTATTCTCACGGCTGCACCAACTATTAGCGAGATTGGCACATTGAGTTTTGAGCCTATGATTGATGCCCAGGGTACGACCAGCATCAGTGTGGTGTTAATGGATGATGGTGGTACGGCCAATGGGGGTGTTGATGCGAGCGCTGCACAAACTTTTGAGATAACCGTTAATGCGACCAATGCTGATTTGGCGCTGACAATAACCAATTCTGCCATTACGCCATTGTTACCAGGCAATAATTACAGCTACGAGTTAATCATTATCAACAATGGTCCGGGCATTGCTGCCAATACCCTGGTCGATGTCAGCACCCCCAACAACATAGTACTTATCAGCAATGGCGGCTGTATCTCTGATAATGGTGATGGCACTTTAACCTGGAATGCCGGCACCCTGGATAGCGGCATGAATGATCAGTGCGTGTTTGATGTAGAAGTACTGTTTCCAGGCGTAATTACGCTGACAGGCAGCGCCAGTTCCGACTTGAATGATCCGCTATTAGACAACAATACAGCGATCACCAACACGATTGTGGCTGAAGTGATCGAAGTACCCACACTTAGTTTGTGGGCACTTGTATTGCTGGCTGCTTTGCTGGGATCAGTTGGTGTGCGTAGAAGAGCCAGGCAATAAGCAATGCCATTGTGATTAGTCTATTTGACCGTGGTGAGATCGCGGTCATTCTGACTACCTGAATTATCGAAATTTTGGACCCACTTAGCCCCCCGCCTTAACAGGATTCAGCTAATGGGTGTCCCGATAATTAATTTCCAGTCTTTCTATTACTGGCTCTCTTCTTCATGGCAAACCACTTCAATATTGTGCCCATCCGGACCGATGACGAAAGCAGCATAATATTGACCACTGTAGTTGGACCGGATGCCGGGCGCTCCATTATCTCTGGCACCCGCTTCCAGAGCTGCCTGGTGAAAGGCATTCACCTGATTGCGATTCTCAGCCACAAATGCCAAATGAAGAGGCGTGGTTTTCTCTCCATTTCTTCTTATGCACAAAGATGACTTACCGTCACTGCTGAGTTCGATTCCGAGTGACCCTTCATCGATTATGCTAATACCGATTGATTTGAGTGCTTTGAGAAAGAACATTTTGCTTTCTTCATAATCGCTCACGCCGAAAACTACGTGATCAAACATATCGTCTCCTTAACAGGCCAGTCGCAGACCCAGGTTTAACTGCAATTATATGGCACTTGTATCAATAACATAGAAGACTGGAAATTTTGCTGTATACGAATGCGCTTCGCCAGGCTTTTAGCGGGTTTCTTTTTATAATGTCTTTAATGCTTCTCGATAGCGTCGACTAAGGCGTATCTCAGTATCATCTTTTAATCGTAATTTAGCATCACCATGCAATAAAGGCTGGATAGCAGCCACATAGTCGAGATTCACGACCGTTGAGCGGTGAACTCTTACAAAACGATCGCCCAGTTTTTCTTCTAAATGCGAAAGAGATTCACGCATCACGTACCTCTCGGTTGGTGTATGCAATACGCTGTAACCACCCGCTGATGCAATCCACTGAATACTGGCCACATCAATTAACTCAGTATGATTCGCTTGCTTTATGGGAAGCTTTTTCGGATTTTGATTATCCTGCTGTTGCAATGCCAGATTCGCCTCATGCTGCTTACGGGCACGTTTAACAGCTTCATGTAAATGTATTCGATTGAAGGGCTTGTGCAGGTAATCGACCGCATTGACACGAAATGCCTGTACCGCGTATTCGGAATATGCCGTAACAAAAACGATAGCAGGGCATTGATCGGCCGGCAGCTCATCAAGCAATCCGAAACCATTCTCGCCGGCAAGATTAATGTCCAGAAATATCAGTTGCGGTTTATTTTCATGAATCAGTTTAATGGCTTGATTAAGGTTGCTCGCAGTAGCTTGCAATTCTATGCCTGGTAATTCACTTAACCAGCGAACGAGCAAATCGCGCGCCAGCGGCTCATCGTCAACAACAATGGTTTTAAGCGGCTGCATAGCTTGTCATTTACCCCGGAGGTTCGGGGATTAGCGGCCAGACTATTTGTGCGGTAACACCGCCAGCCTGGCGATGGTTCAGCCTCACACTGGCGTCAGCATGGCTGTGCATGGCCAACGATTCACGTACAAAGCGCAAGCCATACCCTTCCGACCAGCCGGGTTTTAGACCAATGCCGTTATCGCTGACTTCAACAACCACTCGCTCGTTGTGAATGCTGACTTGAACCTGTAGATATAAAACCGTACGCGATTTCTCCTGGCGCTGAGTATTGCTGTGCTTGAGTGCATTTTCCACTAATGGCTGTAATAACAGACATGGAATAGTTACTGTCTCCAATTCTTCAGGCAATTCCAATTCCCATTGCAGCTGACCGTCGAAACGGATGGCTTCCAAGGTTAAGTATTTTTCCAGCCATTCGAACTCATCTGCCAGCGAATGAGTATCACGTTCGCTGATGTGTAATGCCAGACGCAATAATTCTGCCAGATCAATCAACATCTCGCGGGCGCGTGGCACGCTGGATTCCATTAATGACGAAACAGAATGCAAGGCATTAAATAAAAAATGCGGTCTTAACTGTACTTTTAGTGCACCTAACCTGGCTTCAACCAGACGCCGCTGTAAATTCTCGTTGGATAACTGCAACTGAAAGCCTTCAATCAGGCTGTTGCGATAAGCAGCATGGTAATCGACAGCAAAGTAGGCGCCAACCACAAACCAATAAAACATAAAATACCAGCTGCCTTCAAAATACATGCGGGAAACGAACAGATCGGCGAAAGCCCGTTGAGCAACAGGTTCAATCCATATACGCACTATGCTGGATAAAGCCAGCGCGCCAACACAGCAAACCAGGCTTAACGGCAAATGCACAAATAAGGCATAGCGCGGTCGAACCAACGGATAATGCTGGGCTAACCATAACGCCAATGGTGTAGCAAACAGCCAGAACGACCAATCCAATACACCAAGCAAAGCCAGTTGACAAAGGCTAATACTGATCTGGTTGTAACTGTACCAGCTTGACCAATAGACAATCTGCCAGACATAGATGACCAACCAGACCATCACTACCAGCCATAATGATCCCCAGCTGCTGGGTGATTTCTTAAGCTCTCGGCCAGAGCTGTCTGTCACAGGCAATTTCATGCTTATAAGCATAACCAACACAGCAGGAAAAGAAACCCGCTTAGGCTGACACGGCCATGCCGCTTAGCGCAGGCTCAGTCCCGCTTGCTGCTTTGCTCTGTATAAGCTCGCCCGAAACGCGAAAACTGTTGGCATACACAAACCCATTAGGAGTTTTTATGCGTTATTCAATTATTATTATCGGCGCTGTCGCATTGGCACTCAGCATGTCAAAAAATGCCTCAGGCCAAGCCGCTGATGAGCCAGTTGTCAGTACCCTGGTTACACTGATGGCGACGGCGGGCATGAGCGTGGATAACAGCGGCAATTTATACATTGCTGACTTTGGTGACATCAATACATTGGCCGGGACTTCTCTGTTTAAGGTTTCACCCAGTGGTGAAGCACAATTGATTACGGATCAACTCAATACCGGACCCAGCGGTAACTTGATCGATGCGGATGGTTCCATTCTGCAAAGTGTATATATAAGTAACCGAATAGTGCGCGTGCAACAAGATGGCTCCATCACCGACTTTGCTACAGGCATCCCCGGCCCGGATGATCTGGTGCAGGATGGTAACGGTAATTTATTCGTTGCCAGCTGTCCGTTTGGCGGACCTGCGCCTGCGGTATATCGTGTGGATGCTTCAGGCACCGTTGAGGTATTCGCCAACAGCTCTCTATTTACTTGTATTTCAGGGGTAACCATTGACAACAATGGTGATTTATTTGCATCTGATTTTGGCAATGGGCAAGTGTTTCGGATTACCCCAGCGGGTGATGTCAGCGTATTTGCACAATTGCCGGCACCCAGTTCTCATATCAAATTTGCCAATGACGAGTTTTACGTCATGATGCCCAGCGCCAATCAGATAGCACGCATTGACCAACAGGGTAATGTCTCCATTCTGGCAGGCACCGGTCAGGCAGGTACAGTTGACGGGCCTGCGTCACAGGCACAATTCAACTTCCCATTCCATATAGAAATCAGCCCTGATGGGCGCTTTTTGTTCGTTGATGGCGGGCCGAACGGCGATAACCAGGCCAACCCGGTTCGGGTTATTGATCTGTTTCCGCAATCGGGCACACCTGTTGCCCCCAGGCTTAGAGCCATTACCGGTGCCTGGAACGATCCCATGCGCAGTGGCGAAGGGTTCATCATGCAAACCATCGAAGGTGAGGACAGAGCTATCATATTCTGGGCTACCTATGATGCCGATGGCGGACAACAGTGGTTTGGCGGGGTGGGTGAATTTTCCGGCTCGCAACTGATTGCAGAGATGAGGGTTACATCCGGCGGTGTATTCGGAAGTGATTTTGATCCGGCACAAGTTGTACGTACCCCAGTGGGCAATGTCGATATGAACATGCTTGATTGCGATAACATACAGCTGAATTATCTGATTAATGACATCTCAGGCACGCAAAATCTCGCGCGAACATTTCGCCTTGAAGGGCAGGAATGTATTGAAGGCGATGGCTTAGGCGCGCTACTGCAATATTGATAATGACATTTCAGCACAGCAACAGAGTGAAACAGCTGAGATCAGCTAATATCTGTTAGCACAATTGGGACACCCGCCTTTTGTCAAATTCAGGTCGGTGGGTGTCCTCAACTTAGCTCTTAAAGGACCATGGTTTGAGTTAGAGACAAGAAATCAGAACACCCACCTTTCACCCGCGCCAGGTTGTTGGGTATTCTAAGTTTGAGATTGCTTAAATCTCCGCAACTTCGATCAAGTTTTACTCCGACACCAACTATAGGATTAATTTGCTCAGGATGAACAGCAGGAGAATACTAAGTTGTTAGGCGAAAAAACCAGATTTTCGGAGCTCTTAATCTATATTGAGAATAATTTGGATTCTCGTCTTGATATTGAAACCTTAAGCCGTGTCGCAAATCTGTCCAAATACCATTTCCAGAGACAGTGTAAGGCGGCTTGGGGAACCAGTATTCATTCAGTGATTAAGCTGTTGAGGATGAAGCGGGCTGCCTATTTGCTGGCGTATAGAAATGATCATAACGTTCTTACCATTGCATTGATGAGCGGGTTTGAAAGTCATGAGGCTTTTTCACGAAGCTTCAGAAAAATATTCGGCATCAGCCCCCGTGAACTTCGATCAGCGCCTGACTGGACTTCCTGGCATAAACAATATGAACCAATTATCCAGTTAAGGAATAAAATTATGAGCAGCAATGATACCTATCAGGTGAACATCGTCGACTTCCCGGCACTGCCGCTGGCAGTACTTGAACATCGAGGTACGCCAGAAAAATTGGGGAACACCATCAGAAATTTCATTCAATGGAGAAAGAAAAACGGCCTTTCCCCTGCAAAGGCGAGAACTTTTAATTTACTTTATGATGATCCAAGCGAAGTTGACCCGGACAATTATCGGTTTGATGTCTGTTGTTCGTTCCAGGGAGAAACCCAATTCGATGAATATGGGATAGTCCATAAATCTATTGAAGAAGGAAAGTGTGCTGTTATCAGACATGTTGGCAGTGATGATACGATTGGTCAAAAAGTTGAATATCTATATTCACATTGGCTAAAAGAGTCCGGTTCAACACTTCGTGATTTTCCCCTGTTCTTTGAACGTGTGTCTTTCTTTCCGGAAGTCCCTGAAAATGAGATGATTACTGATATTTATCTTCCGATTGCCTAAAGTTAAATAGGAGTGACTGGCCATTGCAAAAGCAATGGCCGAATTTATCGCCTTTTCGAGCAAGTGTTATAAGCTCAAAGTGAGAGAAGTTGGGACACCCACCTCTTGTCAGATAGGTAGGTGTCCTAATGCTCGCTACCGGCACGAAAATTTTAGTCCGTTTTGTTATCTAATCGAATGACCCTATTGTGTGTTGCAGCAAATCGTTGCCCGGGCCCCAGCGACATGGCGGAGTATAAACCTGGGTTCAGGCTGTTTTCGGTCATGCGTTCAATTAATTCAATAAAATAATCACGGGAGTAACGATCCAGAATGTCGTACATGGCGTGATCGGTTATGTCCAGTGCAAAGAAGGTGTTGAATTGTTCAACCTCATGAACTACCGGTATCCAGCGTGACCGCATCCAGGCACGGACACGATATAAACGCCTGGGTTCTTGTTGCGGCATCGCCCACGGCCAGATCCAGCTAATCTGCTTTACAGGCTCCGATAATTCCTGATGTTGGTGGTGGCTCCACAACTCAGCCATAGAAGCCGAACCCAGCAGGATTGAGTGCTTATAAAAAGGAAGCTGATTAATGTCTTCCCGATTTAACCAGGCAATGATGGCCTGTTGCTTTTTATCGGCCAGTCTACTGCTCAAAAACTCCTGGTTTGCTGCGACTCCATCCGGGACTCTTATAAGCTTGATGTTGAAATCACCTGACGACAGCCCGGCTTCCAAAAACCGGGCAGCGTGTTCACCGATACTATTTTCCCGGTACAGTTGCACCACGTGACGAATCTGATCGTTGGTGTTTAACCATTCAGCTGCCGTTTGCGCTTCACCAGACAACCCTCTGGATAAGTACAACGCGTAATTCCCGTTTTCTGAAGTTACCGGCAATGCCGTGTTGGGAAACAGGCATGGCAGTTGCCGGGTTTCACAAAATTGATGCACAACATGCCAGTCATTGCCAAGCCCGCCTAAAACAGCAAACACAGGTTGCTTTGCATAATGGTCATCGAGTTGCTCACGCCAGGTAGTCGCCGGCCCCTGCAATTCCCATTTGTGCAGCTGCCAGAGTTTTTGTGTATAAACAAAATCAGATTTGTATCCCAGAGAATAATCAGGTTTCTTTTGTGCTGCGTGGGTATTGAGATTTTTACGTTTTAAATAAGCAGAAAAAACCAATTCAATGGCTTGTTTTTTGGAGGCATAGTCGGTGTTGTCATTTAAGCCCTCGTTTGGGATAAACACCGTAGCAAAATGTATGGTTTCAGCATCAATGCCCAGGGCTGCCAGCGCGCCCTGCTCTGGTTTGCCCAAAGTCTCCAGGTAAGATTGCAATGCATCGATATCGGCATCACTCAGTTGAAAGCGTGGCATTTGCAGCGACAGTGTTCTGCCATCGCTGCCAATGCCTTCGGTTAAAGCCCTTTTCAACGAGAGGCGATCATATGCCCGGCGTTGCTTGATATCATGCACAGATGCCCGCGTTACAGCAGTCTGGATGTCCTGGTAAAGGTTGCGAAACAGATGTGAACGCTCAGGAGTGTAATCATTAAACAGCACCTCGGCAGTAATCGGCGGTACATACTCTCCGCCTTCAGCATCACCATAGCCGCTGTTCCGGTGACAGGATGCACAGCTCAACAAACTGGCATCAACTTCAATATCACCCTGAACAATGGCCTTGACGGGTTTACCGTCTACACCAATGCCCTGCCGGTATAAACGCTCGCCGAGTTCGGCGTCTGCGCCGGGCAAAGTATTGCTTAAGCACCAGAATAAGCCGGCGATAAGCGCTTGCTGTCTGTTGCACATGGTGGCTAGGTCAGTACACCGGCCCTTCCAGCAAACGGCCTAATTCACTCAGCATTTGTTGACGCGAAAGCAGGCCATCTATGCGCAACAGGCGCTGATTAACAGCAATAAAGGTCACCGGCTGATGACGCATTTTATTTTGCTGATAAATGTTCAGTCGTTTCTGCAGTTGCACGATGGTGGTCGTGTCACCGGTAAAAAAACGCCAGTGTTTCATAGCGCCGAATCGCTCGGCGTAAGACTGCAATCGTTCGGATGTGTCGTAGCCAGGGTCAATGCTGATTGAAACCAGTTGAGCCTGATCAGCCATTTCTTTCTGAATGGCTTGCAATATGGTGCTCATCACCGGGCACACATTTGCACAACTGGTGAAGATAAACTGGAAAATCACCGGCTGACTATCAGCTGATGCCAGCAACTGTTGCAACTCAACAGCCTGGCCGTTGGATTCGATCAGCTCGGCATCATGCAGGAACGCCGGCGCCAGTAAATGGCTGATGTCGCTAATTTGATATTCAACAGAGGACTGCGACCATGCAGGCTGCAGCAAACAGCCTGCAGCACAGATAAGCGCGACCAGGAACCGGCTCAGGCTGTTACCGGTATGGCCTGTAAAACAAGGCGTCATTTAATGAATACTGTAAATGCCGACATCGTGGTGCATAGGGTCAAACTGATAAAAACGCAAACGGGTGGAAGGTTCATAGTCGTAGACAATTTCCAGCTTATGCATTTCTGTTTGTACTCCGCCGGGTGAAGGCGCCAGCACTATAGCGGACATATTCATCATCCAATGGGCGCGGCCAAAGGTAAACCAGCAACCGGAACCACCCACTTTAACGGAAGACTTAAATTGATTTTCCCAGCCCCGGGCGCCGCCGAAATCGACGTTACTGTAGGCATGTTGATAGTAATCTCCGTTGTGCAGGGTAAGTTTGAACTGATGGTCGTCGCGTTTTTTCCACTCCGGCCACCTTACCTCAGGAAATTCCAATGGTTTTTCGTCATCAACAAACTCACCATAAATAGTGTTGTTCACATACAGCAAGGTCATGTCTGACTCTTTGTCCGGTTCAACGCCAGCAGGCAGGCGGGTGCGGGTACGCCAGTCGAAATAGGCATTTTTGGCCTCTTGAATCTGTGTAGACAGGGTTGCCCAGTCCTCGCGTCCAGCGGCACTGTCAATCGATCGGAACGCATTCCACATTCTTTTTGCCGGTGACAGGTCACCAATTTTTGCTATGGCAGCCAGTTTGTTCGCTTCACTTCCGGTAGGGTCGCTGCCAAAAACAAATTTTTCCCAGTCTGGAGCTGACCGCTGAACCACTGGATTGCCTTGAGTATCCACACCATTGCCCAACGGCGGGAATTTTTTCTGACTGTTTTCCATGGCCTGGATACGCGGCGGGTGCATCCGCCAACCCCAGGTATAGACCAGATTGAGGTATTTGGCTTTGGTCATTTTGATGCGGAATACCGTCCTGGTGCCTTGTGCCATGGGAAAGAAGGTTTGATCCATACCAATATGCGGAAGCGGTGTTTCTCCGGGTGGCTTGAGGCTGGGGTTGTCGAAATACATGACGAACGGGGAAAAGTCATCTTCACCCCTATTAAGCACATCCACGGTATATTCGACAAACCAGGTGTCGTCTTCGTCCAGCTGGCTTAAATCAATAAATGCGGTATCCGACTCGATGTGTTCGTCGTACCAGATCTGGTGCACTTTGACCGTCCTGGTTTTGGCATCAACACGCTTTTCTTTGATCCCGCCCTGGTAATGTAACACCGGAAAGCCGCTGTAATAGCGGTTTACAATGGGGTTGCCTTCCAGAACATCGATGCCGAATTGTGCCTGCGATTGGATACCATCCACATTTCTTTGATCGAACAAATCCTCAAGCTTAAATACCACATCGTGCAGATCATCATTGGGTGAAATGGCGTTGTCCAGAGTGGTTACCTGTGGGTCGCCATCGTGCAGGTTATAGGGGATATTGGGTGTCGACGGTAAGGTATTGGGCATTTCCTCACCGATGCCGTCAAACATATTGGTGTACACGTTGGCCAGCAGATTGGTACCCGGCGGCAGCGTGAACGGATCGATCTGTGGTTCGGGCAGGCAGGTTTCTGCTGTATGAATTCTGGTGGTGTCGCCTATGGTTTCCTGGGAGGAATCCGGCAGCCGGAATTGAGGCCCCGGATGCCCTGGAATGGTCGTGCTGTGCTCACAATAGTCAAGACTGCTGTTCCACACGATGGGCGTGTTCTGGTCGATGCCCTGGTTATTCTGCGCATAACCTGCAGCAGCCGGTATAACAGTCAGCGTTACCGTCAAAAACACCCTTGTTATAAAAATCTGTCTGAGTAATTGCTGTGTATACATAACCGCCCCCGCTACACGCTGCTTACTGGTGGTCCGCCACGCACCGGCGTGCGCGGAATGTCTTTCCTGGGTGAAATCCAATCAAGTCGCTGCGCCAGCCACACCGGATCAGTCCGGGTAGGTACTGATCCCCAGATATTGGCAGCATCATTACCATAGCGGATCAGACCCATGGAACAATCCTGCTGATCATGATGCTGTGCGTGTCCGCCGGGGCGGAAAAACAAGGCGTCCTTTATGCTTTGGATTTCCTGATCGTTGCCGGTAATGAACGACCAGCCGGGCTGAGCACTATGCTGTGCCGCATACCTGTTCAGCCGTTCGATGGTGTCAACCTGAGGATCGACCGTGATCGACAACATATAAACGTCACGGCCCAGACGCGGCTGCAGCAAAGTCTGTAGTTTTGCCAGGTTTTCGGCAGTCTGATAGTCGCCTTCCAATGCGGTGGACATAAAGTGCACCATAACGACTTTGTTCTTGATCAAATCATTGTAGAACCGGAGTTTGCGGCCATGGTGATCAAACACCACAGCATGTTGAGGGAAACGGGCCGCTGATGCTGAAGTATCGGCTGGCTCACAGTCGCTGCCCCCGCTGACAACAGCATGAGCGGCGGGACTCAGCATAGCTGCTCCTGCGGCAACGGTTAGGCCCTGAACGATCTGACGGCGTGGCCGGTCTGTATTATGCGTTTCGCCATTAGAGTGTTTGCCGGCTGGTGCTTGTTGGCGTTTGTTCATAATAACCCCTTATTATTGACCGTTGTCATCTTCGTCCGGACCAGATTTTGGAGCCTGCGGCGGGAAATTCCCCCGCCCCCTGGAAGGTTCAATATCTGCCGCCGATGCAGGCCTTGGTTCCACATGGTCAAAACTGAATGGCCTTTCACCAGGGCTCCCGTCACTTTCACCAAATAGGCCATCCCGCCAGACCTGCCCCGCCGGCACGGATGTCATAATCGGCTCGGTTTGATCGGCAGGTAAAATATCCCAGCGAATCATCATGGCATGGTCTTCATGCACGACATTGTGGCAGTGCATGACATGCCGGCCTTCGAAATCCATAAACCGGATCAGCACTTTCATTTCATCACCGGGCAGAATGGTGGCAACATCGCGGCGCGGCCCGCCCAGGAAGACATCCAGCGGTTCTTTTTTCAGCGGTTCCTGTTCCTGGCCCTCGTCGACATCGACAAACACATTCTTTCCGTCCACACGTGTCTGCATCACCAAACCGGCACTGCCATCGGCCTCGCGCTTGTAGTAGGGCCTGCCGTTGACTTCCAGAATAATGAACTCGGTGAAGTGACAATGGACCGGATGAGACCAGTCGTTGCCGGTGTTTCTGAAAGTCCACACTTCTGCACTGTTCTTAACAATTCCGGCATCAATCCGGTTGGGGTCCATAACCAAACCATTGATGGTCCATAACCCGCCATCGTAGTCGAAGTCCCATACCCGATGAGGCAGTTTATCGAGGTCCTCATCAGCATCAGGCAGTGGCCTGAAAAAATTGGGTATCCGGCTGTTGTCGGGCTGCTGCAATGGCCTGACCTTGAATTTCAACACCCCGTCAGGGTCCTTCAAAATCCGGCCTGATGGTCCCTTGCCGTTGGTCTGTTCCAGCAGATTCCACAAAATGACTTCTTCACCGGGTTCAAATTGAGAAAAGTCGATAATCACATCATAGCGCTGCGCCACTGACATCAGCAGGTTTTTGGTCAGCACAGGTTCTGTCAGGAAGTTGCCGTCGCCGGTCACCACAACCACAGGAATAGGGTCGGACTTGGCAGTTTCAGGGTCTTTCGCCAGTGCAAACTGATAAAACCGCGATGGGCCACCATTAATAATCCGGAATCGGTATTTTCGTGCCTGAACTTCCATGTAGGGCCGAATGGTTCGGTTGATGGTGATTTGATCACCCAGCCAGCCATCCGTATAAAAATTATTGAAAACGGCCTGCCCGTTTTTGTCAAACAGTACATCATGAAACATCAGCGGCACATCAAATTCGCCGCTGGGCAAACGCCAGGCCAGTGGGCTTGTATCGTTTTCGTTGCCGGTATCGCGATCATCGAAATAGAAGTAAAAGCCTGAAAGTCCGGCGTATACGTTGGCCGCAGTAAAATCGAGGCGGTGATCGTGATACCACAAGGTGGTCAGTTTTTCGCGGACATCACCGCCGGATGGGAAGTTACCGTAGTGATGATCCCAAAATTCACCCGTGTCAATCCAATCCTGCGGATTGCCGTCACTTTCAGAAGCCTGGTGGCCGTTGTGCAGATGAATGGTGGTTGAAGGCAGTGCAAAGGTGGCCTGTGAGGTTTGGATGGGCGGTAGTTGGTTAACCTGCCGTACGACTACAGATTCTCCGTATTGGGCGTGAATAACCGGCCCTGGCGTCATGCGGTTTTGCCCGAGAACATTTTCGAAGCCTTCCGGTCCTTCCCAGCCCCAGGAGATGGTACCGTCTTTGTAGGGCGCATCCGGGTGATACTGCCAGGGAAATTCATGCTGATTCAGCACGTAGGATTTCTTTGGAGTCAAATCCCACTCACCAAATAATGTTTCTCCCCATAACTGATGTGCACGCGGATCGGCAGCTGGAACCAGTGCATCGATATCATCGGCTTTGATTGTCGGGGGAATAAATAATTTGGCTTTGAACGGTTCTGCGAAAGGGCTGGGCTGATAACTTAACTGATCAGGCAAATTGCCCGGCGGACAAAGATACTGGAGCAGGTCGCGTGCGGTATAAGTACCGGCCGCGCCCGGAGTGATATAGCCTAAGCCTGCTGTTACCGCAAGCAGTTCACGTCTTTTCATGAACCCACCTAATCTGCTTACATGTAACTAAAAATATGCAACGTTCGTTGCTGAATGTCAATTATCTGGTTCAATATTTGTATTTTCGATTCAAGCGCATACGACGCTCTCCACCGACAAAGACAATCGCATTTTTACACTCTGAATCCTGCAGGTTATCAATGGCTGTGAATACAGGAAAAGATGATTCCGAAAACTATGCATTGGCCACGTAAACGAACCATGAAGAAAAAATATTCTCGTCGAATTAATGGAGAACCGAATAAAGAAAATAAATCGAGACACCCACCTTTTCCGGGATTCAGATCGGTGGGTGTTTCAAGCTTAGCTCCTCAAGCTTAGCTGCGTTGTAGTTGACGGCTAACCTTACAGCTCACCGTGTTTCTGGAAGAAGGCATCGACGATCTCGACAACCTGTGAAATGTTATTCGGCTTGTCATACAGCCCGACATGGCTGGCGCCTTGGATCTCGTGATACTCTTTTTCTGAGGTCACTTTGTCGAAGTACACTTTGGTACAAATGGCTGTATCAGCCTCTGATCCAACAATGCCGCAATAGGGCTGGAGCATTTTATCGGCATATTGCTCACCCAGGTTCAACGGCGCGGTTTCATCGACCGTCGACAACAGCACATTGGTGAAGTTTGGATACGTGTCCTGCCCACCACGCTCTGTACCGTAATAGTCGTATCCTTCCAGCTGAGTGGGTGGCATATTAACGTTTTTCGCCAAATAGTCCGGGTCGGTGTAACCGAAGTAATCATGAGCAACAGGTTCGCCTGTTTCAAACATTTTCTGGCGGGCTGTGTTGGCCGCTTTGATCCGCTGCCTGTACATATCCATATCCACAAACTGCATCATATCCGATGCCATCATCGCACTGACGGATGCGAATGCCTTAACGCGCAGGTCAGTGATAATTGTGGATGACATGATGTTCCCGCCGCCACAAAAGCCAAGGCCGTTGATTGCGCCAACGAAAGGCAGAGAACCAAGGAAAGAAATCGCGTTACGCAGGTCTTCCCACTTGCGAGGGAAATCCTCATCGTCTCGGAATTTCGGGTCGTACGAGTCAGACTCACCTTTTGAGTTGTAGTCAAAGGCCAGAGCAACATAACCACGTTCTGCCATCCTGGGACCATAGTTAGCCAAAACCTGATCTTTAACCTGTGGAAACGGTGGGGTCATGACAACCCCTTCATAGGATTTATTCTGACTAAAGTCTTCCGGAAGGTACAAAACCCCGACAAGCTTGATACCCTTACTGTTGAAACTGATTTTGTTTGCACCGGATTTAAATTCAGTTTGTGTGTTAGTCATTGTTGATTTCCCAGTTGTATTAGATTGAAAAAGTAAAATCATTTGTTTACATTATAGAGAAGAATCAGAAAAAGTAAATAATATATTTTACTTTTTCTGATGAAAGTGGTGACCGGACGTGAAACTTACTGAAAAGAAAAGAGAAAATATTATCGAGGCAGCCATCGAAGAGTTCCGTCAACAGGGCTACCTGGGTGCAAAGACCACTCGAATTGCCAAACAGGCAGGAGTATCGAGCCGCACTCTCTATAATCACTTTGACAGTAAAGAACAGTTGTTCAACGCGATTTGTGAAATCATGATTGAGCGAAATTCAGTGATGGCACCGGTTGCTTATGACGCTGATCGCGCACTGAATGAACAACTCGAAGATGCTTTGCAGCGCTATATTTCTGTTATTACAGAGAAGGAAACCATGGGCCTGAACCGGATGGTGAATGCAGAGCTGCTGCGTGACCTTGAAAGATCACGCGCCTTTTTTGCGGAGTTTGCAACGCATGATTATCCCATGACACAACTGATTGCCGATGCCATGCAAGCCGGTGCATTGCGTAAGGCTGACCCTGTTTATGCCACAAACCAACTGCTGGGATTGGTAAAGTCTTTCTTCTTCTGGCCTGAATTCCTGCTTGGAGAGAAACAGGAACTGGATGGTGTTATGCAGGATTGCATTGCCATGTTCCTGTCATACTACAGAGTGACTGACACAGGGTCGTGAAGCAGCCGCCATCGGCGCTGCAGCGTGCGGTCCGACCTCTGTGATGGCGCCGGGTAACGATCGTTCCCGAATTGGCTACAGTCTTGCTTTGATTTTTTCCGGCAGGTACTTTTCGATGGCCTTACCTGTGACTGCCCATACCAGCACAGCCGACCAGGCGATCAGGGAAAATCCGGCTGGCACACAGGCAATGGCGATCAGTTTGGCCTGCCTGCGATTAAATATGACGGCCAGCACAACGGGCAGAAACCAGACAGCAATCACCAGTGCACCGACCAGAATCCATTGCATGGTTGAAGCCTGTTCAAAGGTGGTAAGCAATTCATTCATTTCATTTTCCTGTTTGATGAGGTCTTGTTGTTATAGTCCCCGTGACAGGAAAATACTTACACTTGATTTCAGTGCCGTCTCAACCGGCTTCCGGAATTTGATCACTCTGAACCGGGACAACCATCTTTGCCGGGTTCAGCCTCTGAAAGCTATCGATGATCAGGCGTTACGGTTTTGGCCTGAGGTTCTCTATCACCTTTGCGTCAACCCAGTAGATATCGATGTTATCGGTAGCGCGCTCCACCATTCTGTTGAAGAAAAGATACTTCCCGTCCGGTGTCACCCTTGCGCCTGATTCCGACTCCTCCGTATTAATTTCATCACCCATTTTAATCGCCTCACCCCAGCTGCCATCCGGCTGTCGAAAACTGACAAACAGATCGGCGTTGCGAACCGGGCTGTTTCTTTGACCGTCCCACAGGATGTAGGATTCATCCGGTGCAATAAAGGGGTGTGCATTCCACCGTCCCGTGTTGATTACTTCAGGTAACGGTTGTGGTGCTTCACGTGCGCCGCCGACCAGACGTGAATAACGCAGCAGGCCATTCCCATCCTGAGTGGCTTCATCAAATACATAGGTGCCGCTGGCGGAACTGGTCAGGCGCATAATGCGCAGTTCTTCAAATGGAGAACCAAGGCTTTTTATTTCTGACCAGCCACCCTCGATGCGTTCTTTATAGCGCTTGCCCAAATGCATGGTTTTACCATCGGGCGCGATAAACGGCTGGCCGACACGGGTCGAAATAACATTTTCAGTCCATGCATTGTTGTTGTATTCAAAAACAATAAACTGCTGCTCCAGGTTACCTGCAACCTCTACCTCTCTGATCAGGTAGAATTCTTTCATATCAGGAGAAAATACCCCGCTAATTTCCCAGCCCTGCGTGGAAACAACTCCCGGTGCAAATGCCTCCGGTATTAAGCCTGGCGGCTTTTGCCCAAAGTATGGACCTTGTGCAACAGCAGTGCCATCCTGAGCATACCCTTCGCTGTATGTCACCAAAGCAGCGAACAGCACCACAAACCATGTTGAAAGACGCTTCATAAAGTTTCCTTGGAATTATTCAGTGATCTGACCGGAAAGCCATTTAATTGAACGAACCACCGTTGCGGGAAACGCGCTGCCGTGATCGGAATTTTCAATAATTTCAAGGCCGGTCGAGGCAATGCCGGCGGCTTTGCTTTGCTGCAGCAGCGACTCAAACTCCCTGGTAAAGCTCATGCTTTCAGGCCGCTCCAATTCACCGATAGACAGGAACACTGCAACGCCCGGTTGCTGCTGTTGAAGTGTGGTGTCAACGACCAGTTTTTCCAGATATGCAAAACTTTGCTGATCAAATGCCGGGCTACCTAAAATATAATGCTTAAAGGAATCCGGTTGGGTCATCAGGATGTATGCACCAAATTCACCGCCTGCGGAATAGCCAAAGTAAGTCCGCTCATCGGGATCAGTCCGAAAATTATTCTCGATAGTCTTAATGACGTCGTCGCGGATAAACGACAGGTGATTTAAAGCCTCTCCTGTCGGCCTGTCAGTCTGTGCATATTTTACAATCGTATAGTCCCGGGATCTGCTGGCGTGTGCCCTGTCATCTCCGAGGTCTGTCTGCCAGGAAATGCCGACCACAATGGCATTTTGCATAAGATATTCTGTAGACCCGGACAGCATTTCCATATGCCAGACCGCATCCGTGGCATAGATGACAGGATAAGGGGTATCGGCAGTATCCGAATACCCTTCCGGCAATCGTATATACAGCTCATATTGCCTGCCGGTGTTACTGTCTTTAATGGGTACAACCTGGGTTCTCGGCATTTCATAGGCTTTTTGTTCAGCCACTCCAACGCCGGCAACAGCCAGTAACAGCAGTGCAACAAAGCAATGCAGTAAATATTTCACCCTGTCACCCCTGGTTGTAATTGTGCAGTCTCACTAAGAAATGCAGGCACAATCTGTTCGGCTGTCATCTGCAGGGTAGTGTTGTCATTTGCATGAGCAGTCACCACGATGATCAGATCCAGCTCCTCAATCAGAATGATGTACTGACCGCCACCACCTTGAGCAGACGTGCTGAAATAGCTGTTATCGCCGTGTTTTAAATCCGCACTCCACCAGTAATAACCGTAACCCTGCCTGGAGACATCCCTGCCACCGCCATAGACATCATCATCGCCAGTGGTGAGCAGCCTGCTCGCTGCCCGGTTGATAAACGCTTCAGGAATTAACTGTTCACCCTTCCATTGGCCTTTGCCGGCAGCCAGCATGCCCCACTTGAGCATATTCCGCGATGTCATACTGGTGCGCCAACCCGCTTCCGGCAGACCATTAGGCGCGGTCTGCCAGTGGTAATTATCAATGCCCAGCTTGTCCAGGAGTTCGTGCTTGATAAAGTCTTCAACTTTGCCTGGCACAACTGCCTCCAGCACCTGCATCACCAGGCCCGGCCCGGTACCGTATAAAAAAGTCTGAGACTCTGCGGTAATCGGCTCACTTTGTTCCAGGATAGCCTGGACGTGCTGCTGGCCTTGTATCTGACTGGGATCTCGATCAAATTCCTCCCACTGTTCTGAAGTGAGACGAATACCAGTGGTCATGGTCAACGCTGTATGCAGCGTGATTAACTCTGCACCATCAACAAACCTTGCAGGGTCCAGGTCCTGCAGAAAACTGACCAGCGGTTTGTCTAAATCCGCCATGGTCAGATAACCCATCTGAATTGCGCGACCCAATGCCATGCCTGTATAGGTTTTCGTCGCTGACGCCTGTGGGTGCGGCAGGTCGACCCTGCCGCGTAGGTAATAGGACTCGAATAACAGCTTGCCGTTATGCGCAATAAGCAGACTGTCTATGCTCTCGTGTTGGCTGCCGGCGATCTTCTTTGCCAATTGAATAATACTTTTCTTATTGCCGCCATCAGCACCTAATTTACCGACGGGAATACCATCGTTTTTATCAGCAGGTGCCGCATCAATAAAGGCCTTGTCGAGAAAGGGTATATCTCTGAATGACCCGGAAGCCTCGGCCGCTGTGGCCTCAGGTGCCTCGCCTGCCGCAATAGTGCCGCTGGCACAGCTTAATAGAGCGAAAACCAGCAGGCGTCTAACCGTTAAAAGGAATGTCATCTTAATTCTCCGAATGCAAATAACGCTATTTGCATAAAATTCTGAATAATGAGTTTTATTAAAGGAGCCCTGGACAAGTTTCTTCACTCGCTTTCCGGGCTGGTGGCAAAATGCAGTTGCAGCGCCTTGGCAATGGATATTGCGCCATTGCTCGTATGATTAGCGCTATCGTGAACCTCATGGTGAAATTCCACCTGCTCCGGGAGGTGTCGCCTTAACAAGGCGGCTAAACGGTAGTAGTCCGGCAGCAGCCCTGAGTCTGACAGGGGCCCTGGTGAACCGTCTCCACCAGTACTAAGATAAACAAGGTCAGGGAAATCCTGATCCTGTTTTAGCGCTTGTTCCAGCGCATCAAAAGTTATTCTGCTCCATTTGCCGGCATCTCCAAATGCCGGGCTGGTTATAAAGTAGGCGTCAAACAGACCCGGTGATTGGCTCAGTGCATAAGTTAAGTATTGTCCGCCCCATGAATGTCCGGCAAAGACATCATCACCATTGGTGTTGAACCGATTGTTAGCAAAAGGAATGAGTTCGTTCTCAATATAGGCCAACAGCTTGTCGCCGTTACCAGACACCTGCTCACCATCAATCTCTGCAGAATGATAATGCGGAAGAAAATCCAGCCCCCGGCGAACATTTTTGAGGCCAATCACGATCACTTCAGGCATTAAATCTCCCCAGTGGTAATAACTGGCCATTTCCGCGGTCAATTTATCTTTTGAGCCTGCATCGAGCATATAGATGACCGGATATCCCTCATCGCGATCCGGATCATAGTTCTTTGGTAAATGGACGATGATCTCTCTAGTGTCTTGGGTGTTTTCAGATTGGATGCTGAATTCTTCCTGCGCAGTGGCCGGTGGGGTGACTGCAACGGTGAAAGCCATATAGAACAGGGTTGTTGTTAAGACAGATACACTGAGTTTTTGCATGGTATGTATTCTCCTGGCGCTGACCAGAGCGATGCGCTTTTGTGTCAATCTAGATGAGCTGAGGCTGAAACACTTGACGTTTGACTGATTTCTAGCTGATTTCCTGCTGAAGAAATATTTATTGTCTAATTTTCAGGTGTTTAGATGACGCATTCCGCTCCAGGCGGGGAGTGCTTTTCGCGCTTAAGTAATACGTGCCGTAAAAGCCGGACAACATCAGGTAGCATATTGTCTTGCCGACAACCGGCTTCAAAGTGCGTTAAAAATACCGCATAGTATCCAGATACTAGGTGTTGCATTGATCAGTTGAACTCATGGTTGATAGCAGCGTCTTTGAATGAGACTCGAGGTCCAACCAGAGGTTATATGACGTCACAGTATTGGATGGGCGATTTTTTTATTGACTTATCCAGAAATCAAATCACTCGAAGACAGCAGTCGCAAACGCTAGCGCCTAAAGCGCTGGCTGTTTTGACCTGCCTGGCTGAAAATCAGGGCAAGGTCGTCAGCCATGAAACACTGCTGTCTGAAGTCTGGTCAGGTTCGATTGTCTCACCCAATTCACTGCAGAGAAGCATCGCCCAATTAAGAAAAGCCCTTGGCGACGACGGCAAAGTCCAGGTTTATATAAAAACCCATGCCAAACAGGGATACAGTCTGGAGTGCGATGTCCGGTGGCTGCATGAAAATGACCCGACAGCACCCGGCAGCATTGATGAAAACCCCATCGGTTATGCCCTAGCCGGTGAAGCCATCAGCGATACAGGTATGGCTGATCGACCCCATTCATCCAAGACAGGTTTATGGCTGGGTTCAATTGCAGTTGGAATAATTCTTTTAGGTATTGTTGGTTACCAGTATTTGTCGCCTGAACAAGCCCCTCAATTAACATTTGATACATTACGCTCGATTACCGCCACTGACGATAAGGAGTTTGATGCAAGTTATACCCCTGATGGTCAATACATCGTTTTCCACCGCTATCTGGATAAACTGTGCGCTAATCAATTATGGGCTAAAAATATCAACACACAGCAGGAAATTCTGCTGACTAAAGATTGGGGTGCCTATGGCAGACACAGCTTTTCCAGCGATGGCAAACGGCTGGTATTTTTAGCCACCGAACCCTGCGGTGAATCAATTACACAATTAAATTGTTACAACCTGGTCAGCCTGGATTTTGAGAAGGCACTTGCAAGCCCTCAACAGCCATCTGTAATCCTGCAATGCCAGAATTCACAAGTTCAACAGCCTGTCTGGTTAAGTGACGACAATATCGCCCTGCTACAGAAACATTCAGAGCGCTGGAAACTGATCAGTTATTCAATAAGCGGGAACCGCAGCACCGACATATATGAACTGCAGGATGGCAATTTGATCCACTTTGCCTACTCCGCCAGCGATGATCTGATAGCCGTAACCAGTATCCACGAAAATGGCAGGCACTACATCGAAATGCTCAAACCTGATGGACGTATGGTTTCCAGCCATCCGATTGAATACCCACAGGAAATACCTGAGTCTCGACTGCTCTATCCGAATTTTGATCCGTTAAACGAGCAGCTGGTTTTCAGCACCGGCAGACAACTTTTTACACTTTCCTATGATGGCAAAGTCAGTAAAATCAGCTCGCCATTTTCAGATACCATGCAGCAGCCTGAGTTTCACCCGGACGGTAAACGGCTGCTGATGATTAAGGGACCCTATGACAGCGATATCGTCTCACTGCCACTTAGTCAGATTGCTGAAACAGCAACAGCTGGTCCCTGGCCAAGTTTTGAACGCTCAACTGTTGGTGAAGACTTCGCCATCTTTCAGCCGGATGGGGATTTAATTGCTTTCCAGTCCGAGCGCTCAGGAGAACAGCAGCTTTGGATAAGCACCGGTAACGGACCACAACAGCTGACCCGCTTTCCGGTGGATACATCCATTGCCGGTTTCGATTGGTCAGCAGACGGCAACAGCCTCCTGGTCAATGCCAATAACGTGCTGACACAGGTATTTCTGGATTCAACTCAGAAGGCTTTTCCCTTAGCGTATCCTGTATCCCGGCTGTACCAATGGGACAGTCAAAGCAACACCGCTTTATTGCTGTTGCGCATCCAAGGGGTAGCAAAACTTGTGGAGTATGATTTAGGCAACAGCGAGATTATCGAAGTATCAGATAAGCGAGTACTCTGGGCACTCAAAAGCGAGGATGGACGACTCATTTATAAAGATACCCTGGATCAATTCTGGCAGCCGGGCCCCGTCGAACCAAGGCATATTGAGCCATTAAACGGACAGGCTGGGCGCGCTAAATCATTTGTCATCAATGGCAATGCAATCTACGCGATCAACGCAGAAAATCAGTTATGGACCTATGACCTTACCAATGACACTTTTACCATTCTTGGTGAAGTCACTGCCGATGTTGATTATCTATCGGATATTAATCAGACACAGCTTTTGATGACCATCCAGGTGGCTGCTAAAAAAGAGGTCGTTGAACTTTCTTTCAGCGAATAAAGCAATACAAGGTATCTGTGCCGACTCGGGCTACTTCAGCTTTTTTATGCGTTTTTGAAGCTTAAACTCAGGCGCTTTAATCACCAGGCTGGCTAAACAAACGATACAAAATCACTACCCAAAAAACGAATCCAACAGCTAATAACAGGATGCCAAGGTAATAGCTGAAAAATGGGATCATGCCGGCCATCTCATCATACAGCTTTTGACCTGATTCGCTGAACCTCCCCCAGGCACCAAACACCAATGCAACCAATCCTAAAATGCTTAAAACGATAGCTGTTATCAACATATGATTAATATTGTTTAGTTTCGAAGAATCATGGTGGCCAGGGGTGGAATAGAATCACCGACACACGGACTTCCTGTTCTAGGGTACCAGTTTAATGTCAATGTGATCATTGCTGATTTGATATATAAATGCACACCGTTTATGTAATCAAGGTTATTTCAGGCATAAGCTCAGTCATAGTGAATTCAAAAATTACACAAATGGTGCTTGTACAGTCTGGCTTCGCTGCCATGCTATCTACCTGGAAGCAATAAATGACTGTTGATACAATCGATCCGGGGTTAAGGGTGAATTCTCAATAATAATAAAGAGAAATAGCATGTATAAAATTAAAAGCTGCAGGGGATGTTTCCAAAAATCCGCCCTGGCACTGCTATGTTTATGCAGCAGCCTGTCAGCAAGCGATGATCTGGCAACTCGTTATCAATTGGCCTACCTTGATTTAATCGAACTGGTTGATCGTACGCAACAGCTCAGCATAAGCAGTCTGGATCAAAGTATTTCCCTGCAATATGCCAATGATCAAATCAATGCTTTAACTGCAGATGACCTGTTATTCATCAGCGAAAACAGCCCAGACATTTATCAGCTCGAATCAGTCATTCTAAAACTCCACCGTCAGGTTTATGAGCTGGAGACACAATTCCTTGCTGTTAACCAATCACACACAAGAACATCGCAAACCCGGTCAGAAGACGGTGATATCGAAATTCCGCCCATTGACGTATTTGGTGAATGTGATGCGACAACGCCCAGCCTGGCCATTGCCTCGCTGACCACCAAGGCTGTCCTGGAGGAAGCGTTATCTGTTGCCAGAGGGGGCTGTTTACAAACCGTTGTTGTTGGCGGCACTGGTGGCAACAACGCATTACTGTGTGAAGGTTTGGAGATAGCCGCTGTGGCAGCGGCGACAGCGTTTGAAGCGGAGGAATTTTGCCTTTCAGAAAAACGCGCTGGAACCGGCGAGGCCATTTATGACCTGAGCAGCAATATCGCCACATTTCTCAACAGCCGGTTTGATGATGACATTTCCACCCGTGCCACTCAGGAGTCAGTCAATGCGGTGCAGGACAGCGTGGACAATGCCAACGAAACTTTGAACGATGTGGAAACCAGCCTGAACGATAATTTCCCTGTGATCGAGAATGACCTGGAAGCCACCTTGTCCAACCTCAGTCAGCTGGAAACCGGACTAGGCGGTGTTGTAGCTCAGCTTCAGGACTTGCAGTTTCGTGCGCAAATCCAGCAAATTGATCTCAGCGATGTCCAATTTCGAACCGCCGATCTGCAGCAGCTGGCTGACGAAACACGCACAGACACCTTGAACATACTGCAGAATCTGGCTGCGCTGGCTACCGATCAGGCACAATCAAGTGCAGCTGCACAAGCCGATCTGGCCGAAGCCAATCGAGACCGTATCGCAGCGGTGCTGGGCAACCAGAACGCATCGGTTATCCGCTATCAACTACCTGCCGCTCAAGGTGGCGAACTGGAGGAAGTGCGTGAAGTGGTGATCCAGTCACTAGCCAGCATTACACAAATCGGCGGCCAGGTGGGTAATGCCACCAAGGCCATCAACATGGGTGATCAAGCCTTCAATAACGGTGATTTTCTAACCGCCTATCAACGCTACGCCGAGGCCTATCTGGCATTGATCAGCGCCAACTCTACGCTGCGTGCAGAACGATGAAATCCTTACGTCTGCTGGTTTTAGTTATTGCGCTACTACCTGAATGGTTGGGTGCGGTTCTTGTACCTGAGGGCACACCATTGTCTCTGGGTAGTTATGAAACTTCTTCCAACGGCGGGACCCTGGTAACGATTGATACCAACCCCGTAACGGGTGAGTACGTCGCGTGTGTTGCAGTCACCAACACTGATGCCATTATTTTTGAATGCTTCAGGCGCTCTGCGGATGATGCGCCACTGTCTCAATTTGGCGACTTTTTCGAAAACGCATCTTCCAGTGATGCCGTGTTCACGAGTTTCGATGTCATTCTTAACGATGCCGGCCAGTCGTTCCTGATCATACAAGTGCAAGTGAATTTCGTAGAACAGCACTTAATTTTTGGCTTCGCTCAGGACGGTAGCACGCTGTTCCCGGTCATCACACTTCCCAGCGGTGACGCAGCCAATTTAGCGCTGCTGCCCGGAGGATTTGCACTGGCGCTAAGCACGGCGGGCAATAACAACGAAGTCAGGGTGTACAGTGACAGCGGTCAGCTGCAGACAGTTATTCCACTCACCGCAGCAAACCGCGATCGCGTCAGTGTAGGAACAAACCGTTCGGGCGATATTTTGGCTGCCTGGGTAGAGGATGAGTTCATCCTGGAGGCTCAAGCGTATCGCCCGGATGGAATCCCACAGAGCGACGTTCTGCAGGTTTATCAGGCACAACCGGTCAGTGGCTTTTTGCCCAGTCTGTCAATTCCGCAGATTGAAGCCATAAACGGTAATGTTGCTGTGATCGCATGGGCTGATGCAATCTTCGGAATCAATGCTACACAGCGTGCTACCCTGCAGTTCACCGGCAGCCTATTGGATTCTCCGGCACCACTTTATGGTGGTGCACAAGATACGATTCAGATCGATTCTGCCCCCAGGATCGGTGCTCGTGGTATTGGTGATGACTACACAGCAGTGTCCGTAAAAACCGATATCCTTCCCCGAATCAGAGGCAATTTGAATTTTACCCTTGCTGGTCAGTTAGCCCTGGAGGGTGACCTGGAGCCTGAAGTATTGTTTCTGGAACCGTCAAGCGGTTTGTTAAGTAGCACATTCATTGTAGGCGAGGCAGAAAGTTACGATATTGGCATGCTTGCCAATGGCGACATACTACTCGCACGTTTATTCCCCTCGCCAACACCACGAGGCGGAGAAGAGATGTTTGATCTCACAGTCACCCGACTATTCCAACCAGCCGTTTTCCAAGCCACTGGTGACACTGTGATCGAAGGCAACCCGGCCGGCGGACAAGGTCCATTGGCAGCCCCGCAAGTAGTGCTGGTCAACCCACATCCCACAGGAGAAGCAGTTTCGGTCTCATACTTCACTCGCGATAATACCGCCTCCGAAGGCTTTGACTACCAGTTCACCAGTGGTGAATTAACCTTCCCAGACGCTTCAGTCTCCAGTCAAACTGTATCGATTCCCATTCAGCCTGATGATGTTATCGAGTTGGATGAAACCTTCACGTTCAACCTGGAGAGCAGTAACAATGCCGTGATTCGCAATGGCGGCGCCGTAGCGACCATTACCATCGAAAACGATGACCAAACCCCAGACATCGATGTTGACTGTGAACCCCAGCCCGGGCCTTGCAAAATGATCGAAGAACCCCTGCCTAACCAAACCACTAACCTAGTGTTTATGGCAACCATGCTGGAACCGATAGGCATTGACATTGCTTTCGATTATTCCACAGTGGATGGTACTGCCACGGCAGGGGAAGATTATCTGACCACAGAAGGCTCGGTCACTATTCCGGCCGGCGTCACGCAAGCCACATTCACGATCCCAATATTGGGTGACGACCAAACAGAAGACACCGAGATCTTTAGTGTGACATTGAGTGCAGATCCCGATGTCAGCCTGCCACAAACGGTCTTCGACGTGGCAATTGCAGATGACACCTTGTGCTTTATTGAAATACAACCCGTCGGACATGATTTGCCGCTGGACGGCGGTATGCGCAGTTTTTCCGTCACCACCCCAGATGAGTGTGCATGGACAGCTATGGCTAACGTTCCCTGGGTAACTCTCGATGGTCAATCCACGGCAGGTACCGGTAACGCAACACTCAATTACACAGTTGATGCCCGCAACGATCAATCTGCACCACCCAGATTCGCTGAGATTGCTGTATCGACCAATTTAGAAACCCAGCTGCATTTTGTTGAACAAGAAGGTGACGCCGCCTTTTGTGGTTTTGTGGCCACCCCCGATATCTTAAACTTCTCACAAACCGGGGGTGACGCCAGTGCAGCGATCGCTACGCCTCATCCTGATCAATGTGCCTGGGAAGCCTTCAGCGACATACCGTGGTTGACCATTCAATCACCGACAGTGCCCACATTGGGTAATGGCGCACTCAACATATCTGTTGCGCCCAATACAGCTGAACCCAACGTTGAGACACCCACCCGGATGACACAATTGGATGCACCGTTCAGTTTGCAAGTTATTCAGCAAGGCTGCACGTTTGACCTGGCCAGTCCAAATGCGGATGTCCAAGCTGACGGTGATGACAGTGTGATTATCGACGTGTTGACCTCAGGCGGACTCAACGGCAGTTGCCCATGGACCGCTGTGGCCAATGCACCATGGATATTGGTGCTGGAGGGCAGCTCGGTTACCGGAGACGGTCAGGTAACGTTGGATGTGTTACCGAACCCCTCGGTACTACCCAGAGTAGGAACGGTACAAGTTGCCGATGAAATATTCATGGTTAATCAGGACGGGCAACCGTGTGAATACGATCTGGAACCGGATATGATCGAGGTTTGTCCCGATGGTGATCTCACACTTTTGGAAATAACCGCCACTGCCGGTTGCAGCTGGACTCTCATGCCGGATGCAAACTGGTTGGATATCACTGTTAATCAAAACGGTGTTGGCAATGAGTTCGCCGAGCTGATCATCGATCCCAATCTTGCTGAGCAAGGCCGTATCAGTGATATCCAATTACTCAGTCTTGAGGAGATGACATTACAAGCCACCACGACTATTAACCAGTTGCCATTTCTGGTGTTTGCCGAGTTTGATGGCACCCGGCCAACCGACTGGATCTACTCTCCTGATGCTAACTGGTTGACCACTGATGGTCAGTTGATGGGTAATTTGTTGGGTTCCGGCAATGGACAGGCCATTGATCAATCCATCAATGGTGCCTGCTCAGATTGTAAAATCGAAACCACTGCTACCGTCAGCACCGCCAGCAGCGGCAGCTTTGATACATTGACGCTGGTCGGCTGGTACCGCGATCAGAATAACTTTGTTGGTTTAAGCATGGACGAATTCGCTAACGTCTGGCGTCTTACGGAAGTTGTTGGTGGTGTCCCGTTCACAGCAGAAGTGCCCGTCGCCCAGATTCTCCCAAACCAGTCGTATGACCTAACACTGCAATTTGATGGCAGCACTTTCTCTGCCACTGTTGATGATGAGCTCTTGTTACAATTGCCCCGTCAATCAAGCAGCCCCATAGGATTTGCTGGATTTATGGTGAATGACAACAATGCCACCTTTTCAGAATTAAGAGTAACCGGTATCAGCAAAGACTTAGAGTTTTTGTTCATTGATTCATTTGAGACAGTTGCCGATGTTGGCTTTTCGGTTTGCACCCAGTGAAAACCATTAGGCGCCAGAAGGTTGTCTGATTGATTGGTGGCCAGGGGCGGGATCGAACTACCGGAAGACGCAATTTCTAATTCTGATTGCCAACAGCTCAGTAATCCCGCTGAGTTCAAAAAAAAACCCGCTTGGCGCATCTGGTTTGCTCATCATGCTCACTTCCACATAAATTACGGACGGATTTCGTAGTTACGGGTTATAAAAAAATTATTTATAGATAACTCGATCGGAGCCAGATCATATGGCTTTTTTTCGCACGGATCGCATTTTACCGGTGCTGTTTTGTATCGGCTTCATCAATTCTGCCTTTTTGTTCAATGGAGACTATTTTGAAAAAACTTGCCATCCTATTGCTCATTTTATGGAGTTTCCCATGTTTCTCTGCCACTACGTACGATCAGCAGACGTTTAATTTTTCCTATCAAAACTTAAAATACACCGGCGAGATTATGTCGCCGCTGCAAACTGCAAAAGGCGTTATCGTCATCATACCGGGACATGGCACTACCGACTTTGTGGAGGGTGGCCAGTGGTTGGAGCTGAGAACGTTTTTAGTCCAACAACGGTATCACGTTGTCTATTGGGATAAAGCCGGAAATGGCTTGAGTGAAGGTCAATATGACCACAATCAAAGCATTCTTAGCAGTGCCGAGGAGGCGATAGCAGCGATAACCGCAATCCAACCGTTGAATCTCGACAATGCTGACAATTTAGGTTTTTGGAGCATCAGCCGCGGCGGCTGGATTGTGCCGAAAATTTCAGAGTTGTATGACGGCATGAAATTTTGGCTATCGATCAGTGGCACAACCGAACTCGATAACGCTCGCTACATGCTGCAAGCCAATTTGAAGGCAGAACAGCGCAGTAACAAAGAAATCGACATGTTAATGTCAGAGTGGGATGCTTACCAGCGAATTCTAGTACGCGGTGGCACGTTAGAAGAATTTAATGCAAAAACCGCAAACTTAATGGCTGATCCTTACTTTAATGATAACAACTTCCAGATGACAGAGGACATTTTGCAAAATATTCAAGCCTTTTTTCAATCCGGTGAAATCACCTTGGATGAGGCAACAAATCTGGTAGTAATGTACCCAAGTTTAGAGTCGACACTAACCAGCTTATCCATTCCGGTCATAACCATTCTTGGACGTCTCGACACTCAGGTTGACTGGCAAGCGACCGGTAATCTTTACTCAAAAGCATCCAAAAACGGCAGTATGCAACTCACCCTCATGTATTTAGACAACTGCAATCACGTTATGCAAAAAAGCGTCACTGGTGGAATCAACGAAGAATTACCGCCGGATACGCCGGCGTGTGATGGTTATTATAAAGCGATGACCCGGTGGTTGAATTCTCTGGAGCCGATCAATAACGAGAATGCTTGATGGTGCCCTGAATGGCCAGGCAACGGTTGTGTTCTTGGTGGAGTGCCCGCGGAGGTCTACGATACTTGGGGAAGTTCATTAACTATCCGCTAGGTGTGGTTAAACATCAAATACTACATCAGTAAAACAGAATTGCGGCACCCAACTTTTGCCGGGTTCAGCTTGATGGGTGTCCCAATTGTTTTCAAGAGGTGTGTTTCTAAGGCCGGGTTGTTGTTGGCGCCGCCCGTGTATCCGGGCAGGTTGAAATTGCCCGGCCCACCGGTTTGAACAAAGAAAACGTCACTGAAAGGAAACGTAAAACCTGTGGAGTCGAAAAAGTTGCTCCAAATGTCCAGGCAAGCCGTGCCGCTCCCGGTGAGCGATGCGAACGCCGCGGCAATTCCAGAGTTGCCCGCCATTTCCTGGACCGTGAAGAAAGATGTAACGGCTTATCATGCGCTACTACTGCATTAAGAGGCTAGATTCTACAAGCGATGATCTATCATCTGTGTAATTTGAACTATCCAAATTGACAGCGTCTGGTTCTCACTTGGCCAGAGTATTTCTGGCACTGTCATAAAACAGTCATATTACCTTTGTAAACTGTCATAAAACAGTCATATTACCTTTGTAATACCTGAAAGTTATGCTGCCTCTATTCAGGCTGATTAACCCTTATTTTTAAATAACTGCAGAGGACATCTCCTTGAAGATTAAACCTACCGCATTATTGATTACCGTTGCTTTACTCGGCGGAAGTGTAATGCCAGCCCATGCTAACAATGACGCTGTGATGAGCTTATTAAAAATCTTGCGCGACAAGGGCACCATCACCGCAGAAGATTATGATTTAATTTTAAAAGCAGCGGAATCTTCCACGGCAGAAGAATCTTCCACGGCAACGGAATCTTCCACGCAACCTGGAATTGAAGAGATCGTTGAGCGTAAAGTTGATAAGGCAATTGACCTTAAACTTAATCAGGAATTCGACGCTAAAACAGAGCAAGTCGTTGCTCAACAGGTTGATAAGAAAGTAGATGAATTCCCTGTGAAGGTCAGCCATGGTGACAAAGGGTTTCGTCTCGAATCACGCGACGGTAACTGGCAAACTAACATTCAGTTTCGTGCGCAAACGCGTTTTACCACTCCAACGACAGGGGACCCTCGTCAACTCGATAATTTTGAAGCTGAGAGCGAGAATACTTTCCAACTCCGACGTGCACGTTTAAAGATCGGCGGTCATGGCTTTCGACCTTGGCTTGGTTATTACTTTGAGGCCGACTGGCAACCCACTCGCGACTCAGATGACGATGCAGCTGATGCAAGTACACGCCTACTTGACTGGCGTATCACCGTAGATAAATACGAAGAGATAGGCTTTCGTATTGGTCAGTGGAAAATCGATTACAATCGCGAACGAGTTGATTCTTCTGGTCGTCAACAGTTTGTTGAGCGCTCAATAGTCAATCGCATCTTTACTATTGACCGTCAAGTTGGTGCACAGTTGCGAGGTCACTTATTTAAAGGAACACATGCTGACTTACGTTACTACGCTGGCGTATTTACAGGTGAAGGCCGTGGCGTAAGTAACGATGATAGTGATTTGCTGTATGCAGGCAGACTGCAATGGAACTTCCTTGGCCGCGACCTTGCCCTAAAACAAACTGATGTGGAATATACCGAAAAACCAACTGCAAGCTTGTCATTCGGTGCTGCATCAACCAACGGTCGCTGTACCCGTTGGTCATCTAGTGGTTGCGGTAACCTTGATGGCTTCCTAAGTCCTTCTAATGCACAAGATGGACAATACAGAATTGATCAATGGACGCAAGGTACTGCATTTAAATGGAGAGGGTTTTCTTGGCAGCAGGAATATCACCATAAAACCATTGACGACACCGTTAACAACACCTCAAGTGATTTGACAGGTGGTTATGCACAAGTCGGCTATTTCTTCCATCACCTTATTCCTGCGATACCAAAACAACTCGAACTTGCTTTTCGCTACGCTATTGTCGAGGAGCCGAATGAGATTGATATCGAGCTAGAGAACAGACGTGAAGAGTTTACAATCGGCGCAAACTGGTTCCTTTTTGGTGCCGGTCATAACAACAAAATTACTGTAGATTTCTCCCATCTAACCTTGGATGATGCTTTTGCAAACCGTAATGTCAACGAAAATAGATTTCGCGTGCAGTATGATGTCTCGCTTTAAACCAGCCTAAAGTTCAATCTGGTTAAACATTATCAAAAAAGCGTCACTGGTGGCATCAACGAAGAATTACCGCCGGATACACCGGCGTGTGATGGTTATTATAAAGCGGTGACCCGGTGGTTGGATTCTCTGGAGCGGATCAATAAGTACAATGCTTGATAGTGCCCTGGATGGCCAGGTAGCGGTTGTGTTCTTGGTGGAGTGCCCGCAGAGGTCTACGATACTGGGAGGAAGTTCATTAACAAAATAGCAGAGCATAAATCACTTAATTGTCAATTGCTTAAGTAGTTCTTGAGCTAAGCCAGTGAATACTTATTGACCCTCTTGAGCTCTGGTTCCGGTAACGATAGCGTCTTATAATTCATTAGATTAGCTATTGAATGGCCATTTATTATGTTTCGCAAATTGAACTCATTTCTCGCTATTTTTGCACTTTTGCTTGTCGCATGCTCTTCTGATTCTGAACCAGAAACTGTCAACACAGCCACAGAACCACCTAAAGAAACAGAGGACCAACTCATTGCGCGAGCACTTGCAATACATGATCGCGTACTGACCTTTGACTCGCATGCCGATACGCCACTGCGAATGATCGAGCCAGGGTTTGATATGTCAGAGCGACATGATCCTAACGAATCCGGCTCAAAAGTTGACTATCCGAGAATGAAAGAAGGTGGGCTTGATGCCATTTTCTTCGCTGCATTCGTAGCGCAGGACATTCGCGATGATGAGGGCCACGATCGGGCTAAAATACTAGGCCTTCAGATGATCGATACGGTCATTGAGTCGACACAGAAGCATTCAGATATCGTGGGCCTGGCTGTAAACCCCGATGATGCTTACGAGTTAGAAAAAGAAGGCAAGCGAGCCATTTACATCGCTATCGAAAACGGCTACCCCATTGGTCGTGACTTATCCAACATAGAACTCTTCTACAATAAAGGCGTTCGTTACATTACGTTGGTCCATTCAACCAATAACGATCTAGCCGATTCTGCGACAGATTCAGAAGGCCCGGAGCATGGCGGCATTAGCGGGTTTGGAGAACAAGTCGTTCAAGAAATGAACCGCTTGGGCATCATGGTTGACGTCTCACACGGCAGTGAAGAAGTGTTCTATGACGCGATTGCGATGTCTAAAGCACCGATTATTGCCAGCCATTCAAACGCGCGGGCAGTCACAGAGCACGACCGCAATATGTCCGACGAGATGCTGAAACTAATGGCAGAGAATGGCGGTGTAGTTCAATTGACTATGCTCTCTGACTACCTAAGAGACAGACCCGAAAACCCTGAGCTTGATGCAGCGATCGCTGCATACCAAGCAACATTGAAGCCCGCTAGTGAAATGACGCGAGAAGAAAGAGCCGCATCAAGAGAAGCGATTAGGCAATTAAACGAGCAGTTTGCTGTTCCACCCGCAACAGTTATTCATGCGGTTGACCATATCGACCACATTGTCAAAGTCGCAGGCATCGATCACGTTGGCATCGGCTGCGATTTCGACGGTGGTGGCGGCATCGATGGGGTTTTTGATGCCAGTGAAGTAGCTAACATCACCATCGAATTGGTTAGACGCGGCTATACCGAAGAAGAAATCAAAAAAATCTGGGGTGGCAACCTCATACGTGTTTTCCAAGAAGTCCAAGCCATCGCTGAGAATATTCAAACTGGCAATGCGTCTTAAAAGCCGCTAGTGAAACCTGTCTATACATGGCTGTACTTGCTGGTGCTTGTGGGAGTTCTAACCCAAAATGCTGCATCTCACCCATTAAAACTCTCTCTCAGCGAAATTGAATATTCGTCAGACAAAAAGCGCCTGATTATTAGTCTAAGATTATTTTTAACTGATGTGAACGAGGCTCTGGTATTTGACCCTGACAGCACAGAGTTGGCTTTCTGCCAGCCTAACGAGTCAGAGAATGCGGAGCCTTTGTTAATTGAGTATCTCAACGAGTTTTTTCATGTTAAAGCTAATGGGCGGAAGTTAGATCTCAACATCAAGAACAAAAGGTTACATGGTGAAGGCATTAACGAAGCTCTGAGCGTTGATTTTGAATTTAAACAGGAGCAACCACTGACCTCCCTGGAGATAAAAAATGCAGTCTTCACCGACCTTTTCTTCGACCAAAGCAACATTGTTTACGTGCATGTGGATGGGGAGTCAGAAAGCTTGATGCTCAACAAAAAAACACCCATTCACACACTGGAATTTTGATATGGGCTCCATTGATCTTTACCTACAACTGGGCTTTAAACATATATCCGACCTGGCCGGTTTTGACCATATTCTTTTTCTTGTGGCGCTGTGTGCCGTTTACAGAATTGAGCAATGGAAAAGGTTGTTGATTCTTGTTACCGCATTTACGGTAGGCCATAGCGTGACGCTGGCGCTGTCTTCTTTTGGCACCCTGACCATCCCATCAAATATTATTGAATTCCTGATTCCACTGACGATTCTGCTGACAGCACTGCATAACGTGATCAGTAAACCATCGACAGAGGTCACCTCCGGTATGGGGAAAAACTATGCCATGGCGCTATTTTTCGGTTTTATTCATGGTATGGGTTTTTCCAATTTCTTTCGCGCGTTGCTGATCAGAGACGACTCAATTGTCGTGCCGTTGTTGGGCTTCAATCTCGGTATAGAGTTAGGTCAGCTGATGGTGGTTGGCGTTATTGTCGGCATTGCTTATTTATTTTTGAATGTTCTCAAGGTCAAACATCGAGATTGGAATGTGTTTATCTCTGGAGCCGCAGCAGGCATCGCAGTGCTTCTAATGAACGAAAACAAGTTCTGGTAGCACTCATAAAGAACTGAGAGGAGTTCGCTCAAACTAATGCCTTTCTTGACTTGTGGCAACGGACAATGATCCGGTGCTGATGTGTTCGCTGATGACTTCGAAGATGAAGTAATGGAATAGGTTGGTGGCCAGGGGCGGGATCGAACCACCGACACGCGGATTTTCAGTACGCAATTGACTCAGAATTTGCCTCTTTTCATCATGCGCGCCCCTGCCATAAGCGTCAGCACGAGCATAATCAAAAGCCCCCACCGGTTTAGTATTGGTACGTCCTCTGGAATGGTAGGCTGAATGGTCATCACTGAAAAATCGGCCGATACACCACCAACAGTCAGAGTTGCTGTGAACACAGTTCCCAATGCGTTACCCACGGTTAATCGAACGGCAATCGCATCTCCATTATTCACAATACCGTCAGCTGCGGTAAACGGGGCGCCATTGATTGAGTATTCGCCGCCGATAATCGAGACCGGCGCATCTGAATTAATACCCGAGATGGTCACTTGTGCTGAAGTTACCGTTGTATTGGGCAGGATGTCGAGCTGTTGTGGGAAACTGAAGGCATCGGGTATCAGATCTTCAGCCAGTGTTGTGACACTAAACGTATCCATCACACCGCCAATGTCCAACGCGGTATCGGTGGTGGTCGAAAAGTCTGCCGATGAGGTTTGTTGCAGCGTGACCGACTGCCCCTCGTTAACGGTACCGTCAGCAGCAGTGAACGGGCCACCATCTATTGCATATTCACCACCAGTCACCCTGATGGGGGCAGCGATTTCGATGCCGCTGACGGTGATGGCGTCTGAAGTGATTAATGTGCTTAATTCCACATCGGTTTGATCAGTGAAACTGAAGACATCAGGCGTTTGATCGGCGTCGCGTGTGGTGACGCTAAACGTACCTATCACACCGCCAATGTCCAACACGGTATCGGTAGTGGTTGAAAAATCGGCTGATGAAGTCTGCTGCAGACTGACCATTTGCCCCGCTGTGACCATGCCATCAGCAGCAGTGAACGGACCGCCGTCTATCGAGTATTCACCCCCCAGCACACTAATGAGTGTGGTGGTATTAATCCCGCTCACCATAATCGTATTTGAGATGGTCAATGTGCTTAATTCCACATCGGTTAGATCGGTAAAACTGAAAGCATCAGGCGTAGGGTCTTCGTCAAAGGTGGTGACACTAAAGGTGTCTGTCACAGTGCCAATCTGCAATACGGTGTCTGTGGTGGTGGAAAAATTGGCCGAAGACGTTTGCTGCAGCGCCACCGTTTGGCCCGGGTTGACCAGCCCATCGACTGCGGTGAATGGACCGCCATCAATGGCATACAGGCCATCGGTTACGCTAATGAGCGTGGCGGCATCAATGCCGCTGACGGTAATCGGCTCTGAATTGACCAGTGTATTCAACGGTATATCAACCTGATCAATAAAGCTGAAAGCATCAGGAACATGATCGCCATCCAATGTGGTCACGGTGACGGAATCCATCAGCCCGTCAAAGTCGGTATCGGTCGCCGTCATGACAGTGGCAACAAAGTTCCAGACCTGATCGCCATCGGTGAAGCCGTCGCTTAAACCGCGAATCACGATGGGCTGCGGTACATTCCAATCCTCTGGCTGAATGGTGGCGGGTGCGGAGACGATTTCCGCTTCGGTGTTGTCCAGGGTGTAACCCAGCGTCACCTCGCCTCTGGGAACGCCGTCCAGCACCAGGTTGATGGTGGTCGTTGTGCCAGATTCACTCACCTGATTCCCAGTGGTCGGAGACAAACTGACACCTGGCGTTCCCAGTACCTGAAGAACAAGATCATTATCAACCGTGGTGGCGAAACGACCGGGGGGCGTCTGCACAACCGGTGTGCCGTTGATGGTTCCGGGGCCATCATTACTGATCAGCTCAAACAGTGTTCCGGTGGGCACACTTGCAGGTGGGTCAACGACAAGGGTGCCATTGAAATCAATGGTTGAATTGGCCGCTCCAGTCACGCGGAGTTGAGCAAAATCCACGCTGCTGTTAATCCCGAGGTTAAACACAGCACCGGTATCAACGTCAAAACCACCTGCGGCCATGCTGCCAGTCGAGACGTCAAACAAGGCGCCAGCACCAGCGTTAAAATCACCAGCGGCCATGCCGTCAATCGTGCCCACAGCCAATTGACCAGTACTCAGGTTAATATCACCACCGACGCTCAGGTTTAATGTTCCTAGCGTGGTCGAGGTGGTCAAGACACTACCAAAGTTCACATTACCAGCGGCTCTGATGCTGATGCTGCCAATTCCAGTGCTTCTGACGGCAGTGCCGAAAGAATGGTTGAAATCACGAGCGATGATGTCGATGTCCCCCGCTCCAGATGAAATCGTCGCTGTACCACTCAGACCCATGTCCTGGAAGGTGGGAAATCCACTCCTGATCTCTCCCGATAAAGACAACTCGCCAGCAGAATTCACAGAGGCCAACAGTAGATTGCTGCCGGAAATAGAGGTATCGAGGATCGTGCTGGACAAACCTACTCCGTTCCCAATCAAGCCCAGTGCGCCAGGTGCAAACAGCAGAGGTCCGGTGACAATGACTGCGCCAGTGGCGTCGATATGCCGAAAAGCCTCCGGTGCTGCTGCAGTCAGTACCTCACCAATCTGGAATCTACTTAAGAATACGACGGCATCCGAAAAAACAACACCGTCGGTAGCGCCGAAATAAAGGTCGCCTGAAATATCCAGAGTGGTATCTGGGCCAATCTGGATTCCGTCCGGATCAAGGAGATAGATGTTGGCCCCTGTAATTGTGGTGCGAAACAGCCCGTCTATATTAGTCATCATCCCGCCGGTGACTCTGATGAAAATATTCCTAACACTCGCCGGCCCAGAGAAGGTGGCGGATTCACCGGCATTAATATTAAAGTCGTCGAGGCTGTGAAAGAGATTGTTGCCTATCTGCTGCCCTAAAGTATCCGTAACCTGATAATCTGGCCCAATCAGGGTTTGTGCAACTCCCAGGGTTCCGTCTGTGGAGGTTTGTGCCGCAACGGGTATAGCCAGCGTTAGGCTAATTAACGTGAATAAAGACAATCCAAGTAGCCTTGCCCACTTCGACATCATCGGAACCTGTATGCTGGAAAAAAGCGGATACTAGCATGGTGGGCGAGGGAGAAAAAGCGTCAAGCGCGTGTAACCCATTGATTTAATGGTGGCCAGGGGCGGGATCGAACCACCGACACGCGGATTTTCAGTCCGCTGCTCTACCAACTGAGCTACCTGGCCAGCAAGAAAAAAGACAGCTACCGGAATTCGGTAGCCGCTTATTAGACCTTCCCTGCGGTCCGTTGTCAACAGTCCGTTTATGCAAATCGTTGCCACTCTGTATGCCTGACCAGTCTGATTGAGATTGATGACCGATATGTGTATCGGTAATAGGGGTTTTCTGCCAGCTATTGACTTTTATTTAGAAGTTTGTCTAAATATCTAATATGGAACAGCAGAAAATCTTCAAAGCACTGGCAGATCCTAACCGCCGGGCCATATTGAAAGCATTGCAGTCGGGCTCCAAAACCGCCGGAGAACTGGCCGAATTATTCCCGATAACACGGGCTTCGCTTTCGCATCATTTCAATCTGCTCAAATATGCCGGCTTGGTTACCGCCCGGCGCGAGGGCCAGCACATTATTTATTC
This sequence comes from Wenzhouxiangellaceae bacterium, assembly GCA_028289455.1. GTDB lineage: Bacteria > Pseudomonadota > Gammaproteobacteria > Xanthomonadales > Wenzhouxiangellaceae > JAJFKX01. Next base: position 115,466 of record JANQPN010000025.1, read on the forward strand.
GCTCAACACCACATTGGTTCAGGACTTATACGCATTGTTTATGGACCTGTTTGAGCCGATGAAAGAACAGGAAGACATACCGAGGAATAACGATGAATGACAGACAAACCTTCTTAGTAACCACCATTCTGGTATTGATGGCTTTTGCCGTGGGCATTTACCTTTATCCCAGCCTGCCGGACCCGATGCCTACCCACTGGAACAGTGCCGGTGACATCGATCGATATGGCTCAAAGCCATTTACTGTTTTCCTGATGCCCGCCATCGGCCTGATGATCTGGATACTGATGGTTTTCGTCAAACGTTTTTCCCCCAAAGGTTTCAAGGTCGAATCGTTTGCCGGTACCGTGAACGTCATCCAGGTAATTCTGATCGGTTTCAACACTGCCATAGGTATCATATGGCTGCTGATCGCCAATAACCCGGAAATGCAGATTGGTATAGCCATCGGTGTTGCCATTGGTGTACTGAGTATGGCATTGGGTAACTACATGGGCCGGGTGCGCAAGAATTTCTTCATCGGCATTCGGACACCCTGGACACTGGCCAGCGATGAGGTGTGGATACGTACCCACCGGCTGGCTGCCTGGTTGCTGATGATCAGTGGTTGTGTTGCTGTGGCTGGCAGTATTGGCGGCATGCCGCTGATTGTTTCAACGGCACTGATCACCTCCGCCCTGATGATTCCGGCTATTTATTCCTTTTTCGCCTATCGAAACCTGGAAGGTTTTTCCGAAGCACCCTGAATCGAGCGGCATTGCCCGGCAAGGATTTGCCGGGCTTGTCGGCTTGCTATCCCATCAAGCCCAGAATCAACCCGATCAGCGTGAACTGGATGGTGTGATAACCACCATTAATCAGCCATAGCTTCAGGCTTTTCTGCTCAAACAGGTAGTTCACTCCAAACGATCCCGCCACCCAGAACAGACCGGCTGAAAATCCGTAAATCAAGCCGTTGTGCAACCCTGCTGCCGGCCCCAGGAAAAAGGCAAACACATAACTGGCCAGAAAGCACAGTACAAACGCCAGCCCATAGGTTTTGGCCGGGTTGGCATTCTTAACCTGTTCTTCAGTCACTCCGCTGTGCCGCATCCAGGCATTGCCGAACAACACCGGTGAATACCATAGACCACCCAACACAAATCCCGATAATGCGGCCAGAAATACCGCAAGATAATTGACTTCAGGCATTTATTTCTCCTCTATTTATATTGGTTTGCTTTGGTAATGCTAGCCGTAGCGCTGGACGGTGTATTGTAATTTTGTCCACATGGCAGGCTGGCAAGTTACAGATACATGGCACTGCCATCAGGTGAGCGCATCTGCCAGTATTGCCTGGGCGTGGCCCCGGTTATGCGGCGAAAATCCCGATACAGATGGGAATCATCGTAATAACCCAGCTGCTCTGCGGTATCCAGCCAGGCATCGTAGCTTTTGGCCGGGTGTTTCAATAGATAATCGAACCGGCACAGCCCGGCGTAACTTTTTGGCGCCAGACCGATATGTTCACGAAAATCCCGATGCAGCAGGCTACGGCTGATACCCAGCTCTCTGCTGAGTGACTGAATACCCAAGCGGCCATGGCTGTCTTCCAGACGGCTGGCGGCATGCTGCAGCCAGTCGGGAACCCGGCGGGACAGGTCCAGCTGCTGTCGCAACCAGTCTTCCAACACCTGAAAACGCTGGTCAGCAGTCTCTAGACTCAGCAGCTGGTCACTAAGGGAATCTATACGCTGACCCCAGATTGAAGACAGTAACGGTACTCTGCCGGTTACATCGGTTAACGGCAAACGCAACAGCCGCCAGGCACCCACCGGTTTTAAGCTGATCGAGATCAGGTGTGATCCATTGGGTGTATGCACGGTAAGGAATCGTTGCTGCATCCCGGACAGCCAGCCACAATCATATGCTTTGTCACACTGCTTACCATCGACTGCCAGTACTTTATGAGGATTACCGAGGTTGAACATCAGCTCCACCGTGGTACGTGGCAGAATTTTTTCAGTAAAAGGCGGTAGCTCGCCATAACCTTCCCACAGACTGGCTACGCACTCGGCCAGATCCGGCGCCGGCATGGCTTCAGTGTGAACCCACTGACCCATACCGGTTTCCATGATTTGGGTATGGGTGGTTAACGGCATAACGTCAGTGCGCTACTCGTCCGGCGGACGATAGCCTTCCGGCAATGCTGAACCTTCACCGAAAAAGAACTTTTCCATCTCCTGTTCCAGAAAAGCCCGGTGTTTGGGATCGATGGGGGTCAGGCGGTGTTCATTGATCAGCATGGTCTGATGGCCCAGCCAGCGCATCCAGCCGGGTTTGGATACATTTTCAAGAATCCGCTGGCCCAGCTCACCGGGATACGGCGCTCTTGCCAGTGCTTCGCCCGGCTCATTCATCACCACACAATTAACCGTGTTGCTCATCTAATCTCTCTATTAATCGGCGCATCGGCTGAGGTAATCCCAATGCCAGTGCCTGATTGATTGTAAACCATTGCTGCTGTTGTGTATCGCCGACACCAGGCTGACCAGTGTCATGCATCAGCCACGCCGTGATCAGCATAGACCGGTGGGTCAATTCATGGCGAACAGCCGGCCACGCTTCAGCATTGGCCGGATCATCCGGCCGGCCTTCCGGCAAACACCACAAACCGCCCCAGATTCCGGCAGGCGGGCGACGCTGCAGCAACAACCGGTTTTCTGTGTCGCGTATTATCAGCACATCCAGCGGCTGTTCCGGTCTGTTCAGCTTGGGCTTTTTACCGGGCAGCTCACCCAGCTGATCATTGTGCAGTGCGAAACAATCGGCACTGACCGGGCATTGGCCGCATTTCGGTCTGGTGCGGGTACATAACATGGCACCCAGATCCATGCTCGCCTGAGTGTAGTTGGCGCCATCACTGTCCGGCAGGCGCTGTTCCGCCAGCTCCCATAGTTGCCTGGCGACTTTACTCTGACCGGGCCAGCCATAAATGCCGGCATGCCGGGTCAATACCCTTTTTACATTGCCATCCAGGATAGGCAGAATTGCATCGGCACTCTGGCTGATAATGGCATTGGCAGTGGAGCGTCCGATGCCCGGCAGGGCTTCCAGCTGCTCAGGGTTATCCGGAAGCTGTCCGTTGTACTGCTCGACACAGATATTGGCGGCCTTGTGCAGATTCCGTGCACGGCTGTAATAACCCAGACCGGACCAGTGCGCCAGAACCTCGTCAGGATGTGCCCGGGCCAGCACCGGCAGCTCGGGGAAACTGCGCATGAACTTGTGAAAATAGGGAATAACGGTGGTGACCTGGGTCTGCTGCAGCATCACTTCGGCCACCCAGAAACCATAGGCAGTGCCCACCAGTTGCCAGGGCAGCTGCTGACGACCGTGCTGCTCCCACCAAACCAGCAGCCGGCGGGCAAATGAAGTGTTACTCAAGCGGCAGGATGGCGTCGATAAAGCTGGCAGCATCAAACGGCCGCAGATCTTCAGCACGTTCTCCGACACCGATAAATCGGATCGGCACCTCCAGCTCATTGGCGATGGCAAATATCACCCCTCCTCGGGCTGTCCCATCCAGCTTGGTAACCGTGATGCCGCTAAGCTGAACAGCCTGATTGAATTCGCGTGCCTGATGCAGCGCATTCTGTCCGGTTGAAGCATCCACCACCAGCATGACTTCATGCGGCGCACTTTCATCCTGGCGCTTGATGACCCGCACCACCTTTTCCAGTTCCGCCATCAGGTTGCTCTGTGTATGCAGCCGGCCGGCTGTATCGGCAATCAGGATATCTGTATTTCTGGCTTTGGCTGACTGCAACGCATCAAACACCACTGCTGCAGGATCAGCACCGGCCTGCTGTGCCACTACCGGTACCTGGTTACGCTCTCCCCACACCTGCAGTTGTTCAGAAGCCGCTGCGCGGAATGTATCGCCGGCAGCCAGCATCACCGACAACCCCTCTTCCTTGAAGCGCTGAGTCAGCTTGCCGATGGTAGTGGTTTTACCCACACCATTAACACCAACCATCAGCAATACGTAAGGCTGGTGGCTGTTATTAATACTCAAATACTGCTCGCAGGGTTCCAGCATATCGAACAGTTCCGCCTGAATGGCGGGCAGAACTTGTTGCGGACTGCTGATTACTCCGCTTTTATGCGCCTGACGCACAGCATCCAGAATACGGGTGGTGGTGGTCACGCCCAGATCCGCGCCCAGCAATACCGCTTCCAGATCTTCCAGCAGATTTTCATCGATACTGCCGGCCTGTGCCACCAGCTCGCGGATTTCATCACTTAGTGCGCTACGCGAACGGGCCAGCCGGTCACGCCAGTCAGTATTGTTGACCGGGCGGTTGTCAGATGATTTTTTTCGGAACAGATTCAGCATATTGTTTATATCTTAATCTTTATAACCTGGCCTTCTACAATAACGTCCAGGCCTGTGCATGATATAACGTCTGACTATGAGGAAAACCAGAGCCAAAGCCAAAAAAGCAGCCGGTATAAGAATTATCGGTGGCCGCTGGCGCGGCCGGCGCCTGCCGGTGGCCGATGTCCCGGGTCTGCGCCCCACTGGTGACCGGCTGCGCGAAACCCTGTTCAACTGGCTGCAGCCCTCAATTCATAACGCTCACTGCCTGGATTTGTTTGCCGGAACCGGCGCACTGGGATTTGAAGCAGTATCACGGGGCGCCGGACCCACTGTGCTGGTAGAGCAGAATGCTGCCGCCATCCGGGGTCTGGAGCGGTCACAGACAATGCTGGCAGCCGATTCGGTGGAAATCTGCCGGGCAGATGCGGTGCAGTTATGCAGCCGTCCTCCGGCATTCAGCTGTGCACCGTTTAACCTGGTATTCATTGACCCTCCCTGGTCTGAATCCAGCCAGCAGCAAATCATGCAGTCCCTGGTGGAAAATGCCTGGCTTGCGGAAGATGCGCTGATCTACATTGAAATGCCGGTCAGGCAGGAATTTTCTCCTTCTCTACAACTACATGAAATCAAAAGAAAAACTGCCGGCGAAGCCATGACTTTATTATTTTGTTACAAAAAAATTTAAATTTTTTGTAAGCATTTAATCGGTGTCGGGGTCCTCTATTTCGAACCGTCGCCAGATGGTTCAACCTCTGACTCTAACCCCCTTTTTGGCGGCAAACATGCCGCCTTTTTTTTGCCCGCAGGAAACCGGCTGAACGCTGATGCTGCAGCCCGGATATAATACGTGCATGAATGCAGATTCCTCCAATGGCTGTGATTACCGCAGAGCGGTTTATCCCGGCACTTTTGACCCGATAACAGCAGGACATGCTGACCTGGTTGCGCGTGCCTGCCGGATGTATGACTGCCTGATTGTGGCCATTGCTGAAAGTCCGCACAAAAAGCCTACTCTGGATCTGGCGCACAGAATCGAGCTGGCCCGCCACGTACTGGCTGAATACAGCAATGTTGAAGTGGTCGGTTTCAATACCCTGTTGGCAGACTTTGTCCAGCAGCAGGGCGCCGGCGTACTGTTACGTGGATTGCGGGCTGTTTCCGATTTCGAATATGAATTTCAGCTGGCCAGCATGAACCGGCACCTGATCAGCCATGTGGAAACCGTGTTTCTGACACCAGCTGAACAGTACAGCTTCATTTCTTCCTCACTGGTCAAGGAAATCGCCCGTCTGGGCGGCGATGTATCCGAGTTTGTGCACCCGAAAGTATTTGCCGCTCTGGCCGATCATTATCAACTGAACTGATATGGCATTGAAAATCACCGATGAATGCATCAATTGTGATGTATGTGAGCCGGAATGCCCTAATCAGGCTATTTCCCAGGGGCTGGAGTATTACGTGATCGACCCGGCGCGTTGTACTGAATGCGTCGGGCATTTTGACACCCCGCAATGCGTTGAGGTGTGCCCGGTAGAATGCATACCGCTGGATCCGGAACACCCTGAAACCGAACAGCAACTGATGGCCAAATACCAACTGTTACAGAGAGAAGACGCCGCATGAAAAGACATTTTGCCCCCACAGCCAAAAGCATTGCATGGATGCCGTTTCTGATTGGTCTGCTGTGTTTATGGTCGTCTCTGGCGTCGGCTGAAAAACCGGCCAAAGCGGCAGTTGCCAGCGCTCACTACCTGGCCACTGAAGCCGGCCACGAGGTACTGGCCAATGGCGGTAATGCATTTGACGCAGCCATTGCAGTGTCTGCTGCACTGGCTGTGGTTGAGCCTGCCAGCTCCGGTCTGGGCGGTGGGGCTTTTTGGCTGCTGCACCGCGCAGCAGACGACCATCAGGTGATGATCGATGGCCGGGAAACCGCTCCGGCAGCTGCACACCGTGACATGTACCTGAATGAAAACGGCGAAGTTAACCGCGATCTGGCCGTTAACGGGCCGTTGGCCGCCGGCATCCCGGGACATGCAGCCGGTATGGTTCACCTGGCACAAAATTACGGCCGCCTGCCGCTCAGTGAAAGCCTGAAACCGGCGATTCGTCTGGCAACCGAAGGCTTCCCGGTAGACGAGAAATATCATTCGTTGATGAGCTTCCGTGCTGAGACCATCCGGCGGTGGCCGGCTGCCACCGAGGCCCTGCTGGTCGATGGGGAAAACCCGCCGGTCGGCCATATCATCAAACTGCCGGATATTGCCAACACCTTGCGGCTTATTGCAGAACAGGGTTTTGAAGGCTTTTATAAAGGAGAGACGGCCGACAAACTGGTCAAGGGTGTACAGGAAGCCGGCGGCATCTGGACGCATGCCGACCTGGCCGGCTATACCATCAAGGAACGCGAGCCGATCCGCACCAGCTACCAGGGTTATGAACTGGTAACTGCACCTCCACCTTCTTCCGGTGGTGTGGCCATTGCGGAAATTCTCAATATCGTCGAGCCCTATAAAATTTCGGATCTTGATCCGGTCAAGCGTATTCATGTACTGGCTGAAGCCATGCGCCGCGCCTACCGGGACCGCAGCATCTACCTGGGTGACCCAGACTTTTTCGATGTGCCGGTCAGGCTTCTGACCAGCCGTGATTACGCTGCCGGTCTGCGCGCATCGATTCGTCTGGACAGAGCCACAGACAGCAACAGTCTGGCCGGTTTTGAAGACTCACCCAAAGGCACTGATACCACCCACTTTTCTCTGATCGACACCGACGGCAACATGGTGGCGGCTACCCTGACCGTGAACCTGCCCTATGGCGCTGCCTTTATGGCGCCCGGTACCGGCTTTCTGTTGAACAACGAAATGGATGACTTTTCCGCCAAAGCCGGCGCACCCAATGCCTATGGTCTGCTCGGCTACTCCGCCAATGCGATTGAGCCGCATAAGCGCATGTTGTCCAGCATGACCCCCACCTTTGTGCTGGGAGAGGAAAAAGTTGCCGTACTCGGCACACCCGGCGGCAGCCGTATCATCACCATGGTGCTGCTGGGCCTGCTGGACTTTATCGACGGCAACGGACCTGTTTCCTGGGTATCCCTGCCCCGAATCCATCATCAATACCAGCCGGACCAGATCAGTGCCGAACCGGATGCTTTAACCGCAGATCAGATAGCCGCACTGGAAGCACTGGGACATACCGTTAATGTGCGTGAAAGAACCTGGGGCAATATGCACGGTGTGATGTGGAACAGGCAGACTGGTGAAGTGGAAGGCGGCAGTGATCCACGCTGGCCTTCCGGGCGTGCCATCGTTAAATAACCGAACTTCCTATCAACCATGACATGAACCTGCTGGTCTTCGGCATCGGTATCCTGATCTGCCTGCTGGTAGGCATAGTCTTGTCATACTTGACTGATTTGAACTGGTTGTCGGCCGCCCTGCTGGTGTACGCAGCGCTGCATTTTCATGCTGCTGCGCTGAGCTACACCGAGAACCAGGCAAACGCTGAGCAATCAGCAAACCCTGAAAGGCCTAAAAACTTACTCAAACGTCACGCCGGAATCCTGTTTTGGTTACGGACTTTATTGATAACCTTTCTACTGGCAGGTGCCGGCGCTTATCTGCAAATCCACAATGGATAACCGCTTGAAACAAACCCTATGACTTCTGGGTGACGCACACACCCGCCTATTTGTTAAAATCAAAACTCTTCAAAGCCAGGATATAACTATGGGTTGGATACTTTTGGGTTTAATCGTGGTGGCAGTGGTTTATGCCATTTCCATCTATAACCGTCTGGTCGCCGCGCGTAATCAACACGAAAATGCCTTTGCGCAAATTGATGTGCAGCTGACCCGCCGCTATGACCTGATTCCCAATCTGGTGGAAACCGCCAAGGGTTACATGAAACATGAAAAGGAAACCCTGGAAGCGGTCATTCAAGCGCGTAATGCTGCCGTCAGTGGCCTGCAGCAGGCCAAACAGAACCCTGGCGACCCGGCTGCCATGCAGCAGCTGTCGCAGGCTGAGCAGGGCGTATCGGGTGCATTAGGGCGATTGTTCGCACTGTCAGAATCCTATCCGGACCTGAAAGCCAATGAAAACATGATGCAATTGTCGGAAGAGCTGACCACCACCGAAAACAAGGTGGCGTTTGCCCGTCAGGCATTCAATGATGCCATCATGGTTTACAACACCATGCGTGAAAGCTTCCCGGCCAATTTCTTCGCCGGCTGGTTCAATTTCAAAAGAGCAGAACTGCTGGAAATCGAATCAGAGGAAAAACGCGAAGCGCCGCAGGTATCTTTTACATAAACTGCATATCCAGCGGCGGGAACACCCGCCGCTGTTTTGGGTACTTAATGTAGATGATGTACAAACTGTTTATCGCTGTACTGCTCTTTTCGCTGGCGTCGATATCTGTCGCCAACGATTGTGACCAGCTTTATCAACAGCACCTGCAAACCGATATGTCCCTTGACTATCAGGGCTTTGATCAGACGCCCGGCAAGGGCTTCCGGGCTCTGGCCGAGATGAACTGTACCAAACAGGCTGCCGACCTGATCCAGGCCTATATACGTACAACCGGCGCTGAGGAATCCTCTCTGCGCTGGCACATCGCCCAGCTGAGAGCTTCACACGGTGATTATGAAAGCGCCATCGATTACGCCAACATGGTATTGCTGAAGAAAGAGGATTTCTCGGTTCGGGCATTGCGCTGGAACGATTATGTGCTGGCCACTATCGGCTTTCTGGAGCGTGACAAGGTAAAACTGGTACATCATCGCGACCGGGTGGCAGCGGCCAGGGATCAACATCGCGGCAACGCGCAAAACCTGAAGCTGCTGGACAGCCTGATTACTTATTTTGATTACAACTATAAATATGCCACCAGCCGTATCGAGTGACATTTTGCACCGGTAAACTGGCGATAAGCATATGACCAACCGGAGACCGGCAGCATGAATTTTTTTCAGCAGCAGGCCAAGGCACGCTCACTCAGCAAACGCCTGATATTTCTGTTTATCCTGGCGGTGCTCGCCGTGGTTATATCCATGATGTTGCTGATGCTGGTATTGCTGGGTCATCCACAACCGGAAAATATCGGAGCCTATGGATTTGTTCCGTCACTGATTTCACCGGCCAATCTGGCCGACCAGAGCGCCCTGCTTACCTGGACCGGTCTGGGTACTGCAGGAATTCTGGGCTTTTCCAGCCTGTTCCGGGTTGCCGGTTTACGCGGCGGCGGGGGTAAAGTCGCCCAGGAGCTGGGAGGCCAGCGGGTGGATCCCGATACCCGGGACCCATTGCAGCGGCGGCTGGTGAATGTAGTAGAGGAAATAGCCCTGGCATCCGGCGTACCGGTTCCGGAGATTTATGTGCTCGATCACGAATCGGGAATCAATGCATTTGCGGCCGGCTACAGCCCTTCCGATGCCGCGGTTGCGGTGACGCGAGGTACGCTGGAAACACTTAACCGGTCTGAGCTGCAGGGCGTTATTGCACACGAATTCAGCCATGTTCTAAATGGCGATATGCGTTTGAACATCAGACTGATGGGCGTTCTGTTCGGCATTCTGGTACTGGCCATTCTCGGCCGCAAGCTGCTGCATAATGCTCATCTGTTCGGCGGCGGCAGAAACCGTAAAGGCAACGCCGGTATGATCCTGGCCATTGCCATCGGCTTGGTCGTTGTGGGTTATGTGGGTCTGTTCTTCGGCCGCTGGATAAAAGCGGCGGTTGCCCGGCAGCGTGAATATCTGGCCGATGCCTCAGCAGTACAATTCACCCGTGATCCAAACGGTATTGCCGGCGCCCTGAAAAAAATCGGCGCCAGCCAGCATGGTGCGCTGATGGAAGCGGAAGTGGAAGAAGTCAGCCATATGCTGTTCGGACCGGGTAGAGCAGCCAACTTTTTTGCCACACACCCTCCCCTGTTTGAACGGATTAAAGCTATTGATCCGAGCTTCCAGCCTGAGGAAATCAAAACCATCGCCGAACGTATGGCCCGTGAAAAACAACGCAGCCTGGAAGAAGCCAAGCGCGAAGAACAGGAACGGGCGCAGAAAGAAAAAGGCTTTGGCGGGCTCGATCTGACTGCCGACAGCATTATCGATAATATCGGCCATCCCAACTGGCAGGCAATTCTTGCAGCCGCAGCACTGGCGGAATCATTGCCTGACCCGCTGGTGCGTGCCGCACGCCATCATGAATGGTCTCCGGCACTGGTGCTGATGCTGATGCTGGATCCTGACCAGAGCATACGCACCCGGCAGCTGGAAAGTATCAGCCGGCACCTGGGGGATACCGCTGCCCAGCAGGTATCTGAGCTGGTTCGCCAGTTTGGAGATGTCGATGACGGGCAGCGTCTGCCATTACTGGAAATTGCCCTGCCCGCTGTTAAACGGCGATCACGCAAGGAAATTGAAAGCCTGCATAAAGCCATTGACGATTTGAGCATTGCTGATGAGAAGGTTGATCCATTTGAGTTTCTGCTCAGCCAGATTATCTCCAGCTACCTGCAGGATGCCATTCAACCTGCCAGTGTAAAACCGCATGGCCGCCGCCGCATTAAACAGAATGCCGAAGCAGTTAAAACCAGCCTGTCTGCATTGGCATGGTTCGGACATGTTGATAACAAAGCCGCTGCCTTGACCGCCTATACCGCCGGTATGAAAAGTGTCGAACTGGAAGATACAGCACCAACATGGCCTCAGCACAAAAACTGGGCTGAAGAGCTAAACAGTGCGCTGAATACACTCAATCTGCTGACGCCGGAAGACAAAGAATTACTGGTCACCGCATGGCTGACAACCGCATTGCATGATCAACAGGCCAGCACCCATGAGCTGGAATTGCTGCGGGCATACTGCGCTACCATCCATGTACCGATGCCGCCATTGGCTCAGGTTAACGAATAACAATTTAAGCTGATCAATACCCGCTTCAGAATTGATAGGTAACTGAACAACCCAGCTTGCGATCCATATCGATATTTGCACTTATCGCTGCAGAATTCCAAACTGGGCGATAAGTTATCATTAGCTCATGAACCAACTTAGTAACCTGCTGGGTGATGCTACCAGCACATACCTTCAGCAGCACAAAGACAACCCGGTACACTGGCAGCCCTGGGATTCTCAGGCACTGGAAACCGCCAAACAGCTGGATAAACCCATATTACTGTCGATCGGTTACGCCGCCTGCCACTGGTGCCATGTGATGGCTCATGAAAGCTTCGAAGATGACGCCATCGCCGAGCTGATGAACCGGCATTTCGTTAATATCAAGGTAGACCGCCAGGAGCGGCCTGATCTGGACAGTCAGTATCAATTGGCGCATCAGCTGTTCACCGGCCGCGGCGGTGGCTGGCCTTTGACGATTTTTCTTGACCCGCAGGACCTCACGCCGTTTTTCGCCGGCACTTATTTCCCTCCCCAGCCATCGCGCGGTATGCCGGGATTTGCCGATATTCTTCCGCGGCTGGCGGTGCTATTTAAAGAGCGCCGTGATGATCTGCAGCAGCAGGCCATACGTATCCGCGAAGCGTTGAGTGGAATATCCGGTGGTACCGATACCGATACTCATCAACTGAACAATGAGCCCTTGAAACAGGCATACGGGAAACTGCTGGGCAGCATTGACAACCGCTATGGAGGAATAGGCGGGGCACCCAAATTTCCGCGTTGTCCGGAGTTGAATTTATTGGCCCTGTTTGCCCGCCAGGGCAATACCGAGTGCGGCACTGCCCTGCGAAAAGCACTGCAGGCGATGCTGGACGGTGGGCTTTACGACCACCTTGGCGGCGGGTTTTACCGCTACTGTGTGGATGGCCAATGGAATATCCCGCATTTCGAGAAAATGCTTTATGACAATGCCCAGCTGCTGCCGCTGCTGGCCGAACAGGCAGAACATCTGACCGGCGCCGATACCGCCATCCACGCCAGCATTGCCTGGCTGGACCGGCGCATGGCCATGCAGGTCAACGATGGCCAACTGTATGCAGCCGCTCTGGATGCCGACAGTCCTGACGACACCGGGCATTCTGAAGAAGGGGCCTACTATCTGTGGCTAACCGGACAGGTCCGTCAGCTGATTGACCTGGATCAGTACGATGTATTCGCCAATCACTACGGGTTGAATAAACCAGCCAATTTTGAGGGTAAAGCATGGCACCTGCGCTGTGAGCCCGGTCAGGCAGCCAACCCGGAGCTCGACCGGTCCCGTGAAATTCTGTTGCTGCATCGCCAGCAAAGAACCCTGCCGACGCTGGATACCCAGGCATTGTGTGGCTGGAATGCATTGCTGGCATTGGGTTTGCTGCAGGCTGGTTACCGTCTGGCTGATGAGAATATGATCAGCAGAGGTCTCCAGCTGCTGGATAGTCTCTGGAGCAGCCTGTGGCTTGAAGACACCGACTCAGCGGTCTTGTGCCAGCGATATGCCGGAGGCGCGCCCCAGGGACAGGCATTTCTGGATGATACCGCCAACCTGCTGCTGGCCATGCTGACAGGCCTGCAGCATCAACTCCAGCCGCAGGCACTGCAGCGCTGCCGGTGTCTGGCTGATTATCTGCTGGAACATTTTTACGATACTGAGCAGGGCGGGTTCTGGTTGTCGCCGCATAACCACACTGATCTGCTGGTACGCAACAAACCCTTCCTGGATGATGCCACGCCGGCCGGCAATGCCATGGCTTGCCGGGCACTGTTGACGTTAGGGCATTTATGCGGAGATCAGCGTTATCTGGACGCTGCTGAAAAATCCATACACGCCGACTGGCCCGATCTGCAGCAGTATCCCGGCGCGGGAGCTTCCATGCTGGTCGCCCTGGATCAATATCTGCAGCCACCGCCGCAGGTTCTGGCACAAGGTAAATTCAGCCAATCTGAAAGGGACGAGTGGCTGTCGAATCAAGGTGCTGTGATTTACTTTATTGACGGTACTGCAGACTGGCAGCAGCAGCCGGAATCCATGCCATTCAGATTGATCGAATCAACCGAACCTGACTCAACTGCCGTGATGGTGTGTATGGGCGACCGTTGCCTTCCTTTGTGCGATTCACTCGCCCAGGCTGCGCAGCAACTCAATTAAACCCGTATTAGGCCCTCGCATTCCCGGCAGACAATAGTCTGCCGATTTATCAGATATTTAAGCTCGATATATGAAGCTGCCACGCAAGTTATAACTTGTTATAACATCACCTTCAAATTTGATTAACGCACCTTTAACGCAGTATCGTATTGGCGTTTATGGTTTATTGACTTATGTCATGAAGCCATGACGGGGAGTCTATTTCACACAACAGAAGGAATTAGAATATGAATAACATCGGCAAACTCGCTTTTATTATCGGTTTGGTTATTGCTGTTATCGGGGCGTTCGGTATCAGTGCAAGCTGGTTTGGCTGGGCTTTAGTCGTACTCGGGGTTGTTGTCGGCTTTATGAATGTAAGCCCCTCTGAAACACGCGGATTTCTAATTGCAGGTATTGCATTATTACTATCAGCCAATGCGCTAAATGGTATCCCTTATGTTGGTGACCATATCGCAACAATAATGTCCAACCTTAGCCTGTTCCTCGGCGGCGCTGTATTTATCGTTGCCATTATGTCTTTGTTCCAAAGCGCCAGAGACTAATCACTTAAAAAGCATATCTGATAACAAGGGCACTGCGGTGCCCTTGTTTATATGAGCCATTACAAACCACGAAGTAACTGCTTTTAAGACCATCGACTGGACTCCGACGCCGGACTCCACTATAACTATCCCAGCAATTCAACTGCCATGCCAACAGGAAACAGCATGAGTCAATCCACTGCAAAAATTCGCCACGGTGCCTACCCTGAACTTTCTGTACCAGCAGTGCTGGTCGGTTATTTCCTGGGTGCGGTCATCGCCGTCAGTATCGGTTATGCCGCATTAATACTGGGGTTTTCAATAGAAGGCTCCGAACTGGCCGCCATCCTCGGCTTTGCCATTTTGCGCGGAATGCTGCGACGCAGCAGCATTATTGAAGTCAATATTGTTCAAACCGTGGCCAGTGCCGTTAACGGTGCTTCTTCCGGTTTGATGTTTTCGGTTCCAGCCATTTTCATTCTGGCAGGAATGCGCAATGAGCCCAGTCTGCTGAATTTTGATCCTGTACTGATGGCCTTCGGCGCCATTGCCGGCGCATTTCTGGGTATCGGGTTCATTATCCCGCTGCGCAAACAGATGATTGATTATGAACGGCTGACCTATCCCGGCGGCGTGGCAGTGGCAACCATTTTGAAATCACCCGGTGCAGGTGTACGCAAAGCCATGGTGCTGGTTGGCGCAGCGCTGTTCTCGGGCTTGATTCATTTCATCAGCCAGTCCACCGGTGTTGAGTATTGGGATCTGGGTGGTGCACTGGGTCTACCGGATTATTTCAATGCCATCTGGTATCTCTCATTACTGACCATCGGTGTCGGGTATATTGCCGGCAAAGGCGGTGTGGCTTTTATCATCGGTGGCTATCTGTGCTACTGGGTGCTGTCACCGATGCTGGACGGCATGAATCAGTTCCCGGTTGATGAGGCCGGTCAGGTGTTGTCCGACCCGGGCTCATTACGTTCGTTGCTCTATCGTCCGGTCGGTATCGGTATGCTGATCGGCGGTGCACTGGCCGGTATTGCGCTAGCCTTGCCGCTTATCGTCAGCGCAATCCGCAATATGCAGAGCGCCTCAAAATCCGAATCGGCCGTTTCCAAAGATGAAATGCCGATTAAACTGCTTTATATCGCGGTAATCGGCGCCGCAGTATTACTCACCATCATGGCGGTAACCTCTGCTGAGCAGACGGGCCTGGTGCGCGGCCTGATAATGGCAGTTGCCGGAACACTGTGGATCTGGATAGCCGGAGTGATTCTGTCCGAGGCAATTGGCCGGACCAACTGGTCACCGCTGTCCGGTATGACGCTGATTGCCGTGACCATACTGATCTTCATCACCCGCGGCATGGATGAAAACCAGGCAATCATCGCTGCCATCATGGTCGGCGCTGCCACCTGTGTTGCCATGTCGCAGGCCACCGATCTTATGCTGGATTTAAAAACCGGCTACCTGATTGGCGCCACCCCACGGATGCAGCAGTATGGACAGTTTCTGGGTGCCTGGCTGGGGCCGATTCTGATTCTGGCACTGATCTTCATACTGCATGAAGCCTATACCCTGGGCAGTGACAAGTTGCCAGCTCCCCAGGGTCAGGTGCTGGCAGGTCTGGTACAGGGCATTCTCGGCGGCGATGTGCCGATTGAGAAATACCTGGCAGGTGCGGGCCTGGGGGCCATGTTGAGCCTGTTCCAGCCTGGTCTGGGCATTACCGTGGGCCTTGGTTTCTACCTGCCTTTCGCGATAGTGCTGACCTACAGCATCGGTACCCTGTTGCGGGTACTGAGTAACTGGAAACTGGGCGAAAGTTTTTCCGACAATGTCGGCATACCGATTGCTGCCGGGTTTATCGTCGGCGAAGCACTGGTGGGTGTAGGCTTTGCCATTGACAAGATATTAGCTGCGGGGATCTGAACATGCCTTTCTTATTATTGATTATCGGATTTGTGTTCGCTGCCCTGGTGGCTGTACTGGATGTAACCCAGGTCAACTGGCTGTTGTTCGCAGCACCGCTGGCCGTCGGCTTTTTTGGTGTTATCTGGCATCGCCGGCGCTTGCATGCCGAAGCCAGCCACGGTGAAGTGGTACAGGGCAATTTAAGCACCCTGCAGACAGCACTGGGCAATATCGTCAATAATCTCGGACCAATGGTGGACAAGCGTGAAGAATTGCCAACGCATCAGGCACGCTTTGATATCGACCGGCTGTTTCGCGAGGACTTGAATGATTTTGCCAATGCCCGTGAGGCCATGAGCCATGCATTCGGTCTGCAGGCCTATGCGGATGTGATGAGCGCTTTTGCAGCCGGCGAGCGTTACATCAACCGTGTGTGGTCAGCTTCTGCCGATGGATATGTGGACGAGGTGAATACTTATCTGCAAAAAGCCCTGAACCAGTTCAAGGAAGCACATCAGCTATTTACCGAGCAACAAGCTAAAAGAGCGGCAGCCCGCGGGGAACCAGCAACAGCATAAGTTAAGTTTTTGCAAGCAATCGGCCTGCTGGTAGGTCCTATGACAAGTTATTCAGTCTTGTTGGGAACCTACTATGAAAAAACCATACAGGGACGTTAAAAGTCTCATAGCAGCACTTTTAGCAATTGTTTTACTGTCTGCCTGTGATCAGCAGACATCCAATGCCAGCGTCGCATCCAATTATGCGATCGCACCCAGTTTTCAACTGAGCTCGGCCGACGAACAACTGGTCAGCCTGCCGCGCTTATCCAATGGTGTGGACATCTACCTGTTCTGGGCCACCTGGTGCCCCTATTGCGGCCAGCTGATGCCACACCTGCAAAGTATCAAGGATGAATATGGTGATCAGGTGAATATCTATGCCATCAACGTCAGCGAGAACGGCGACCCCGTTGAATACATCAAGCGCAACGGTTACGACTTTAATCTGCTGCTGGAAGGCGATGACATCGCTGAGCTGTACGACATTGAAGGCACACCCGGCCTGGTTCTGGTCGATGGCAGAGGTCAGTTGCGGTTCGATCTGGGCGATCTGCTGGCGCCGACCTACAAAGCTCTGGAAGGTTTGAATCACCGCCAGCGCTCACGACGCATTGCCCCCTGGTGGGCGGCTCAGGTTCGTGACCAGCTGAAAGTCATCCTCGCCCAGCAGGGTTAAACGATCGCTGACTGATAACTGATGATGCGGCTACAACGCCGCATCGTCCTGTTCCCCGGTGCGTATCCGCACAGCCTGCTCCAGCGGCAGCACAAACACTTTTCCATCACCAATTTTGCCCGACGCGGCAGACTCCACAATGGCTTCCACAGCTGCCTCGCAACGCTCATCGGTGACGGCAATTTCCAGCTTCAGCTTGGGCAGAAAATCCACCACATATTCTGCACCGCGGTATAACTCGGTATGCCCTTTCTGCCGGCCGAAGCCTTTTACTTCGGTCACTGTCATGCCCTGAATACCGGCTTCGGCCAACGCATCCCGGACATCATCCAGCCGAAAAGGCTTGATGATGGCTACAATCATCTTCATCTTATAACCTCGTCGTTTTAAAAAAGTGTAACCCACCCGGAGTCACGCATGATCAATTTCAGCTTCATTGATGATCTTACCCGCAAGCTCAGCGAACGTGTACCCGAAAACGTCAAGGCACTGCGCGAGGATATGGAAGCCAACTTCAAGGCTGTATTGTCATCAGCGTTCGACAAGATGGATCTGGTGACCAGGGAAGAATTTGAAGCGCAAAAGAAAGTGCTGGAACGTACCCGCGAAAAACTGGAAGCCCTGGAACAGCAGCTGAATAATGCCAATTCTGACTGATCGCTGCGATCGAATATAAAATACCTGCTTACCTTCTGACACGGGAATCACCTTGGCAGCATATCGGAAAGGGCCGGTTATCCTCTTTATCCTGCTGCTGCAGCTGACTGGAGCCAATGCACTTGAACTGCAACCGATTGACTCCCCTGCCATAGGCCACAGCGCCCAGCCACATCTGGCCACTGCTGTAGACGGCAGGCTGGTGCTCAGCTGGCTGGAGCACACCGACGGCCTGGCCACACTGAAATTCTCCCAATACAGCAATAACCAATGGCATCCGGGCAACACCATCGCCAGCGGCCGCGACTGGTTCGTTAACTGGGCGGATTTTCCTTCTGTCACCCCCATTAAGGACAAACTGTGGGCGGCACACTGGCTGCATAAACGCCCGGGCGGCAAGTACGCTTACGATGTGGCCATTGCGCTGTCCAATGACAATGGAGCAAGCTGGTCATCGCCGATAACGCCGCACACTGATGGCACGGCTACCGAACATGGCTTTGTCAGCCTTTTTCCCTGGCAGAATGCTGTCGGTGCATTATGGCTGGACGGCCGGAATATGACCGAAGCCGGACATGCCGGAGCCGATGGCAAGCCGGTTGAAGAATCCGGTATGACTTTGCGTTCGGCAATCATCACTGCTGACGGCAAATTGGATCACCCGCAGGTGGCCGATGGCCTGGTCTGCGATTGTTGCCAAACTGATATAGCTTTACTGCCTGACGGGCCTGTTGCTATTTATCGCAACCGCACACCGGAAGAAATTCGCGATATCCAGGTCACCAGAAGTGTTAATGGCCAGTGGCAGAAACCGGTTACTCTGGGTACGGACAACTGGCACATCGCCGGTTGCCCGGTCAATGGACCGGCCATCTCAGCACAAGGTGAAACCATAGCCGCTGCCTGGTTTACCGGTGCTGCGGAACAGCCACGCGTGCGACTGGTGTTTTCCGATAATGCAGGCAGCAGCTTTGGTCAGGTCATTGATATCGATGACCAGTCTCCTGTTGGCCGTGTTGATGTGGAATTACTGCCCAATGGTGACGCCGCCGTGTTGTGGGCCTGCACACATGACAGCGCTCAGGCGATTTGCCTGAAACGAGTCGGCAATGGAAACCGGCATGGACCAACCAGAAAACTTGAAGGTATCGGCCAGTTCGGTGGTTTTCCTCAGTTAGCGAAGCAAGGGGATAATCTGATATTGGCCTGGTCGGAATCTCAGGGTGAGATATCCATGGTTAAAACAGCCATCCTACCAGTCAGTTCGCTATGAGCATTCACCGGCCTATCTTAAGCCGGTTCAATTACCCCAATACTGATTGCACCAGCCCGGCCCAAGCCTGACTCTGGCCAATGGTCAAAAACCCGATGATTTTCAACACCACAACAACCGAGCAGATAATGCTTACCTTGTGTACACGTCTCAGGGTTTTCAGGTCAAAAATTATTACCGCCACCAGCAGTGCTATAAGCAACCCCAATGCAGCAAATGGAGATATTTCGAGAATCGTCATTAACCGGCTGGCCGCCGGCAGGATGATGCCGATACCGGCAAACAGCATCAGCCGTTTATGGAAGCCAGCGCTATGTCTGAGCAGCAAAGCAGACAGGTAAAAAGCTGTAAACACCATGATGTCCATCAAATTGATAAACACCAGCATCGCCGGGGTGTCAGACACGCTTTTCAGGTAGGCGGCGCGCATCACTATGCTGGCCGTTATAACCATGCCCATTGCCAGCAAAGCGCTGAACTGACCGAGTGTTCGATGCAATTTTATGCGACCAGAGGCAACCAGCCGGCTCTGTACCGCAAACAATACGAACCACAGCACAAAACACACGCCATGCAGGTGTGTGGTCAGGGGCAGTTCACTTAAATCGCCGCTGCGCAGGAAAAATGATTTACTGAAACCACCAACCACAATGGCCAGCAGCACCAGTGCCATATAAAAGTAGAAACGGCCCCGCGGCTGATTATGAATGTCTTGCATAGTTTTCTCCCCGGAAGATTTGCTGCTTTAACTGCCCATGGTGGTTTGCCTCCACCAGTCACTGAAAACCAATGGGATTATCACTGCCTGTAAACCGATAAAAACGCCCAGTCCCCACCAATAGGCCTTATGTACTCTGCCGTGTGCTCGCTTGTCGTAAATCATCATGGCAATGATCAACAACAGATGCGTTAGCGGAATTAATGGGCCGGCTATATCGATTGGAATTCCAAAAATATACGAATAGATACGGCCAAATGCTGATTCCATCGGCCCCAGCGTGGCCAGCAACATATAACGCATATGGAAATCGGTTTTGCGCCGCATTATCAAGGCTGCCGGCAGGAAAATGATAAATGTCAGCAATGAACCAAATAAGCGGAAGCCGGCACTTAAAGTGCCATCCTGAACATTACCGGTTGCCGAATGCACCTGGATCAGATCGATCTGCAGCGCGACACCCAGATAGATATTCACGATGGCCAGGATGATCCCTGCAATACCGAACCGCCGGTGCAGATCACGGTTGCCGCGGGTGATCAGCCACGGTTGAATAATAAACAGCAGCAGCCACAGTATCGAGGCCACCGCGTGGGCATGCATCCATTGACTGGGAACCTGGTATTCACCGGTAACAATGGGGACGAAATAGCGTGGTGAAAAACCGATAATGGCGGCAATTAGCAGAAATATACCTATCCCGGTAAATACCCGGGCATCGTGTTTAATTCCGGCCATAGATTAGTCTCCCCATGCTACAAAGCGGTACTGAATATGAGTGCAGCATCCCTGTTGTGGAGACCCGTATTCGAATTATTCATCCCGCCTTAAATCCCCGGGCGGTGTTGGTTATCTGCCTGACGAATAATCACCAGGCTGGAATCATTATAGACGTTCCATCAGCTGAGCGTAGGAACGGGAAAATGTTGTTGCCTATCGTGTTACTTATTCAAAACTATCCGCTGAAATTGACTCATCAGGTTTTCTCCTTGGTTGTTTTGCGATTGAAAGCTGATGGTCAGTATGCTCAAGGAGAGACTTAAAGACCTGATGGACATCTGATGATTAGCTGATGGTTTTCTTAAAAACAAGAAAGCATGGCCAATCAACATTTCTGCCGCTTATTGGCGTATACCCCCTAAGCGGTAGTAAGATGTTGACTGATCAATCAGACACGGACCGCGTTGATCAAGGGCGGATAAAGTGGGTTCCAGGCACTGCAAATCTAATCACCGGCTGAAAAGTACCGGCAGCACTGAATAACCAGTTCGATCAGCACTTTATCGAACCTGCATTACGACAGTCGATTTTCGACTCACCAATAATAAACAACTGACGCAAAAGGGAGAGGCAGTCATGACAACACGCAGAACCATATTGAAGGCATCCATGGCGGCAGGCGCAGCCACCGTCTTTTCGGGTGTGCTCGGCGGGCTGAGCGCTATCGCACAAACCGCACCAAGGGTGCGCCGCAGCCTGCATGGCATGAGCCTGGATGATCCGGATCTGGATACTTACCGAAACTTTGTCGGCATTCTACAAGGCTATGACCAGAATGAACCGGTGAGCTGGCTGGGGTACTCGCTGCTGCATGGCTCTGCCACTACCGGTATTTTCAAGTATTGCCCGCATGGTGACTGGTATTTTCTGCCGTGGCACAGGGCCTATGTGCTGATGTATGAAAACGCGGCACGTGAAATTACCGGCAACTCGGAATTTGCCATTCCCTACTGGGACTGGACTGTCGACCGAACCATGCCGGAAGCATTCACCAACCCAACTTATAACGGCAGCCCTAATCCGCTGTACGTAGACACGAGGACTCTGAACACACCGTATTGGCCGTTATCGGATGAAACGGTCGGCCCGGAAGTGATGGAAAGCATTTACCGGGAGACCGATTTCCAACTGTTCGGCACCAGCAAAAACTTTATGCAGACCGATCTGGATATGAACTGGGTGGTCGCCGGCGGCGGTACCCAGGGCATCCTGGAACGTAACCCGCACAACAATATCCATAACTGGATCGGCGGGTTTATGCCGACAGCGGGCTCGCCACGTGACCCGGTATTCATGATGCATCACTGCAATATTGATCGCATCTGGGCATATTGGAATGCGTTGGGCCGCAGTAATCTCACCGGCATGAGCGAGTTCGATCAGAACCTGTGGTTGAACATGAACTATAAGGACAATTTCCTGACCGCAGACGGTACGCCTTACAGTGTCATATCCAGAGATATGCAAAGCACCCTGGCGCATGGCTACACCTATCCTGATCTGCCTGAACCGGACGGCGCGGTTGCCGACCCTGAAAGAGCCCGGCGCCTGTTGTCATTTTTTGCTTCCGCTGACGACATTAAACAGCTGGACAATATACAGATACTGGCCGATCGCAATCGCGTCGAAGCCACGCTTGCAAAACCACTGGTCAAAGAAGTTCACCTCAGCGGTGATATGCGCAATCTGGTCACTGACGAATCATTGGACAGCGCCGAGTCAGCTGAAGTGTTTGCCTTGATCAAAGACATGCGGGTTGACTCTGATGTAGAAGGGTTACGGGTATTCGTCAATGCTGAAAACCTTTCTGCTGACACGCCTGACAGCGATCCGCACTTTGTTACCCAGATTGGCTTTTTCATCCACGGAGAACATGGCGATCATGCCAAAGCACCACCATCCGCATTGATTGATTTAACCGACACACTGCGCAACCTGTCCAGGCTGGGATTGCTCAAAAACGACACCGTAAGCGTCCAGTTACTGCCGGTACGCCGGCATGGCACCAGCCCCGGCAGAGATGCCGGCGTGCTGCCGACTGTGGTTGAAATAGCGGTGTTATAGGCAGACTGGCTGATCTGCTGATGTCAGAACTTACCGATACAGTCCGGGTCGGAATGGCATGTACCGGTTACAACACATAGCCACTCGGGAACGCCGGACAAAGCCATCGCCAGCTTTGTCCGGGCGTTTTGCAGGCACCACTCACATTGAGAACCCCAATGGCTAAAAGGCTGGTATTACTGTTATTCCTACTGACGGGCACTGGCTGTATCCAGGCGAGCTCTGAACAACCGCAGGAAAGTATGGCTATGAATCAGTACACAGTAACTACAAGCTATGCTCAGTTACCGATCGTCATTTGCCTGGATGATATTGAAGAGGAAACCATGGCATCGGTTCTAAAGGGCGGTACCCGCCTGTTGCTGCATGTTCAAAACCGGCGCACCTCCAGGCAGTACAGCCCCAACTTTCAGTTATCTTTGCTGGATAAAGCAAGTGCACAAAAAGAGTTTATCGGCCAGTTTTCAATGCATGCGGACCAGACGGCTGCAGAGACCGATCAACCGGAACCACAGCGGTTTCTGTTTGATCTGAGTGACTCGGCAATTGCATCTGCACAACCAAGCAGTCTTTGCATCGAACTGGATGTTCAGCGCCAGGATAACCCTGACAGCGACGCTGCAGATGAGTTAGTGGTTACCGTTGAATTGAAGTCTATCGGAGGGTGATGATTCAGCGATTGAGAGCTGTTCCCATGCAGTGCATGGGAACAGCCAAGTCGATCAGATTACTGCGGACATTGTGGTCCGGTTCCCTGGACCAGCAGCCGTAAATCAAAGAACTGTTCAATACCGTTAAACTGACCCTCCCCATCAATCAGGGCAGCTGCTGTAGTGCAATCAATCAGCTCAAACAGCAAGGTTCCGAATGTTTCCACATTGGCCGCACCCGGGTTATTCAATTGTCCGCCGTCACCAATTCTCAGCGTGGCCGAAACCTGCTGGCCAATCCGGATTTCATTGGAAATCACATTGGTCAACAGCCAGCGCTGCTCACCACCGATATAGCCATAAAAGGTAAACACAATGCCCACATCGGCCGCAACAATATTAAAACCGGAGCCATTCAGGCCCGGATCGAACCAGCCGCCGGTCAACGATGCCAGAGTGAATACACCCGGCTCATTGAACACCACTCCGGGCCCGAAAATCGTATTAACAAAATCACCGGCATCATTATTGGTAAAGCCCGAAGTCACCAGATAATAGGTCCGGCCCGCGACCAGCCTCACCGAGTTGATTTCAGATGAGCCGATACCGCCGGGACCGTCATCATCACCGGCAATACATCCCTGCAATGGGTTGAGTGGATTGAATGTGTCGTCATAAACATGAATCAGGCCATCAAAGCCTGTCTGTTCCGAAGTAATCCGGTAGTTAGCCGTGCTGCTGACACTGAACACCTGGGAGGAAAACCGGGTATTCGGGCCGTTGGATGACAGCTCATCACATTCCTGAATCGCCCGCGAAATTCTGCGCTCATTGGTGGTGGAGTCAAAAAAGAATGTCATCCCGGTGACAATACCACTGCGGCCGGGGCCCTGGATGGTGTTTTCGTAAGTGCCGGCATCATCCGGGTTGAAGCCTGTCATAACCACCAGGTAATCCACATCGGCAAGCAACGCCACATCGGTTATCCTGGATGTCCGGGTGTCGGCATCATCGTCATCACCCGCCAGACAACCGTTTAACGGGCTGCCGGGATTGAAATCCGATTCGTTGTAAACAAACAGAAAACCATCAAAGCCGGTCTGCTGGGAAGTGATGGTATACAGGCCACTGACCTCAACCCGAATCTGCACCGCTTCAAAACTGGTCACGGTTCCGCTCAGCTGGGCACACGACTCCTGTGGTCTATCAAACGTTGATCCGCCCTGAATTACCTCACCGTTGTAGGAAAATGTCTGCTGAGCCAGAGCATTACCAGTCAGTAACAACCCACCCAATATCATAAAAACCCGCATCAACTTAACCATTGCAACCTCCACACCAATCAGGATTCAGGTGATCTGGTTTTGTTGTTGTTCTCAGATCACCAATCAAACTTCATGCAACATAGCACAGATTCGGCTATTTAGACTGTGGTGATATGAGATGAGGTTTTCCCGTTCCCGCGCAGGAGCGCGGGAACGGGATTATTATTTTGACTGAGAAGCGCTTATAAGCCCTCGTTTTGAAATGAACCTGATTATTGCGGGCACTGTGGTCCGGCGCCCTGTACCAGTAATCTGAGGTTAAAGAACTCTCCAATCCCTTCAAACTGGCCTTCGCCATCGATGATGGCAACGGCATTGGTGCAATCAATCAGTTCAAAAAACAGTGTCCCGAATGTCACTACATCGGCAGCGCCCGGATCATTCAACTGACCGCCATCGCCAATTCTCAGCGTGGCTGATACTTGTTGGCCAATGCGGATCTCATTGGAGATCACATTGGAAAGCAGCCAGCGTTGTTCGCCATTAATGTAACCATAGAAGGTGAACACGATACCAACATCGGCAGCCACTATATTGAACCCGGAACCATTAAAGTTCGGATCGAACCAGCCACCGGTGAGTGCCGAAAGGGTGAAGATGCCTGGCTCTGCAAAAAAGGCGCCGGGTCCGGTCAGGGTGTTGGTGAATGTGCCGCTTTCATTGTCGTTGAAGCCGGAAGTGACTAAATAATACGTTCGTCCGGCGACCAGGCGCACCGATTCAATTTCTGAAGTGCCTACGCCACCTGGTCCGTCATCATCGCCCGCCAGGCAGCCAAGCAGTGGGGCAAAAGGGTTAAAGCGTTCATCATAGACGTGGATGAAGCCATCGAAATCCTGCTCGGACCTGACGGAGTACTCGGCTGTTGTGCTGACACTGAATACCCGCGCACTAAATGCACTGTTTGGGCCATTACCCGAAATCCCGTTACAAGCTGCGAATGGGCGCGCAAATGTATGCCCGCCGACAGTCGAGCCAGCACGTACCTCGATGAAGGATTCCTCGCTTCTTCCCGGGCCCTCGATGGTGTTTTCAAACTCTCCCAGGTCATTGCTGTTAAAACCGGCGACAGCAATAATATAGGTCACATCAGCAAGCAACGTCACACTGGGAATCAACGATGAGTTTCTATCACCGTCGTTGTCATCGTTAGCTGCTATACAGCCGTCGAGCGGGTTGTCGACGTCAAATACGGCTTCATAAACGTATAAAAAACCATCAAAACCATTTTGCTGTGAAAAAATGGAATATTCGCCGCTGATTTCCACACGGATGGGTAAAATGCTAACGTTGCTAGTGGTGTCGCTAAGCGCTGTACAGGCTTCGTTCGGGCGATTAAACGACAGACCTTCTGCGACAACAGCGTCTGGATAGGTGAAAGTCTGTTGAGCAAAACCAGTGCTGGTGATCAGCACTGTTGTTATGAGCAGTAGGATAAATCTATACATGGTGACCTCTGTTGTTTTCTGGCTGCTTATTGACTGTATGTGTAAAGCAGCTACAAAAAGGGCCATCCTGGCTTCAGGGCACCGCAGCTAACCAGATAAACATGAGTATTAATTAGATTGCAGGAGCGGATTCCATCCGCGAGAACGACGCTTTAACTGCTCGATCGCGGATGGAATCCGCTGCTACAGTTGCAACGACCGATAAAGCCACAGGCGTGCTGCCGCCCACTCCCGCTTAACCGTTCGAGGTGATATCGACAGCAGTTCGGCAATCTCATCAACTTTAAGCCCACCAAAAAAACGCATGGTGACGATTTCCGCCTGACGCGGATCGAGTGCTTCCAGCTCGGTCAGAGCATCATCCAACAGGTCAAGCTCAACCGTGTGTTTGCCGGTTTGGTCCTGCCCGGATCCTTCAACATAGGTCAGCAAAGTCTGCCCCCGACCGCGCCTGGCGGCATGGCGCCGCCGGAACCGCTCCACCAGCACACGCCGCATGGTGCGGGCCGCCAGAGAGAAGAAATGGTTGCGGCTTTGCCAATCCACCGCGTGTGCATCGATCAAACGAACATAGGCTTCGGCCACCAGTTCGGTTGCCTGAATGCTGGGCTTGTGATCACGCCGCAGCTGAGCGCGTGCCAGCCGGCGTAACTCATCATAAACCACCGGCACCAGATCATTCAGCGCCTGCTCATCACCCGTCTGCCAGCGATTCAGCAGCATGGTGGCCTGGGTGAGCTGCGGCATATTCATTTATGGTGTGCACTCGGTTAACTCAAACTGCTCACAGAGTTCGATAAATTCACGCCGTTTAAATCCCCGGTCACGCAGTGTTTTTGCCCAATCTACCGCTTCATCGATTCGTCCAAGATGAATCAGCGAGACAAATACATTATTCATAAACGGTATGCCTTGCCGGTCAGCTGCCAGCGGCCCGCTGATGGCCAGAGCAGCCTCAAATGCCTGTCTGGATTCGTCCTGTTGATCCAGTGCCTGCAAAATACGGCCTTTGGTGTTAAGCATCACTGCAAGATCATTCTGACTTTCCGCATTGCTGGGATCCCAGGCGGCAATTGCCCGTGCGTGCTGTTCACCTTTATTGATGATGGCAAGTCCTTCCTCCGGGCGGCCCAGCAATAAATAAACCCGGCCGAGCACCATATGATCCAGCGAGTAGTTTTTGTAAAGCCAGTGATTTTCCGGGTCTGCCGCATACAATTGACCATCGATCTCCATAGCCCCCTGACAGGCCTCCAACAGTAATTCCCGCCGGTTGAAATCATGATAGGCGTCACAGCGTTTAAATTGGATATCACCCAAATCGGTTGCCAATTCAGGTTCTGCACGGACAGCCGGCTCAGCCAGGTCGGCTGCTGCTTCTAGCACTAACACCGTTTCGGTTTCCGCACCGATGCGCATATGTGCATCGGCTTTGAGATACATCGAGCGCAACAGGATTTTCCAACGCTCAGCACCGGTTGGCTGTTCATCCGGACCTTCACCCGGCGCGAATCCGGCGGTCAACCGACGACCTAAATCGATGCTGATTTCAGCAGCCTCGATGGCTTCGGAAAAATGCCCCTGTGTCCTTTGTAAATCCGCCAGTTGCATATGCGCCAGACCGGTACGGTAACGTACCAGCAGGTCATCCGGCAGCGTTTTACTCAGCTCGGCAAAAGCTCTTGTCGCTTGTGTGGCAACCTGCAGCGATTGCTCTCTATCACCCTGAAAGTCGAGCACACCGGCAATTCTCAACAACGCCAGTGCCGGCTGCCCCCGGGTTGCCTGCATGCGCTGCATATCCAATTCGCCGTAATAAGCCAGTGCCTGTTCTGCCACCGACTCCATCAAATCCAAGCGGCCCACGGACTGTAACCCGGTGTTTAACTCGTCAAGCATAAAACCGACCAGGTCTTCAGCCTCGGAGCGCGCCACCTCCGCCCGCTCCCGTTCTTGAACAGCAATCTGCTGTTCATGACGAAGGTCAGAAGTGTATTTCCACCCGGCCAGTACAGCCACCAGCAGCAGCGCTGAAACGATGCCGGCCCGCAAACGTCTGCGTGGACGATCAATAATATGATCCAATGCATGGAGTGCAGCGCGTGCTGTCGGTCTTTTTAACGGGTTCGGCAGTAACAGCTGGCGCAGCAGCGAGGTTTCCTCTCTGGGAAGATTCGCAGGCAGATTGATATCCCCCTGCCGGGCCTGCTCGATCAGCTCAATGCTGGAAGCCGAGGTGGAAAACAGCCGTTTTCCGGTTAACAGCTCACTCAGCAGCATGCCGAAACTCCACAGATCGCTGGCCGTTGAAGAAGGCTCACTGCGGGCCTGTTCCGGCGCCATATAACCGGGGGTACCGGCCATTTGAGTCCGCGCCGGCTGTATATCGGTTACGTCAGATTCATTATCAGCAACTTCTGCTTCCGGCCGGGCCAGCCCGAAATCCAGCACCTTGGCCTGAACTTCGCCGGTCAACATGACATTTTCGGGTTTCAGATCGCGATGCACGATGCCGCGTTCGTGTGCAGCAACCAGTGCCGAAGCGATCTGCCGGGCAATCGTAAGGGGGTCTTTTACACTTCCCTGATCCAAAGCTTCCCGCAGCGTTTTGCCTTCGATCAACTCCATCACCAGCACATCTTTGTCCCGGTCTTCAAAGAAATCATAGACCTGGCAGATATTCGGATGCTGCAGGCCCGACAACACCCTTGCCTCATTTAAAAATGCCGACCGGCGGTCGGCCGACATCCGCAGACCGGCTGTCATCACCTTGATGGCCACCGGACGCTCCAGCAGCTTATCAACACCGGAATAAACCTCGCCCATGCCGCCACGAGCCAGCAGCTGATCGATCTTGATACGGCCGATTTCACCTTCCAGCTCACTGCTGTCTGCGTCTGAAAATTCAGCTTCAACCGGACTTTGTGCCAGAAAGCTGTCGCCTATGTTCAGCTTGAGCAGCTCATCGACTTCCTGCCGGAGGGTCTCATCACCTTCACAGGCGTTTTGTAGAAATGACTCATGCTGATCTGCAGGCAGTTCCATAGCCTGCATCACTATTTCCTTGATGCGCTGGTAGCGCTGGCGATTCATTGTGCCCGGGCTTCGCGCAGCATGGCCAGTACGCTCTGTGCTTCGGCCTTAAGTGGCAGCAGCAAGCCAAATTGCAGCATGGCCATATCGCGTGCCAGTTTGACTTCACTGGCCAGACGGGGGTTATCGGCGACCAGTTGCAGAAACTCCGTATCCGGCATGGGTTGAAATGGCGCAAGACTATATTCGCCGTAAATATTCATCCGTTCCAGCAGCCGGTGCCGGATCAGCTCTTCTCCATCCAACAAATCACGATAATGCGAATAGTAACGGGTTAGCTCGCGTACCAGACGGCGGTCGCGAATAATACTCAAATTGCCTGTGGTGACCAGTTCCTGAAACGCATGTCCATTGCCATCAATCCGGCGAACATAAAGCATCACAAACGGCAGGCGATCATATAAATTTTCCGCCAGAGGAGGTGGCTGTGGAAAGGAAATCGGCAATGGCGGTTGTGGCTCGCTGTCCTCAAGTTGTAAGGATTGCAGGATAAACGCCGCACCCGAACGTAATTGCGTAGCTGCCGCCAGCGTTTCGTCGATTTCAGCAATATCCGCTTCGATATCGACCGCCAGTTCGGTGAGGTAACGTTGCTCCAACACCCGGTCTTTGCGGTCCTGATTCCACGAATCGGCCTGCAGAGCAAGAAAAATACCGAGCATCAACACCACCAGCTCGATAACCACCGATGCCCAGTTTTGCTGACCAAAGGCCTTGCTCAACCGCTGCACAATCATCATCTAGCGGTTTTGAAAATTATTCCCGACAGATCCTTTTGCCAAAAATAAGGTTTTACGGACAGACAGAGTTACTGCAATAAACAATGAAAGACTTCCCGATTAAGTGCTTGCTTGAATAAAGAATAAGTCAGCATTTCATGATTCATTTTACATCATGATCATCTAAAGGCTGAGCTACACCATAATGGTGATATGTTTTGGGTTTTTCAGATTCGGAATTGACAGCGACGACTTCTGTCGTTTTACTGATGTAATGACATTGCCGCACACCAACTCTGTTAAGGCTAAAAAAGCCGTTGAGACCAAAAGGAAACTGCAAAAACGCAATCCTGAAGTCACCCGGCAAGCATTGATTGCCGCCGGTGAGCTTTTATTTGCCAAACACGGTTACAGCGATACCACGCTGGATATGCTGGCAAAGCAAAGCAGCGTCAATTCTGCATTGGTATCTTACTATTTCGGTTCAAAAGCCGGGTTATATGATGCCGTGTTTGAAACCATCGTGGCCGATGTTGTGGCCGCAATCTCCCAACAGGTTGATTCACAGGGTGATCCGGAAAGTCAGTTTCGCGCATATTTGCGCGCCATGGGCCGCGCTTTTTACTCGCGCCCGACTTTTCCTGCCATATTGATGAGTGAATACATCAATGGGTCTATGCAGCATAGACAAAAACCGTTTGACCAGTTACTGCAATTTTTCCGGATCACGGAAAGAATATATCGTTATGGCAACAACGCTGGAGCCTTCAAGGCTATGGACATACACCAGTTACATTTGGCCATTGTGGGACCATTGGTGCATTTCGTGGTAACTGTGCGTTTTCGTAAAGAAACCTTCAACCGCCTGAATGACGAAATTCACGATCCCACGATTGATGAGTTTACTGATTCTCTCAGTAATCTGCTGTTGGGCGGCTTAACCTGACTGATCTGATCAGCATTAAAGCATCAGTAACTCTTGACATTTAATTAATTAATCAGATAATTAATTATAACCAATGTGAGCATTACATAGGAGCATGAAGCAGATGAAGTATTGGCCTCTTGTCAAAGTGACAGTCGCATGTCTGGTATTAACCGCCAATGCGGACGCGGCAAATGATTTAACCATTCTGGAAGAATTCGCAAAAGACTTTGCAAGCGACGCCTTCCTGCAACAACCAATGGTTTTTGGTGTGAAGGTTGATGACAGCATTTACACAGTAAACGCAAAACCCGCCGATGATAGTGGGCCAGCCGTGGTTACCGTCACAGCGGCTGAGCCTGAGCTGCCCACATTTTATTTCAGCATAGAAAGCAGCATCTATCTAAAACAGCTGGATGAGGGGAAATTCAACTCTCTGACGCTGATGGCCAAGGCATTTTCCACTGATGAAACCCCAATGGACATTGAAGTTCAGGATGGTTTTCAGCCATCGGAAGATTTTCTTAGTCTTGTCATACCACTCAGCTTTCATTTCTGGAACAGGGGTACTCCGGAGGTTATCCATTTCGGCCGTGACAACACCCGTGTAACTCATGGTACCAATGTGGGTGTGTTTTATTATCAGCCGGGTTTTCGCAGTGGTTGGTTCGATATCCGTCCCGGTCAGCATGTCAATGAAAACCCTGACAGCCGCCTGAACCCGTTCCCATCCATGTTTATCATGATTGAAGGCGAAGTAAATGCGTTGATTGGTGAACAGGATATCTTATTCAAAGCCGGTGAAATGATGTTTGTACCCACTGATGTTTCACATCAGTTCATTAACCGCGGAGAGCAGCCGGCATTTGGTTTTTTATTCAGTTTTGGTGAAGGCGCATAACTACCAGATAAGCGTTTTCGGACTCGCAATTTAACCGTATCAAAGGGGGGCTTTCTTACAGCCTGGCAAACGGTTTTGCCAATGCATTACAAACAGAGTGCTGGCATGCTGAGCTCTGCTACATTCATGCCGTTCAGCCATGTTTCCAAATTATCTAAATTCTTAATCATTATGAGTCTGGCCATTGCATACAGCCGTGCTCAGGTAGGAATATCAGCACCTGAGGTTCGTGTTGAAGTTCATCTTGCAGGTGGGCTGCCACGAATGTCTATCGTTGGTTTACCGGAAGCAGCAGTTAAGGAAAGCAAGGACCGTGTGCATGCGGCGCTGCAAAACAGCGCCTTTCAAATGCCGGCACGCCGGATCACGGTCTCACTGGCGCCGGCTGATCTTCCCAAGGAAGGCAGCCGTTTTGACCTAGCCATTGCCATGGGTATTCTTGCTGCGTCCCGGCAGGTCAATGCCGAAGCATTGAGCCAATACGAATTGCTGGGTGAGCTGTCATTGAGTGGCGAGCTGCGCGCCAACGGCGGCGTACTCCCGGCGGCACTTGCAGCCAGAGACTCTGGCAGGCAATTGATCATTCCCCACCTGGATGCAGGCGAAGCGGCTCTGGTTAAAGATGCCGACAGTCTGGCCGCAGGCAGTCTGCTGGACGTCTGCAACCACTTGCAGCAGCACCAGTTGCTGCCCGACTGCCGTAAGCTGTCAGCATCCAGCGAAAAACCTGCTGATAATGAAGATTGTCTGGATATGTCCGATGTACGTGGCCAGCACCTCGCCCGCCGAGCCCTGGAAGTGGCCGCGGCCGGTGGACATAATCTGTTAATGGTCGGTCCGCCGGGTACCGGCAAAACCATGCTGGCCAGCCGGCTGCCGGGTATCCTGCCGCCATTGAGCGATAATCAGGCATTGGAAGCAGCTGCAGTGGCTTCCATTTGCGGACAGCAATTGAATCCGGCCACCTGGAAACACAGGCCATTTCGTCAACCTCACCATACCTGCAGCGGTGTGGCGCTGGTAGGCGGCGGTTCACATCCGCGCCCGGGAGAAATATCGCTGGCTCATCAGGGCGTGTTGTTCCTGGACGAGTTACCGGAGTTTGACCGGCGCGCGCTGGAAGTGCTGCGTGAGCCCCTGGAATCAGGAAAGATTGTGATATCACGGGCAGCCCGCCAGGCTGAATTTCCGGCTAGGTTTCAGCTGATTGCAGCCATGAATCCCTGTCCATGCGGATATGCAGGTGATGCCAGCAATAATCGCTGCCAGTGCACCTTACAACAGATCAACCGTTATCGTTCCCGCGTATCCGGTCCGTTGCTGGATCGTATCGACATACAAATTGAAGTGCCAAGGCAATCACAACGCGTATTGCAGGATAGTTCCAAAATATCCGAATCCACTCAAACCATCCAACGCCGGGTAATAACTGCACAGCAGTTACAGCTGCAACGTACCGGATGCAGCAATGCCCTGCTGAGCAGCTCGCAGATACGCGATCATTGTCAGCTTGACAGGGAAAATCTCAATCTTTTGGAAGCAGCCTGTGAACGGCTGCAGCTTTCTGCCAGAGCATGGCAGAGGATTTTGAAAGTAGCGCGTTCCATTGCCGACCTGGATGCCAGTGAGCAAATACAGACCCCTCATTTGACTGAAGCAATAGGTTACAGGCGGTTAAATATTTGAATAATTGATGTTTCGCGGAATTTAATTTGCAAACCGTCCACGAAACTTTCACACCACCTTTGGCATCATAGTGTTGTGTCTGGACCTGTTTCCCTCCCTAGACAGGTCCGTGACTAAAGGTTCGGTCAATCCCCCAATAGCCGAATCCTGACTTGACCCCGTGAGATTCCCTAACTCACGGGGTTTTTTTTTGCGCCTGAAACTATACCTCAAGCAATCAGTTTATCGTACTCCGGCGGGGGCGGATCATCACCTGCATCAGCCTTGTTATGGTCAAATACATCCCGCCAGGCCAGATACTGCCCGCCGCAAACAAGTACCTGAAACAGCATCACAAACATACTGAAAATAAGCGTTTGCAGGATTATGCCTACCGTCCCACCGATCAGTGATATCACAGAAATCAGCAACATCACGATTATTGATGCAGCCATTGCAACCACTATCTGCGCTACGAAGAATATCAGCACGGCCCGCCAATTGAGCACACATACCCTGATACTTTCCACTATTGCCGACATCGGCCTGCAACCGTCAAAAGCCACTCTGGGGACGGCAAACAATAAAGCCAGGTTTGCCATCATCATGATCACTACCAGAACCATTGCCAGCCGCTGAACATCGTCTGCCGGTAACTGTTCAACTTGTGCTGTATTAATCTCAGCCAGCTCCAGCAGTTCAGGCAGCATTGATGATATGGCGATACTGACCAGAATCAGTGCAATGACCACCACTATTCCTGCCAGCTGCAACATCATCGAGCGCCGGGGACTGCTCAGCACAGCAAACAAATCTCCAACCTGCGGCTGCTCACGGCGATTTGCCTTGTCAAACGCATACATCACACCGGCCTGCAAACCAGGCATCAGCAGCAGCAACAATACAAACCCGATAACCGGGATGTCCCCAATTAATGTAACCCCCACCCATAACAGCGCCTGCCAGATAAAAACCGAGCGGTACTGCCCGATCAGATCGCCCGACTGCATTAACCACTGCCAGCCGCGCCGTGCAGGAAAAACCTTAATCCGTTGATTGGGATTTTGCATGCTGTGTTTGTCTCCAGGTTGCCAGGCGGCTGCCGATAGCATAAATACTCCAGATCAGTGCTATGGACAACAATAAGCCCGCGGCAAGTCCCAGAAAGTCCGACCAATGCCAGTCTTCCTGTAACTGGGAAATCAGCAGGAAAAAATCATCACTCCGCCAGCGTTCCAAAGGTAATGCAGGCTGCAGCCAGTGAACCGCACGACTGACCACGATGGAAGCTGCCTCGTACATGTCACCGAATATCGAAATAAACGGTGCAATCACCATCGCCAGGCTGAATCCCGCCAGTGCCCAGGTGGTCCAGCGTGACCAGTCACCCGACAGTGCCTTGTAATACATCCACATGCCAGGGAATACAGTCAATACGAAGGGCATTAATACCGTGACCAGATAGATGCCATCATTCCCAAACGTATTAAAGCCTGTCAGCTGTCCGGCATATTCCGAGCCAACCACAATCCAGTCAAACCAGCGACTGAGCATTGCTGCACCGTATTCAGGACTGATTTCGAGCCTGGTGACTTCACCCCCGCTCCAAATGCAGCCGAAAGCATGCAACAACTCGTGCACTGGTACATATATCCACCAACCGGCAACGGCGGCTATTGCCAGTGACAGAAGCCTTGGCCAGCTATGCTGTGTAATGGCCTGCTCCAGCAGCCGCTGATAATCATGCAGCGGCCGTGACCAAAATCCGGCTGAGTTACTGTTGGTATCAGCGCTGCTCATGCTGAATCCCGCAAAATTTCAATGACTTGTTCAGGCGTCTCTGCCACGCGCCAGCAATCAGCCAGAAAACCTGCGTTGGTGGCAATGAATCCCTGCTGTCCAGCATGGTTCAGAAAGTCCAGTAACCCTGAATAATAATTGGCAGTATTCAGTAAAACGATTTCACCATGAAATAATCCGACGCGTTTCAGGGTAATGGCTTCAAACAGCTCTTCCAGCGTCCCTACACCTCCTGGAACCGCAATTACCGCGGCAGAATTCAGCAGCATGCGTTCCTTGCGGGTACGCATGTCGTCAACCACCTGCAGATCGGTCAGTTCCCGGTGTCCCACTTCTCGCTGCAGCAAAAAATCTGGAATAATTCCAAATACCTTGCCGCCCTGCTGCAAAGCGGCATTGGCCAGAGTTCCCATCAACCCGGTGCCGCCGCCCCCGTAACTGATATGAATACCGGCCTGCGCCAGTAAACCGCCCAGCTGCCCGACAGCTGTGTGGAAATATTCAGGGATGTCAGTACTGGCTGCTGCATAGACAGTTACCCTGTCTGGCAGCGGCTTCAGCTTATGGTGATTGTTTTGCAGGTCTGCGGACATATTTATTACACCAGCGGTCAAACTATCATTCTAGCGAATAACAAAAGCCAACATATTACCTGGGACACAGAATGTATCAACGTTTCAATGCTCATTCCGGCACTCCGATCAGCTTAATTGTGATTGGAATTTGCGTAGCTGTCTTTGTTTTACAGAATATGGGCAATCCAAATCTGCTCAGCCCATTGGCTTTATGGTCGGTGCAAACCGGCTTTTTCTACCCCTGGCAGCTGATAACCTACGGCTTCCTGCACGGCTCACTGACCCACCTGTTTTTCAATATGCTGGCGGTATATATGTTCGGTCTGCCGTTGGAAATGGGCTGGGGTAAACAGCGCTTTGCTTTGTATTTCATTACCTGTCTTGTGGGCGCGGGCATTACCCAGCTGGTAGTTGGCCTGGGCGACCCCGTGGGTGGGGTTACCATCGGTGCATCAGGCGCCGTATTCGGTTTATTGCTGGCATATGGTCTTCGTTATCCGAACAACACCATTATGTTGCTGATTCCTCCGGTACCCATTAAAGCCAAGTATTTTGTTTGGATTTTCGGCTTGCTGGAACTGTATCTGGGTATCAGTGGACAAGTACCCGGCATTGCCCACTTTGCTCACCTTGGCGGCCTGCTGTTCGGCTTTATCCTGTTATGGCAATGGGGCTGGCGGCCGCGCAGATAAATCCGGTCTTACCAATTTATACCAATATTTTCCGAATTCTGGCCGTTACCGATGGCGGCTCATCAGCCAGACCCATTTGCAGCACCTGCTGCGACTCCGGGCCATATTCAGGATACTGTTGCCCCAGGCGATAAAAAGCATCATAGGCCCAGGCGCGCACAAATTTGTTGTCATCTGACAGATTGTTGCGTGAAAACACTTCCACATTGTGCTTCGCAGATGCCGGAATCTGCAGATGTTGCATGCACTGCAACATCTGCAACCTCGCCTGCCAGCTGTGCAGATCATTGATCAATTCCAGTAAATCGGCCGTTTGTTGATTGGAGAGGCTTTGCCCAAGCGCCAGGTGATGCTTAAGCAGCCAGGCAGCGGCTACTTCCATTTGTGGCTGTTTGACAACCTGAAGCAGCAGTTGAATAAAATCCCTGGAGTGCCCGTACTGCCGGTAGATGGACTTAAGCTTGTCTGTATCCGGCCGATTCCCCTGGACAGCTTTGCTGGCCGATAACAAATCGATCAATTGCATATTTTATGAAACAGCGGAAATTTTCCTGCTGATCACATGGTGGTCAGGATAATATTCACCCAGATGCTTAATAGGCAGATATTCGACAACATGAATGCATATAAACGATGCCGCACATTGTTGCCGCCAATATGGATGATGCTGTGCACCACTCTGAAAAACACATATGCCCAGCCGGAATACACCAGCATAGGTGTATCCAGATTCAATATCAGGCATGTCAGACACCCGGCATAAAACAAAACCGGCATTTCAAACAGATTGAGGTAATTCCGGGTGGTTTTCATTACCTGCTCAGGCAAATCACCCCGATCAAGCAATTTGTATGAGCCCAAAGTGACCTGACCGCTTTTCAATGATTGCACACGGGCTTTAAAGGCAATCAGCAACACGACAAATGTCCAGATAACCATAGCAATCATTGGATAAAGCATTATTGAATTCCTGAAAGCGTAATGATGATGCGGTCATTATCTGCGGACTGCAGTGCACTCCGCAAATGCAATAACCTGTCGGCAGATTAATCGTCGAGAACGAATGTAACTTTCAGGGTAACTCGGAATTCTTTGATTCCACCACTTTCGTTGCAAATCACTTTTTGCCCTTCCACCCATGCTCCGCGTACATTCTTAAGGGTTTTATTGGCACGCTGAATACCCTTCTCAACAGCATCTTCGAAACCCTGTGGGGATGATGCAATAATTTCCGTAACTCGTGCTACTGACATATTTTTCTCCTTGGTTTAATGTTTATTGTTTGCCTGTTATCAGCCGTTGCAATTCTGACGATAAATTTCCATCGCTTCCGGCATCCATTCCTCAAATTGCCGTATCCGGGTCTCGCTGCTGGGATGGGTTGACATAAATTCAGGCGGCGTCTGACCGGCTCTCTGACCCATACGCTGCCATAGTTTCGGTGCCTCCCTGGGGTCGAAACAGGCACGCGCGAGGTAGATCAGGCCGATATAATCGGCTTCAGATTCATGATCACGTGAAAACGGCAGCAATACGCCGAATTTCGCGCCTGCTCCCAGTGCAGCCATTACCATCCGCTGCTGCCCGGGATCCATTCCGGAAACCGACATGCCGGCCGCCAGCGTTCCCAGCTGGGTCAATTTCTGATAAGCCATGCGCTCAGCGCCATGACGTGCTATGGCATGGGCTATTTCATGGCCCATAATCACCGCCACCCCGTCAACGTTCTGGGCAATCGGCAAAATGCCTGTATAAAAAGCCACTTTCCCGCCGGGTAATGCAAATGCATTGGCCTGGTCGGATTGAATGAGATTGTATTCCCACTCAAACCCGGGGTCATCTGCAGCTGCCGCCTGCTCGATCCGCCTGCCGATGGCGCGAATGGCATCAAGTTCCTGACCGCTTCTGATTACCTGCGATTGAGATAGGATCTGACGGTACGACTGTAACCCCAGAGCAGCTTCCTGCTCACGGGACATATCCACAATTTGTGAGCGGCCGGTAATCGGTACTTCCTGTTGATTACTGAAGTAGTAATACAAGCCATAGATGGCAAACAGGATAACCGGGAATAATCGGAAACGCCCACCCCGTTTGGCTGCTGTACGTCCAAATCGTCTCATAGCTTAAGTTTGTTGTTTTGTTTAAGTGTACCGCAGAAACCCTGCGTATACAGTGGCAGCAGAAAGCGGATACAATCTGCAACATACGGTCATAAGCCGCTTTATCATCAGGTCTGCACTAAACGGAGTTAAACATGCGCATATTTTTGAGTCTGCTATGGCTGGTCGGCAGCGGTTTCGCGGCACACGCCGGTGACGGCGTGCCGGATGCCGATATATTGGAAAACCCGGTTAAAAACTACTCAACGATCACCTCAGACATTGCCACCAGCGGCAGCATAAACCAGCACAACCTCGAAGAACTGCATCAGCATGGGGTACAGCAGATAATCGATCTGCGCGAACCCAGAGAAGGTACTGATGAGGAACAACAATGGGCCGCTGATGCCGGTGTGGATTATGTCAATCTGCCAGTGACCCGCGGTAAGCTGCCGGATGATGAGCTGGTTATTCAAATTGGGGCTTTGCTGGATCAGGCCGGTGACAAACCTACCTTATTACATTGCAGCTCGGGTAATCGTGCCGGAATAGTGTTGGCACTTTATTATCATCAACGAGGTGAATCGGTTGAGCAGGCCCTGGACCGGGCGCGGGCTGCCGGTGCACGGAAAAGCGTTATACCGGCTTTGCGCAAACGCTTATCAAATTCCGAACAGTGAGGCTAACCCTCTTCACCCGTTTCCAGTGCAGCGGTATCGCTTAACCACAGATATAAAGACAAATCGTCACCAAGCAGGTATTGGTCTTCTGCCGACCATAATTCGGCATATTCCGGCTCTGCCCGGTCAGGTATGTACAGTAACAGCATTGCCAGCAGGCACAACGCTGCTGTTGCGTAAGCCGGCCGCCAATCCAATACATCGAATATCCCCTGCCGTGGTTTGGCAGCTGCATCCAGGCTGATTTCACGGGATTCACTCAGCCGGCTGGCCACTGCGGCAGGCAGGTTACCGGCCGAATCGTCCAGCAGTTTGACTATTTCGCTTTCCAATCGCGGGGAATTGTTATCCCGGCCGCTATGTGGTTTCATGATTCCACCTCTGCAATTTCCAGTGTGCCCAGTGCGGTCCGAAGGGCTGCCCGGGCGCGGGCATAATGTGTTTTTACGCTGCCGACGCTGATGCCCATTGCGGTCGCTGTTTCTGCTTCTGTAAGGCCCTCCCAGGCCCGCAACAGGAACGTCTGCTGCTGACGCACACCTAAACGGGCCAGCACCCGATTGACATATTCTAGCTTATGCCGGCTATCCAGCTGCTGCCAGGCTTCCGGGTCCGGTTCTATCGCCTCTGGCTGGTACCCGGTATCTTGGTTATCTGCGGAACGCAGATCGCTGAACAGGCTTACCCAGCGCCTGCGGACCTGTTGCCGCCGGAAATGGTCCCGTAATTTATTCTGCACTACGCGATAAAACAACGGCGCACGTTCCGCTGAAGGCCGTTTGGCGTAACTGCGCACAAAAGCCAACATGGCATCTTGTAACAGATCCAAAGCCAGTTGTTCATCACGTACCGCCAACTGTAGCATTCTGAAAGCCCGTGGCTGTGTATCGCGAAAGAAAAGATTCAGCTCATTTCTGAGCTGGCTCTTATCACTGCTGGCGTAAGTTGATGCCATTTTGATACTTGGGGACTGTTGAACCGGCATGCTGAAAAACCGTTTGATGTCAGTGCCGTAAAATTCCGATGATGTGCCCGATCATTTCACGTGCCGGCCTGGGCAGTTCCTGCGGTTCAAAACTGTTGCCGTTGATGATCACATTCCCTGACCATTGGTTTTCTCGATCTGCCCTGTTGCCACTGAGCCCCCGGCGCCGCTCCCGCTGATCGGTAATGCTTAAATCGACCAGCTCCAGGGATACATCCTGTTCTCCCCGGGGCAGGTTGGTCAGACTGACCCGGCCGTTGAATATAGTGGTCCGGGAAGCCTTGCGGACAAACAACCCTGGGTTACCGGTTACGCTGGACACAGCATTGATTTCGCCGTTGATTATGGGGCCATCGGTATCCGGCTGAAAATCGTTAAATGTTGCATTGACATTGAACTCGCCGCCGGGCCGCTGAAATTCACCCTGGGCAATGGTCACCGCGCGGCCTCCATTATCGTCCGTAAAGGTGGTTTGCCTCTCCACGGTGACGCCTGCCATTGCCGCTGAACCGCTTAATAGAAATACTGTTATCAGTACACGTTGCAGATAACGGTAAGCTGTAAATTTCAAATTCATCTGAACCTCATTGTCTTTGCACGGACTGTGTTTAACAGTAATAACGCGAGCCAATTAAAACCGTTGACACCGACATTCTGACAAAGCGTAACTTATTCCGCATGGTCAACTGGCAAAATGCGGTTACAATCAGGTCTCAATAACTACAACACTGGAGTCGTAACATGGGTTTGTTCGATTTTCTCAAAGGCGGCAAAAAAGCCGAAGCCACCACATCCACAAAATCTCCAAGCCAGGTTTTGCGCGAAGCGGGCTTGGACCCCAGCACATTGAAATTCGGTTTTGGCAGCGATGGCACAGTTACCATCAGTGGTGTCGCCGTCAGCGATTCCGAGCGGCAGCGGATTGTTAATCTGGTTAGTGAGATTCCCGGCGTAACGTCTGTTAACAATCAGATTGATCTGGCCGCAGTAGGTGCTGAAAGCAGCAGCACTGATTCTATGGATTTTTCCGGCGGCAGTGATCCGGAACCCGTTACCGTTACCGGTACAAAAGAATATACCGTGGTAAGTGGCGATACCCTATGGAAGATTTCCAAGGAACATTATGGCGAGGGCGGCAAATACATGAAAATATTTGAAGCCAACCGCGATATTCTGGACGATCCGGATAAAATCCAGGTCGGTCAGGTGTTGAAGCTTCCTGATTAATCAGTATTCGGGATGGGTGCAGTGCTCCCATCCCAAACAACTAGTTATGCTGAAGCCGACTTGGTTTCAGCAATCCATTCGTCGACAACCTGTTCCAGGAGAGTCAGCGGCAGGGCACCATTGATCAGCATCTGGTCGTGAAAAGCCTTTATGTCGAACCGGTCACCCAGTTCATTTTTAGCGCGCTCACGCAGTTCCAGTATCTTCAGCATGCCAACCTTATAAGCCAATGCCTGTCCAGGATTGACCAGATAACGTTCAATTTCCGAAGTCACATCGTCGCGCCCCATTCCGGTGTGCTCGATCATGTATTCAATCGCCTGCTCACGTGTCCAGCGTTTGGCATGCAGGCCGGTATCAACCACCAGCCGGACCGCTCGGAACATTTCCGCCTGTAATCTGCCAAGGTTGTCCAGCGGATCATCCTGGAAGCCCAACTCCCAGGCCAATTGTTCCGCATACAGTGCCCAGCCTTCGTTATAAGCGGTAAACGGCAGTAAACGGCGAAACATCGGCAGCCCTTCAAGCTCCTGGGAAATGGCTATCTGGAAGTGATGTCCGGGTATACCTTCATGGTAGGCCAGAGTGCGCATACCGAAACGGGGAATTTCCTCCACGTTGCGCAGGTTGGCAAAAAACACACCCGGGCGCTTACCGTCCAGTGAAGGTCCCTGATAGTAAGCACCGGGCGCCGTTTCTTCGGAAAACTCCGGTACCCGTTTTACTTCCACACCAGTCTCAGGACGGAGATTAAAATACTGATCCATGGCCGGATCAATTTCATCCAGAATCGCCTGGTAATCGGCCAGAATCTGTTTGCGGCCGTCATCGGTATCCGGATACAACTGATCCGGTCGCTTGCCGATTTGATCCACCCGCTCGCCGATAGTACCTTCAACAAGCCCTTCTGCCACCAGTATGGCATCCATTTCAGCGCCGACGCGTGCGACTTCATTTAACCCCAGCTGATGCACCTGCTCCGGCGACATGTTAGTAGTAGTGTGCTGGCGTACCTGATCGGCATAAAAATCATTACCATCCGGCAGACGCCATACTCCGCCATTGCTGGTGGCTTTGGGCAGCAGTTGCTGCA
Source organism: Wenzhouxiangellaceae bacterium (assembly GCA_028289455.1). Taxonomy (GTDB): domain Bacteria; phylum Pseudomonadota; class Gammaproteobacteria; order Xanthomonadales; family Wenzhouxiangellaceae; genus JAJFKX01. The sequence goes on from JANQPN010000025.1 coordinate 157,967, forward strand.
GATAGCGTTTCAGGTCTGCATAAGCAGGATAAACATCCGCTTCGATACTGGCCAGCACCTGCTGCTCCAGCTCATCTCTTTGCTCCTGATTCAACTCGCCTTCCGGCAACTCATCCAGCTTTTCAGTGAAACTGGCGAACAGCATGTTTTCAGCGGCAGGTTTCTCGGTAAACCCGTCAATCTGATCGATCACTTTGGTGACCGCAAAACGTGGCGGTAGAATGCCTTTTTCCTCACGCAGTTTGAGACCCTCGATAACCCCGTCAAACTGACGTGGAAAAAGCTTCAGACGGGCGATGTAATGATCAGCGCCTTTGCTGTTTTCGATCATATGCTGCTGCGCCATGAAATTGGGCAGATTACTTTGCACACCGAACATCTGATTGACCGGGAAGTTGTGCCACAGCCAGGGCTCGTCATCGACCTGACCGCCCATAAAGTAATCCCACACATCAAACGACAGCAATGCCTGATCGGAATAATCTTCACGGTCATAACGCTGAAACACTTCATATTCGTCACGCCATTGATCAACCTGGCGTTGATTACTTTCCGGCGAAGTATCGCCCAGTTTGGCGTTATGCCCGGTAATACCGATTGGCTCGAGGATCCGCAGGCTGGTCAGCATTTCAGGGTTTTGCAAAGCAAACTTGGCAAATACCCTGGTGTAGTACCAGTCCAGTTTTACCGGCTTGAAATACCATACATTGACAAACAGCACTCCCCCCAGCAGCAACAGTACGATAAAGATGCGCAAAAACCACTTAAGAATCTTTTTCATTCTCATTATCCCGTTTAGGCAACCTGCTAAGCTTAGCAACAGGCGGGGTGAGTTACCATGGGCGCATAGTCACAGGTTTTGATGGTTACAATGAATATTCTGAAAATCTACAATCGACTCTCAGAGCTACCGGTCGGCAAGAGGCTGTTCAGTTTTCTGGTGTGCTGGAATGCGCCCTACTTCGGCAGCATTTCACCGGTTTTTACTGAGCTCAAGCCAGGCGTTGCAGCAGCTAGCATGAAAAACCGCCGCAAGGTCCGCAACCATATCAAAACCGTGCACGCCATCGCCTGTTGTAATTTGTGTGAGCTGGTGGCGGGTACCGCAATGGAAGCCAGTGTGCCCCGCCACAAGCGCTGGATTCCCAAAGGCATGCAAGTGAGTTATCTGCGTAAAGCTGAAACCAATCTGTCGGCACGCTGCGAGCCAGGTGTTATTGATGATGGCTTCAGTGGTGATTTACCGGTTGTTGTGGATGTTAAGGATCAACATAGCCAGGTTGTGGTGTCAGCGGTGATCACTATGTATATCAGCGATAAAAAAGCCCGCTGAAAGCAGACTGTTTATTGCACATTTTGTTGGTTTTGAATGACCGCCAATCCAATAGCAGCAGAATTGCGCCTGTTCCCGGATTAAGGCTAACGATTTCTTTCCTAAAAGGATGCCGGTATATCCGGTTCAGTTGCAGCGCTTTTGATGGACTCAAAATACAGGTCCTTGCTGTAATGGTGGTCCATGATATTCGTCTGCCACCCCTGAACATCCGGGTTGACCAGACGCTTGGTGACATAGGTATATAACGGCAGTATCGGCTGGTCCGCCAGCAACATCCGTTCTGCCTCACGCATCAGCCTGGCACGTCGCGAGGGGATTCGTTCGCTTTGGATCTGTTCCAGCAACCGGTCATAGCTGGCATTGTTGTAGCCTGAGTCATTCTGCCCATGTTGGGACTGATAGATTTCCAGAAAAGTGTAGGCGTCACTGTAGTCCCCTATCCAGCCGGCACGGAATATTTCAGTCACCCGCCGCTGCCGGCGGTTTTGCAGAAACACTTTCCATTCCTCATTGATCAGTGTGGTCTGCACACCCAATGACTGTTTCCACATGGCTGCTACCGCCAGAGCAATTTTCTTGTGGTTTTCATTGGTGTTGTAACGTAATTCGACACGCAGCGGATTGTTTTCTGAATAACCTGCCCGGGCATACAGATCTCTGGCCATTTGCTGGCGCTCTTCCTGAGTCGCTTCCACATAATCAAAAATAGCCGGCTGGTAATCCGGAATGCCCGGAGGAATCAGATTAAAGCTCGGCAGTTCACCAAATCGGGTGACTTTTCCCGTCAGCAGTTCACGGTCTATGGCCAGGCTTAAGGCCTGCCGCAGGGCAAGGTTATCCTCAAATGGGTCATTGGTGATGTTATAGCCCAGAAAATATGTGCCCAGCCATGGGCTGATCATTAAGGCTTCTGACAAATTTTCCTGCAACCAGCTGAACTGGCTGTTGGGCACTTCAAAAGTCCAGTCCAGCTCACCTGCCCGAAAGCGGTTCAGTTCTGCGGTGCGATCAACAATGGGATAATAAAAAACCCGATCCAGCCATACCGAATCGTTGTCCCAGTAAAAGGGGTTGCGATCAATGGCTATATGCGAATGCACAACCCATTCAGCCAGCTTGTAGGCACCATTGCTGACCAGTCTTCCTGGACGCACATGCTGACTGCCCCATTGTTCAATGCTGGCGCGGTGAACGGGAAATGTCGAACTGTGGCTCAGTAATGCCAGAAAATAGGGCGTCGGATCATGCAATTGTATCTGCACGGTATGATCATTCAGCGCGCTGACGCCCAGCTGATCAACCGACAGCTCACCAGCCAGTACCTGCTGCGCATTGAGAATGGGCTCCAGAATTCGGCCATATTTTGAACCTGTCTGCGGATCGGTACTGCGCTGGAAGCCATAAACAAAATCATGTGCGGTAACCATATCGCCATTTGACCAGCGGGCCTCCGGGCGCAGATAAAAAGTATAGGTCTTTCCGTCACGGCTGACATCCCAGCTGCTGGCTGCACCGGGAATAATTTCACCATCGATGGTTTCCGCTGTCAGCCCCTGAAACAAATCCCGGATGATATTACCTGCCGGTACGCCTTCGGATAAATGAGGATCCAGCGTATCCGGCTCCTCTCCATTGCCGCGTCGCAGTACTCGCTCAGGATCAATCACCACGACAGCATCGGCCGGGGCTTCCTGCATTTGACCAGACAGGACACCCGCATCCTGCTCAACTGTCACTGCAAAAGACTGATCACCGGCCGATTCCGTTATTTCCGGCTGAGAATCACAACCGTACAGCAGCATCACAGCCGACAACAGTGCTGCCGGGCATATGATTGTCGTTATTCTCGGTCTGACCTGTTTCATTCTCTCAAGCATACAGCTGCTAGCCGGTATGAATCCAATTATATTCGCTGACTGGCCATTACATTAGGCCGGTTCCAACTATGTATTGGATATGACCATACATTTATAAGGCAATTTCATATACATTTCGACGCACAAATGCTGACAGATTCTACGAACTGCGTGATAATCAACTCAAAATCTGAATAACAATCGAAATATGTCCCAACGTCAAGACAACCCTGAGCAGGCAGCTGCCATTACGCATAAGCAGCAGCTGGTGGACTACCTCGCCAGCGGCTGCAAGCCGGAATCAGACTGGCGCATCGGTACCGAGCACGAAAAGTTCGGCTTTTGCTGGGAAACCCTGAAACCTTTGCCTTATGAAGGTGATCATGGAATTGCCGCAATTTTGACCGGGCTTCAAGAGACCTTCGGCTGGCAGCCGGTTCGTGAAAGCGGTCAGCTGATTGCTTTGCTTAAGGGTGGTTGTTCGGTGACTCTTGAACCCGGTGGGCAACTGGAGCTGTCCGGCAAGCCACTGGAAAACCTGCATCAGACCTGTGATGAGGTTCATACCCATCTGCATGAAGTCAAAACCATTGCCGACCCTTTGAATGTCGGCTTTATCGGGCTGGGTTTTCAGCCCAAGTGGAAACGTGAAGACATGCACTGGATGCCGAAGCAGCGCTATAAGATCATGAGCGCACATATGCCCAAAGTCGGCTCGCTGGGGCTGGATATGATGACCCGGACCTGCACTATTCAGGTGAATCTGGATTTTTCCAGCGAAGCTGATATGGTCAAGAAATTCCGCGTCGGCCTGGCGTTGCAGCCTCTGGCTACTGCGTTGTTTGCCAATTCTGCATTTGTTGACGGCAAACCATCCGGCTATGTGAGTTATCGGGCACATATCTGGACCGATACCGATTACCAGCGAACCGGTCAGCTGCCCTTTGTTTTTGAGACCGGCATGGGTTTTGAACGCTACGTCGATTATATGCTGGATGTGCCCATGTATTTTGTTTATCGCGATGGGCGTTACATTGATGCGGCCGGACAGTCTTTCCGGGATTTCATACAGGGCAAATTACCTGCTTTACCGGGTGAGTACCCATCTCTGCAGGACTGGGATGACCATCTGACAACTGCCTTTCCGGAAGTAAGGCTGAAACGGTTTCTGGAAATGCGCGGCGCTGATGGAGGTCCATGGCGGCGTATTTGCGCGTTACCGGCATTCTGGGTCGGACTGTTGTACCACCAGTCCAGCCTGGATGCTGCCTGGGAACTGGTCAAGGATTGGACCATTGAAGACAGAGCCAACTTGATGGAAACGGTCACGCGCGAAGGGCTGCGCGCTTCTGTTAAAGGGCAGCCTTTGCTGGGGCTCGCGAAAACGGTTCTGGCTTTGTCTAAAGACGGTCTGGCTGCACGTCAGAGATTTAGTGCCTCAGGTCAGGATGAAACCTGCTTTCTGGCCGCTCTGGAAGATATCGTTGCCTGTGGCGTCAGCCCGGCAGAGAAGAAGCTGCGTCTTTATCATGAGCAGTGGCATGAGAATATCGACCCTATCTTTAAGCAGTTTGCTTATTGAGCGCCAGGCGACTACCAGCAAGGCTGGTTGCCGCTGAGTTTTCCGGTTATCTGTCAGGTTTTAATTCAGCTATTAACTGGTCCAGCGCTTTCTCAACTTTTCGGATATCCTGCAGCTGCTGCCCCACCACGCTTTCCAGGCCTACAGAGCCGAGAATTATGCATACCTTGCTGGGAACCCGGCTGCCGGAAGCCTGGCAGCTTAACGAGCTGGCCTGAACCCGGTCACAGGTATTACCGGTAAGCGAGCCGGTGCAACGCCTGCGTTGTTTGGCAACTTCGCGACGCGCTTTTACAGCCGTTCTATAAGCACCGTACTTATCTACTTTTTCAGCAGCGGTCTTTTCTGCCTGCTTAAGCTGCTGTGTATCCAGCTGTTCACTGAGTTCTCTATGGGTTTTACGGTAATACTGATTGTCTGATTCAATTGCCACAGACGACCAGGCATATGCCTCAACGATATCACGCTCTACTCCTCTTCCCTGGGCATACATTTCAGCCAGCTTGAACTGGGCATGTTTATCTCCATTTTCTGCAAGCCGCAGGTAATGCCGGTGCGCCTGCTGATAGTCTTCCTGCCGGTACAGATAGTTGGCCCAGCGCTGATATTGCTGGAATGCCTGGACAGCATTGACATTACTTACTGCCCCGCTGGAAACCTGTGCACCCGTACCTGCTGCAAAGCAAAGCATCAGGCATACCAATACTGTCTGCTTAATCATTCTTGCTTGAAATAACAATGACCGGTGGTTACCCGGTTTGGTTTTTATGGATTTGTGAGCTTGATATTGTAGAGTGTTTTGAACAATACGACGACGGCAGCCAACAGGCTGCCGTCGTTTATTCAACTGATGTTGATATCAGTTCTGGTTCAATGAATAATCAGAAGATCAACTTTGATCTTCAGTTTTCCAAACCACCAGTTCCCAGTTCTCACGGCGGCCGCTATCGGCTTTCAGGCCTACGTAGTAAATCTTGCCGGCTTCTACATCCAGCACCAGTGAATCCTTGGGTGGGAAGCTGCGATCACCGGCCAGACCGGGTACAAAACTGCGATTAACTGAACTGTCATCAACCGCACTGATTTCATGACGCCCTGGTTTTAACCATACAGCGCCACGGCGGGCAGGAATTTCCTGACCATCAACTTTGTTGATTCTTACTGCGTATAGATATTGGCCCGGCAAATCCACACTGGTGATAACCTGTCCATGCGGTTCATGAGGCTTCGCAATAAACCGGGTTACATCTGTACCACCACATGCAGCCAGAACAATAGTGCTCAGCGCAATCAGAATCAGGTTCAATTTTTTCAATGAGCGTAACATTAGCATCTCTCCATAAAATCAAAAGGCAGCCAACCTACGAAAGCATTCTTATGACAATTACTTTAGTACTTCAACAACCTGTTTGCAAATAACAAGCATTCATATGACCGCAAAAAATACGAAAGTATCACAACTTTAGCGAAATAAGCAGTATTCAGCTAGTGAAACTACCCGGCAAAGCACGTTGCTTCCACACTCCAGGGGCCAGGTCTTCAACGCTGAACTCACCGATTGATTCGCGCACCAGCCGCAAAGTCGGCAGACCCACTGCAGCTGTCATTCGCCGCACCTGACGATTGCGACCTTCGGTTATCGACAACCTCAGCCAGCTGACAGCTTTACCTTTGCGCGGAGCTATAGGCACTGCTCGAGACCATAACCATCCGGGTTTTCGTGGAACGACATCAACAATGGCAGGGCGTGTGCCGCCATCATTCAGGGATATCCCACCTGCCAGTTTTTGCATGGCAGCTGCTGTTGGAATGCCTTCCACCTGAACCAGGTATGTTTTTGGCCAGTTTTTACCAGGCGAACTGATTTTGGACTGTAGCTTGCCATCATCAGTCAATAACATCAGCCCTTCACTGTCACGGTCCAACCGCCCTACGGGGTATACCCCGGGCAGGTCGATGTAATCCGCCAAAGTTGCGCGCCCCTGTTTATCGGTAAACTGTGATAACACACCATACGGCTTGTTAAATACGATCAACACCAGCTAAAAAGGCAGTCTGAAATGCGGCGACAACGCCTGGATTTGCCGACCGAAGTCATTCTGTATACGTGTCAGCGCCTGCTGGTTATCCGCCTCAAAACGCAGAACCAGCACAGGCGTTGTATTGGAAGCTCTGATCAGGCCCCAACCATCATCAAAATCTGCACGCACACCATCAATGGTGTTTATTTCTGCCGCACCAAAATCAGCCTGCTGCTTAAACTGCTGAATAAAAGAATGATTTTCTCCTTCTTCGGTATTGATATGCAGCTCGGGGGTACTGATGCCGGTGGGCAACGACTGCAACAGCTGCGTGGTATTTTGCTGTCGGGAAATAATGGTCAGCAGCCTGGCGGCCGCATACAAAGCATCATCAAACCCATACCACGGTTTACCGAAAAAGAAATGCCCGCTCATCTCACCGGCAAGTGGAGCATCCAGCTCACGCATCTTCCGTTTTACCAGAGAATGTCCGGTTCGCCACATCACTGGTGTACCGCCATGCTGCCGAATGCGATGTGCCAGCCGTCCGCTGCATTTAACATCGAATATGATTGTTTCGCCCGGCTGACTGGCCAGAACATCTTCAGCAAATAGCATCATTAAACGGTCGGCCCAGATAATTTCGCAATCTGCGGCTGATTCACCCGGGACGACTACGCCAAGGCGATCACCATCACCGTCAAAAGCCAGACCGAGCTCAGCCTGATGTTCAATCAATGCCGTTTTTAATGCTTCAAGATTAGCGGGATTACTAGGATCCGGATGATGATTCGGGAAATGCCCGTCAACCTCAGCGTACAGGTTAACCGCATCCACGCCTAATGCTTCAAAAATCTGTGGTCCTATACAACCGGCGATACCATTGCCGTAATCAGCCACAATTTTAATCGGGCGTTCCAGCCTGTTCTGGGCGGTCAGCGCATGCAGATAATCGGTCAGCACCTGGGTTGATGAATGCTTGGCCTGATGTTCTGCATTGAGTAATTCGCCGGCATGGATGCGCTTATGCAGAGCCATAATTTCCTCACCGGCCAGGGTGACACCCGCCACCATAATTTTAAGGCCGTTGTAATCCGGTGGGTTATGGCTACCGGTCAACATTACCCCGCTGCCGTTGCCCAGCACATGCGCAGCATAGTACAAGACCGGTGTCGGAACTGCCCCCAGATCAATCACCTCTGCCCCCGCTGCACGGATTCCGGCAGCCAGAGCCATACTCAACCGTGGTCCGGATAATCGTCCATCCCGCCCTATTACAACCTGATCAACACCAGCTTCCAATGATTGGCTTGCAACCGCCTGGCCGATCAGTTGAACTCCGTCTTCGGTCAGGGTTTTATCGACTATTCCGCGTATATCATAGGCGCGGAAAATACTGCTCTCTGGCAATTTCAACGACATGGACTGTCCTGTTTTAGTGTTGTGAAATTTATTGCCGGCCGCTGGATCCAAAACCACCGCTGCCCCGCTGGGTTTCAGTAAAATCCTCAACAATATTAAATTGAGCCTGGACTACCGGCACAATCACCAGTTGCGCCAGTCTTTCTCCAACCTGCATGACAAACGGCCGATCACCCCGGTTCCAGCATGGCACCATCAGCGGCCCCTGATAATCACTGTCTATCAGGCCCACCAGATTACCCAATACAATGCCGTGCTTATGCCCCAGGCCGGAGCGGGGTAATACCATCCCTGCCAGACCCGGGTCGGCTATATGCATTGCCATTCCCGTGGAAATTAATTGCGTATCGCCCGGATTCAGGGTAATCGGCTGCTCCAACATGGCGCGCAAATCCAATCCGGCAGAGCCTTGAGTGGCATATTCAGGCAATGGAAACTGCTTACCCAGCCGGTCATCCAGGATGCGTAAATCTATGGTTTGCATGGTTTTTTACTACGTCAGTTGTTGTAATCGCGTATATTCAGCGGCAATTTCATCAACCAGCCGGCAGGCAAGCGAGCATTTGGCCTGACTGGGTAACGGGTGTTGCCGCCCGTCAGGGTACAACAACAGCAAGGCATTATCACTACAGTCAAAGCCGCGTCCTTCCCCTACATGGTTGGCAGCAATCATATGCAGATTTTTTTTGCGCAGCTTGCGCTGGGCATGTTTAACAATGTCATTGGTTTCCGCTGCAAATCCAACGGTAAAGGGTCTGTCCGGCAAAGCCGCTACTTCAGCCAGGATATCCGGGTTCTGGACAAGCCGCAGTGTTAAATCACCACCGTCTTTTTTGATTTTTTTATCGCTGATCTCAGCCGGGCGGTAGTCGGCCACTGCGGCGCATCCAATAAAGATGTCACAACCCTCTATATGCT
>JANQPN010000033.1 GCA_028289455.1 Wenzhouxiangellaceae bacterium
TACATAAGGCGTACCTTGGGGCAGTATGGTGCCCGCCGGACGGGTCTGGATTTCATAGCTGAAATCACGAAACTGGGATTCCAGCGGCAGGCTATCCCATTGCAGGTAATGCGCATGCGTATTGGAATCTCGGATAACAGTAAATTCATCAACATCATCGGGATAGCAGCTATCCGGACGTTGATACCACGGCGTCAACAACAACGCTGAGGGATCAATCAGATCACCATTGGGCAGGGTGCCATTTGCATACCGGGCAACTGCTGTTTCATTCCACCACTCATTCAATTCTTCATGATCAACACAGGAGAAATTATCCGTACCATCCCACAGAATCTGGGTTGGTGCTGATTGTGGCAAAGCCGCAAGACTGCCCGTTAAACTCGCCAGGCTGCTTATATCGTTTAGTATGAGCTGTCCCAAAACTTCCGGGAAACTGGTCGACACACTAGCGATACCGGTATGCGACAAATTCAGTGAAAAATAACTGAAACCAGACAGTTGGGAACCACCAAAAGATGACAAGGTGCTGTTATGGCTTAAATCCAGACTTACCGTATCGAAGATACTGGCGCTGCAGTTTGGAGCGATCATGGTACTGATCGAGTTATGTGACAAGTCCAGACTGCTAATGGAAAACTGTTCCAGTATCCATAATGCATTCTGATTTAAGCCATTGGATGACAAGTCCATAAATCCTAACGTGGTACTGGGCGTAACGTTGCTGCAGAACCCACTATCATTGATGTTGTTATTGGCCAGCGATAAGGTCAACATGAAGCTGGAGGTGATTGGAGGCATTTCCGTCAGGCCAAGGCTGTCTGCTTTGAATATTTTCAAGTCATCCAATTGTCCCAATTCGCTATCCAGCTCTGCCTGCGAAATGCTGGTATGGCTGATGTCCAGCTCCTCAAGATCTGCCAGACTTCTGATCGAACCTATTTCATCAACTGACTGCCCGTGCAGATTGAGCACCCGAAGATCTGAGAAGTCTGATAGTGCAGTGATATCGCTGATGATGCTGGTTCCGGCCAGAAAGTTGCATTGCAATACCGGTATATCACCGATAATCGTGCTTGAGGTGTAGTCATGGGTTATACCTGCGGTACCACCGAAAAACTCGAAATGTACACGATCTTCGATACAGCGCCGTAGTGGATCGTTAGAATCAGGTATGGCTGTGGCTACGGTAGTCGTTTCGGGGTCCAATGGGGCTCCGCCACCACCACCCCAGCCACCTTTGAGTCCACCGGCACCACTTCGGGTAACCGGCTGCCCCAGCTTGGCCGCAGCTGCTGCCGTCACCGCCAGCTTGCCGTCAACCGGCGCTTCAGAAGCCGCCTGCGTCTGCTGTACTTCCACATATACCGGCCGTACATGCACCGTATAAAACCCCGGATCGCGCCGGCGGAAACGAATCCGCCGCTTTAGCTGTTCTGTACCGTCAGCCCTCAGTGTCTTGGTGATTTCATGATGCTCGTAGGTACCGTCATCACGAACCAGAAATACCTCATAACTATTCAATTCGTAGAGGTCACGTATTTCCCGTGGTAACCGTTCTGGCCGGCGCCATTTAACTTTGAAGCTGGGCCGAATACGACCTTCCCGGGTAATGATTTCGACATCCCGGACACTCGGGAATATCGGGTTTTCACCATCGGTCGGCGGGCTGCAGTTACTGCAGGTGTCGGCATCCAGCATCTGCCCATCAGCATCCGGCAGCGGTTGTGACAACAACCAGTCGCGAAACGCTACCTCCAGCGCAGCCATATCCAAATGACCATGCTCGGCAACAACCTCAGCAATAATCTGATTTTGAATTTCTAAAGGAATCTGGTCTTCAGGAAGAAACTGTGCAACAGCGATATTACAGAAAACCCATGCTGCGATTGCCGCAGCCAAACGAACCATACGGGACATATACATCTTTACCCATTTACCGGCCTCGATCTACATATCCCTTGAGCACCTTCAGCCTAACCTTAAAAAAGTGTCTGCGCCTCCGCGCAGACACTCCAACTCTACTTAAACGCGACTTTGTTGTTATCTGAACGCTAGGTTCTTGGTGTCGCCTTTATTAATACCAGCAACCAATATCAAACAGCAACCCAAAAACGCATGTCGAGACGATTTCTTACAAACACGCGAGCGGTTTTCCTACAAATTAGCACCAAAATATGACCGCTTATTGATACAGACGTAACTGACACGCCAAAACGGCCAATGGATGAGAAATAATTATTTCTCAGAGAGATTAGCTGGGAACATCAAGCTGCCAGCCTAACGACCGGGCAGGTTTATCTGAACAGATCGTCCCGGCCGGGCACTGGAAACAGCCGTCCGCCCTGGCTGAACAAAGGCGGTACTTTCTGATCCAGTTCCAGGGTACCGTCCATCTGCCAGACCAGGTTGCCCTGCCCCCGCTGACCCAATGCACGAAGATTATCCAGCACCTCCGGCTGCAGCGCACGCACCCTGACACGAATCTCTTCCGCACTGTGGGCAATAATATCGATCTCCGGAGTATTGTTGTAAATACCGAACAACTGGCCACCCAGGCTCAATTGAAACTGCAGTTTTCCGCCGGTTAATGGACTGTCGTTGCCGTTGCGCAGGCGCAGCGCCAGCGTCACGTGCTCCTGTTCCAGCTGCAATTGCGCCAGCTGAATTACCGGCGGTATGCCACGTATTTCCTTTCTACCTGCACAGCCGGTTATAACCGCTAACACCATAACCATGATCAAAATGGACGGTCGAAAAAGATTAGTCATGCTGTTCATGGTCATTGGATACCTGAAATTGTTTGGGTTTCGCCGGCGCCTGCCAGCATTACATAGCGTAACAGATCACCGGCGGCGAATTCACCGTCTGGATACAGTACAAACTCGCGCCGCCACACATGCAGCTGCGCAGGCGAAAACCCGGCAATGCTGACACAGTCCTGCGCCAGTAACTGCTGCATGCGCTCTACCAGCTGTTCACGCTGATCCCGGCCCATGCTTTGGTAAGCCTGCTCATAGAGCTGATCAAATTCGGCATGCTGATAATTGGCCACGCCGGGGCCGGGGCTGGCGTTTTCTCCTACATATAGCTGCAGGGTGTTCAATGCACTGGGGTAATCCAATGCCCAGCCGGTGTGAATCAACGGCAGCTGACGTTCGCTATAGGCTTTGGCAAAGGCGGAAAAACCTCCAAAAGGCAACGCAGTTATCAATTCATCCGGATAACCGGCATCAGTTTGAGATGCCTGGAACAATTCAAAAATCCGCTGGTTAAGCGGGCTCTCCGAGTAGCCGAATTCAATCTCAGGCAGAAATTCAAAATCTGCAAACAGGTCGGGAGGCACTTCTTCGACAGGCAATGGTGGTTCCCACTCGGCAATCATCGGTGGTACAACACCTGAATACACATAACCCAGGTCATTAAAGAAATCCCGGTTATAAGTATGCCAATCGAATGCCCGGTTCATGCGACAGCGCAGGCTGCGGTTATAGGCATGCTGCGACTCGTTACCTGCCTGGCCCAGCCGGATGTCGTCCATATTGAAATCAACCTTATACAACTGAGCCAGAGGCTGGCGGTTGATGTGCAGCTGCTGATCAAACGGAGCATTTAAGCTTATCGGCTGCCGGCTGCTTAATGCCTGCTCATACAATCCCGCCGGTAGTTGCATGCCGTCAACTTCAGCATCCAGCAAGGCTTGCCAGCGCTCATCGGCATCCCGGATAAAACGCACTTCCACGCCATTGACCAGCGGCAGCTGCCTGCCCTGCAGCTGCGCCAAGCCATACTGCTGATGTACATCGGCCTGATAGCCCAGTTGCTGCAGCTGAATCGGGTGCGGTTGATAATCCGGGCTGGCAATCAGGCTGATCCGACCAGTGGTAAACCGGTTCAGACGATAAGGCCCGCTGCCGACCGGATTGATAGGGTAATTTTCGCCGTAGTATTCAATCGCCTCTTGGGAAACGATCGATGCAACCGGTAAAGCCAGGGTCTGAAGAAAGTCCCCATAGGGCGATGACAGTGTAATCCTGATGGTGTAGCGGTCTACCGCCTGCAAACCCTCTGGCGGCTGCGAATAATCTGCCCCTGTATTGCGCCAGTCGTTGACACCGACAATGTGCCGGTTCCACAACCAGGCGCCCTGGCCTTCAATTGCCGGGTCGAAGTGCCGCAGCAGTGAATAAATCACATCATCAGCGGTTATCTCGCGATCGGTCACTCCCGGATCGGCATGAAACAACACTCCCTCACGGATGGCAATGGTGTAACTCAGTCCGTCATCGGAAATCTGGGGGAAATCCACTGCCAGCCCCGGGGTCAGCCGGTAAGGCCGGGCCAGGTACTGGTAACGGTATAAGGTGTCGTAAATACTGCCCACCAGCATCCGCGCCGTCGGCGGGGTGGCATGCACCGGATCCAGCGATGCAATAGGCTCGCCAACGGCAAAGCGAAACACCACGCCATCGATATCGTTCTGTGATGAGCGGTTGCAGCCGAACAGAGTTGTTAAAACCAGTGCAACCAGAGCGCTTATTTGTACGAACTTCAAGCAGACTACCTTTGCTCAATATTGACCATCGCTGGAGGATATAACCACTTGAGTCAGAAAAGTGCAAATTATGATGCCCTGATAATCGGCGCCAGCGGCGGTATCGGCCATGCCCTGGCGGAAGAATTATCCGGGGATACCGACCTGAACTGCCTGCACATGACGGCATTTCAAAACCAGAACCGCCTGCCTGATGCCGTCGGCAGCAGTGCAGTTTATCAACTCGATATAACCGACCGGCGATCCATCAATGCGTTCATTACTGAACTGCAGCATCGCGCCAGCAACTTGCGATTAATCATCAATGCCGCCGGTGTGCTGCATGGGCAGGACCTGATGCCGGAACGCCGTCTGGCCGATCTGTCACTGGAAAACCTGCAAACGGTATTCAGCCAAAACTGTTTTGGCCATGCGATGCTGCTGAGCGCATTGCAGCCGCTGTTGCCCCGGCAGGGCGTGACCCGCATTGCCAGTCTGTCTGCCCGCGTCGGCAGTATTACCGATAACCGCCTGGGTGGCTGGTATGCCTACCGGGCTTCCAAGGCTGCACTTAATCAGATCATCAAATCCGCTTCCATTGAACTCAAACGGCTCAACCCGGAAATGGTCTGTATAGCCCTGCACCCTGGAACCGTTGATACCAGACTGTCGGACCCGTTTACCGCCGGCATCCCTGATCAGAAGCTGTTCAGCCCCGAGTTTTCCGCCCAGCGGTTATTGCGGGTTTTAATGAACAGCTCACCCTTAGACAACGGGAATTTTTTTGCCTGGGATGGAACGCACATACCGTTTTAGCCTGGAATTTCGTACTTAGCCGGCCTGAGTGTTTTTGACTTCGATCAAGACAGAACGCAGCAGGTTTGCTAAAGTTTTACCAACCTATTGACCATTAACCGAATTGGAAACTGCAATGAAACAGCCAAATACCTTAACCCGGCGCAAGCTTTTACAGTTGGGTACAGCCACCGCTGCAGCTTTACCCATAGCGCACATCTTAATCACCAACCCGGCACAGGCAGATGATCTGCCGCACCTGGGCAGCGATAATCCGACTGCCGTAGCACTGGGTTATGTTGAAGACACCACCACCGTGGATAAAGCCGCCAATCCACGCCATGAAGACACTCAGATGTGCTCCAACTGCACCCTGATTCAGGGCAATGACGGCGATGAGTGGCGGCCCTGTGCGATTTTCCCGGGTACCGTGGTCAGCGCCAACGGCTGGTGCAAATCCTGGGCACCTAAAGCCTGAACTTCACCAAAATTTACTTCAGATACCCGGCACTGCCGGGTATTTTTTTGCCGGTTTTTGACTTCGATCAAATTGTCACCGGCGACAATCCCTAGACTTGCAGCAAACCTTCCGCAACCAGGCCTGAGCTAAGGCCAAACGACAGGAAACCTGTATGAGTCAATCTGCAAGCTATCACGATAAAGTGGTGCGTCAGTTCACCGTGATGACCATGGTGTGGGGCATTGTCGGTATGCTGGTCGGGGTGGTGCTGGCGGCACAGCTGGCCTTCCCGGCATTGAATTTCGACATTCCCTGGCTGACCTACAGCCGGCTGCGCCCACTGCATACCAGCGCAGTTATTTTTGCCTTTGGCGGCTGCGGTTTGTTCGCCACTTCCTATTATGTGGTGCAGCGTACCTGCCATGTGCCGCTGTTCATGCCGAAGCTGGCGGCTTTTACTTTCTGGGGCTGGCAACTGGTGGTGGTGGCCGTGGCGATTACCTATCCATTGGGCATCACCCAGGCCAAGGAATATGCAGAACCCGAGTGGCCGATTGATATTCTGATTACCCTGGTGTGGGTGGCTTACGCGGTGGTGTTTTTCGGCACCATCATGCAGCGCCGGGTAAAGCATATCTATGTGGCCAACTGGTTTTTCGGCGCCTTCATCCTGACGGTTGCAGTGCTGCATATTGTCAACAATCTGGCCATACCGGTCAGTCTGTGGAAAAGCTATCCGATTTATTCCGGCTCGGTGGACGCCATGGTGCAATGGTGGTACGGCCATAATGCTGTCGGCTTTTTCCTGACCGCCGGTTTTCTGGGCATGATGTATTACTTCGTGCCCAAACAGGCACAGCGCCCGATTTATTCGTACCGATTGTCGGTGGTGCACTTCTGGTCACTGATCGCCATCTATATGTGGGCCGGCCCGCATCATCTGCACTACCAGGCCATACCCGACTGGGTCCAGTCGCTGGGCATGGTGTTTTCACTGATTCTGCTGGCGCCCAGCTGGGGCGGGATGATCAACGGCATTATGACCTTATCCGGCGCCTGGGAAAAGCTGCGTACCGACCCGGTTATCCGGTTCATGATTGTTTCCCTATCGTTTTACGGCATGTCGACCTTCGAAGGGCCGATGATGTCGATCAAGACGGTCAACTCACTGTCTCATTTCACCGACTGGACGATCGGGCACGTGCATTCCGGCGCACTGGGCTGGGTAGCGCTGATTACCATGGCCTGTGTCTATCACCTGTACCCACGGCTGCTGGGGCTGAAGGATATGGCCTCCAATCGGCTAATCGAATGGCATTTCTGGATTTCCACCATCGGAATAGTGCTGTATATCGCCGCTATGTGGATCGCCGGGGTTACCCAGGGGCTGATGTGGCGGGCGGTTAATGATGACGGCACCCTGACCTATACCTTTATCGAATCGCTGAAGGTCACTTATCCGTTTTATTACGTGCGCCTGCTCGGCGGCCTGCTGTTCCTGGTCGGCACATTGCTGATGGCCTGGAACATGTACCTGACCTGGCGGCAGTCGCAGGGTCCGGCAACCACGCCGGTGCTTGAGCCGCAATCCGCCTAACCACGACTATCAGGAGTTATCCACATGGCAAACTTTGGACACGAAAAAGTTGAAAAGCATGTCGGCCTGATGGCCATTTTGATCGTCATCGTGATCAGCTTCGGCGGTCTGGTGCAGATTGTCCCGATGATGTATCAGGCCAGCGTGGTCGATCCGGCTCCGGGCGTCGAGCCATACCCCGCACTGGAGCTGGCCGGCCGCGACGTGTACATCAGTGAAGGCTGCTATAACTGCCATTCACAGATGATCCGCCCGTTCCGCTGGGAAACTGAACGTTACGGTGACTATTCGGTGGCCGGTGAATTTGTTTACGACCGCCCGTTTCAATGGGGTTCCAAACGCACCGGCCCGGACCTGGCCAGAGTTGGTGGCCGTTACAGTGATCTGTGGCACGAAATTCATCTGCTGAATCCGCGGGATGTTGTGCCTGAATCGAATATGCCGGGGTATCCGTGGCTGGTCGACAACATGGTCGACGGCCAGCGGGTAACCGCCAGTATGCGCGCCCTGCGCAAACTGGGCCACCCTTATACCGATGAGCAGATTAATGCTGCCGCAGATGCGGTCGATGGTTACAACGAGCTGCAGGCATTAATCGCTTACCTGCAGGGACTGGGCGTGAAATCCACCACTGCAACAGGAGCACCATGATGAATACCGACTGGGGATTGGCCGCAGGGCTGTGGACTGGTTTTTCCATGCTGCTGTTTGTACTGGTGGCCCTATGGGCATACAGCCGGCATAACCGTGAGCGGTTTGACCAGGCTGCGCAACTGGCAGTGTCTGATGAGTTACCGCCAGGCGTTGAGCAGCGCAATTCATCGTCTTCCAATCAACAACAGGAGCAGCAAGCATGAGTCTGGGCTGGCAGCTGTATGTTTTTATTATTGTCCTCGGCACATTCATCGCCAATTTTCTGCTGTTGCGCTGGAGCAGCAAATTCCGCACTGATGAAAAACTGGGCGAGGGCAACACCACCGGACACCGCTGGGACGGTGATCTGGAAGAATACAACAACCCCCTGCCCCGCTGGTGGCTGAACCTGTTCCAGCTGACGGTGATATTCAGTATTGGCTATCTGGTGCTGTATCCCGGTTCGGGCATTTATGAAGGCACACTGGACTGGTCTCAGGCACAGCAGTATGAGCAGCAGGTTGCTGAAGAAGAAGCCCGCTATGCCGCTGTTTTCGCAGGCTATACCGAACAGGATTTCGATCAGTTACAACAGGACCCTGATGCCATGACCGCCGGTCTGAATCTATTCGGCAATCATTGCGCGCAGTGTCACGGCAGCGATGCACGCGGGGCTATCGGATTTCCCAACCTGACCGATCAGGACTGGCAGTGGGGCGGCGATGTGGCCCAGATTACCGCCACCATCAGCAACGGCCGCAACGGCGTCATGCCGGGCTGGGGCGCTGCACTGGGCGGTGAACAGGGTGTTACTGCGATGGCGCATTATGTCCGCAGCCTGGGTGGTCTGGAGCATGATGCCGACCTGGCCACTGCCGGTCAGGCGCAATATGGTTTGTTCTGTATTGCCTGCCACGGACCGGACGGATCCGGTAACGTTATATTGGGCGCGCCTAATCTGACTGATGACATCTGGTTGTACGGCAACAGTATGGACAGCCTGAAACTGACCATCGATCAGGGCCGCAACAACAGCATGCCGGCATTTTCCGGCACGCTCAGTGAAGATAAGATCAAGGTTCTGACAGCTTATGTGAAACAGCTGTCGGCTGATCAGCAATGACCGACCGGGTAAAACCAAGGCCTCTGGGGCAACGACTGGCCGCTATTCTGTGGCCGTCATTTCTGTGGGCGGGCATTGCCACCATGGTGCTGTTTGCTCTGGTGGACCCGGTTGATCTGCATGCCATCAGCTTTCCCCAATGGCAGCTGAGCCGCACCGCCGGATACAGCATCGGCTTTTTTATGTTCTGGCTGGTCACCGCCGCCTCCAGTGGCGGCACCTGGCTGCTGCTCAGGCGCCGGGCGGTGATCAATCAGATCGGAACAGACGGCTGACAGACGAGACGCCTCTTGGCCACTACCCGGCAAACCGGTAATGCCAGTGATAACAGCAGTACTGTTATTGATCTGTATGTGCGCTCCGAGAAAATCTATCCACGCGAGGTTCGCGGTCTTTTCAGCCGGTTGCGGGTCATCACTGTATGGGTACTGCTGGGGCTCTACTACCTGCTGCCCTGGCTGAGTATTGACGGGCAGCCACTGGTACTGTTCGATCTGCCGGCACGCAAATTTTATATATTCGGCCTGGTGTTCTGGCCACAGGATTTTATCCTGCTGACGGGGCTGCTGGTGCTGGCGGCACTGAGTCTGTTTTTCTTTACCGCACTGGCCGGCCGCCTGTGGTGTGGCTATGCCTGTCCGCAGACAGTCTGGACCGAGGTGTTTATCTGGCTGGAACGGCTGGCTGAAGGCCCGGCCAGTAAACGCAAAAAACGTGACCGCGGTGGATGGACCGGTGAAAAAATCCGGCGAAAAATAGTTAAGCATGGTCTATGGCTGATTTTCGCATTATGGACCGGCTTTACCTTTGTCGGCTTTTTCACACCGATTACTGAGCTGGCGGAAAAAATCGTCCAGTTGAATACCGGCGGCTGGGAGACTTTCTGGGTTCTGTTCTATAGTTTTGCCACCTGGGGTAACGCCGGTGTGCTGCGTGAGCAGGTGTGTAAATACATGTGCCCGTATGCGCGCTTCCAGAGCGCCATGTTTGATGATGACACGCTGGTGATTTCCTATGATCAGGAGCGTGGCGAACCACGTGGCTCGCGCAGCCGTAAACTTGCCCATGCACAACTAGCTGATAACCAGCTGGGCGACTGCATCGATTGCACCTTGTGTGTACAGGTTTGCCCGACCGGTATAGATATCCGCGAAGGCCTGCAATATGAATGTATTGCCTGTGCCGCCTGCATCGATGTGTGTGACGATGTCATGCAGCGGATGCAATACCCCACCGGACTGATTCGCTACACCACCCAGAATGCCATGGATAACCGTGCCAGCAGGATTATCCGACCGCGGATACTGTTGTACGCCGCACTTCTGCTGGCAGTTCTCACCGCATGGGTAATTGGTGTCAGCCAGCGTGACCCGGTAATGCTGGATGTGATGCGCGACCGCAATGCATTGTTCCGTGAGTTACCTGACGGCCGGGTGGAGAACAGTTTTTTATTGCGGGTGATGAATCGCACCGGACAACAACAGCAGTTCAGCATAACCGCCGGCGGACTACCCGGACTGGAAATATACGGCACAGCTGAATTGCAGCTCGAGCCCGGAGAAATCGGCTCTTTACCGGTGACACTGCGTGCCGCCTCCGAGGGGCTGAAACTGCGCAATGACATCACTTTCACGGCACAATCGACCGACACCCCGGAGCTGATAGTAGAAGAACCCAGCCGGTTTTTCGGACCGCGGAGAAACCTGCGATGAATACCACCGGCACCACCCGCTGGTACCGTTCCGGCTATGTCTGGCTGGTGCTTTCACCGCTGATTGCCACTGTTATTGCGATGATCATTACCATCATCATGCTGCAGCGCAGCGGTTCGATACAGCAGCATGACAACCTCGGCCAGTCGTTAGGCAAAATCTATACCGGTGAGCCGGCTGACGCTACTAATCCTGAAGCATCCGATGATCAAGATGACTGATTGCAGCCCCACCGGCAGGACCTGTTACCACTGCCACGAACCGGTCCCTGCCGGTGTGGATCTGCAGGTGACACTGGACGGGCAATTAAGAGACATGTGCTGTACCGGATGCGCTGCGGTAGCCGGTATGCTCAGTGACTGCAACCTGGAAGGCTTTTATCAACTGCGCACCGCTGCTGCAGCCAGACCGGCATTACGATCGGAGCAGTGGTGGCAGGCTTTTGATGAGCCGCAATTACTGGATCAGCTGGCTGAAACTGATGACCGGCGAATCTATCGGATGCCGGTCAACGTCAGCAACCTGCGTTGTGCTGCCTGTGTGTGGCTGTTGGAGACCTGCCTGCGCAAACTGCCCGGTGTTGAGCATATCGTGATCAACTTCGCCACCGGTCAGGGTGAACTGCACTGGCGGCCGGTCGAAACCGCCTTGAGCGATATCCTGATAGAAGCCGATAAGCTGGGTTACCCCCTGCAACCGGCGCTGCTGGCAAACCACGGCGAACAACGTGCCCGGCAGCGTACCAGCTTGCGTCGTTTACTGGTGTCAGCCCTGGGCATGTTTCAGGTAATGATGATGTCGCTGGGTCTGTACCTCGGCGCAGGCAGCGATATGCTGCTGGCTGAACGGGATTTTTTCCGCTGGATAGCCCTGCTGCTGGCTACGCCGGTGGTGTGGTACAGCGGCTGGCCGTTTCTGCAGTCAGCCTGGCGGCAGCTGCGCTGTCTCAAACCCGGTATGGATGTGCCGGTGTCCCTGGCCATTCTGCTGGCCTGGAGCAGCAGCTGCATCAGCACTTTCACCGGCAGTGGCGAAGTGTATTTTGATTCAGCTGTGATGTTCGTATTTTTTCTGACGGTATCCCGGCATCTGGAGCAGCACGCCAGGCTGCGAGCCACAGCAGTGAGTCAACGCGCCAGTCAGCTGCTGCCGTTAATGGTCAAGCGGCTGCTTAACGATGACCAACATGAAATCATTCAACCATTGCAGTTGCGCCGGGGAGATAAGATTGAAGCTGCCGCCGGTGAAACACTGGCGGCCGATGGAGTTTTGCTGGGCAATTCCAGCGTAACGGTTAATGAAAGTCTGCTGACCGGTGAATCTCAACCAGTGACCAAGCACCCCGGCGCAACGCTGCTGGCCGGCAGTCAGGTGCTGGATGGTGCTGTTTGCCTGCTGGTAACCGCCTGCGGCAAACACACAACGCTGGCTGCCATCCAGCAACTGATGCGCAGTGCCGGTGATGCTTCAGGTAATGTATTCGACTGGAGTGGACGGGTAGCAGTGTGGTTTACCTGCACGCTGTTATTGCTGGCAGGCTTCACGGCATTTCTGCATTGGCCGGCCGGCTGGCAACAGAGTCTGCACACTACGCTGGCGGTTCTGGTGGTCAGCTGCCCATGTGCGCTGGCTTTAGCAATTCCCTCGGCACTATCGGCCGCCCGGGCGAGGCTGGCACGCAACGGTGTGCTGGTGCGTGACACCTCAACATTAATGCGATTGCCTGGTGTTACCCGGCTGGTAGTCGATAAGACCGGTACGCTCACGCATGGAAAATTCCGTCTAAATCAGATTCGCAGCTGTACCGGGCTGGATGATCAGCAGCTGGTAGAACTGGCAGCAGCATTAGCCAGACACTCACACCACCCACTGGCTCAGGCATTGCAGGACTATCCGCCTTCAATTGTTGCAGAGCAGATTGATGAGGTACCCGGACAAGGCATCAGTGCTGTATTGAATGAGATGCGGTACCGCCTGGGTAAACTCGATTTCGTAGCAGCATTGTGCCGGGCAGACACCGCGCAGATACGCGCTCAGCTGAGCTGTTCTGATGACCGGAATGCTCAAAGTGAGCTGTGGCTGAGTAACCAGCATCAAGTCCTGGGTCTGATGCTGTTATCTGATGAGTTGAAACACAACGCTGCGGAAATACTGAAAGCATCGGCTTTACCCGTTACCCTGCTGTCCGGTGATACACCTGCTGCAGTCAGCAGGGCTGCCGGGCAATTAGGTATTAACGACTTCCATGGCGCTATGTTGCCGGAACACAAGCTGGCCCGGCTGCAGGCATTGCAGCATACCGGAGAGCAGGTCATGGCTGTCGGTGACGGGATTAATGACGCACCACTTCTGGCTGCTGCGGATGTTGGCATTGCCATTGGCGTTCAGCACAGTCTGGCCAAAGCGGCGGCTGACGTGCTGATCCTGCATGATGACCTGTCTGCGCTGCCGGCTCTGCATAAGCTGGCCATGCTGACCCGCCGCCGCATCCGCCAGAACCTCAGTTGGGCGTTGCTGTATAACCTGAGCATCATTCCTGTGGCTATGCTGGGCTGGCTGCCGCCGTGGCTGGCTGCTCTGGGGATGTCGTTGAGCTCATTGCTGGTGGTCGGTAACAGTTTGAGGCTGAATACACCCGGCATCGGCAATGCAAACCTGGAAAAATCTCTGCAGACCGGTTCGGACCCTGCTTATTCAGCCGGTATCAAACCGGTCGGCGTATCGTAATGGCCAGCCTGCTGTTATTAATTCCGTTGTCACTGCTGGTACTGGCGCTGGCGGTTGTGCTGTTTTTCTGGGCAGTGCGCAGCGGACAGTATGACAACCTGGACAGCGCTGCACTGCATGTCGTTCTGGATGATGATCGTCAGCCGAGCCAGACTGAAACTAGCGACAGAGAGTCATAAGCATGCCGGATTTCTGGATCAGTCTGCCGGGATTGTTTGCCGCCGGATTGGCCGGCAGCGGGCACTGTTTCGGCATGTGCGGGGGACTGGCAGCATTGGCCGGCAGCAGCACCAGACCTTTACAACTGGTCTGGCTGAATCTGGCCCGTATTGGCAGCTATATGCTGGTTGGCATAATCGGTGCGCTGCTGCTGCGCTGGGGGCTGGGAACCAGTGAAGAACTGTTGCGCATCTCGCAGCTGAGCATAATCAGCCGGCTGTTGTCCGGGTTGCTGCTGTTGCTGATTGCTGCCAGCCTGATTGGTCGGCGTTTGGATATCCTGATACTGCGCAGGATTGCCGCCGGCTTCTGGAAACGGCTGCAGCCACTAACTCAACGCCTTTTGCCCTTGCGGCACCCGCTTGATGCACTGTTGTTCGGTATGCTGTGGGGATGGCTGCCCTGCGGACTGGTATATGCGATAGCGCCAGCTGCCTGGCTGCGCGCGGATGCTGTGGAAGCCAGCGCCATGATGCTGGCATTTGGGCTGGGCACCTTACCTTCCATGCTGGCAACCGGTATGGCTTCCGCAAGAATCCGATTGTGGCTGCAGCAACGTTCGATTCGCTGGACTGCTGCTGTGTTGATGATGATCACCGGGTTGTGGCTGATGTATCAGCCGTTGTTGATGCTCACTGGCGATGGCCATGGACATCACTAACCTCAGTGAGTATCAGCCAGACTCATGACACTGCTAAGCACATAGCAACCGGCTAGCATCGACAGCCGCGAAATTCGACATTCTAATACCGGGGTTTCAATCGAGGAGTCGACGTACCGGGGTAATTCTGCAAAGTAGCTGCTGCTGTTGCACAATAGCTGCAGCTTAATCATATGGGCGCACAAGAAAGTGTGTTAAATAAAATGGACCTGCTGAGCTTTATCGGACCTTCCCTGGCATTTGGCGGCGCAATTATCGCGATCATTGGAAATACCTGGGATAACAGATTGACCGGATGGCGCAGAATAACCGTTACCGGGTGGGCTGCTGCAATGGTAGCACTGGCAGCACTGGCTATTTCGTTGGCCAGCGCCTGGCAGACGGCACAGGAAACGAAGGCAAGACGGGCCGCTGCTATTGCAGAGATTGAAATCGCCTGGAAAGGTCTTGTTGCTCCTTTTGGACTGATGCTGTGGGAGATTGACGGACAGCAAAGCAACCCTGATGCTGCATTAATTGAACGCATGTTGGAAGACCAAACCCTGCAGCTTGTCGACCAGATCGATCTGCGTGGTGAAGCGCCGCATCATCACGGATTATGGACTGAAAATATCTGTCGATCTGCAACCACAGGTTATCAGGAGCTGCGCCGTGCCCAGACAATTTATGTCGGTATTATCGATGCAGATCTGATTACAAAAATGAAAGACGTAGCAACCGATTACATGATTCAAGTGATGATGATTCTGCCCCCGTGCGGAGAAATGGTTTTATCCATGGATCACCCTGTAAGGTTGCAATCGATTACCAATTTCAGAGAATTGCCCAGGTATTTAGAATCACTGTTGGCGTTACGCAATGAACTCGATAAGGGTTAAACCGGAATCAGTAATTTTTCAGTATATAGCTTAAGACCTCGAATATGCTGAAACCATCAAAATCTCAACAGCGGTTGGAACAGGCCAGAAAAGCTGAGAACAGTTTTATTAAACGGAGTATATCCCGCTATTTTCCATTCATACTTGCGGTTTATGGCTGTTTTTATTTATTTGAAGGCGTTGAAATATTAAAAAATGTCGGCCTGCTGGTATTATTTTATTTCCTTATTGAATTTATTTATTTTTTCTGCGACAGAGATAATTGGATTTTGACCGTCTGCGCCTGGTTAGCGTGGGGCTGGTTTTACTACAGTTGGATAGTTGGCGACAGCAGCAACATCTGGTCAGCGATGGTTGCGCCTATTATTATTTTACTTTCCTTTGGTCGGATTCTGATTTATTGGAACTGGTATCAGAAAATCAAACACAAACCACACACTGAAGATGGTGGTTAACTAAGTTTTGAGAGAGGTACGATGAAACTAAACGTCAAGGCATTTGCTTTAGCTGCCGGTTTAATCTGGGGCGGCGCAATTTTATTCGTTGGTCTGGCCAATATGATCTGGCCGCCTTATGGTCAGGCACTGTTACAACTTGCCGCTTCGGTGTACCCGGGTTATACCCCGGGAACCGGTCTTGGCTCTGTGATTACCGGCACCGTTTTTGGCCTGGTTGATGGTGCAATTGGCGGGGCGATATTTGCCTGGCTGTATAACCTGTTGGCGAAATAGCAACCTCCCTGCTCTACTGGCTGGAACCGCTATGCCGACCCGGCATAGCGGTTCAGCCACTCGACTGCAATAAATGGCATGCAATTCACCAAACGCCTTAGAGAACCGATCAAAAGAGGTGAAATCACCTGCAGCATCCGCATCTGGAAAAAACCCAGGGTGAAGGTTGGCGGACGCTACAGGCTGGATGAAGGTACTGTAGTAATCGATACAATGCACCAAATAGCCTTTGACGACATTACCCCGGGACTGGCCCGGAAATCCGGCTTCAGCGGCGTAGCCGATCTACTTAAAGTTGCCAAACACGGGTCAGGTGAGAATATTTATCTGATAGAGTTTCATTACGAGCACCCGGATGCTGTCATTAAAAGACCATAAGAAAGGTGACTGAGTGGCTTAAGGTGGGCAACTCCCTTATGGGATTGCTCTCCGGCGAAAGCCGGACGCGGGTTCGAATCCCGTCCTTTCTTGCACCTGACGAGTTCGATCAGGGAAAAAACGAATAAGGACTGCTAGTCTCATCGTTGCGTCCCAGTGTACCGAGGCTGAAATTATCTTCGATGGTTCTCAGTAGATTGTAATGATTGTAAGTGCCTGCCTGAGGGCTGGATATTCCATTCAGGACATCTTTACCAAGCAACAGCGTATAAATCCGGTTTTCTTCCGTATAAGGGCCATCCTCATCAAACGTCAGCACCATCAGGGTGCGTGCCGGAAATACAGAATCAACGGTGTCATCTGCGATGGGATAGCATTTCAGGAACCACTCGACCCAGCTGGAAATATTCCCTACCCGGGCAGCGTTGGTTGGATCATTGCGGTTATCTGCGGTGTTCTGGGCGGGCGGCAGCCCATGTCCGTCATGGTATCTGTTGGGCGTATACCAGCAGAAATTCGGTAGGTTTCCGGTAAAAACATCATTCGCCAGTTGTGACGCATCCACCACGTTATCCAGACGGTTAAACCGGGTAATTCTGGGAAAAGAGATAAACGGATTATGCCGGCTCAGGTAATACCAGGCATCGGTATTGCCCGGCTGATTGGTGTAATGGTTGTTTTCCTTGGCGCCGAGATCGGTCTTGCTGCCGCTGCGTCCACTGGTGCCGGGTAAGTCTTCAATATACGCCCGCCAGGTCAGGCCGGCATCTTCCAGCAAATCGACAATGCTGCGAATTTCAAAGGGGTTCTGACCGTCTTCCGCAACCTGCTGAGGCACATTATCACCGGCGAAATCCCACCCCTGGGGTGGTTCCGTGGTGCCGGGCTTGGTGTCATTGTGCGGAAAGCCCAAAGTTGAGCCGGCGATGGTTGCGATGTAATTCGGCTGTGACGGATGACAGACCCCATGGTTGTTGGAAAGGTAAACCCCCTGATTGCGCAGATTCGACATAAAGCTGTCATTCAGCACATTGGTGTCTGATTCGTTCTCGCACATGATGACGATGATGTGATCGAACCATTTGCCTTGAGTAGTCATTGTTGCCCCCTTTGTATTTGATTTCACATTGAAAAATGAGTGTAGCACACGCCTTGTCGGCGATTACTGCGCGATCTATCAATGTCTCAGCACGTTTGTCTTTGCCTATAATAATCAACATGCTGAAACCTGATCCTGCAAAATGATGAAAATTGGCATTATCGGCGCCGGTGGGGCCGGTGGATATTTTGCCGGACGCTGGGCTGAAGCAGGTCTGGATGTCACACTGATTGCACGAGGCGAACATCTGGAAGCGATGCACAAGCATGGTCTCACTATCATCAGTCTGTTCGGCGATGCCCATATCAGGATTCCTGTTGACAGTGATCCATCAACATTGGCATCTGCCGATATCGTGCTTTATGCCACCAAGACATGGCAGCTGGCCGAAGCAATACAGTCAAGTTCACCCCATATTGGCCCTGATACGCTGGTGTTCGGCATTCAGAATGGTGTGGAAAGCATCGATGTGCTGCGCAGCACTTTCCCTGAACGGAATGTGCTGGGGGCCACCTGCCGCATTATCAGTTTTATCGATAAGCCCGGTGTCATCCGGCACGTCGGCGTAGAGCCGGAAATCTTGATTGGTGAACCTGGAGGTGGTGATTCCGAGCGAGTACAGCAACTGGCATCAACGCTCAGCATCGGCCAAAAACTATCGGTAATCCTTTCGCCAAATATCATTCTGGAGTTGTGGAAAAAGTTTCTGTTCTTTGCGCCCGTCAGTGGCATCGGCTCCGTCACCCGCTGCACTATTGGTGAGTTCCGCGCGGTTGAACAGACCCGTGAGTTGCTTGCTGCTGCCTTACATGAGATTGTGGCAGTCGCGCGGGCGGCCAATATCATGCTCAAACCGGAAACCGCAGACCGTGTGCTGGATTTTATCGATACCCTACCGACCGACGGCACCAGTTCCATGCAGCGTGATTTTTCCGATGGCCGCCGTACTGAACTGGAAGCGCTTTCAGGCCATGTATCGAAGCTTGGAAAAACTTTGAAGGTGGCTACGCCGGTTCATGATTTCATTTATCAGTCGCTGTTACCTTTGGAATTAAAGGCTCAATCCAGACTCTGATTGGCTGATTTCAGCCATTTTATTCACTGATTCAGGCCCGATGTGACCTGGATGAAACGATTGGCGACCTGCATGAAAACATGACTTCCCCAATCCGGTTAATGTTGACCCAAGCCTGACTGAATCAGCTGTTCAGAGTGGCTTGCTTCATTAACATAAAGAGGGAAATATCATGCCATTAGTAACCTTGGAACCAGGACAATCCATATCACTGTCGCCCAATGAAAACCCGGAAGATCCGGATGCGGTATCCAACCCGAACCCGGTTGAGGGGCAATACACTATGGACATCAACAATGACGCGATTGCCATTGTGCAGAAATTTATCCCGCCACACGGCTATCAGCCGTTTCTCAGTCCGTTGCCGAATGGGCTGACCATTGCCAATAACGGCGAGGTGACTTTGACCATTCAAACGCCGGGGTTGTAAATCCATTGCCGGTGCCTATGCACCGGCTTTGATTAACAAGCAGAATTAGTCAGCTACTGATTGCGAGCTGCATGGTCAGCTCCAGCCTGGTTGTTTGTCTGGCCGTTACCTCAACATTCTTGCGAATCACGGTCTTAAAGCCTTCCAGCTGAGCTTCAACCTGGTAAGTTCCGGGCGGCAACAACTCAAAACGAAAATGTCCTTCGACGTTGGTGACAGTCGTTTTAAACGACCCGTTCGCAGGAACCGATGAAATCATTACACCCGGAAGTGGACTACCGCTCTCATCGGTAACCGTCCCGACAATATTTCCACTGGTTGCCGGAATTTGAGCGAATATCGGAGAAATACCAGCAGCAGCAATGATCAGAATAAAAACCGCAGCCAATTTAAATTGCAGACGAAAATTACCAGTCATAAGTTACCCCATTAAGCAAGCGAAAGATTAGTAAATTCGCCTAAACCATACTGTAAGGAAACTGCCAAGTCCAACAGCCTCCCGATTACACTGCGGTGTTCTTAGAAACGGTAACTCAGACCCAATGTAAACAATAACGGGTCAACCACAACATCAACTTCTGTCACCTGGGCACCGTTCACAAACACTTCCGCCTGGGTATCTATATCCAGGAACCAGATTGAGGTATTGACCGCCCAGCTGTCGTTCAACTGCCAATCTATCCCGGCATTGGCGGCAAAACCGAAAGAGTTGTCCAGATCCAGGTCTGTGGTGTTAACCCCACCGCCCAGGATGTCGTCCAGCGCTGCAGTCAGCGCCGGACTAGAATCACTTTTGTAAAACCAGGTCCAGTTAAGGCCGGCGCCGACATATGGCCGGATTCTGCCGGTAGGATTGAACCGGTATTCCAGTGTTAATGAAGGCGGTAAATGCGTCGTATCACCTACTTCAAGGCCGGCCAGTGCGCCTTCACCGTTGATGTCATGCTTGTACGGTGCCGCCGCCAGCAGGGTAACCGCCCAGTTTGGATCAAACGCGTAACTTAAGCTGAAGGTAAAACCCAGCGCGTCATCAACATCTGCCTCATCCTTACCGGGTATCAGACCAATTCCGGTATCCCCGATAATGCCGTCACTGCTGTCCAGAGGAGCAACATAAGTAGCACCGAATCTCAGCAGCCACGGATCGTCTGTGTATTCCTGAGCGATTGCAGATTGAACAAACAAGAACGCTAAAACAGTACAGGCCCGTATCGGTTTGTTAAGCATTTTCTGACTCCCATTTAACCTGCCTGCAGTCTAAATTCAGACAGCATGCAACCTCTTGATCATGATCAAAAACTTAACGATCGGGAGCTGAAAACCGGCAGGTTTGCCGGTGAAGGTGAAGTTTGTTTCAGTGGTGATAAGCGTAATCGGTTTTGCCGTGACAAAAGCCGGCTGCTTCGCGTAGCGCATCGATATTCTTGATTTCCAGCAGGCTGCGGCTGGCCGTTATGCAGCCGTTATCTTTGAGCTGGCGGAATGCCCGGGAAACGGTCTCCAGCTGCAGGCCCAGGTAATTGGCCAAATCCTGACGGCTGATGGCCATATCAAAACTGTCAGCTTTCAGACCGCTGTTACGGCGTCGATCTGTATAGCGGCACAGAAACAGGGCCACCCGCTCCTGCGCAGAACGGCGTCCCAGCAGTTCATGGTTTTCATAACTGGTGTTCAACTCGCGCGAGGTCATCCGCATAACCTGTTTTCCCAGTGACGGAATCCGGATGGTCAGGGCGGCCAGATCAGCCAGCGGCAAGGCACACACATTGCTGGTTTCCATGGCCTGGACGCTTACCCGGTGATGCTGGTCGGCCAGTGCGTCCATACCGAACAGCTCTCCCGGAAGATGGATGCCGACAATCTGCCAGACGCCGTCTTCACGCACACGATAACTTTTGAATGAGCCGATGCGAACCGCATAGATAGCCTGAGCCACATCACCTTCATGAAACAGGTATTCATCTGACCGGACCTGCTGGCGCTTTTGAATTATCCGGTCCAGCTCGCTGACCTCATCGGGCTGCAGCCCCGCCGGCAGACACAGCTCGCGCATATTGCAACCGGAACATATCCGCCGAACCTCATCGAGTTGAATGAGTTTACTGCTCACCTTGAACCAAATAATGGAAGAGTTTTATTTATACCGCGATACGCGGTAAATAACCAGCCGGCAGCAGCCCTGCCGCCGGCTTTAGTGATGAGTGCTTATTCTTCTTCGTCCAGAAAATCGTCGTAATCTGGCAGGTCGGTTTCGCCGTCTGCGATATCAAATTCACGGCTTTGCAGATAGGCATCACGAACCAGAAGATACGGGTCTGCAGCTTCTTCCAGGTCATCATCCAGATCAAACAGATTGACCCGCAATGTCAGCACATCGGCCACCAGAGGTTCATAGCGGTCAAATTCATTGGCAGCGATGCTAACACCGTCGGTATAAATTTCCGGCACCAGTCCGATACCATCACGCAGCGTGCTGGGACCCAGAAACGGCAGCATCAGGAACGGGCTCTCTTCCCAGCCCCACACGGCAAAAGTCTGACCGAAATCTTCGTTATGCCGTGGGATGCCTTCGATGGTGGCCGGATCCAGCAACCCGCCAATGCCGAAAGTGGAATTCAGTACAAATCTGCCCAGCGCTTCACCAAAGTCCGCAAACTTGCCCTGTAGCAGTAGATTCACAATGGTTACTGGATAGCTCAGATTGGTCACCACATTGCTGATGCCCTGCTCCAGCAGATCCGGCGTAACATAATGATACGCTTTGGCGATGGGACGCACGATCGCTTTGTCCAGATCGCGGTTGAACTCGAATGAACCCCGGTTAAAACTTTCCCACGGATCACGCGGGTCACGTTCACCACTGGTGGTGGCACATCCTGTCAGCAAGCTGAGCGATACAGCCAGTGCTGCAACGCCGACACGCGAAAAACGTTTTGCTGAGCTGTTAGTCATATCCAATTCCTTCATTTATAGCTTTATTTATATTCGCTGTTCAGCTGAACAGCATTTGCTTATTCCAATCCAAGCACTTCGTCCAGCTGAGATAACCTGGCCAGCATGCGCAACTGGCGTGGTGCATGGCTCAGGCTGAGCTGCTGACCGGCACGGCGCGCCCACGATCGCCATTCCAGCAGCAATGCCAGACCGGCACTGTCGATATGCGCAACTGCCTCCAGGCAGACTTCCGTCGGTGGGTTATCGCTTCGGGCTATCTCCACACTTTTTTTGTGCAGACCGGATACGCTGTGCTTGTCCACCACACCGGACAACTTCAGGCATTGACCTTCCAGGTTCAAATCCGCTGAAGAAACCGATGCTGTCTGTTGGTCAACCATCGACAACGTGCCGTTTATTGCAGTGCGATGGAACCGGACTGCAGACGATCCAGTACCTGGTCAAAACCATCCCGACTGATTTCCTCACCGAACTGGTTGCGGTAGGTGGCCACATAGGAAATGCCTTCAATAATGACATCAAAGGCTTTCCAGCCGTCATCGGTTTTTCTGAGAATGTAATCCACCGGCGCTTTTTCACCATTACTCAATTCAATCCGGGTGCGTACCCGGGTCTGGCGATCGGTGTTTTTACCAGCCAGCGGCAGCACTTCCACCAGATCGCGCGAGTCAAATTCCAGCAGGCCTTCAGAATAACGATTAACCAGCTGATTGAGCAATGCATCGGCAAAGGCATCGATTTTTTCAGGGTCCAAACCTCTGCCGTGCCGGCCCAAGATCAATCGCGCCGAGCGATTTTTATCCAGCAATGGAATAAAAATCTCCCTGACCACATTTTCCAAACCGGCCGGGTTATCTTCGTAGACCGCGCGGTTCTGATTGATATCGTCGAACAATGCATTGGATACCTGGCTAACCAGTTCAAACGGCTCTGCATTGAAGTCCACCGACTGGGCATGGACCGTCAGGCCTGCTGCCAACCCAATGGCCAGCAAACCTATTTTTTGTACTATGTTCATCGTTTTCCTCTTCTATTACTCGTCTTCAGACGAATCAGAATCAAATAAATATTTGCTGACCAGCTTCTCCAGTACAACAGCTGAATTGGATATATACAGCTCGTCGCCATCCTGCAGATAGTCAATGGAACCGCCCGGTTCCAATTCAATAAACTTGTCTCCCAGAATACCTTTGGTATAAATACTGGCCGATGTATCGTCCGGGATTTCATTGTAGAGTGAACTGATGGTCATGGTGACTATTGCCTCATAACTGTCAGGTTCCAGTTCAATACTGTCGATAGTGCCGATATTGACACCGGCAACCGCCACAGGTGCCCGTGGTTTCAGATCACCCACATTGGTGAAACGTGCGGTAATCTGATAAGAACCCTCATCGCCAAAACTGCCTACATCGGTGGCTTCAAACGCCAGAAACAACAGTGCTGCTAAACCCAGCAACATGAACAATCCCGATGTCAGTTCAACACTTTGATTGATTTTCACAATAACACCTGCCAATAAATAAAAATTACCGCAAAACTAAATCAGTAAAGCGGTCAGCACGAAATCCAAAATCAGCACCATAATCGAGCTGACAATAACGGTCTGGGTAGTTGCTGTGGCCACTCCGCGGCCGGTTGGTTCAGCGAAATAGCCCTGGTACACGGAAACAATGGCGATCACCACCCCAAATACCACGCTTTTGATGATTCCGCTGACAAAATCAGCCTGGAATTCAACCACGGACTGCATCCTGCTCCAGAATAAACCCTGATCCAGGTGCGTCCATTCCACGGCAAACAGATAACTGCCCAGCACCGCCAGTAAATTAAACAACGCAGTCAGCACCGGTACGGCGACAACGGCTGCGATAAATTTCGGCAACACCACCCGCTCTACCGGATCAATGGCCATCAGCTCCAGTGCATCCAGCTGCTCGGTGGCTTTCATCAATCCGATCTCAGCCGCCATGGATGTCCCTGCACGGCCGGCAAACAACAGTGCCGTCAGTACCGGACCAAGTTCGCGGAACAGGGTAAGCGCAACCACTGCGCCGACTGACTCACTGGCGCCAAACTGCACCAGCGTTGTGTAACCCTGCAGACCCAGCACCATGCCGACAAAAAATGCACTGGTCAGAATAATCACCAGCGAGCGGGTTCCGACAAAATACAACTGCCGCATAATCTCGCCCCACTGACGCAGGCTTAACCTGGTACGGGACAGAATCTGCAGCAGAAACAGGCCGCCTCGGCCGATACTGCTGATCGCGTTTTGAATCTGGCCGAAATTTCCGGATGCGCTCATGCCAGCAGATCCTCACTCAGCTCAGCCGCAGGATAATGAAACGGTACCGGCCCATCGGGCTGGCCTTCCATAAACTGCTTCACTTCAGGAGACTCATCATCAAATAAATCCTGTGGTGAACCTGCTGCAGCCACCCTGCCGGCGACGATGATGCAGGCCATATCCACCAGCTTACCCATCTGGGTAACATTATGCGTCACCAAAACACTGGTCAGACCCAAAGCCGCATTGACGTGACGAATCAGTTGATTGACAGTGGCGACAGCAATCGGATCGAGTCCGGTAAACGGTTCGTCATACAATACCAGTTCCGGATCCAGCACCAGCGCTCTGGCCAGTGCTACCCGGCGCGCCATGCCACCGGACAGTTCCCGTGGATACAGATCAATTGCACCACGCAGGCCGACGGCATGCAGTTTGGTCAATACCAGCCGCCGAATAATGGTTTCCGGCAATTCGGTATGCTCACGCACCGGTAATGCCACGTTTTCATAAACACTTAAATCGGTAAACAGTGCGCTGTTCTGCAGCATCACCCCAAGGGTTTTCCGGTATTGATTAAGCTGCCGGTCAGTCATTTCATCAACCTGCTGACCGTTAACCACTACCCGTCCCGACTCAGGCTTTATCTGTCCGGTGATTAACTTCAATACGGTACTTTTACCAACACCACTGGGGCCCATGATAGCGGCCACTGCGCCTTGCGGTACTGTCAGGCTGAAATCATCCAGAATAATCCGTTCGCCGCGCCTGAAAACGACATTTTCCAGTTCAATAAAAGCTGTTGTTTCATTGCTGTTCATAAAAGTATGATCCGCGGTTAGGGCGAAACCCGACTGACCTGATGTTTGATGATAACTGCTCAAAGCCTGTTAACAAGACCGATACCGACTTATTCGCTTACGCGAAACAATTCGTTTCAATTGTCAGATGACAACAGGGTTTCAATAGTTACAGCTGCATGCCGGGCATGGGGAATGACAATACTCCCGCCCACCATCAGCGCTACGCTCATTGCCTCATCCAGTTCTTCTTTACTGTAACCTTCCTGTACACAGCGCTGCAGGTGATAATCGATGCAGTCATTACAGCGCAGTACCGCAGAAGCCACCAGCCCCAGCAGCTCCTTGCTCTTGGTGCTTAATGCGCCATCCGCGTATACGGTTTTATCCAAACCGACAAACCGTTTGATGGCCAGACTTTTGGTGTCGAGTAAAGCGGCATTGCCACTTTCGCGGCGTGCTGTGAATTCGTCAAATTGATTTGCCATATTACTACCTTAATCAGTCAGCTTCGGTGGACGCCGATGCATGGTCGCCTGTTCATAAGCAAAAGCCAGCGCCAGCAGGGCCTGTTCGTCAAATGCCGTGCCGATAAATGATATGCCTACGGGCAGGTGATGCACATAGCCCATTGGCATGGTGATATTCGGATAACCGGAAACTGCAGGGTAGGTCGAGCTGCCACCCAAAAACCTGTCACCGTTGATCAAGTCGATACTCCAGGCCGCTGAAGTCGTTGGAGCGATCAGCGCATCCAGTTGATGTTCCGATAACAGCTGATCAATGCCCTGACGGGTTGCCTGAGTGATTTTTTCCACCGCCTGCTGGTATTCAGGGTCGTCAAAACCGCCTTTTTCCTGAGCCTGTTCAAACAGCTCCTGCTGAAACCACGGCATTTCCCGGTCGGCATGCTGTCGATTGAAAGCGATCAGTGCCTCCAGGTCTGCGGCCTGCCCGGCAGGCGGGTTGGGCAAACCCGCCAGGTAACTGTTCAGATCGTTTTTGAAGTCGAACAGCAGCGCATGGAATGAATTGCCGTTGGCAAAAGCATCGCCGGCATCCGGATATTCCAAGTCTTCAACCACTTCTGCCCCGGCTGCCCGGATGTCCAGCACCGCCTGGTCAAACAGTGCATCCACGCCTTCATGGAACCCGGCTGCACCACGCAATACGCCTATGCGTTTGCCCTGCAGCGCACCGGCTTCCAGCAATGCGGTGTAATCTCTGCCGAAACTGCCGTTCAGGCGGCCGGCTTCAGTTGCCTCATCAGCACTGTCGAAACCTGCGATGGCATTCAACATCAATGCCGCATCCCGAACATTGCGCGCCATTGGCCCGGCAGTGTCCTGCCGGTGCGAAATCGGTACGATGCCGGTCCGGCTGACCACGCCAATGGTCGGCTTGATCCCTACCAGACCATTCACGCTTGAGGGGCATACCACTGACCCATTGGTTTCTGTACCAACCGCCATCAATGCAAAATCAGCCGCTACGGCGGCGCCTGATCCGGAGCTGGAACCACAGGCACTTTTGCTTGTGTCATATGGATTACGCACCTGCCCGCCGACCCCACTCCAACCGCTGGAGGAACGTGACGAGCGGAAATTGGCCCATTCGCTTAAATTGGCTTTACCCAGAATGACCGCGCCTGCCGCCCGCAGATTGGCAGTTACCGTGGCATCGCGATTGGTAACATTATTCTGCAGCGCCAGCGAGCCGGCAGTAGTGGGCAATTCGCCCAGGCTTTCGATATTGTCTTTGAGCAGCACCGGAATACCGTGCAACGAGCCCCTAAGCTGTCCGTCGGCACGCTCAGCATCCAGCCTATGTGCCTGTTCCAGAGCATCAGGACTGACGGCTATGACGGCTTTCAGTTTTGGATTGAAATGCTCGATTCGATCCAGGTAATACTGCGTCAGGCTGACTGCGCTCAACTCACCGGACTGCATCGCTGTGCTAGCCTGTTCAACGGTCAGCTCAAATAACTCAGGGTTATCGTATACAGCCTGTTCACTCGGAGATTGTGCCTGTTCAACGGCAGCAGATTCATTTTCTGCCTGCTGACGCTCACAGCCGGCCAGTAATGCGATCAGCAACCAGATGTAACGGTGGTGGTTAAGCATATTGATCATCCTTTCAATAATTTCTGCAGGTCATCTGCAATTTGTGCTGCGCTTAAATCTTCCCTGATCAGCAACCTGACACGGCCGGTATTATCAAAGGCGAATACCGCACTGCTGTGACTGACGTTGTAATCACCGTTTTCATCCGCTTCACCGTATCCATAAGTGACCCGGTATCGGCGGGTTAATGTCTGCAGCTGTTCCTGACTGCCGCTGAGGCCGGCAACCTGTTCTCCAAAGGCGCCGGCATACTGGCTTAATCGTTCGCCGTTATCGCGTGCCGGATCAACACTGATGAATAACACCTGCACCTGCTGCTGCACGTCTTCCGGTAAATTGCGGATTGCCGCAGCCAGTTGCGCCAGCGTGGTCGGACAGATATCTGGACAATAGGTAAACCCGAAAAACAGCAGGCTGACTTTACCGGCATAGTCGGCTTCGTTAACACTTTCACCCCGGTCATTGACCAGTTCAAACTGCAGATCGGGCATCAGCCCGCTGATATCCTTGCCGTGCCACTCAGCCGACTGCTGACAGGCTGCAGTGAACAAGGTAAAACTCAGTATAGCGAGCCGCAGTATTGGGTTTTTCATACGCTTTCTTATGGGGTTATAGGAACTACAATAAATTCGAATGTGAGCTGCCGGGCTTGATTGTCCTTATCAGAAAATTCCAGCGTAACCGGCACCAGATCTCCAATCTCCAAAGGCTGATTGGCGCCCACCATCATCAGGTGCATTCCGCCGGGCGCAAACTCGATGGAATCTCCGGCAGTGATTTCCACCCCCTGCAGATGGTCCATTTGCGACTGGCCATCCCTTATGCGGGTCTGATGCAGCATTATCCGGTTAAACAACGGGCTGTCAGCCGACTGCAGGCGGACAGCCTGCCTGGTGTTGTTCTGCAATACAAAATAACCGGCCTGCGGCCCGTCACCAGGCAGCAACCGGATGCGTGCCTGATCAATACTCACGGTTTCCGGCGCATCCACCAGCCACACCCAAGCCAGGCCGCCGGCCAGCAGGAGTATTGCCAGAATGCTCAATGTTATTCGTTGCATAGGGTTTCCTGTGCAGCGGCACGGTTGCCGGACTGCGAATGCAGCAGGCGGCGCAACAAAATCAGCGCCGCTACTACACTCATCATGGCGGCAGGAATCCAGGTTATCAATCCACCCAGCTGCTGATCAGTCAATGGACTGATCGGCCACGCCCTGCCACATACCGCATAGACATCAAAGATGACCTGTTTGCTGAAGGCCAGCCGTGCACCGATGATGATCTGCGGCACCATAATCGCTGCCAGCAGCAGCATCCGCACACCATAACTTAACTGTGGTGTAATCCGATCGCGGGTGTCGGCCAGCATCAGCCACCAGAACAGCAGGCCATCCAGGGCCATTGACCAGTTCATAATCCAGTAAAGGCGCTCACTGAGCATCGCATCGAAGTGAATTTCTGGCGTCAGCCAGAAGGCAATCAGCCCGACAAACAATATGCTGGCCAGAAACGGCTGCTGGATAAAACGGTAGGCAGCGGTCAGTATCCGGCGCAGCCCTGATTGCCGGGCATACCAGCGCTTGATTGCCTCAGGCATGCCGGCAGCAAGTACGGCTCCGGGCGCAGCCAGTGCAATCAAAAATGGCGCCAGATGATGCAATACCAGGTGCTGACCGCGATGTACAAAGAACATGTACTGCGACCAGTAATCAAAGTGCGTCTGGGTAACCAGATACATCAATACCACACCCAGCAGGAATACCAGACTGCGTGCAAATCCGGCATCAGCTCCCCGACTTAATCCGCGCAGATACAAAACCACGGCGGCCGCACAACTTCCTGATACCAGCCAGGAAAATTCCCACGGTGTAAAAAATGTCAGCAGAAACGGTGTGTTATCGATCATGTTTCGGTGCAATCCGGATGTCGGAATGTGGTGACTCAGCCATCCACATCCGGCTGCTCGCGATGTTCACGCCGATGCGCAGCAAGGTCGACCACTGTTTTGAGAACAATCAACAATATCAGGGCCGGCAGCGGTTGTCCCAAGGCCATAGCTATCATCCCACCGATGATTATCGTTACATGCAGAATCACAACCCTGCCGTAGGGTTTTGACATCAACTCACCGATACTGGTACGCCGGTATTCTCCACCGGCATAATAGTTGGTGATCAATGAAATCAGATGACTGACAAACAGCACTACCCCTGGCCAGAAGAGCAGCTCAAGCTGCTCAGTCATAAATGCCAGTGTTTCCGTGTCCAGCTCCACTCGGCCCGGCAAATCCTGCTGCAGGAACAGTGTTAAAACAATGAATCCATGGCCCACTGTAAAGCCACCGTAATGCACTGTGAAAAAAACCGACATGAACAACCGCAGAGGTATCGCCCCAATGCCGCCGTGAACATTGGTCAACATTTTGATGATGTTGAGTACGCCAATGATCACGTTTTCCAGCCAGAACAGCAGAATTACCTGTCCCAGCGTCCACTGCCCGGCAATCACCAGATACAATGGCAGCAGGTTGGCCGCCACCAGCGCCAATGCCGATGGAGTCCAGGTCATGTTCCGCAATGTTAGCCCGTGAAATAGTTTAATGATTGACAGCCTGAAAA
This sequence comes from Wenzhouxiangellaceae bacterium, assembly GCA_028289455.1. GTDB lineage: Bacteria > Pseudomonadota > Gammaproteobacteria > Xanthomonadales > Wenzhouxiangellaceae > JAJFKX01. The sequence continues at coordinate 29,838 of JANQPN010000033.1, forward strand.
AATGGTTGATTACCGTGATACTGCGGATTATACCGGTTCGCTGGCAGCATATTCGATGGCAACTGGTCAACGGCAAACCGCACGAAGCCGATATATATTTGTTTCAACACCTCAATGGCTTATCCGGGCCGGTGCTGGATCTGGGCGCAAACTACGGGCAGTTTGCCTTATCGGTTTTTTCCGTGAACACGACCTTGCAGATTGAATCCTGGGAACCCAACCGGCAACTCCGCTGGGCATTGCGTTTTGTCAGATGTCTGCATCCATGGCGCTTCCGCTACCGGTTGCAGGGGGCCGGCACTGAACCCGGCAGCGCCACCTTGCATGTCCCACAGGCTGGACGTGAAGACCTGACCACCAATGCCTCACTGGACATCGAAGAATTTGATAAGAAATACGTGCGCAAGCGGCTGCAGGAATACAGCGGCCAGCAGGATTATCAACTGCAGGAGGTTGCTGTGAAGCTGACTTCGGTTGACCGGGAGAACCTGAGCCCGGCGATCATTAAAATCGATGTCGAAGGCTGGGAACTGCAGACGCTTAAAGGTATGCGTGAAACCTTAATCCGACATTACCCGATGCTGATGATCGAGCTCAACAACCACCGCCGCTGGTATCCATGGCTGCAGCAACTGGGTTACCAGCTGTTTATTTATCAGCAACAGCCTGCCGCTCTGCTGCCGATTTCCGGTTATGCAAAAACATTGAATGTGTTTTGCCTTCACCGGGACTCACCACCTGAGCTGTTGAACAAACTGAAACCATTGCTGCCGGCAGACTGGCAACCGGCTGATACGTAATTACTCGGACAACACCAGCTGGCCGTCAACAATTGCCTGACAGAGCGCACTGGAAGCAATCCGGGTAATCTGGACGGTGTCATCAACCACGTCCGGCGAGTCAAAATCAAAGGATATTTCTCCGGACACACAGTCGAAAAAGCTCACTGTCATCGAACCCACCGGATCACCCCGGTTGACCAGGAAATTCGGATCGTTGAAGACCCCGTTGGTCGGGGAAAAAATATCCAGCACAGCGGTATTGCCGGTGAAATTACCCAGCGCCGAAAACCACCGTTGCTGCGGGTTGCCGAAATCACCCGGCTGAGGCGCAGCGGGCACACCGGTATCAAAGGTAAACCAGGCCGCCGCCAGCAGCTGTGTGGTGGCGTTATCGACCACATCAAATACCCAGCCCTGGCCATTGGTGGCTGGCTCAAACCAGGATCCGGCCATGCCCAGGTTAATGGCAAAATCAGCAGCTGACTGTACCTCAACCGGACCGATATCCACTGTCTGGTTGGCTACACGCGACAGACCACGCTGATCACTTTGTGGCAGGTCAACATCGACACCGTTGTCCAATACCGGGCTGTTCTGCATGGGTAAATGCGTCAAAGTCGGCCCGCCGTTATCACCAATAGGCTCCAATTGCGCATCCAGCGGATCAGCGACTGTCCCGGTTTGATCATTTGGCTGATCAAAAACGCCCACCGTACCGCCGTCACCGGCCCCCTGCACTGCCCCAATCAGGTTACCTCCACCGGAAACAATCCCCGCTGTCCCTGCGAGATTGCCAATCTCAAGACCACTGCCGGTCCGGGTGTCATTGCCGGCGACAATGGTATTGCGAATATTACTGATCATCGATGGAGAATTATTACCCAGACCGCCGGCAAAATTATCGGCGAAGTTGTTGATGACCGCTGAGTTGGCGATATCCAATGTACCCCCCAGGTTGGTTATGGCACCGCCATCCCCGTCGGTGGACTGATTGCCAGATAAAGTTGTGTTGCGGATAAACAGCTGCCCGCCGCCACTGTTATTGATGGCCCCGCCAAATATGCCTACCGTGTTGGCTGATAATGTTGAGTCAAAAATATTGATGCCGGCACCGTCGTTGTCGATTGCACCACCGGTAGATGAAGCGGCATTGTTCAAAAACTGGCATGCCATCAGGTTGAGCACCGTTTCAGCACCACTGACCGCTATTGCACCGCCGGCCACCCCGTTTCCATCAATGAATTCCAGCCCGCTGAATGTGACCTCGGCGCCATTAGTGATCACGAACAGTTGCGAGCTGCCGCCGCCACTGACCGTCAGCTGATCAGCACCGGGGCCCTGAACCGTTAAGTTGATATCAATCGCGATTGCGGAGTTCAGCTGAATAGTCTGTCCTGTCAGACTGTTATCGAAGTCAATCACATCATCAGCATTGGCATCCAACACCGCCTGTCGCAGTGACCCTGCACCGGTATCGCTGCTGTTGCTGACAGTGATGGTTTCGGCATTGACTCCCAGGGCCATCAGCATGGCCATAAGAACAAACAATCGGTAATGTGTCATTTTGGATAAGGCTCCGGAGATATTGATACTGGGCGATAGCCCAATAGAAAGGCCGGTTGATCACTTGATTACAGCTTAGCCTTCCGGCGCAGTAGAAGCGCAGCTCGCCTTGTTATTTAAACGCACAGCTGAAAATGCATTGCATTTAAACAATGGCGACACTACTTTGATCGCCCCATACTGTTCAAGGTGCCTGTTCATGCTCAAAACACTCCGCTACTGCCTGTTAATCACAATGACGCTGATGCTGGCTCAAGCCAATGCACAATCAGAAGCCGATAAAATTGATGAATCCGCGAAACCTGCCAAGGCAGTCACCGAGTTGGATCACCTTGGTCTGGCTGTACTGGATCTGGATGCATCGGCTGACTTCTTCATAAATGCACTGGGTTTTGAATTGCGTGGTGAAGATCCTGACTATCCCGCCAAATTCATCTTCAACGGGCATACCTTCCTAACGCTGTGGCAGGTGACCGACCCGGATACAGCGGTGCGTTTCGACCGTAAAAACAATGTGGGCCTGCATCATTTTGCCCTAAGTGTTTCCAGTTTTGATGAACTGGACCGGTTGTACGAGGTGGTTTCCAACTGGGATGGCGTGGTCATCGAATTTGCGCCTGAACTGGCCTATGGCGGTCCGGCCAAACACATGATGATCCGTGAACCCAGCGGTAATCGTCTGGAGCTGGTGCATCGGCCTTAATCCGGTCTGTTAGATCGCATCATCCCGGGCATATGACCGGGATGACAACACGCCCAGTCGATCAGGCATTTACCACTGTTTCAAAGCTGGCCTCCGGCATACCGTCCTGTTCCCCGCTGACCAGCTGTAAAGCCATTTCCCGAGTGGCTTTGATCAGCAGATCGCCAAACTCGGCATCTTCAAAAGTTCTGGCCAGAACCATACCGCCAACACACATGGCGGTTATCGCCATTGCCTGATCTTGCGCCGTCTGATTGTGGTTGTCATGCAGACCCATGGCGAACATCCGGACCATACGCTCAACCAGATCCTGATAGGCCAGCCTGACCTTGCCACTGGCCCTGGCCACATCTGAGGGCAGCGCCACCATCGGGCAATGGCCGTCCACATCTGCCAGATGAGTCCGGGAAAGATACGCATTGATCAATTGCCTGGCGATGACTTCTGCCGGCTGAGAAAAGTCCAGTTCCACATCTTCCCACCGGTCGGCGGGATTATTGTGCGCATAGGCTTGAATGGCTTCGACAAACAAATCTTCCTTGGTTTTAAAATGGTTGTAAAACCCACCACGGGTTAACTCTGCCCGCGCCATGATTTCATCAATGGATACTTCGGCAAACCCTTTGCGGTTGAATAGCTCACGGGCGCATTCAATGATTCGCTGACGGGTGGCCTGTTTATGTTCTGAGGTATACGGCATTTAAGTTATCCGTGGGTTAGTCGTTGAAGTGTCTGGAGAACAGGTTAACGCATATTTTAAATATGTTCTTGAACATATATTGATTGTCGGTATGCTCCAGTTCTGACCTCAAAAACCTCAGGCACAAACGGCCTGTCGACACCAATCAATTCCCGGAGCCATTTATGAAGCTGTATTATTTTGAAACACCCAATCCGCACAAACCCTGTGCCGTGGCCAGATACCTGAATTCACCCGTTGAATATGTGCGTATCGACCTCAGCCAGGGCGAGAACAAGACCCCTGAATTCCTGGCAATTAATCCGAACGGCAAAGTGCCTGCGTTTTCAGATGGTGATGTCAAACTCTGGGAAAGCCCTGCCATTATGATTTATCTGGCCGTTAAAGCCGGTTCCGATCTGTGGCCGCAGGATGTTGCAAGTCAGATTGATGCCATTCGCTGGATGAACTGGGATACTGCGCATTTTTCCCGGCATGCCGGAACGTTGATGTTCAACAATTACATCAAGCCTATCTTTGGTCTGGGTGATCCGGATGCAGCAGCCGTGGAAGAATCGACCACCTTTTTCAGACACTTTGCCGGCGTTCTGGACAACCACCTGCAAAACCGCAGTTATGTGCTTGGCGATCAACTCAGCGTAGCTGATTTTGCCATTGGCTCGTTCCTGCCCAGCGCTGAAAAAGCCAGACTGCCATTGGATGGCCTGGCAAATATTGAACGCTGGCATAACAGCATGGCGCAACTGGAAGGCTGGCTGAACCCTTTCCCTGCCGGTTAGTTACGGTCAGACTGCTGGAACTGCCCTGCACGCCGGTAGGCGCCCGGGCCAATACCCTTCTGCAGCTTGAAGATACGGGCAAACGCCGGCACCGACTGATAGCCGACCTGTTCGGCTATCAGTTCCATTGATAACCGGCTTTCCCGCAGCAGCTGGCCGGCGCATTGCATACGCCAGTCTGTCACATAACGCATTGGTGATATCCCCGATAAAGTCTTAAAGCGCTCTGCATAGGCGGTCCGTGACATACCTGCACAATCGGCCAGTTTGGCAACGCTCCATTTATCGCCCGGCCTGTTGTGAAATGCCGTCAGACTGAGACCGATCCTGCGATCCCTGATAGCCCGCAAAAAGCCTTCCGGCAATTCGCTGGATTTTGCCCATACCCGAATCAGCAGGATAAAAACGATTTCAGTCAGGTGCCGGATAATAGCCGCCTGCCCCAGATTATTACCCTGGGTCTCCACCGTCAGCAGTTTCAACGCACTGGTGAACCAGGAAAAATCCAGTGCCTGGGATTCCCTTACAAGCAGCAGTTCCGGCAGTTGGCGGATCAAAGGATGCTGAAAGTTTTCATTAAACTGAAAATGGCCGCAAATCAGATTGGTCGGGTTTGTCCGGTCCGGATTCCCGTAAACCCAGGTTCCCTGACCGGGATAGGCGCTCGCTGCAAGCGCATCATCCAGTGCTACCGCCGGTGTATCCGGCGCATTGCAGATCACATGCATGCTGCCGTGCGGGATCAATACAAAATCATTACTGTGCAACTGTACAGGTGTACCGTGCTCACCCACCCGCACCCAGCAGCTGCCGCGGGTTACATAGTGGAAGCGCGCTACCTGCTGGTAGTCAGGCACCTGCACGCTCCATGGCGATCCAAACTCGGTGTCGAAATAAAAGCTGCTGCTGAGCTTTAATGAATCAAGAATTTTACTGATAACATCCATAACGCCGTTCGGATACCTGTTTACAGCAGAATATCAATATTCAAAATTGATGTGGCTGTTCTGGACGATATGTTAAAAAATACGGACTAATCATCATTGTTGGGCTGGGTGTGCAGGCGTATAAATATGCTGGCTAACAATAATGGAGAAAATCCGCATGAACACTAAATCGGCCAGCATGGCCTTTGGCATTGTTTTTGTACTGGTAGGTATTCTTGGTTTTATTCCCAACCCGCTGGTTGCGCCGCATGGCGTATTTGCCGTTAATCTGGCCCACAACCTGGTGCATATTCTGACCGGTGTGGTATTTATTCTCGGCGCTACTCACTTTGCAGATAAGGCTGACATGATCTTCAAAGGTGTGGGCGCTGCCTATGTCGTGGTGACCATCGTCGGCTTTATGACCTCCGGCAATATGCTGCTGGGTCTGGTGCATATCAATCAGGCTGATCGCTGGCTGCACCTTGGACTGGCAGTGGTTATCCTGGCCGCCGGATTCATGCTGCCGAACCGGCCGGCAACGAGCAATTAATCACCTTTCCTTCTGTTGATTAATAGCGCCCCCTGTCGCGTAATTCATGATGTGCTAATGATCATGCGCAGGGGGTTTTTGCCTGCCGGTTGCCCTCTCTCTAAGTCCTTTTCAGTGATTTAACCTGCCGAATACAAGCTTCACCTTCAGGCGGCTCTTGAAATATCTATAAAACTAGATATATAATTGTAATATGTTCAATGATGATACGGCAGCACGGGCTTTTGCTTCGCTGGGTTCCTCAACCCGGCTGGCGATTTTGCGCCTGCTGGTTCAGGCCGGCTGTGATGGTCTGAATGTCACGGAATTACGCAACCGTCTGCAAGTCCCGGCATCAACTTTCAAGCACCATCTGGATGCACTGGTGGCCTCAGGACTGGTAAAGCAGATCAAAACAGGGCGGGATCAGATTTCCACAGCCGATTATCAAGCGATTAAAAGTTTAGCCGACCATCTGATGGAAAACTGCTGTGCAGGCATACCCAGTGAATGCTGAGTACGGGACTGTTGAAGGCGGTTTTTTTTGAACTTATAAAACTATATATCTAGATATATAAAGGAGATACAAATGCAACGATTACACCTTCATATCAATGTGGATGATCTGGACAAATCAATAACCTATTATTCCGCTCTGCTGGGCCATAAGCCTTCTGTTGAAAAACCCGATTACGCCAAATGGCTGCTGGATGAACCCCGTGTCAACCTGGCCATATCCCGAAGAACCGACCGACAGACCGGCGTAAATCACGTCGGAATCCAGGTTGAAAACGACAGCGAACTGAAGCAGTTGCACAGCCGTTTGACTGAATCGGGTTATTTAACCCAGGACCAGCAGGCCGCCCAATGCTGCTATGCCATTTCAAATAAACACTGGTCGGTTGATCCATCCGGCGTTTCCTGGGAGCTGTTCAAAACCATGCAGCAGGCGGACTCATACGGTGACGACCCGGTTCCGGCTGATACACCGCCTCCCGGCACCGGCCATCAATCTCATGGTTGCTGTAGTTCGGCTCATTGACGGCAACAGGCCCTGCTGTTTATGCAGGGCCTGATTATCTTCGATAGTTACGCATTAACCGTCTACTGATGTATCACGCAGTAATTTGAATTCCAATACCTGAGTATTCACTTCACCAATCGGCAAATCGTGTACCTCAATAGTAATTTCATTGTCGGATACAAACCGGTATACCGTTTTCACCATCTTGTCATGCTCACCGGTCAGGTATTCGTCCAGCGTTCCATACAGGATCAATGCCTTGTCATCCGGAGTGAAGTCGCCTTCCGCATGGTTCATCGCCGTATCTATGGTGGAAATGGCAGTGGTGACATAGCTCTGCTTGAAATTGTCGTAGCCCAGCAGGGTAATGCTGTGCATGGGCAAACCCATCAGCGAACCATTGGATTCCATCTGCAGCCAGCGCCCCGGCATAATCCATTTGATCGATGCCGTGCCTTCGGTGGCAGTATCCGGTGCACCCTGCATGGTAATCCGCATCTGCGTTTTCCAGTTGCCGACCAACCGTTCCAGCTTGCTGTGGTGCTCACCCGGCTGGGTATATTGCTGGGCTTTGGCCATCATCGAGGATAGATCTTCGCCACTGGGCGGCTCCTGGGAATAAGCCATGGTGGCAATCAGGCTGATCGCAAGAATTGAAAATAATCGCTGTATCCTAGTCATTTGTTTTCCTTATTAATCTGAGGATTGCTGTTGGTGTAAATTGGCCAGTACCGCGTAGCGGGTCAGTAAACAGCCGGGAGTGTCCGGATTGGCCAGAATGGCCGCGCCCAGCACCGGTGGTGGCGGCAATGTGGTCAGGCTGAGGCCAACCACAAATATCAGGCACAGCGCTCTGGCCCAATGCCGCTGTCCCAGCAGACGCCCGCGCAGATACTTAATTCTTTTGAAAATGGCCGGACTGCCGTTCAACAGGCCCATCGCCGGCTGAATCCCGGCTGACGACTGCCCCGCCTGCTGCATATTTAAGGCTGCGCGCATCAGCATCTGGCGGTAGGCGCTGCCCGACCCGCCGAGCCGGCGCATTACCAGCGCATCGCAGCAAAACTCGCGTAGTTGATTAACCCGCTTTATAGCAAGCCATACCAGCGGATTAAACCAGGCCAGCGATGCCAGACCGATAAATACCGCTGCGCACCAGTGGTCCCGCCGCCTGATATGTCCCAGTTCATGACATAAAGCCAGCTGAATATCATCGGTCGATCCATATTTTAAGGTAGCTTCCGGAAATACAATTACCGGCCTGAATACCCCAATCACCAGAGGGGAGTGCAGCTGTTTGGAAACCACTAAAGGTGGCGGCTTACAGCCGATGATGCCGGCCGCGTGCTGATACACCGGCCAGTTCGTCAGCAGTTTTGACTGTCTCAATAAGCGCAGCTTCAACCGGCGTAACCTCAGGGTGAGCACCAGCAGGAAGCTCACACATCCAATCAGCCACAAGACAAAATGCATCAGCGGGATCGAATCAGTGCCGGCGGATGTCAACTGTGCCGACTGCACCGGCACCCACTGCCATATGGTCCACGGGAAGTACCACTGCGGCATGACAAGTAGATTCAGCGGCACCAATGACCACAGCAACAACCTGAGCTGTGGCCATAACCAGCGTCCGGCCAGCAGTTCCAATGCACCGACAATAATAAACAGCAGCGTGGTCTGATAGGCGCTGGAAATCAGCCAGGCATACCACTGCTCAGTCATGCCCATCACCCTTCATTTCTTCTTCCAGCAGTGCTGTTAATGCCTGTTGCTGTTTACTGTTCAGGGTTTCCTTATTCAGCAGGTGCTGGACCAGACCACCGACCGTGCCGTCAAAAACCCGATCAACCAGATTTCGAATCTCTGATTGCTGAGCCTGCGGCTGGCTGATCAGCGGCTCGAAATAACTGGTATTGGTACGCTTGCTGACTTCAACCGCTGCTTTTTCAGACAGCCTGGACAGCAGCGTCTTGACTGTAGAATATGCCCACCTGTTGGATTGCGGCAGGCTTTCCATGACCTCGCGCACACTGGCCGGGCTGTGCTTCCACAACGCCTGCATGATGGTCCATTCCGCTTCACTGAGTTTCATTATTATTTTATGGGCACCAGCCTGCTACATTTGTAGCCAATACTGCTACAAATGTAGCATTTATGCAAGTTTAGCCGACGATTAACTGATGAATTATTAAAACCTAATTAATTAGTTGATAAAACTCAATGACCCTGTTATCTTTAATCCTAATTAATTAGGAATTTGACATGGCACGCAAAAAAACACCAACCCTGACTGAGGGTGAGCTCAAAATCATGCAGGTATTATGGCCCCGTGAAGAAGTTTCGGTAGCAGACGTTACCGACATATTGAGCAGCGATGAAAAAGTCGCCTACAACACCGTTCAGACCATGCTCAAGATTCTCGAACGCAAAGGCTATGTTGAACACCGCAAGGCCGGCCGGGCATTTTTATACCGCCCGGCGGTCAGCCGTGAGTCTGCCCGGCTGCAGGCGCTGCGATATCTGCTCCGCCAGTTTTTCAACAATGAACCCAAGACACTGGTGCAGAGCCTGCTGGCCGATGAAACGATGGATTTGATGGAAATTGAAAAGCTGCGGCATGAAATCCAGCAGTCCAAACCAACGGGAGAAGATGATGCATAGCCTGGTATCACCCAACTATCTGTCGGACTTTGTTGTACAACTGCTGGTGCACAGCACATTGATCGTTTTGGTAATCGCAGGCCTGGAACGGTTAATAACCAAAGGCAACGCAACCTTGCGTGCACGTCTGTGGACATTGGCCGTCCTGGCCATCAGCCTGCTGCCTTTGTTGATGATCGTACCTAAGCCCAATCTGTGGCCGGCGGGCATCACCCCTTCACCGATTATTTCTACCGATGTGACGCATAAAGAAGCTGCATTGGCGGTTACCGCTAATGCCGTGGCTGCCCGGCAAAACCCCGGCCTGCAGAATACCGGGAATGATCAACGCCCATGGCCGATCAATATCAGCTCGCTGATTTTCTACGCCTGGTGTCTGGGCGTTGCATTGGGATTGCTCAGACTGGCGCTGAGAATACAGCGAAGCAACCGAATACGCGAACAGGCCGAGCCTGCAGACAACCACATAACCACCGCCGCAGTGCACATCGCAAACCAGCTTGCAGTCAAACCCTGCACCGATGTGCGCTTAACCAATGAGATCAGTAGCCCATGTACGCTGGGTATCCTCAAGCCATGCATATTGCTGCCGGAAAATCTGGCCCGTCACAGAAATAAAGCCTTATTGGAGCACACCCTGATGCATGAGCTGGCACATATTAAGCGAGGCGATATGCAGTTTGTGATTCTGACTCAGATTTTTCGTGCACTATGGTTTTTCAATCCAGCATTGTGGATTGCCAGCTGGCAGGCAGAAACAGCCCGCGAGCCTGCCTGCGATGATTGGGTACTGGCCAATGAGGTAACCCCGGACGAATACGCAGGCTCATTGTTATCGGTTGCAGAAATAGCCTATATCCAGCCCCAGCCGGTGCTGGCTCTGCATTTCGGCAACAGCTATACCATGCGTTCTCGCCTGCGGCGCTTGATTGACTTCAGCGTGAATCACAGCATCCGTTTTCGTCCTGTTGTGGCCACCTCCATATCTGTTCTGCTGTGTACCTGGATATTGCTGGCTGCCGTGTGGTTTCCGCATGCCTATGCCGAACCCCGTGCTGATATTAATGGCGCTGCCCGTTATCTTGACGTGACCAATGAAGGCACAGCTTTGATACAAGCAGCCCGCGATGGACACTGGAACACTGTTGCAGCATTGATCGATGCCGGCGCATATATTGATCAGCAGGTTGAGAATGATGGCACCGCACTGATTGCTGCTGCAGCTGCCGGGCATATGGATATCGTAGATCTGCTGGTCGGTACCGGAGCAGATATCAATTTGGCCGTTGAACTGGATGGCAACCCGTTGACAGCGGCAGCACGTGCAGGCCATTTTGACGTGGTCAGTTTTCTGGTCAACAACGGTGCAGTCATTAATACCTATATTCCATTGGATGATACGCCGCTGATCAATGCGGTAATGGCGGGTGATCCGCGAATTGTGGAGTTTCTGCTGGCCAATGGCGCCGACCCCAACCAGTCTGGTGACATTGAACAAGGCATTTTGCGTACACCGCTTTCAGAAGCAAGGCGATTAAAGCAACGCAACATTGAAGAAATGCTCACGACTGCTGGAGCCCGGTTATGATCCCTGGTTACAAAACTATTCTTGGGTTATGCGGCGGCCTGGTTTTGCTTGCTGCTGCTGCACAGGCACAGGCACAGGCGCAGATGACAACTGCCATGTGGCAGGCCGATCTGGATGAGCTGACAACCGCATTGAAAACCGAACATCCACGGGTGTTTCATAAGGCCTCTGCCGAGGATTTCCAGCAGGCGGTTGATGCATTAGAAGCAGAATTGCCGCAGCTGGACGACAAAGCCACTGTGGTTGAGCTGGCCAGACTGGTTGCTATGATCAAAGACGGTCACACCCGCCTGGCTATTCCAAGGCGTCACCCCGACCTGGCACTGTCGCTGGCGCACTCACAGGATCCGGCAGTTAATTTTGATGCGCTGCATTTCTCCAGCCTGCCGGTGCGCTTTGACTGGTTCGACGATGGTGTATTCATTACCGCAGCCAATCAGGCACATGCTGACCTGATCGGTGCCCGGGTTGATAAAGTCGGCTCGCTGGCAATCACCGACGTTCTGGAACAGCTCTCTGCCGTTGGTTACGGCGATAATGAACAGACCCTGAAACTGATGGCCATGGACCGGTTAACGCTGCCGGAGGTTCTTACCGGGCTGGGCATTGTCGATGACCCTGCCGAGGTTTCCTTTTCACTCACCCGCCCTGAATCTGACAGTGATAGTTTCCAACACATATTCACGCCACTGCAGTCCGATGGCGATAGTAATTTTATTACTGCAGATGGCGTGTACGAACCACTGTGGCTGAAGCACAGACAGGATATAACCTCGTTTGAATTGCTGCCGGATCAGTCTGCCATTTATGTGCAGATCAACGAATTCGAAATGTTTCCTGATCGACCTATCGGCGACTTTATCGCCGAAACCATGCAGGCAGCCTACAGCACCGGCGCCAACCGCTATATATTGGATTTACGCCATAATCACGGCGGCAGCGGCTCCTGGACCAGTGCGGTGACCCGCAGCCTGATGCAAAGTCGTTTCAACCAATACGGTTCCAGCTATATTCTGCTGGGCAGAAACACGTTTTCCGCTTCGCAGAAACTGGTCAATGCTCTGGAGCAATATGCCAACGTCATTTTTGTCGGTGAAGGCCCCGGCAGTTCGCCATCCAGCTATGGTGATCCCAAAAAAATACAGCTGACCAACAGTGGCCTGACACTACGGATTTCCACCCTTTACTGGCACAGCTGGCTGGGCGGTGAATTCCGCGAGAATACCTCGGTGCATCTGGATGTGCCCTACACCAGCCAGGATTACTTCTCTGCACAAGACCCGGTACTGGAACAGGCGCTGAGTTATACACCACCTGCAGGTATTACCGCACAAGTGGATGAGCTGTTGCGCAAAGACAAAATCCAGGCTGCACTGATTTTATTCTTAAAATACCTGAATGATCCTGAAGTCTACCCGCACGACGTCGTTGCTGAGGTGGTCGCTGCAGGCCACCAGCTTTTGGATGATGGCCTGATCTGGCCCGGCTATGTGATGATGGTGCTGGCACGCGACTTTTACCCTAAGGCCGCGATTGCACATATCGGCCAGGGCCGCGCTTATGAGCTGCGGGATGAAATCGACAATGCCGTCGATCGCTACCGCCATGCGCTAGAGCTTGAGCCTGACAACATCGCTGCCAGACAGGCGCTTGCCAGACTCGAGTAAATATTCACCACTGGTCAATAGCTGGTATCCGGTAACCCGGTTTGGGCGGCCTCCACCTTTTACCGAAGTCGCCCGTCTCAATTCTGACTTTTCTCGATGCCGGCAGTCGATAATAATTAATAGCCGCAGTTGAAATTATTGCCGCATGCTTCCGTGCATTATCAACTGTCAGCCCGTTGATACTCCTCGGGCGGCTGAAACAGTTGCATATCCGGAACATCATTATCTCCGGTTAAACTGACCATCTGGTAGCGAAATGAACCGTTGCCGTATACCGCCCACTCAGGCACGCTCAAATTTCCGTATCGCTGCATTGGACCGAAAATGTAGCGGTATTGAGTAGTGGCCCACATGATCGGCTCTGCAGCAGCATTGACCACTATCCAGCCATAGCGATTCCCGTCAGGTCCATAAAAATCCATTTGCCGGCCACCGGGGATTTCACTTTCACCCAGACGAATTTCATACACTGACTCGTCCATGGCTACCGCCCGGGCAATTCGGTAAATATTGTACGGCGCCCGTTCCATGGCGGCATTCAGCGATGTTTCACTGCCATAGCTGAAACTGCCGTTGGTCAACGACCAGTAATTATGCTCCGGGCTGTAGGCTCTGATCCGGTGGTAGATTTCACTTTTCATTTTTACCCATGATCTGGGCCCGGTCAGATCCAGAATTTCATCTTCGAGGTATGAGTCAACTCGATTGGACGGATACCACCGGTGTACGAAATGCAGGCTTTTCAGCTGCGACCAGATTTCCTTTCCGCCCATGGCTTCCACCATGGACTGCGCCAGCTCAACAGCTTCCGGATCACCGCTTAAGCCACTGGCCTGTGTGTCGGTTTGCGCTGATGCCGCCGCTGCCAGCAGCAATGCCAGCACTATAATTTTTTTCATTGCCTCTGCTCCCGTCGATCACTTACATCGGAAAGTTTCGGCGGTTCCAGGGACAGTTTAACCACAAGCAAAGGATCGGTTGGCCCACTTGAGACAACCCTACAGATTTTAGGGATGATGATGCGCGACGGCGCTTAACCTGCCGCGCTGACCGCTGGTTAGCTGGAACCAGCGGTCATATTGGCCTAGCCTAGCCTGGTCTGCTCATGCTCAGCTAAGTGATAACCGCAGTGGAACCGGCAACTCCCGGATTCGCTGCCCGGTGGCTTCATACAAAGCATTACACAGGGCCGGAGCAAACGGCGGTGTTGATGGCTCACCGACACCGGCTGGCGCTGCATCGCTTTCCACAATATGCACATCGATACTGCCAGGCGCCTGATTGATCCGGGTAACCAGATAATCATTGAAGTTACCCTGATCAATAACACCATCGGTAGCAGTAATCTGCCCGATGGCACAGCTTAATCCGTAAATACTGCCGCCCTCGCATTGTGCTTTGACGTGGTCGGTATTGACCACGGTGCCGGCATCAATGGCTACGTACACTTCCGGGATACGCCAACTGCCACGCTCATCAACTTCCACTTCGACCACCGTCGCCACATAAGTCAGGAAAGAACGGTGTACCGCTATACCCAGTTTTCGGCCCTGGGCGCGTTTGGCATCCCAGCCGGCACGCTCCGCCACTATCCGAACCACATTGGCCAGCCGACCGGTATCGATCGGGTATGTTCTCAGTGAGTCGCCATAATTATCGTATTCCACACCGGCCCCGGGCAGATCGATATGCCGCGGCGCACCGATCAGTTCCAGCAGGTAATCTTTGGGGTCGCGCTTGGCGGCAACCGCCAGCTCATGAGCAAACGACTGAACCGCAAATGCATGGTAGACATTGGCAACCGAGCGCAGCCAGCCGATCCGCACATGCGCTTTGGCCTGGCCTTTCTCCAGCCGCATATTGGGAATATCGAACGGATTGTCGGCAAACCCCAGGCGCAGTTCACCGGCACTGGGATAGGTCTGGCTGGCATCAAACGTTGAGGAAATGGTCGGGAATACCGTGCGGTGCAGCCACGCCACCGTTTTACCGTCGGCATCCAGTCCAGCCTCAACCCGCTGTGCGCTGACACTGTGGAAATATCCGAACCGGATATCATCTTCCCGTGTCCACAGAACCTTAACCGGTTTCCCGGACTGTTTGGCCAGCAGTGCCGCTTCGACGGAGAAATCCGGCTTGGACTTACGCCCGAATGCGCCGCCCAGCATGGTGACATTCACCGTTACCTGTGATTCTTCCATACCCAGTGCCCGGGCGACTTCGCGCCGGGTTGACTGTGGTGTCTGGGTACAGGCCCAGATTTCCGCGCTGTCTGCTGAAACACGTGCCGCCGCCGCCGGCGGCTCCATCGGTGCCTGAGAAAGATGTGGAACAGTATATTCAGCAGTAATCCGCTGGGCAGCATTTTCCAGCGCTTCGTCGACATCACCATGCTCACGCGCCACCTCACCTGATTTCCGCGAGGTAGCCAGCATCTGCTGCATATAGTCATCAGAGTTATAGCGGGCGTTGCTGCCGTTTCGCCACTCAATCTCCAGGGCATCACGGCCTTTGATTGCCGCCCAGCTGTTGCCGGCCAGCACCGCCACGCCACCCAGCGCCTTAAACAGGGCCGGGGCTTCCAGCGCCGGCATTCTGATCACGTCGGTTACCCCGGCGACTGCCCGGGCAGCCTCATCGTTAAGCCGTCTGACAGTTCCAAACAGCACCGGCGGACGGGCGATCACGGCAACCTGCATATCCGGCAATTGAACATCAAATCCGTAGACGGCTTTTCCATGCACCACATTGTCGATATCAACACTTTGCACGGCCTTACCGATGTATCGCCATTGATCGCGGGTCTTCAGTGGAATGCCTTCGGGGTCCGGAAGGGTTTGCGAAGCGGCGGTCTGAGCCAGTTCTCCATAACCCATGCTGCGTCCGGACGGCTGGTGTGTCACCACATGATTGATTGCTTCACACTGATCAACTGGTACACCCCAGGTATGCGCGGCCGCCTGTCGCAGCAACTGCCTTGCCGCCGCACCGGCCTGGCGCAGGCGGGTCAGATTACGGCGCACACTACGTGATCCGTCGGTGTTCTGATCACCGTAAACCGGATCACCGGTTGCCTGCTTGATGACCACTTTGTCCCAATCCGCTTCCAGCTCATCAGCGATTATCTGGGCAATACTGGTGCGAATCTGCTGGCCCATTTCCGAGCGGTGACAGGTAACGGTGACGGTTCCATCCGAATCGATTGCGACAAACAGATTCGGCATGAAGCCCTCACCTTCGTCTGCCTGCGCCATCAGCTGGGCAGCCGGCAACAGATTAAGGGTCAGCAGCAGACCGGAGGTTTGTGCACTGGCGGTTAGAAAACGCCGCCGGCTGGGATTGAAAGGAGCGCTCATGCCAGATCCTCCGCGGCTGTTTTAATCGCAGCGCGAATCCGGGTATAGGTGCCGCAGCGGCAGATATTTCCGGTCATGGCTGTTTCAATTTCACTGTCTGACGGGTTCGGGTTCTGCGACAGAAATGATGCCGCCTGCATGATCTGCCCGCTCTGACAATAGCCGCACTGAGGAACATTATGGGTTTTCCAGGCTTTTTGCAGTGCATGTTCTCCCTCACTGCCCAAACCTTCGATGGTGGTAATGGATTTATCTGCGGCCACGCTCATCGGGGTCACGCAGGAACGGATCGCCTGACCGTCAAGATGCACTGTACAGGCACCGCACAGCGCCATACCGCAGCCGAATTTGGTACCGGTCATACCCAGCTCGTCCCTGACGAACCATAAAATCGGCATTTGTGGATCGCCGCTGTAGTCGATCACTTTGCCATTAACGGTAACTTTCATTGCTCATTCTCCTATGGCTGACAGGCGCTCCTGCATGCATGCATCGCCTGATCTGGCTGTTTGACGCTGAACTGATTGTCCGTTCAGTTCGCTGTCTGTTCGAAACGCCGCAAATCGATCAGATCCTGCGGTGTATTCAGATTGATTTCCGCTTCCGGTATCGGCACACTGGTCAGCGCCTGACCGGTCAACAGGGGTTTTGCACCGTTTCCCTGCAATTCACTCAGTCTAGCAAAATAGCGGGACGGAAATATTACCGGCGGACCATGGGTCCCGGCGAAACCGGCTGCGGTTATTTGTTCAGGTTCACTATGCCACCGGCCTGCCAGTGACTCAATATGATTTGCGTTAAGCCGGTACTGGTCCACCAGCAATAACAACACGCCATCGGGCTTTCCGTTCAACTGTTGAACACCGCAGGCAATCGATGCCCCCAGGCCGGCAGACGGGTTTTGGTTAACCACCACATCCACTGGTAAATCGTGTATCAGTTTCTGCTGCTCCCGATGTTGTGTTCCCAGCACCACGATAACCTGGCCGGCAACCGGCAGCGCCAGTTGTGCTGCACGCCGCAGCAAAGCTGTGCCATGTAACTTAACCTGTTGCTTGGGTTGCCCCAGTCTTACCGAATTACCGGCTGCCAGTACAACAGCCGCCAGCCGGTTGGATGGCTTACTCAGCGTCACGCAAACAGCCACCGCTGCCGGCATTCAATGCTGCATGGGCTTCGGCCAGAATCGATAAGGCAATGGTTTCCGGCAGATCGGCACCGATATCCAGACCGGCCGGACCATAAAACCGCTGATCGTTTTCCAGGCCGGTTTCGCTCAGCAACTGCTCACGCCTGGCCGGCGGGCCGAGCAGGGCAATGTAGCGGACTTTTGAATCACCCAGCTGCTGTACATATTTCAAATCGCTGGGCAGGTGGTGGCTCATTATCACTGCCGCATCAAATGCGGTTCCGGCTATTTCAGCGAGCATTGCTGCGGGTGAGCAAATAACCTTTTCCGCTTGCGGAAAGTGTTCTTCAAGCGCATACGCCGGCCGGTGATCATATACCGTTACCCGCCAGTCACAGGCGCTGGCCAGTTTTACCAGCGGAGCCACATCAGGCCCTGCACCGCAAATCAGCAGGCGTGATGCAGGCCGTACAGGGACAGCCAGCAGGCGGGCATCTCCCGCAGTCAGTTCGGTTGGTTTGTCTACCGGCAACTGTTCAGCTGTTACCGGCAGCATCCGGTCATCATCCTGTACCAGCCAGTGACGACCCAGCGGCAGATCAGAACCGGCCTCGATAACTTTCAGCAATAAGCACTCATCACCAGCCTGCCAATAGGGCTCAATGGAAGCCAGACCACCAAAAGCATTGTCCGCATCAGCCCGTTCCAGCAGCAGCTGCACCAGCCCTTGACAACCCAGTCCAAGCCCCCACAGGGCATCATCATCACCACGCAGATCATAGGTAACCACGGTGGGCTCACCGGTTTCCCAAACTGGCCGGGCCTGCGCCATCAGATCTGCTTCCAGGCAGCCGCCGCTGACCAGGCCATACATCTGACCTGCCTGATCCAGCAACATCATCGAACCCGGTTTGCGGTAAGTAGAGCCCAGTGTGTGGATAACACTGACCAGAATAAATGGCTGATCCGGATCAGCGGCGATGCGGTTGAGCAGTGGTGTCAGACCAAGATTCAATTGGCACTACCATGATGATGGTGAGGATGGCCGGGATGTGCGCAGCGCTCACAGTTGACCCATCCGGAATCACCATTCTCGTAATATTCTTTTTTCCAGATCGGCAGGCGCTGTTTGACCTCATCGATAATGTACCGGCAGGCATCAAAGGCTTCTGCCCGGTGGGCAGAACTGACCGCGACCCATACCGCGCAATCACCGATATCCAGCCCGCCGGCACGGTGCACGCCAAACGCCTGCCGGATGCCAAACCGTTGCTTGGCTTCCTGCAGAACCTGTTCACCTTCCTTAATGGCCAGCGGCTCATACACTTCATATTCCAGCCGCAACACGCGGTGGCCTTCATTGTGGTCGCGCACCCAGCCCTCGAAAGTAACAAACCCGCCACAATGCGGATCGGTTAACTCAGTAATGTAGTGCGCCGGAATCACCGGCTCATGGCTGATCAGAAAACGCATATCAGCCACCTGCCACCGGTGGAAAAAACAACACCCGGTCACCGTCTGCCAACGCAGCTGT
Organism: Wenzhouxiangellaceae bacterium; assembly: GCA_028289455.1. Taxonomy (GTDB): domain Bacteria; phylum Pseudomonadota; class Gammaproteobacteria; order Xanthomonadales; family Wenzhouxiangellaceae; genus JAJFKX01. The sequence goes on from JANQPN010000033.1 coordinate 48,782, forward strand.
CCAGTCGACCAGCTCATCGTTGATGGCCACTTTCATATTGTTCAGTGACTCCAGGCCGGTATGCCTGGCCTGCAGTTCTGTAAATAATTCCTGTGGGTTGGCGGCATCCGAGCTGATCTGTTCAGCCGCCGTGCCGACCCTTTCCCGGAACAATGCGAAATATTCAATCTTCAGCTGTTTCATTGGGCCATTCCTGCTGCCTGTGCCCATTGTTCAGGCGTGTTGGCGTTGTCTAATGCGTGGCTATTGGATTGCGTGAGTAATCGGGTATTCATATTGATTAGCATCTTGCGCGGGCAGCGGATATCCGCCTGCAGAAACTCCTTTATCCGGCCAGTACTTTGCGGTTCATAAATGGCACACAAGGGTTCCGGCAGATCAACACTGCTGCTGCGGTAAGCAGTGGCATCGCTGTCCATATCGCGCTGCCTGATCAGCTCGGCAAGCGTTTGGCTGTCCAGCAGCGGTAGATCACAGGCCACCACCAGCCAGGCAGCTTCGGGATGCTGCTGCTGTGCCGAAGCAATGCCGTCGGCCGGGCCGAGCCCGCCATATTGATCGGCAATTTGCGCATAGCCGCTGCGCAGTCCGGAGGCTTCCGGTGTCCTTACCGACACGAAGGTTTTGTCGCATACTTCACTGACCAGCTGATAAGTGCGTTCCAGCAATGATTGCCCGGCCAGCTGCAGACCGGCCTTATCCTGACCCATTCGCCGGCTTTGGCCACCGGCCAGCACCAGACCATATAACGGCATTATGGATTCCCTCCGGCTGGGGGTTGGCTGGACTCAAAATCTGATTTGCCACCCTGTTTGCTGATCAGCCGAACTTCGCTGATGACAATATCGTGCGACAACGCCTTGAGCATGTCATACACGGTCAGTGCCGCAACACTTGCGCCGGTCAGTGCTTCCATTTCCACACCGGTTTTATGTTGTACCGCGACGATGCAGTCGATGACCAAATGACCGTTGTCCTGCAACTCAATCCGAATATCACAGCGGTCAATCGGCAATGGATGACAAAACGGTATCAGCTCCGCCGTGCGCTTGACCGCCATGGTGCCGGCAATCACGGCTGTATGCGCTACCGAACCTTTGCGGGTCATTAGATCATTACCGGTAAACTCGGCAGCTACTTCCGGCGGCAGTAGCACTGATGCACGCGCATGTGCCTGCCGTGAAGAGGCCTGCTTGTCGGTTATATCGACCATTTTCGGCCGGCCATCAGCATCAATATGCGTAAGACTCATCCACCCACCTGATACATTTCAACTTTGTCGTCATTATACGTTTCATCCAGCTGTCCGGCCGCCCGCAGCTCACTGTAGCGATCGGTTCTGGCACGCCACCTCGACGTCAGCATTTCCAGCAGTTCGTCGTCATCTGCACCAGCACGTAACGGCGTTTTCAAATCCATACCGTCTTGTGCAAACAGGCAGGTATACAGCTTGCCATCAGCCGACAATCTGGCGCGGGTGCAGTCCCGGCAGAACGGCTTGCTGACCGAACTGATAAAACCTATTTCCCCGGCTCCATCGGTAAAGCGATAACGCTGAGCAACCTCGCCGCGATAATCGGCTGATACCGGCTCAACCGGCCAGCGCTTGTTGATCTGAGCCAGTATTTCAGCGGAACTGACCACCTGCTCCTGCTGCCACGCATTCAACGTGCCGACATCCATAAATTCGATAAACCGCAGCGTGCAGCCACTGTTGCGAAAGTGCTCAACCAGCTTCAATACCGACTGATCATTCATACCGCGTTTGATCACAGCATTGATTTTGATTTTCTCAAAACCGGCAGACTGGGCAGCGGCTATGCCGTCGAGCACCTGAGCCAGTGAGCCGCGGTTGCCCGAGAGCTGCAGAAATTCTTTCGGGTCCAGGCTGTCCAGGCTGACGGTCACCCGTCGCAGACCGGCCTGATACAGGGCCTGGGCATGGCGCGGCAATAAGATGGCGTTGGTCGACATGGCAATGTCTTCAACACCGTCGATGGTCGCCAGCCGCGCGATCAGGTCAGCCAGATCCTTACGCAGCAGGGGTTCACCACCGGTCAGCCGCAGCTTGCTGGCGCCCAGCTGCGCAAACAGCTTCACCAGTCGCTCGATTTCATCAAACTGCAGCAGTTTCTCGCGTGAAAAGAACGGATAGCCATCCGGGTACAACTCCGCCGGCATGCAATATGGACAGCGGAAATTACAACGGTCTATTACCGACAGGCGCAAATCATGCAATGGCCGGCCCAAGCGGTCCTGCAGTTTTTCTGGCGGCTTGATTACCATGGATAAAACGGCACCCTGGTTCCAGCGGGGAAATGTTTTTGCTCAAGCGCCAGTTCAACAAACCCGGCGGTGCCCGCCAGTGCGGTAAAGTCGCCTGAGGTGTTGGTTTTTTTCGGGTGTGCGTTGTGCATATCTCCTGCCGTTAAATCCACCGGTAAAAAACTGGTCAAAGCCGGTGCAAAATCGACCGCTTCCGCCAGGCTGAGTTCAGTGCTGTAACTGGTCTGCAGAACGCCAAGCATTTTCTGCAGGGCAGGCACCACATAGCGGCGCATGCATACCAGAGCCGAAACCGGGTTACCCGGCAAGGCAAACACCGGTTTACCCAGGTTGCTTAAGCCGAACCACATCGGTTTTCCAGGGCGCTGGCTAACCCGGTGAAAAATAACCTCTACACCCAATTTCCCCAGCACCTCCGGAATGTAATCATAGCGGCCCATTGATACCCCGCCGGTCAACACCAGACCGTCATCACGCTCCAGGCATTCGCCCAGCAGCTTCAGTTGGGCGGCAGGATCATCCTGTATGTGCCAGCGCGTGCCGGTTGCCAGTCCGTGTCTTGTCAGCAGGCCCTGCATGGCATAGTCATTTGAGCGCCTGATCTGATGTGGTGCCACCGGCTGGTCCACATCAACCAGTTCATCACCGCTGGCGATAATCGCCATGGCCGGCAGTTTTTTGACTGAAACCTGAGCATAACCGGCGGACACCAGAACAGCGAGTTCCGGTGCGCCAATGGGTGTATCTGCTGCGATCAACCCGCTGCCTGCGTCGTGATCGGACGCTCTTGCATGCACAAACCGGCCGGCTGTCAGCTGTGCGTCTGCATGCAGGCGGATCATCTCACCGTCTCGGTCAACCCGTTCTACCGGCACCACGCAGTCTGCACCGGCAGGAATGGGCGCTCCGGTCATGATTTCGATGCATTCACCGGGTTTACCCAGACTACTCTGCGGTTGCCCGGCAGGTGCAATAGCGGCGATCCGATACGACTCACTGCCATCGTCTGCAGCCAGCGCAAAACCATCCATGGTGGAACGGTCAAACGGCGGCTGGTCGCGTTCCGCCTGCACGGTTTCAGCCAGTACCCGGCCAATGCTGTCCGCCACGGGCACCTGCTCTAAGCCGGCCTGCGGCATATTTTCCAAGATTAAGTTTTCTGCCTGCTGAACGGTAATCATCAACTGCTCCACGCCAGTGCGCGCCATAGTAATCGGACCGCCACATACAGTACCAGTGCGGCGGTCATCGCTCTTATTAACCGGTCTCTGACAGCGCCTGCCCCGAGGTAACTGCCCAATTGCCCGCCCAGCAATACCGCCACCGGCAATGCCAGATAAGGCCACAGCTGCTGAGCTGCATCCAGCGACGGCCATTTGCTGAGCTGCCCGATCAGACCCGCGACTGAATTAACCAGAATAAACCCGCTGGCGCTGGCAGCAATGGTTTTGGCGCGATCCCAGTTCAACAGGTGCATCAACGGCGCAAGAAAAATGCCTCCGCCTATACCGACAATCCCGGCCAGCAGACCCAGCACTGCACCTGCGGGCAGTCCGACCAGCCAGCGCGTTCTTTGATCTGGTGCAGTACCGATGCCGGCCTGTTTTGAAATCAGCATTAATACACCGCTGACCAGCAAGACCACACCCAGCAAACTGACAAACAATCGTTCCGGTACCACCAGGCTGCCGCCCACCAGCGCCATCGGCACTGAGGTTATTACAAAAGGTGCAAAAGCCGACAAACGCAGATGCCCGGCCCGGGCAAAATGAATAACACCACCGGTTACCACAATGATATTGCAGCTGAGTGCAATCACCGGGATCACCCGATAATCAACACCACCGAGCACCAGTAAAGCGTTATAGGTGGAACCGCCGCCAAAGCCGACCATGGCATACAGCAGTGCAGTTACAGCAAACAGTCCTGCCAGCAGCCAACTATTCATTCGCTGTTGCTCGAATGATTCGGCAGGTTAAGCTCCCGCCAGCCATAGCGTGCATCGAACAATATGAGGCGCTTGCCGTCATCACCCTGTCCCAATAACAGTTTGATGGCTTCTCCGGCCATGGCCGAACCAATCACACCCACCAGCGGCCCGAATACACCACTCCCTGCGCAGTCGCCCAGCAGTTCATCATTTTCATTGAGCAGCTGTTCTATGCCGGGACTGCCGGGCAGGTCATAACGGAACACCGCATACTGACCTTCCCAGCGGATGCCAGCACCGAATACCAGCGGTATCTGCAACTGACGACAAACTTTTCCGGCCAGCAGGCGTGTCTGGATATTGTCGCTGGCATCGACCACAACCTGAACGCTCCGGGCTGCATCCAATAATCCATCAAAGGTCAGACGCTGATTGATGACCTCAACTTCTACATCGGGATTGGCGTGGCTGATCCATTCGGCAGAAACCTCGGTTTTTAACCGCCCGATATCAACTGCTTGATACAGCGGTTGTCGGGCCAGATTACTTTCATCGACCTTGTCAAAATCATTCAACAGCAGATGGCCTACACCGGCGCTGGCCAGATAACTGACCACCGGACACCCCAGTCCGCCGAGGCCGATCACCAATACCGATGATTCCGCCAGCCGTTGCTGCCCCTCCTGGCCAAACCCGGGGAGTATCAGCTGACGGTCATAGCGTGATGTCATGGCGAACTAATCCGCTTTCTGCCCATGCCCCTGTAATGCCTCACCCAGGGCCCGCCAACTCATCAGCACGCAATCGGTACGCGATGGAAACTGCCGGGCATTCAGCAATGCGGCCAGATCCTCAGGCAGCTCAGCTTCTTGATCCTGGCTGAAGGCCTGCTCGAACCGTTCCATCAATTCCTTAGCTTCAGCCACAGACAACCCGGCAAGCTGTTCGGTCAGCATCGAAGCCGATGCCTGGGAAAGCGCACAGCCGTTACCGGTGAACATCAGTTTCTCCAACTGCTCCCCAGTCAGCCGATAGGTCAATTCCAGCTTATCCCCGCAAAGCGCATTATGCGCCTGGGCATGCTCGCACGGCGGCGGCAACTCGCCGAAGTTTCGCGGGTTGCGGTTGTGATCCAGGATCACTTCGCGGTAGAGGTTGTTTAGCGGTTGCATTGGTTATCAGGCGTATGTTGTGCTTTTATTCGGTAATGGTCTTATCAAACAGGCAGGATAGCAATCCCGGTGTGGGGTTGATACTGCACCATGAGTGCAGGTAATCCCGGTCATCTCTGCATGACTCTCGGTCATAATATGGTGACGGATTGGGGCAACTCCCATATTCCGGCAGGATTTCATCTCATGAAAATGTACCAATAACTTAGGCCATTCAATTTACAGGGTTTGTTTGGGCGGACCTGCCAGCTGGCATGGCTAAGTTGATGACTAATAACCTGGGCACCAGTTTTAAAGTCAATCTCAACCAAGTTGTAGTAGAGTTATGATTATTGGTTTTATCGATTTGTTGAGAAGGAGTAGAGCTTGATCTCTTGGCTTGTGATTATTGGCGGGTTAGTCGCATCCTTATACTACGCTGACCTGTTTTCCGCTGAACCAACTTACAGCGTATGGGCTCCTTTGATGTGTGTCGTTTTCTCCATTGCTTTGTGTATAAAGCTTGTTTTGTCGTTTGAATGGGCTAGAGCCCGAGATGACGGTAGCGGTTCAGGAGTTGGGGGAGACGATGGAGGCATCGGTGGTGGTTAGAATGACCACGAAGCCTGTTAACACACTCTTCGATAACTAAAGAGCAATGAGTGTCCTATTCTCTTATCAGCTAACAAATCATTAAAGGTGGACGCCGTAAACGACGCCGCTTAATTCGTACGTTAGGTTGCAGGAAAAGAAATGTGGTTTAAATGTTTTATTGAAGGCGAAAACTTTCCAGGTGAATTAATCGGAGAAAAATCACCGGTTGGTTTCTACGTAACTAGATACATAGAAGCCGCTTCGGCAGAGGAGGCCCAGGAAATGGCAATAACCAACCTCAGAAATGAAGAAAGCCTTAAGCTTCCTGAAGGTGTGCAACCATCGAAAGAAGCTAAAGTCTATTTTGAGTCAATTGAGGAGGTTTCATCCTCCGATTTGCCGGAGAATAACGTTGGCTTTACGTTCTATGTCATGGGCACCTAACCAGACAGTATGTACGCACGTACCGCGCGCCTCTGCTGGCGGTGTTAAACCTAAGTCATGACTAAGAATCGATTCAAAGAAAACGGAGCACACCGCTTCACAATAAGTAAGCCTACGGATGAAGAACCTGTATTAGTTGTCTGCCCTAGATGTGGAAGTCAATCATCTGTTGTTCCACTTGGAGAGAATTCAGTAAGGTGTACGTGTTTTAGTTGCGGGTATACATCAACAAAACCATCGAATGGTCGTTCATTTTATTGGTACGATGAGAACCCTACTGACGGTTACTTCGGTTTCAATCTTTGGTTACAAACTAATTGTATTGGTCATTCGCTCTGGGCTTTTAATCTAAAGCATCTTCAGTTTCTAGAGTCATACGTTGAAGCTAATTTAAGAGAGCGCACCAAAGACGAAAAGTGGGGATGGAGTAATTCATCTTTGGCAAGCAGGTTGCCTAAGTGGCTTAAATCCGCAAAGAATAGAGATTCTATTCTGAAAGCTATCCATGAACTCAAGTCTAAGGTATGACAAACAAACCATGGCACTGCTATGCAGCTGGGCGTACATTCCAGCGCTTCGCGCTTACAATACGGCCCTATATTTGGGGCGTGTTTCACGAGGCATCGACTAAATGAAGCTCATTGGAAGTAAAATGGAGAGTGACTTTCGTGATGAGTTGTTACGCTCTAACGATTCCCTCCAAGATCCCGACTCAAAGTTGCGAAAGGCACTGGAGATTGAAGGCCACGATACCAAAAATGCTTATGTCCTCCACTGGACTCCTGAACAGCTCGAAGACTTATACACAGTCTTAATTGGTGGCTCTTATCTAGTTGTTGTAGAAATCGACAAGTTCAACAACTCTAAACCACCAATTGTAGAGAAGAATGAATTAAAGCTTTATCTGCATGGGTTAAGCAAAATGAACCAAGTTAAATTGGCGGTGGCACAAGACTTGGCATGTACAAAACATAACAAGGTACCCTAGCGTGACAAAGTGCTGCGCACTTCGCCTCTTAGATTAGCGTTATATCTCAACAGAGAGAGCATGAAATATTTTACACGTACACTCCTTATATTATTTATCATTTTCTGCAGTACTTCATTTGCTGAAATTAAACCCGGGCCAGAACCAAATGAGACTGGCGAACTTGGCTTGATTATTGTTGCCTCCGAAACACCAGAATACATAAACGAATGGCTTAGCAAGCCCCCTCAACATGGGGTGAAAATTAAACGCTTAAATGTGGCAAAACCTGATCAACTAATTGTAACCGCGTTCATAGTTACTGGCATGTCACCGAACTCGGAAGGAAACTATGAGTTCAGCGTGAACTTCTATTTTCTAGATCCTGATAACAAGCCTATTTTTGGTGAGCGTAACTTTGCAAAAGGAAAAGGTAGGCATCCCAAAAAACCCTCTTTCATTATGGCAGATCCAGCATTGGATCTGGTTTTAGAGCAAAGTGATTCGGAGGGAATCTATACTATTGTGGCACAAGTTACAGATATTGTTTCTGGAAAGAAGGCAGACAACTCATACAAAATTAGGTTTATCAAAGATGAGTTATGACAAGTTGCTCAAACTCACTCCAGAAACAAAGAGCGTGACCTACGTGGAACAAACTATGCGTTGCTTCGGCGCCCCTAGTAAATTGTTATGCATAAAGGATAGTTATGAGCATTTACCTAAAAGCTAAACATTGGCAGCTATTTATAGTCCTTACTGGCTCCATGCTTGTTGCTCAGGCCATGATGACTAACTCAATGCTGAGCGGTGATGCGCCAAACGCATTGGTAATGGCAATTCTAAAATTTATTTTTGCTATCGTCTTCTTTGGTTGGTTGTGGGCAATTGCTTCAGCATGTTCCAAAGCACTTCCTCCTGAATTAGTGTCTTCAACTAGGCCAATGCTGTTTGGTCTTGTCTATGTACTTATTTCTCTCTTTATAAGCGACAGACTCTTTTTGGGCTCTAATGACCAGTTGCTGGGTTATATTGTGTTCATGCAATTATTAGCCATGGTGTCTCTCATCTATGCATTGGGATTCACGGCAAAGCAGCTGGCTAAGTTGGAGCATGGGAAAAATTTGCCTTTCCTTTCATATTCGGGTCTATTCTTTCTATTTTGGTTTTTTCCTATAGGCGTTTGGTTCATTCAGCCAAAGGTTAACCAATTGTTGGGTAATAGTGAAAAAGACCGGGACACCCACTACTAAACTCTATTAAGATCAGAAATCTATGTCGTAACACATGCTGAAAACCTTAAATTCAACTAAGTTTGTAAGTATAGTTACAGTTATTGGGTATCCTTTTCTTTGTTCGCCACTTCGTGGCTGTGACAGCTTTCACTGCTTTTCGGCTACCCCAAAGCAAGGCATTATGTGTAGTCAAAGGTAATGAAGAAGATACTATTCGTTTGCAGCCAAAATAAGCTACGCTCTCCCACAGGGGAAGCCGTCTTTGGCAGCGAGCCTGAAATTGAGGCTAGATCAGCGGGTTTAAATCATGACGCGGAAATTCCACTCGGAACCGAAGACGTTGAATGGGCAGATATTATCTTTGTGATGGAGCAAACCCATAAAAGAAAGCTCCGAAAGAAATTTAGAGAAAGCCTAAAAAGCCAAAAGTTAATTTGTTTGGGCATTCCCGATGAGTACGAGTATATGCAACCAGAGCTAATCGAGATATTTCAACAAAATGTACCTCAATTTATCAGCTAAAAAAGACCGCGAAACCCATTATTGACTTATTTAAATTATGATTATTGGGCGCCCTTTTCTCTCTTGTTATTTCATCCCCATCACATAAGATCTCTATCAGTCCCCGGCGGGTGCTGATGCAGCTACAATCACTGACATGCCGTCTTGAGCAGTTGGATGCTCTGGCCTTATTTGCAGCGCCTTTTGATACCAATAGACAGCGATTTCTGTCTGTTTCAGACTTTGATAGAAATCTCCGAGCATTGAACTGATATCCGGAACAAAGCGAGTCACGATTTCCAGATCATTCGAGAATTCAGTTTCGATGACAGTAACAGCCCGCTCAAATAACTTCATTCCCTGCTCAACGTCGTCGGAGAGCAAGCTCAGCTCGGCGAGATTTAAAACTATATGCCATGCATTGGGTTCAAGTTTCAGAGCCTTCTGATAGTGCACCTTAGCTTCTTCAATGCGCCCTAGCGCCGACAGCGTTAAACCATGGGCCTTGAGTGCATTCACATTGTTTGGTTCCAGCGTAATCGCGCGCTCTGAATGCCGCAAAGCCTGATTTAGAATGGTCACGCTTTCATCTGATTTTAAACGATTATCACGCAGCGCCGCTGATAAACCCGTTTGCTCCGCCCCAGTTACGCCGGAGGCAGGTCGCAATAATTTCTGAACCAGTGAGTTTGCAAGACCTGCATAACCTGAGGCACGCTCAGGGGTTTGTATAATGATTTGCTGATAGTGCAGTATCGCAACGTTTAAGCTTTCAGGGGTAAGCGCATCATAATAATGCTGAGCCAGCAATTCTGAAGAAAAATCGTTACTCTTTTCGTCAATACCATTTGCGCTTAACAAGGTAAGGATGACGCCGATCATGATTGCCGTTATCGCAAGACCACCCAAGAGTAAACCTGGCTTCAAGCGTGAGCGTACATTCGGGGTTGGAGTTGTGCACTGGATAGCCTTCACATCGGCGATGAGGCGATACCCACGCTTTGACAAGGTTTCTATGTATCGGGGATTTCTTGGCAGATCTGAAAAGGCCTGCCGAAGTTTCGAGATTAATCGCGCGGTAGAGTCTTCCCCGACGATTGTGTGAGGCCAAACATGCGCTTCAATCTCAGTCCTGGAAAAAAGCTTACCTGGTTGACTAACGAACAACTCCAGCAGTTTCATTACCTTTGGTTCCAACCTGCCTGACGTATGCGGGCCGTGAATATGGCCAGTCTTTAAAGTTAGCATAAACTCACCAATGCTTATTTTTTCGACTGTCGAATAGGGAGAAGTTGTTTCGCTGACGCTCAATTCATGTCCTCCAAAATTTTGCCTGCCAGCCAACTGCTTGATTAGAGTTGACGTCAATGATCATGCTGGCGACTCTGAGGCCAAAGCCGTATGGGCTGCCAAAAAAGCTACCCTTCTGAGACTAGGAGGAAAAAGTCCAGATTTTTGGAGATTTTCAGCATGGCCATCTTCGTGCTTTGCGACATACTGCACTAATTCACCTGCACATAAGCTCTTGGCTATACAACATAAAGGCATCTCAATGAACAGGTTCTTATTGATAAAAAACTCCATAGTGCTAATTTTACTATTTTCGACTGCAGCTTGTACCTCATCGCTGCTTGTACAGAGCGGCTTACACTATGGCAATTTCTCTGACTGTGAGGATTGCCCGGAAATGCTGCTTATTCCCGGCGGAACATTTTTGCTCGGTTCAAGTGTGACAGATCCTGGTCATCAAGAAGATGAAACTCCCCGAGTTATTGTGGACATTGCTGCTTTCGCCATGTCGCGATACGAAATTACGCTCGGCGAATACAAAAGATTTGTGGAAGCCACAGGTTATGTCGATGAGTCGATATGTCTTTCAATTCAGGATAACGGAGGTTGGGCACACGACCTCGAGAAATCCTGGCAAAACCCTGGATTTGATCAAAACGATGATCACCCCGTCGTCTGCGTATCCTGGAACTCCGCGAAAGCCTATATCGCCTGGATAAATGAACAGTCCAGTTCGGAGCAGTATCGGCTTTTGACAGAAAGCGAGTGGGAATATGCAGCTCGTGCTGGATCAACCTCTGTCTACTGGTGGGGAAACAATGAGGATGACTTTTGCAAGTTGACTAATGGCGTCGATCAATCAGCGCAAGTGCGGTTTCCAAATTGGGAGCGGGCAGGCAAATGCGATGACGGATACGTTTTTACGGCACCTGTTGGCAGCTATGCAAGCGCGAATGCATTTGGCGTCGAGGATATGATTGGCAACGTTTGGGAATGGGTCTCTGACTGTTATGCTGACAACTATATAAACAAGCCTCGCGATGGCACTGCGCAAACGATAGAGCCCTGTGACAAGCGCGTCATGAGAGGGGGAGCATGGGGCGATTATGGCGCATTCTATCTGAGAAGCGCTTACCGCGGGGCATGGAATCCGCAACAGTCTTTCACCAATCTCGGGCTCAGAGTTGCAAAGACTGTAAGCAACTAGGCAGGTTCACTTATGGGCCATGGGCTAAAGGAAACCATAATACGAGAAGCTACCGATAACTCAAAGGGAAAAGACCGGGAAACCCATTACTAGTTTATTTAAAATCAACAGCTTATGCCATGCCCATGCTGAAAACTACAGATTCGACTAAGCTGTAGTACAGTTATGTGATTATTGGGTGTCCTTTTCTTTGCATTTTCTTTGTTAGGTGTCTTACTTATGCCCGAAACCAACATCATCTATGATGCTGAAGATAATATTGTTTGCATCGCAAAGCATGGGGTCGCTTGGCAGAGGGAGCCTCTCATTCGACTTGGCGAGTATGACTACGGCGAAGAAGGTTTCGTGTATACAAACAATCATGAGAAATTCGCCCACTTTTCGGAAGGTGTCGTAAAGGACCTGGAAGGTAAGGAACTTGGCCGGTACGATAATAGCCAGTTATCTATAGGCGATAAGACTGTTGGACGATTCATTGGTTATGATGGCGCGGCTGTCGCGGCGCTGGTCTTTTTCTTTTCTGCTTCAGAGAATGCAGATGTATCTAGTAGTAACGCCACCTAACCAGTTGGGTCTGCCGCTTACATACATTCGCTCGATCGGCCACTTCGCGGCCGACCGCAGTCCAAGGCGTTATACATCTTAAGCCTATGACAATAATATACATCATCACAGGAATAATAATATTTGGATATGTCTATTCGTATTTCGATCATAAACGAATGTCTAAGATCGCTGTGGAGAGAGGAGCTCCTAATATTTGCAACTATGCACGCTCATTTGAGTATCGTGAAGTTGATACAAAAATCATGAGAGAAGTGTGGAATGAGCTTCAAAGCTATCTTGGGAAATACGACGGCAAATCTTTTCCCGTAGAAGCAGATGACTTGTTTAAAGAAACATATAACTTAGATACAGACGATCTTGATAATGTTTATTGGGCAGTCGCAGATCGTTTAGGTATAGAGACAGAAGATGCTGAAGCCAATCCATTTTTTAATAAAGTAACAACTGTTAAAAGCCTAGTATTGTTTCTTCACAATCAACCGAAGAAAAGCGGTGTATAACAAGTCGCTTAAGTTTATGCTTCGCGCGAGACGCGCTAAAGCGCACCCCTTAGCGAGGCGTTAGCTCGCAATGGAAATATCGACACAAACAAGTAATTCGAAATTACTCGAACTGATCGGGGCTATTATCCTCTCAACTCAGGAGGCCGAGAAGTATCTAAAAGTGATCATTCCATTCACCGATGCGCAAGACTCTAGTATTCGTGCTGCGCTTTTACGATATGAGAAGATCAAGAAACGCACATTCGGCGAGCTGGTAGGAAAATTGGTAGATTCTGCAACTTCAAAATCTGATGGCTTCGAGCAGCATTTGGCGCAGTTGGTGTATCACCGCAATCAAATCGTCCACCATTTTGGCGAAACGTACGGCGGGCAGTTGCGCTCCGGTCAGGCACAGCAAGTCATTGATTCTTTGCGGTCGCTACGAGCCAGCATTGATGTGTTCCGAAAGGCTCTGGCACAATTAGCGCTACATCTGTATGAGGCTATGAGAGACACAACATTCTATGGTACGCCAGAGTACGACGACATGAAAAACCTTTGTGCTTTACTGCGGGGCCGTGTTCCAAGCTAACAAATCATTCAAGTTGGACGCCGTAAACGGCGCCGCTTAATTCAAACGTTATGCATTTCTAAGGTTAAGTGAGGAATGGAAATTATAATAAATACAAGAAAAACCGGGACACCCATTACTGACCCTCTTAAAATCAACAGCTTATGCCATGCCCATACTGAAAACCTCAGATTCGACTAAGCTGTAGTATAGCTATGATTATTGGGTGTCCTTTTCTTTGTTATGTGTCTTACGAGAGTCGATCATGAGTCAATACTATGTCTTCGTAAAAAAAGGAAAAATCAGAGATTTTGATGATATCTACGAAGGAATGATTCCAGATCCAATTATGTCTTCTGATGATCTGAAGAACATGTTAAGTAATGAGTTTCAAATTAGTGGGTGGGAGATACTTGAAAACCGGAAGCTCATTGGTAAAAACTCTGAAAAGCAAATCGAAATTACAATTGATGCAGTTGGTGCTAAGACTGCCCGTATGATTACGGTAATTGGTATTGGCAAGGAATCTGCTGATTCTTTGGCAGAAAAGCTAGATCTGAGTGAGTTAGAGTGAAGCACATAACAGGTCAATTAACAGTGCGCCTACGGCCCCGGTCGCAGCAAGGCCACGCCGGTTATTTGAGGCGTTAAGTTTATTAAATATGAAGATATTCATTGACTGGAAAAACATTAGTACTGAGGAAGAGTTTTATTCTTTATTTCTTTCACAAGTAGATGCACCTGAATGGCATGGACATAACTTAGATGCATTGGCTGATAGTATAGTAACTGGTGGTATAAATAAAATTGAACCACCATTTTGTGTTATTAATCAGGGTGTAAACGATCTTAATTCTTCGATGAAAGCGTTTTTTGATAAAATTCAGGGAGTTTTTAAAGAGGCAAATGAAGAGGGTCGTAAAATTAGAGTTTTTAGTGAATTATAAAAATAACAAGTGCAATCACACCGAAAAGACTGGGGCATCCATTAATAGCTTTTTCGATGCCGCATACTGAAAACCTCAAGCTCGCCTAAGCTGTAGCACAGTTATGATTATTAGATGTTCTTTCCTTTTTCTTTGTAATTCGAACGTTAGGCCTCAAAATGCCGTTTGAGATAAAAGTGGGAGCTACTTTGTGGATCACCGGGTTGTTGCCGATTATGCTTTGGGTGCTGCGCCCGTCGCAGCGAAAACCAATAGCAACCAGCTGGTTTAGATTGCGAGAGAAGGACCCTATTTTTAGATGCCTGTTCAAACCTGAAGGAACTCCGCGCAAATACACTTGGCTATTTGCGCTTTTATTCAATTCAATGGTGCTTGGCATACTATGGTTGTTGCCAACACAATGATACCTAACAAGCCGCTAAAATCTACTGCGCCTGCTTTGCAGATTTAAAAAGACTGAGACATTCATTACTGACCCCAAAAATCAATAGCTTATGCCATGCCCTATGATGAAAGCCTCAAGTTCGACTAAGTTAGCACAGTTATAGTTATTGGGCATCAAAATCTTTATTAAATGAATACAACTCGCGATTTAAACGGAAAGTTAGTGAAAGAAGGTGATCGCGTGGAAGTCCTATCTATTGACCCAACACTACTGGCAACTATCGACCCCGAGGAAAAGTCCAGACTTCTATCCATGATCGGCGATGTATTCATAGTAGAAGAAGTAAACGAGTACGGTTATGCAATGGTAGAAAAATGGTGGAGGCTTGGACCGGACACCTCAGTAAGTCATTCGGTTGCCCTTAATCAACAGGAAATGAGATTAGTGAAAGACTAGGGACACTCATTACTGACTTCAAAAATCAATAGCTTATGCCATACCTATACTGAAAGCCCTAAGTTCGACTAAGCTGTAGTACGGTTATAATTATTGGGTGTTCTTTTCTTTACTACATTCCACTCTGACATCTGGTCAGCTTTATGTTATGCAATTTAATATTCGAAATATTTCAGTGACTGTTCTGTTCGGCGTTTTATTGGGGTTCGTTGGCTATTGGTCATACCTCTGGTTGATACAAATTTGGCTGTCAACCCCTACTCCTCGATTTTTATCTGAAATGCTGGGTGACATGGATAGCAGTACTCGACTCCAATATTTAGAGTTATATGGTTTCTTAGCAAGATGTCTATTAGCAGCCATTCCACTTACAGTAGCCGGATTTATTCTTGGGCGGTACGGTAAGCTTTTCTATTGGATCGCACTGACCGTACCCATTGTCTTTATCTCAGTACATATAAATCACATCGCATCTCTTGATCTTAATGAAGCCATGGGTGTAACTGGCTTTCCCGCTCCTTTGAATAATATGGTTTGGTTTGAACTTATCGCAGTTGTTGTTTTGCCTTTTATCGCTTTCCTATGGGGTAGAAAGCTGCGTAAAGCCAATCATTCAAAACAAGTATAATAAAGAGATAGCTAGTATTTTTATTTCCAGCCGATTAAAAATAGAAGCTGATATTTGCCCAACGTTGAAGGCGGAAAATTCGACTGAGCTTGTGATCCAGTGATAACATTTACTGGTTACCTTATCATCTGACCGCATACTGAATAACCATGCAAAAGCCACCTCCCGGAACAGAAGAACGCATTGCAAAGATGACCTTCGCGTCAATCTACCCCCACTACATTACAAAAGTTGAAAAGAAAGGCAGAACCAAAGATGAGCTGGATGCAGTCATTGAATGGCTCACAGGGTACGATGAAGCAAAGTTGAAATCACTGATCGACGATGAAGTAACCATTGAAGCCTTTTTCAATGAATGCAGCTTAAATCCGAATGTGCACCTGATCAAAGGTGTGATCTGCGGCTACCGGGTAGAAGAGCTGGAAGACAATTTGCATAAAAAGTGCCGGTATATGGACAAGCTGATTGACGAGTTGGCCAAAGGGAAGAAGATGGAGAAAATTCTGCGAACTGAAGATTAGCAAGACTTATTACCAGCTGCACTCGCTTTTCATAGTCGCCGGATAAAAAATCAAAGCATAATGAACTATGCGAGACTTTAAAGACTTAATCCGAAGGGAGGGCAATGAAATAGCCAGGTTACATGACAGAATCCATGAAACGTTTAGGCATAGGAACAAAGAGCCCAGGAAATGGAAAATGGCGTGTAAAGAGTTTCATTCCTATGTCTCCCCTATTGATGAATATATTAACCAGGCATATGAAGAAGAGCGCTATTCAGATCCAGAACTGCTGGAATTTGCAATTTGTTTTCTTGAAGTAAACTCACTTTTCTTTCGGTCTGGCTATATCAAAGAGGAAATTCTGCGAAAGTTGAAAAGAACTGAGCTTAAAGCGAAGCAGGTGAAAAGGTTAAATGCCGTATTAGAACACGCTGTAGATCATCGAGGGTTTAGAGAATATAAATGCTATTGCCGCCTGGCAGCATTTATTGGAACACAAAGCCTTATCCAGGCTGTTGAAACTGCTGCAAAATATGGGAAAGGATCAAGGAAGAGCAGAGCCAAATTGATGCTTGAATACATTCAAAAAAGCACAGCGGGCAAATATCAAGATATTTAATCCTGAACTGCTACCATGTTTGTGTTTTTTACACGATGCCCAATCCCATTTTAAATCAGAATCCTGACATCCAGTTCCTAATCAGAAGATCAGTGGCAGTCTATTAATTAGCTGTCCTCTCCGACTCATCACTAAATCCACCCTCATAATGACCGACCAGCTTTATTGCATCACCATTATCATCAAAAACCACCTCAAGACGAAAATCAAACGATTCACCCACTTTAAACACATTGTCATAGAAGGGTGTAAGAACAGACACCGCTCCCTGGTTACGCTGATACTTCAATTCACCGTCTTCAAGAAACAATCTCCTTTCACCATATTGTCCAACCACTTTTTCAAGCACTTCAGGGGTTAACGATATTACATTCTCAGGCGGGTTGATCAGTGGATTTAACCACTCGACCTTACTCACTAACCGCTGATTATCAGGGTACTCTTCCAGCACCTCCTCAAAAAACTGCTGCGCCTCAAGGTACTTACCCTGAGATTCCATCACATAACCCTTTTGCTCCGCCTGCCACAGTGGAGAGTCCGCCTGTCCATAACCCAGCCAATTGGAAATGCTCTGATTTCCCGGGAATATCTTTTCAGTTACCTGTTTAGCAATAGCCAAGCCATTTTGGCTGTTAGTGAAATACACAAAAGCGCGCTCTGTATCAGGCTGAACGATAACCAAAGCCCGGAATACCCCATTGTCCCCCCAATGCCAAACAGATTTTGAATCACCTTCTGCCAACACACCCCAGCCCAACCCCCACTCCATGGTGGTGGTTGGCTCCCCCTGGTCTTTGGTTGAAATCGGTTCAAATGCCTTTTGCCGGGAACCGGGATGCAGTTGTTCATCATCAAACCAGGCGCTTACGAATTTGAGATAGTCCTCAGCTGTTGTATGCAGGCTCGATGCGGCGTTTGGCTCAGGTATACCTCTGGTTACCTGGTTGCCGGCACGGTCGTGACCTTGAGCGAGCTTCAACTCATCTTGCTCACTCCAGGTGAAATATGAGTTTTGCATTCCCAAAGGCTTAAATACTTCCCTTTCTGCCAACGCCTGCAGCGATAAGCCGGTTACTTTCTCTAGAACATTCTGCAGGTAAACATAACCTTCCCCGGAGTAATTGAAATCACTTCCCGGTTGAAAAAAGAACTTCAGATTTCCATTGCTCCAGTTGGGGAACCCGGTTTGATGAGCCAGCACATGCTTTGGCGTGATCAGCTTCGCCCACTCCTTATTCTCAATGCGCGGGTTTTGTAAAATTTCATACAAGGGCTGATCAAGCGAAAACTCACCCCGTTCAACAAGCTTTAAAACGATGAAAGCCAAAACCGGCTTACTCAGAGAAGCTGCCTGAAAAATAGTATCTTGATCGACAGCCACGCCGTTTTCAGTATCCGCCAAGCCAACTACCGTTAACTGGGCAGGCTCGCCTTTATCGATATATCCAAAGCTCAAACCTGGAATTGATGCAGAGCCAGCCAGTGCCTGCAGGGAAGCCTGCATATCCTGATGATTGTCTTTGGCAGAAATGTCGAATGTAAGAGACAACAAACCGAGTACCAGCCCCGGTAACTTGTGCTTAAGCATTTATAGTCCTTAGTAGTGGCAAGCGTAAATTTACTGATGCTTTGACGATCAAACATAGCCTATGGTTTAAACACATTATCCATCAGGTGAGTAAGTTAAAACTCATCCGGTTCGAGGCAAAAGGATATCGACAGGATGAGAAAAGGAACGATAAAGGATAGGAAACCCACCACCAACTCAATTAAAATCATGAACTTACATCATCACCTGCCCGGCAGCCTTAGAACTCAATTAAAGAGAGCCCCTATGTCACCTCAAGCAACACGCGCCGAAACCGTACTTTTAGTTCAACGCATACTACTGAGCGGAATCATTGCAGCTCATGGCTGGGCACGTTGGTTATCGGACGCGGTGGTGCCCTTCGGGGCATGGCTCAATGGTCAGGATATCCCCTTCGGCCTGACTATCGCCTATTGCATAACAGCGCTGGAAATCCTGGGAACACCCTTTCTGGCTGCCGGTCGTTTTACTTTATTCCTTTGTCTTTCCTATGCCGTTATATACATTGCAGGTATTGTGATGGTACATGCGCCTGAAGGCTGGTTTGTTGTCGGCTTGGGCCGCAACGGTATGGAATACAGTGTACTGCTGGTGGTCTGTCTGCTGGGTATTGCCTACCAACACTTATCGAAACGCCATGAAATATCTGATGCCTGAGCAGCTTACATCTTAGGGTTACGACGTCATCAAAAACCCGAACGCCAGTCACCAATCTATAATGAATTTAACAACTGATAAGGTGAGTAACATGAAAGTGGAACTGCAATCCTGCAAGGCCAGCTCTGCTGACTGGCTCGATGCGTTCTATCAGGAAACCGGATACAGCTACCCAGTCCCAAATCAAGATGACATTTTTTACGCAGAAGTTGAAGGGCAAAAGATTGGTGTTGTTCGGATTTCGAATGAATACGGTTGCTCTGTCTTACGAGGCATGCAGGTGTTGGAACCTTTTAGAGGACAAGGTGTTGGGACCAAACTGCTCACATTCTTAGCGAGCACACTCAGGCCAGACCCTGTATATTGCATTCCTAATGACCACCTTGTGAACTTTTATGGAAAAATTGGATTTTCAGTGATTGACTCTGATGAAGCACCAGAATTTCTTGTTGAGCGGCTGAATGACTATATTGAGAGTAATTTCAAGGTCCTCATCATGGTGCGGAAAATGCCTCATAACATACAGATCAATCCAGAGTCAGACTAATAAATAACTGAATTCCGAGATGTTAATCGAAGCATCAGGGCACCCAGTGTAAATAGTATTATGAAATCATCTTCTTCATTAATTTTATTGTTACTGCTGACGGGATGTTCGAGCTTTTATATGCTAAAACCGCCCGATGATCCTGATACTGTAGCAAGAGTAACGGCAAAAAATTTAATCAACCCAACCGATGAATTAGATAGCACAGGAATTTACGTCGTGGATGATAGGCGCTTAGATCGTGTAGATGAAATTTACTTATCACCAGGCGAGCATACCCTATATTATTCATGCCCAGGCTGGTTGTTCGTAGATTACCCACCGAAAATAACCATCACTGTTGAAGCCGGGAAAGCATATGAGGTGATTTGTGATTCAAGCCGTAACGAAGCATGGATCGATGAGCTTAAACCTATCACTCAATAATTAATTACTAACCACAAAGAAAAAGCAGGACATCCATTGTCAACTTTCGGCAATAACCCATAGTATTTACAATGAACAGCATGTCCAGTTGAATTCATATAGGGAGCGATGATGAGCGCTTTTAAACAATTTGATTTCATCAGGGAAGAAATAAAAGATCTGCCCGGTATTGATAAAAAGCCTTCTGGTGGCATTGCCAGCTTCACCTCGCGGATTGGCTATGCTCTATCTTTGGGGTTCAAGGAAAAAGAAATCTTCTTTTTCGGACTGCTGCAATGGTGTTCAATCGCCATAGGCTACCTGTTATGGGTACAGATGCTGGACTGGATACCGGAAGGAGTATGGCGAAGCGCCGCAGAATCAGATGAAGGCTCTCTGGCTGACTGGATTCTATTCGCATGGTCTTTTGTTTGTGTCGGTGTTGCCGCTTTTCCCTTGGGGATATTATCTGGATGCATGGGGGCTACGCACTTTTTACGTAAACAAGGTCGTGAATCCACCATCGCAGCCTGTTTAAAGCTGGTGCTACCACAAAGCTGGTCTTTATGGATGTTTCACTGGGCAGACGGATGGATCACTGTGACTCGGATACTTGAGCGCCTGCCTAAAAAGAATGACCGGACAACTCCTGCTCAGCGGGCACTCAAAGAGGCATTATATTATGCGTGGAAACTTGGGATTTCCGGTGTGCTGCCCAGCATTGTCACTGGCAATGACCTGGTTAAATCAGGCAAGAATTCAGTGGTTTTTGTCAAAGATAATTTCCTGGAGGTTGCCAAACTCCGTGCCGGTTACTCTGCACTTTGCTGGATAGTAGGCATTGTGGCCTATGTTGGCGCTATTTTCTTTCTGGTGACAACAGATATCGTACCGAGTGGTGATGAGATTTACGGGCATATTTATACTTTCTATTTTTGGGCTGCAGTACCAATATTGATTGCTGTGGCAGTTATCACACTGTTTCTTCGTCCGATATATATATTGGCCCTTTGTGACATGTACTCTGATCACCTCGATAAAAAAGGCATTCCTGCCGAACTCCCTGAGAACCCTTCAAAAGGAATCAGTGCCATGGTGGCGTTTGTGTGTATTTGCATAATACTGGCGGTCATCTATTTTTATCGGTACGAGCTGGGAATCGTTGATATGTTGTCCATTCCATATGGCCAGTAATTGAATTCAACCCCAAGTGAGAGAGTGTCTAACGTGCCCGTTAAGACTTAATCCCGTTAGATAAATTATTATCTGAAGACAGATTGGAGAGCCTGCGTGGTCAGAACAACAACAATCCTAATTCTGTTCCTGCTAATCCAGGTGGTTTTTGTAAGTCAGGCAGAAGCGGATTTCTTTAACTCAGATGGCGTTAACATCCACTACACCGACTCCAAAGGGAGTGGATCAGCTGTTGTCTTATTGCATGGTTTCACCATGGATTCGGGTATGTGGTATGCAACGGATATTGCTCAACAATTTGAACAGGAATACCGGGTTATTGCCATAGATTTACGTGGACATGGAAAAAGTGACAAGCCTGAATCGGCCAGTGATTATGGTCCCAAAATCGGCTTGGATGTAATTAACCTGCTCGATAATTTAAACATCGAAAAAGCCCATATGATCGGGTTTTCTATGGGTGCATTTGTCGTCGGCAGATTGCTTGTAACCCACCCGGATAGAATTCACTCTGCAGCATTAGGCTCAGGCTCTTTCCCTACAGCCAATAACAAAGAAACAGAATTCCGTGAATCGGTAATAAGCGATATGGAATCTCATGGTGACATAACGCTGGCCAAGATTGCGAAAGGCTGGGAGTACGATTCGGTTACGGAAGATCAAATTTCAGCAATAACAGTACCCATACAGGCCGTGTATGGCAGCCTGGAAGACAGTGCGCTTACCAGCCTGCATAAAAAACTACTGGAAATGCCGGAAAACTCACGGCCCATTGTGATTATTGATGGCGCTGACCATGACAGTGAAAAAGCAGCGGTATTACACCCGCGTTTTATAGAAGCCGCCAAAAGATTAATCCAATCTGTTGGCGAGTAATACTTCCAGGTAATGCCGTTCGATGTCCAGTTAATTCAGCCAGACTCAACACAGGAATGGCATACAGCACGATGCCTTGTGGAAGAATACGCAGCTTCACTGGAAATCGACCTCTCCTTCCAACAGATCGATCACGAACTGCAACACCTGGAAACTGAGTATTCCCAACCTACAGGGGCTTTTCTGCTGGCTCAAGCAAACAATGTTTATCTGGGCTGCGTTGGATTGCGGCAGTTTTCACCGGACACCGGTGAAATCAAACGTCTTTATCTATTACCTGAAGCCAGAGGAACCGGGCTGGGCAGAATGCTGGCAGAAGTTATTATCGAACGAGGTCGCGAGATTGGCTATAAGCAGCTGGTACTCGACACCCTGCCCTCCATGCAAAAAGCACAGGCACTTTATCAATCACTCGGTTTCAGTGAAATTCCACCCTATCGTTACAACCCGGTCGAAGGAACGAAATTTCTCGCTTTGGACCTAACGCACAACAATTCGTGAATTTCAAAACAAGAATAATCACCTGATGAATATCCAATACAAGCAACTCAATCAGCATGACGCTCTCTTGATGAACGACCTCCTGGACTGCTTCGGAACAGCGTTTGATGAGCAGGATACCTATGGTTCTCAACGACCAGATACTGACTACCTGCGAGAATTGCTCAACAGCGATAACTTTATCGCAGTGGTTGCTATTGATAACCAAATGGTAATCGGCGGCCTGGCCGCCTATGAACTAAAGAAATTCGAACAACAGCGCAGTGAAATTTATATCTACGATTTGGCTGTAGCAACCAAGTATCGTCGTAAAGGCGTTGCCATAGGGCTTATCGAAGCTTTAAAACCAATAGCTCGGGATAGAGGCGCATGGGTGATATTTGTACAGGCAGATGATGGTGATACACCAGCCGTTAATCTCTATACAAAAATGGGTGTCAGAGAAGATGTTTTACACTTTGATATCCCCATCACAAGTAATGCATAAAATCGTTGATAAGACCTATTCTGTCGGGTTATACCTAGCTTTAAAACAGAGAAAATAATTGCCATAAAATGAAAAAAGGCGTTTTACAACTGGTAACCTGCATGCTGTTTTACCTGCTGGCCCTTTATGGCTTATTGTGGGCAGTTTCTTCTTCACACTTTGCCCATGACTATTGCAATGGCAGCTTCGAATTATTTCATGAACAGCTTCGCTGCAGACAACCGCAGCTTGCGCTTATACTTTTCGCGACTTCAATAATCATCGGCACGGTGCTACTGTATCTGGGCATTAGAAAAATAAAAAAACACCCTACCCGCACTTAATCAACAAGGAGTGCAATATGGCCATACGCTACCTGAAAATAGCTTTTGCAGCTCTCATCAGTCTGATGTGCCTGATTTACGCTGCTCAAAACATCACCAACCTGAATGCCTGTTACCAGGCCTTTGCCTACGTGTTGGGTGGAGCTGATCACACCATTTATCCAGATTCGATATTTCCCGCTATACAAAGCCCCATACTGATTTGGCTGGCGCTTGGCGTGGTGGTTTCGCTTGAATTGATCGCCGGAATATTCACCGCAATGGGAACCTGGCAAATGTGGCGGTCAAGAAAGGCAAGCGCTGTAGAGTTCAACGGTGCCAAATCAACTGCATTGCTGGGTTGCGGTATCGGAATTGTAGTCTGGATGGGTTTGTTCGGTGTATTTGGTGGCGCAGCATTTCAAATGTGGCAGACAGAAATCGGCGGCAACTCTCTGGGTGATGCGTTTCACTTTTTCGTGGCGTGTGCACTGGTCTTCATCATCGTCAATCATAGTGATGGTTAAAAGTCTGCTGATTGCAGCGCTGGTTCTGATATTCCTTATCGCTGCTAAGCTCATTCTGGAAAGCGTAGCTGATGGGCAGGAATACGCTGATGACGGCGTTAAGCATGCCTACAAGGAATGCACCGATGACAGTCAATGCGTGCATGTTCATACCCGCTGCACGTGCAGCTGCGGAGGAGCCATAAACACAGATTTTATCGCTGAGCACACCTCTCAGCTTGAGCAGTCTTGTAAAAATTACTCCGGCCCTATTTGCGACATCATGTGCCCTCAAACAGTGACCGCCTGTATTTATAATATCTGTACTGACGTTATTATCGAGTGACGAACATATACGTGATTGGCTTGTCTTATCACCATAAAATATCAATTTTATTATTGCCATGAAAAGAACCTCCGTTTCCTCCGGAAGCCCTTTTGAGCCCATTGTCGGCATCGCCCGGGCTGTTCGTATCGGTAATATTATTTCCGTCAGCGGCACTGCACCCATTGGGCCGGACGGCACCAACTTCGCAGTCGGCGACCCGGTCGCTCAGGTCAAGCGGTGTTTCGAGATTTCCCTGAATGCCATTGAAGAACTCGGTGCATCCATCAACGATGTTATCCGCACCAGGATCATTCTTACCCGAATCGAAGACTGGGAAGTCTGTGCCAAAGCGCATGGTGACATTTTCCGAAATGTCCGGCCCGCCAACACCATCATGCAGGTATCACGTTTTGTCGATCCGGAATGGCTGGTGGAAACCGAGCTGGATGCCGTTGCCCCTTAGGTAATCACTCGGACTATTGTTTTTTCACCATGTAAATATCTGCCCGCTCTCCTCTGAACGCAGACTCGTCCACTGTAAATGCGCTGTAAATGACACTGGATTTATCCGGAGATATATTACCTGAGAAATACACTGTTCCAGGCCGATCGGTAACTTTCTTCACAGTACGTTTTTTCAGATCAACCGTATATATATTCGAATTATATCCCGGTGCATTCCCTGCATTATTTCGAAAAGTTAAATGAGTATCGCCCGGCAGCCAAGTGACAGCCAAATCCGAATCTGGACTGTTGGTTATCCTCTGCAGTCCAGTGCCATCAACATTCACTGTATATATTTCTTTGTTACCGTCACGAATACTGGTAAATGCCAGTTTTTTTCCGTCATTGGAAAATGCCGGATATATATCATCCATTTCTGAATTCGTCACTCTAGTCCGTTCACCGGTCTGAAGATCCATTATGTATATCTCTGCATTCCAATACCGAAATGGCGAGTCGATAGATTCGCCTTCATCCGTTTCCGGTTTTTCCATTCCAGTGAAATAGGCAATATGCCTGCCGTCTGGTGACCAGACGGCACCAGAGTCATATCCATCGGGGTTGTTGGTTAAATTGGTTTGCTCCGTTCCGTCCGGCTTCATCATGTAAATTTCCGGATTGCCGTCACGCTCGGATGTAAAGATGATGTGTGTACCATCCGGTGACCATCGTGCACCGTGATTGGTCCCTTCGGTATGGGTCAGTGCCTGAGGATTGGAACCGTCTGCCTCCATGACATATATCTGCCCTCTGTTGCCTGGCGATGGCGGCCGATTGGAATGAAAAACAATTTTGCTTCCGTCAGGAGAAAAGTCGGGATCAAAATCCCAATAATCATGGTTGGTCAAGTTAACCGGGTCGGACCAGCCATAGTCAAACAGCGATACAGATTTACCAGGCTGCTCACTCGAAACAGCAACTGTACTAGTGCACAAAAGGCAGAAATAGCCAACTATGCGGTATATGAAAATTCGCATTGCGTTTCCTATTTAGTCATCAACAGCCCTGCCATGCCGCTTTTCAGCGAAGCTTTACTAGCATATGGGCAAACTGCCTTAGAAAGCTTCCATCTGTCTTTTTTATGGAGCAGCTTATAGAGTTTGATCCACCAATCTCAGGTCTGTGCATGCAGGGATTACCGATATAATGTGAATGTGTTTGAATTCATCTACGGGAACCGATATTGAAATACCATCTTGAAGGCAAAGTGTTTCGCTCGCTGGCCAACTCCGAGAACGGTGAAGTCGGAGCAGACACCGTGTTTTATTACCACCAGCAGGGTGACATGATCTGGGCGGACTACAGTGGCGGGCAGATCAAAAAAGGGCACCTGATGGGCAAAATGCTAGACGGAGGTTTACTTGAGCTGCAATACCATCATGTCAATACCAGTGGACAGCTGATGGCAGGCACCTGCACATCAACGCCAGAGCATTTGGATAACGGTAAAATCAAGTTCAAGGAAGAATGGCAATGGCATAGCGGGGACCAATCATCGGGTTATTCTGAAATTATTGAAGTCTGAATAAAATGAAATCTGTTAAATTTGGTGGAAAAGATGTATGCCCATCAAAGATTGTCTGTATCGGCAGAAACTATGCTGCCCATATTCAGGAGCTGGATAATGAAACACCAACAGAACCAGTCATCTTCATCAAGCCCAATTCTTCCCTGTCTGATGAGATTTACTTTAACGCTGAAAACAGTATTCACTACGAAGGTGAGCTCACATTTTTGATCCGCTCGGGAAAATTGCATGGTGTTGGGTTTGGGCTGGATCTTACAAAAAGAGAACTGCAATCGACTTTGAAATCCAAAGGATTGCCCTGGGAGCGATCCAAATCTTTCGATAACTCTGCTGTATTCAGCGAATTTATTACACTGCCCGATGACATCTCCAACCTGAGCATCGAACTGCATATCAATGAGCGCCTGGTACAACGGGGAAACCATGAATTAATGTTGTATAAGCCAACTGAGATCTTAAATGAAATATCCGGCTTCCTGTCATTGGAAGATAACGACCTGATCATGACGGGCACTCCAGAGGGCGTGGGCGCTGTTCAGCAGGGTGATGTTTTTACTGGCAGGATACTTGCCAACGACACGATTATTGTAGAGCAATCATGGACAGTTAAATCACCATGATTAGTTTTTAATACAGGTTTTTAAATACCGGGCTGAATGATCAACCCGGCTGTGACAATCAAATTACTTTTTACTTATCACTTTTCAGCTCAGCATTGCCGGCAATTCTCGGCGCTGTTGGGCAGGTAATTGAGCAATCGGATAATGATCCCTTACAGCTGCGTGTACCATTGGCAAAAGCACAGCTGGCAATCACAGCATCCGGCCCCACCGACATGGTATTACCTGAGTGGCCATTGCTGTAGCCGCAGTAAATACTCCAATAGCCGTTGGTTTCGGCAATGTTCCCACCAACAAACGGTAATCCAACCAGGCCGCAGTTGTTATAACCGCCAAAACCAATGTCATCGGACACTGCACTGTAGGAACAGTTTATCGAGCTCGGAATGGTATGTTGTTGAATACTGTCTGGTGCTGGACATTGAAACGTGACATCTGCCTGGACAATGCCAGCCCCCAATACCAGTAAAAACATAATGATCGTTTTCATAGTAACCCCCTATCAGTTTTGTAAAGAAACAGCGCAGATTAATGGTTGCGCTGCGGCACTGGTTGAATATCTAATGGCTTTTTCAACGCAAATGCCTGTTCTCAGTATAAAATTTTTCTTATACAAAGCAAGTCTGACCAATCCACAGTATTTCACGAAAAATATCTAGTAGAGCACATCACCATGAAGCACAACCCCATGTACGCTGAATATGCCAGCGCCTATGCCGATGCCATTGAGGCCAATATTTACAATGCCCAGTTCGAGCGGCCTTCTCTACTTGCACTGCTGCCGGATGTGAAAAATAAATCGGTGCTCGACCTGGGCTGTGGGCCCGGTGTGTATGCACAGATTCTTACTCAGCGGGGCGCCCGTGTTACCGCCGTCGATGGTTCAGCTGAAATGGTTGCAATAACCAGTGACAGGCTGGGCCCGTCGGTCAACTGTTATCAACAGAACCTCAATGATGGACTGCCCACGGAAAAAGACCATTCATATGATGTGGTGATCAGCCCGTTGACCATTCACTATCTGCAGGACTGGCGCCCGTTTCTGAAAGCTGTCCACCGTGTCCTGAAACACGCCGGCAGCTTTGTATTTTCCACCCACCATCCGATGGTCGATTTTACCGCCTCACCTTCCGGTGATTACTTCCGGACAGAGCTGATTGAGGAACAATGGGACACCATAGGTAAACCTGTGGATGTAGCCTATTACAGAAGGCCGTTAACCGGTATTTTTGAGTCACTCAAAGCGGCTGGCCTGATGGTGGCTGATTTTAGTGAAGGCGAGCCTGTGGCCGAAATGAAACAATCCAACCCTGAAAAGTATCTTGAGCTTAAAACCAAACCCTGTTTTTTATTCTTCAGGTGTATAACAGTTGCATAACATCGCCACCCCGGACTTTCCTGCTAACCCGGGCTTGATGCAAGCTTTGAAAATGCATTCTTAACGGTCCGAATCCTGCGCCGGCTGATGGGTATCTCATCATCATTCTGCATGATCATCATTGGCCCACCCTGGCCGGCAGTTACAAACCTGAGTGCCTGAGTCATATTGATAATATGCGAGCGGTGCGTCCGGATGAACATCGACGGCAATTGGCGTTCCAGCTTATCCAGCCGGTCATAATGCAGCAGGCATCGACCATCTGTTGTGGCAACTTCCACATAATCATCCGCGCCGGATATCCGTACTATGGTTACTATAGGAATTATTTCGGTTCTGCTGAGTGAGCGGATAATCAAACGCATTTCACTGCTGCGTGCTTCCCGGGCACGCGTCAACGCACGTGCCAGCCGCTGTTCAGATACCGGCTTAGATACAAAATCAACCACATCGTGATCAAACGCCTCCAATGCCCGGTCAATATTGGCAGATACGATAACGGTTGCCGGCGGGTTGGTTTCCTCACCGCGCAGTGCTTCAAAACCGTCATGACCGGAAAGGTCCAGGTCCAGCAACAACAGTTCAACCGTTTTTTCGGCTAGTATTCGGCAGGCTGAATCCAGGTTATCCGCCAGCCATATATCTTCAGACTCAATACCCAGCTCTGCACTGACCAGACGACGAAGCCGCCTGGCTGCCGGGGCTTCATCTTCAACGATCAGAACATTCAATATCGCAATCTCTGAAGCCAATCCTGGTTACCCAGCCACCATTTGCTCCCGGCCCGTCAGCAAACGATGCAGATTCACCAAATGCCGCCGCCAGACGTTTACGAACATAATCCAGCCCTTCTCCGCCGGCACTCTTATCCGGACTGCGGACGGCATCAACGGCCGGTGTTATTAACACCAGCTCCGCTCTGCCATCTGCTTTGCTCAGGCTAAGTACAAATTCAGCACCATCGGCGAACCGGCCATGGGTAAAAGCATTTTCAATAAGTGTATGGATGATGCCGGGCGGTACCAGCAGTTTTTCATTCACCCCTTCGGTGACCAATGAGAAAGCTTTGTCCACCCGATATGACATCACTTCCAGATGCCGCCGGCAGAGCACTATTTCATCAGCCAGAGGCACCAGTTCACGGTGACTCATCTGACCCAGCAGGCGGAATTCTTCTGCCAGTGCGTCAATCATCTTCACGCCGGTAGCTGGTTCAGACTCAACCCACTCGGTCAATGCATTCAGTGTATTCATCAGAAAATGCGGTGCGATACGCCGGCGCAAAAGCTCGAGTTCCAGCTGCTCGGCGCGAACCTGAACTGCCTCCCTGTCCAACTGAATACGTCGCATTTCCCTTGCCTGGTCTATAAACAGCGCTACTATCATGACTGCCGCCGCAACAAAAAAAGTACGGTCCAGAAAGCTTTGCCCATCCCAAATTATCAGCGCCATAAAACCGGCCAGCGCCAATGCCGTCATCCTGGCATTTTTTACACCTCTAACAGCCGGCAGCAATACTGCAAGCAAGGCGGCCACATTAGCTGCAAACAGGCTGAATGCTGATTTACCGTCAAAACCATCAATTTGCAGTATGGAAAATGCTGCACCAATGACTGCAGCCCCCACGAACCATCGCCATCTGGTTTGAAACCGGCGTGCTATGTAGGCTGTCATGCATATGCCGAATCCTGCGGCACAAAAAACCACAACCATTAACCGCCAGATTTGCCATGGGTAAGCATAATCAATCAAACTCCGCAGCGATTCCGCACCTAACTGCACAGCCGCGAAAAGCGCCATCAATGCAATGAGTATGGTGCCAACCCGACGCTTGTCAGTTAATGAGATAAACCCGAAATACACTGCAGCCAGAACGAATGCGCTTGCCGTCAGCAGTGCCGGCATATAGTAGATGGTTAATGGTGAAGAAGCCGGTCTCGCAGCAGCCACATAGATGTAATGCACCGGTGTATGCACGTGAATCAGATTATGAAAGCTGGCCATTTTGATGGTGATGTCGTTATCACCGGCTGCCATCAGATGCCGGGGAACAAACCATGCGGCATCCAACAGCCCGGGCTTTTCGGAAGTCCTGGAAGAGCCAACGACTCCATTCCTGCCCAGCAACTTACCGTTCCAATAAACCTCGCTGGAAGACAACGCACCAATATGTAATGTCAGCGGCACCTCTGAAGCAGTTAGCTGATCTGGCAATTGGAAGGTTGTTTTCAACCAGACCACTGTGCCTTGGGGATCAATATTAGATAAGGCCAGGTGTTCACAATCCGGGTGATTGAAATCAACAGGGGCGGCGCTGCTGTTTTCACATACGATGGCATTGTCGACTGTCTGTACAAAGCGGACGGCGTCTTGTGCAAAGGCTGAAGCAGCCATCACCAGACAGATGAATATGCAGGCGGTACGAATCGACATGCCGCTATTTTAACCTGCATACCTCAATTGACCGCGCCGTTAACCGAACCGTTTCCGCCGTTAACCGATGAACAGCTGCGCAGCGAGTAATCGATGGTTATGGTTCTGCTAAACACAACCAGGAATATCTATGTCTTCCTTAACATTGCGTATTGTTATTGCCACTGTCATATTGTTTGGTCTGAGCCTGAATAATACCGCCTACTCAGCCACGCCTAACATTACATTCGAACCCTACCAGTTTGAAGCAGGCGACGGAACTGTGGTTGAAGCGGAACGGGGCAGTTTTGAAGTGCCGGAAAACCGGAATAACCCCGATGCCCGGAATATCGAAATTCAATTCGTCCGCTTTAAATCCACCAGTGATAATCCAGGAGCGCCGATTGTCTACCTGGCCGGTGGTCCTGGTGGATCGGGGGTCGGTACCGCCAGAGGCCGTCGCTTTCCGCTATTTATGGCCATGCGTGAATTCGGCGATGTGATCGCATTCGACCAGCGCGGTACCGGATGGTCCAACCACATCACTGAATGCGAAACCGAACATCGTTTCCCCCTTGATCAGCCTCTGACCAGGGAGCACTCGATTCCAGTGTTGCGCCAGGCTGCAAATGAATGTGCAACATTCTGGAAATCCCAGGGGGTGGATCTGGCCGGCTATAACACCCTGGAAAGTGCCCGGGACATCAACGCACTTCGGCAAGGACTGGGAGTAGAAAAACTTACCCTATGGGGAATCAGTTACGGCTCGCATCTGGCCATGGCCGCTGTTAAGGTCATGCCGGATAATATCAACCGGATGGTTTTGACCGGCATTGAAGGACTGAATGCAACGGTCAAATTACCGGCCCGCACCGACGCATACTTTCAACGGCTGCAGGATGCCATCAATGCCGACTCCGGGGCTGCAGAGGCGTTTCCCGATCTTGCCGGGCTTATGCGCAATGTTCACGCAAAACTGGAGCAGCAACCCATTAACGCGGTATTCACCGATGAGGCCGGCGAAACCGTGAACATGACGATCGGCAAATTGGAAATGCAAATGGTCGGTTCTTTTTCAATAGCGGATCCTGCCAGTGCAGCACGTTTGCCGGCAATTTATGCGATGGCCGCTGCCGGTGATGTCAGTCGTATTGCACCATTCATCTATGACAATCTGCGGCGCGATCCCATTTCTTTCAGCGGCATGCCGGAAGCCATGGATATCATGTCAGGCATCTCCTCGCAGCGTCTGAGTCTGGTCAATCAGCAGGCTGAAACTTCTTTGCTGGGTGATTTGCTGAACTTCCCCATGCCGCATCTGGCTAACTCGTTCGGCCTAAGTGATCTCGGCGATGGATTCCGCACTCAGGTAACAACTGATGTGCCGACATTGATATTAACCAGCACCCTGGATGGGCGCACTTATCCGGAAGGTGCAATCGAAGCTGTCAGTGGTCCGGCAATACACCGGGTTATCGTGGAAAACGGCGGGCATAATGTATTTATGCAGGCGCCTGAAATCAGCGAGCTTATTATCAGCTATATGCGGGGTGAAAAGACCCCGGACAGCGTTACGTTAGCGCCACCTAAGTTCCTGTTTTAATTGGGCCTTCTGGTGCTGATGCTGTATTCTGATTAATCTTCAGCACCTCTGATTACAGGCGGTTTCAGCCCCAATTCACCCATCAACGGTCATCAAAGCCTCTTTGATGACCGTTATTTCGGACTGCACGTCGAGCAATTTTCCTACATACAAGGTTTTCCCGTACCGGTACATTATCAACCAGGTAATCAAACACAAGACAGCACAACAAAGCTGCAATTGACTACCGGGGCAGATTCAGAGCGCAATCAGCCATTTTGAAGTGAAAACAACAACGATAGGAAACACTCATGTTACTGGAACACAACTGGCGCGGGGTTACCAACAGCAGATATGAATTTCAGGTTCATTCGAATGATTCTGCATGGCCATACTGGGGAGGCGTGTACATGTTATGCAGCCGCAGCGAATTGGGTTGGGTAGTGCACTATATTGGTGAAACCGATGATTTATCCGAAGCACTGACACCAGGCAATGACAGTGAACTGCATTCCAGTGCGTTATATGCCACCCATGTTCACTTCATGCTGTGTTGTGACCCGCTGGAAAGAAAACGGGCGTCACGTGATTTAACTGCTGCATTGCAGCCGGCGTTCAACTTACCTGTAAATATACTTGAGCCATTAAGCAAAGTGGCCTGATCAGCGCCCGGGGCGGCGTAGAACCATGCCATAGTGATATGGCGGTAGTTTTATAACCCCGCTATCCGGGATAAACCCGGCCTGCTCAGCCCACATCATGCACTGCTCCGGTTTGGGGCGCATACTCATCGGCGGCCCGCGGGGTGTTTCCGGATCATGATTCCAGTGAATGATCCCGATACATCCGCCAGCTGACAGATTACGATAAACCTCCCGCAATAAAGTCACCGGCTGTTCATGATGAAGAATATTGAACAGCATCGCATAGTCCATTCTGCCTGAAGGCAATCCACTACCATCATTGACAAAATCTCTGCATTTGAACTCGATATTGTTCAACCCCTGATCCCGGGCTCTGGCAGCAGACACCTCCAGCATCTGCGGATCGATATCCAACGCTATGACCTGTCCGCCTATGAGCTCTGCCGCGGCAACTGTGAATGTTCCGTAACCACAGCCAAACTCAATGAGATTCTGACAGGCAGCCGTTAACCCAAGTGTTTGCAGAATCTCCTGAGGCTCAAAATATGAATCCCACACGCTCTGTTCCGGCATGCCGCTTTCACGAACTTTCATTTGGCTGTTGTTTCCCTGGAAAAACGTTTCATCAGACGGGCTAATTATTGAAGCTGAATGCCATCTTATTAACAGACCAGCCATTCCGCAAACCACTATTCCAGCCTTCAGGATTAAATTAACAACCTTATGCTGCGTTGCCACCAAGATACCCGTATGATGCTCTTTCTCAAGCGCATAGATAACCAACTTTTGACTGCACAGGAAGCTGACATGCGATATCTTCACACAATGGTCCGGGTAAGCGACCTGGAAAAGTCTCTGGATTTTTACTGCAACAAGCTGGGCCTGATTGAAATCAGCCGCCGTGATGTCGAACAGGGCCGCTTCACGCTGGTATTTCTGGCCGCACCCGGTGATCGGGAACAGGCGAGTGAACATTATGCGCCGATGCTTGAACTGACCTATAACTGGGACCCTGAAGATTATTCAGGCGGGCGTAATTTCGGCCATCTGGCTTATCAGGTGGATGATATTTACGCATTGTGCGAACACCTGCAGCAATGCGGGGTAACCATCAACCGTCCACCGCGAGATGGCCGTATGGCTTTTGTTCGATCACCAGACGGCATTTCCATTGAACTGCTGCAAAAAGGCGATGCACTGCCCGGCAAAGAACCATGGTTGTCGATGCCCAATACCGGAGAATGGTGAAACAGCAATTAGCCGCAGCTGCCACCAGCTGTGCTTAAATTTCTGAACAGATACTCAACCCGGCGTCTTTTCCAGCCGCCGCTTTGCTGAACTCAACAGTACTCTCGAATACAGTTTGTGAAACCCGAGCAAAAGATTGAACCGGCCGGATGACTTTCGCCGGGCAGCATCAGACTTATCCTTATGCACCACAGCCGAGCCGAACCATAGCCTGGTTTTCCCGGGCTCACCAGCTTCCTGCGTCACCATAAACCAGGAACGTGTGCGCCCGGTGAAATCGCACATCAGCAGCTGCCCTTCTGAACGCTGCTCCAGAATCCAGGCCGCAAATGCATCAATCCTTCCCTCAGCCACATCAGCGGCCTGCTGATCAGATGACGGTTTGCTGACCAGCCATCTCAGTATCCAACGTTCCAGCTTAAACACTGCTGTGGTGTAAAACGCCAGCACGAATTCCGGCAGTGTCACCGTTTGATTAATGACAATCGAAAAACAATCTGTATAAGAGTGAACCGATTGCGATCCGTCAGCATACTTTTGCAAAAGCGCCTGCTCGGGTAACGGACCTGACTGAACTGACATGACTCAGCCTGAGTCGGGATTACGGCTGCTGATCCAGTGCACAGCATCATCATGATGTTTTTGCGCATGGGGCAAAAAACGCTTTTCAATAATATGCCGTTTCACTTTTAATGTCGGCGTCAATTCGCCGGTTTCCGGACTCCATACAGAGTCGGCTATCAATACTTTGCCTACCCGCTCATGTTTTTCCAGTGACTCGTTGACATTGCTCAGAGTGATATGCAGTGAATCAGCCACCTCGGTGCTGCTTTGCGATCTGGCGTGCTCGCTCAAATTAACCACCAGCACGGGTTGTTTCAACAATGTACCCATTAAGCACATTTGCTCAATATACTGGTTTTCAGCAAATTGCTTCTCAATCGGAATGGGGGCTACATATTTCCCTTTTTCTGTTTTGAAAATATCTTTTTTGCGGCCGGTTATCGATACATAACCCTGCTCATCCATCGACCCCAGATCACCGGTATGCACATAGCCGTTGCGGATGGTCTCGCGGGTATTTTGCTCGTCTTTGTAATAACCCAGCATGGTTGAATCGGTGCGCATCAGAATTTCACCGTCATCAGCGATTTTTATTTCGCAGTTTTTCCCGGGATGACAAATAGTCCCGAATTTCACCGGCATGCCCGGTTTTGCCACGCAGCCAACTGCCAGGCTTTCGGTCATGCCCCAACCTTCGCTGATTGTAATGCCCAGCTTTTGATACCACTCCAGTATTTTTTCCGACAATGGCGCTGAGCCACTGACAAAAAGACGGGTATGCCTGAACCCCAGTTTTTTCCGAATGGCTTTTTTGGTTAACCCGCTGATCACCGGGATTTTCAGCAACCGGTCCAGCTTTTGCTGCGGCATGTTTTCCAGTACCCCTTTTTGAAACAAGGTCCAAAGCCGGGGCACCGAACCGAATACTGTTGGCGAGGCCGTTTGCAGATCCCGAGAAAAGGTATCCAGAGATTCGACAAAGTAGCACTGAAAACCGTAGGTTAAAAAACCCGATTCTATATAGCCACGCTCTGTGCAATGCGCCAACGGCAGGTATGACAGACACCGGTCCCGGCTGTCTATCTGCAGACGCTGTCCAGTATTGCGACCTGCATTCACATAATTGGCAAAACTGTGCATCACACCTTTGGGTTGTCCGGTGCTGCCGGAGGTATACAGGATGGTCATCAGCTCATCAGGCGCTGGAACAAAGTCCGGCTCGCTTACCTGCCGGCTCAGCAACTCGTCCCATTGATGTTGGGCCTGCATTGTTGGATAGGGAAACGCCAGCCTGATAACGTCGGAACCTACACCAGTCTGCTGGTCATGATAGTTATCCAGCTTACCGATAAAAACGGCCTCGCACTCAGCATGCTTAAGTATGTATTCAATGGTTTCCGCATTGGCCGTCGGGTAAATCGGCACACTGATGAAGCCACCCAGCATCAAGGCAAAATCAGTAATAAACCACTCT
Source organism: Wenzhouxiangellaceae bacterium (assembly GCA_028289455.1). Classification (GTDB taxonomy): domain Bacteria; phylum Pseudomonadota; class Gammaproteobacteria; order Xanthomonadales; family Wenzhouxiangellaceae; genus JAJFKX01. Next base: position 84,890 of record JANQPN010000033.1, read on the forward strand.
GCACAGTTCTTGGACAAGATCGCGACTTTAGCGCCTCGGGCTAAACCAATTCCTGATAAAGCGCCAGCCAATTGCCGGGCCTGCTGATAAATATCCCGCCAGGTAAAGGCTTTTAACCGTCCGTCAACCGGCTGAAAAAGTACCGCTCGATCAGCCGAATGCTCAGCCCAGAATCGCAGTTTCTCAGTGGGCAGTAATAAATCGCTGGTATTGGTTCTCATGGTTATATTTACCTTAGCGAACTTAAAACGGATTCAATGTATAACCTTCGTTCTGCAGTAATGCATGTGCAGTCATTGCTGATAATGACATCACCACACCTGGTAGGAGATCACCTTTGCTTACCCCGTAATAAGCAGCACTCTGTCCACATACATAAACCTCCACACCTTTACTGCGCAACGCGGCAACCAACGCCGCATTGGCATTTTTACCGGCCATCAAAGGTTGATAGTGAGTATCCACTGTTACATCACGCACAGCCTGCCCGTGAATAACAAAAGCCAACCTGATGTTTTCCGGCTTAACGCCGGCTTCCACATGCATGTTCAGAAAACGTGCTCCGCTGACCAGTGACCGGTTAAGCTCACCGGCAGCTGCCGCGTCATTCACATCAAAGCTGACCTTAAATGTCGCATCAGGAGGGATAGCCTGCATCCCCGGTACATCAGCTATCGGGCCGAACTCCGGAATAAACGATCCTGCGTGGAAACCGGCCGGCTGCGCAACCGCCTCGGATAACATCAGAAAGCTGACCAGTAAGCCGGCAATCAGCTTATAAAATAACGGCATTTCAACTCCTTCTTATAGTTCTATTCAGATGGTTGCTGTGCACAATCCCTATGCATGACCCAACCATTGGCTCCAATACCATATCAGCAATGGTCGGGGGTGTGCTTGAAACGGGCTTTGTCGCGAATAATCAGTCCTGCATATCCCATAGGCAATTACCGCAATCTTCCCCATCCATCCGGCTACTGCAGGTCAAATTGTTTCGCTGAATTATTTAGCATACACTGGATGCATTGCATCACAATGCACTAACAGGGGGTTTCCGGGTTTGCAGTGACTGCTGATAACCAGCATTCAGTTTCACTTGCCGATCAACCTGATAACTCCCTGCCGGCTGTCCTGACAGCCTTATTTTTCACCATACAGGAGGGAGTCATGTCTGCAGATCATCAAAGCCGTTTGGATTTTATTCAACAAAACCCCAGGGCCCGGGCCTGGGCCAGCCTTGCCGATGCAACCGAACAGCAACAGAAAATCACCCCCGGGTCCATACAGCTGGAATCCGGTTGTTTTTCCGGTAAAAAAGCGGTGATTATCGGCTCAGGTGTCTCTGGGCTGACTGCAGCCTATGAATTACTGGCCTGCAAAACCGGCATGGAAGTGGTTGTACTGGAAGCCAACAACCGTACCGGTGGACGCTGCCTGACCCTGCGTACCGGCGATACACTGATTGAAGATAACAACAGCGACCTGTTTCGCACACACCCTGGCAAACCCCAGGTAGTCCGGTTCAAGCGGCCACTCGGTGATGCCGAACCTTATCTTAATGCCGGGCCCGGCCGGATCCCTTCCAGTCATAAAAGACTGCTGGATTATCTGCGCAGGTTCGGTGTGGAAATCCAGGTTTATGTAATGAACAGTGACTCCAACATGACCCAGATGAAGGGCGGTCCTTTCCACAGTCAACCGGTGGTCAATCGCCGCCTGGTGTACAACACCAATGGATGGCTGGCGGAAATGGTTTATCAGAATGCACCCGCACTGATTGACAGCACATACCCGGATGCCGATGAAAAACAAAAAGCCGAATTAATCAAAAACCTGAAGAGCCTGATGTGTACATTCGGCGGGCTTGATGAGAAAGGTTTTTACGTGCCAACCGCCAATCCGGACGGACAGGATGAAACATCATCCGACCGCGGCGGCTACACCACCCTGCCTGGCGTTGACGCCGGTGAGGTTGCCAAAGCGCTGCGCCTGGAAACCCTGCTGGAATCAAAGTTCTGGTCGAAAACCCGTGTTCTGCAATCCATGGACTTTTTATGGCAGCCTACCCTGTTTCAACCGGTTGGTGGAATGGACAGAGTGCAGCACGCTTTTGCCCAGCAGGTAGCTGCCCTGGGTGGTGTCATTCACCTGAACAGCCCGGTCAGCAGAATTGATTGGAACCCTGACACGCGAAAGTATTCCGTGCATGTGGACCAGATCGGAACCGACGAAACAATAGTCCATGAAGCGGATGTGTGTTTCAGCAACGCCGCCATACCATTTTTATCGGAAATGCTGTCCGACCGTCTGCAGGGCGATGCGCCCGGACAGGGGTTTGATGATGAATTCAAGCAGGCTCTGAAAACCGTATATCAGGCACAGTTCGAACCACACGGAACACCCAAAGAATCCGGCTATATCCCGCGGTTTCTGGCGTGCACCACAAAAGTCGGCTGGCAGGCTGACAGGTATTTATGGCAGGGCAGTGAAATAACCTCTGTCAATAAAACCGTCATCAATGACGACCGGCAGGAAACCGTAACCGTGCATAGCGTTCCCGATTCTGAGATTGGTGTAGTACCCATCTTCGGCGGTATCTCCTGGACCGATCACAGCATCACCCAGATATGGTATCCATCCAATGACTACCATGACAAAAAAGGGACCTTAACCGGCTGCTACAACTTTTCTGAAAATGCCTACAAGATGGGCATACTGCCGGTTTGCGACCGCCTGGACATTGCCCGCGATGGCGCCAGTGGCTTCAGCGAGGCATTCGCCAACGGTCTTGATGATGGTGTTGCTATTGCCTGGCAGAACATGCCGCATATCAAAGGCGGCTGGGCTCAATGGCACACGGTTGGTAAAACCACTGAAGAAAGCGTCGCCACATTCAACGTGCTGATCCAGGGCACAGGTGTGGACGGCAGTGATCCAAATTTCTTTATTGTTGGCGATCAGCTTTCATCACTGCCGGGCTGGCAGGAAGGCGCAATTGCCGCGGCTATCAATGCGCTGGACAGGTTAAGACGTCCTGATCTGGCTGTACAGCATTTATCTGTACTGCCGGATACCCGCATAATGGTTGAAGGTGTATGATCTGCAACTCTCCTGATCAATGGCTGCCAGATGCAAACCACTATACGGCTCATCAAGCTGCTCGGCCTGCTGATAATTGCAGCAGCCGGGTATTTATTATTATGGCCGACCAGTGTCGACCCGGTGGAATGGCAACCTGCCACCAACCCTGGTTTTGCCGGTGATTTTGAGCGTAATCAGCATCTCGCCGATATCCAAACGCTAAACCCTGCGCTTGGATTCGGACCCGAAGATGTCACCCGCGATGACGTGGGTTACTTCTATACCGGACTGCAGGATGGCCGGATAATCCGCTTCAGCCCCGACGGCAGGGAAATCAACGAATTCGCCAATACCGGCGGACGGCCATTGGGCATGCAGGTCAGCACCGCCGGCAACCTGATTGTTGCCGATGCCTTTCGTGGCCTGCTGTCGGTTGATCTGCTCGGCAGGGTCACTGTGCTGACCAGTGAGGCCGACGGAAAACCATTGGTATTTACTGATGATCTGGATATCTCCAGCGATGGAATAGTGTGGTTCAGCGATGCTTCACAGCGATTTGATCAGCATAATTACACGCTGGACTTTCTGGAAGGCCGGCCCACCGGCCGGCTGCTGAGCTATTCATTTGACACCGGTGAAACCACTGTCCATCTGGACAATCTGCATTTTGCCAACGGCGTCGCCCTGAGTCCAAATGAAGATTATGTCCTGGTCAATGAAACCTATGCCGCCCGCATTACCCGCTATTGGATTTCAGGCCCCAAGCGGGGCAGCAGAGACACTTTTATCGATTCGCTGCCCGGGTACCCCGATAATATTTCATATAACGGTAATGGTATTTTCTGGGTAGCTATGCCGGCTCCACGCACAACCCAGCTGGATGATCTTGCCGGCAAGCCTTTTATTCGCAAGGTAGTCTCCCGTCTGCCGGCATTTCTGCGCAGCCGCCTGGCGGTTCAATTTACCTGGGTTCTTGGCATCGACCTTCAAGGCAATGTCATTTATAACCTGCAAGCGGATGACATCCCCTACTCAACCATTACCAGTGTTAATGAATTTGACGATGTTCTGTATTTCGGCAGCATTGGCATGGATACCGTCGGATATATCCCGATTCCGTAGTCCTGCAACTGTTGTAATCTGCAGTCATTGATAGAAGCGGCTGTTTATGCCGCCATCGTTTTCAGGTGCCCGGAAACATAATCATACTGATACGTCGTTATTTCATGCAGATTGTCGTCAGGATCTTTGAAGTAAAGCGACCACGAGACGCGGTGATCTGCACACCTCATCAACAGACCATGCGCTTCCAGATGCGTTTTCCACGCCAGAAAGTTCTCACCGTCGGCAGCCATTGCCAGTGCTGTGGAAGCAGTGAACGATTCTCTCTGAAATAACGCCAGATGAATTTTTCCTGTAGCATCCTGCAGGGTCAGAGGACCGTGTTCATCAGCCCAAATCTTCAATTCATCCACCACTGAAAAACCCAGTTTTTCCCGGTACCACTCACCCGCTGCTGTTCTGTCGCTGACATAGATATGAATATGATCAATGCCGGTTAATTTTGGAATGCTGTTCATCGGATTAGCTCAGTAATTTGCAGTTCAAGCCGGCAGCATAAAACCTCAACCAAACTTTAGGTCAAGCCATGAACTCTATCTTGAGACATCCAATGCAATTCCCTGTGATCCGGCTAATATGGCTGCGCAATGATGGCTAATCCGGCACCGGATAATGCTCAAGCCAGTTAACTGTTTATAGACAGTCAATAGTTTTTGACTTTATTTTGGTTGAAAATACCGGCACCCTTGCCGTGCTTAAAACCTGGAGCCGATACATGACCGAAACCAACATCATCGCTGCAATACTATTGGTCTATCTTGGTTTTATGCTCACCATCGGCATCTGGGCCAGGCGCAGCGCCGGCACCAGCGAGGGGTATTTTCTAGCCGGGCGAAAGCTGCCTTACTGGATTGCAGCATTCAGTATGAATGCAACCGGAGAAAGTGCCTGGCTGCTGCTGGGGTTGTCTGGGGCAGCCTACCTGACCGGCCTGCAGGCCTTCTGGATTGTCGCTGGAGAAGTCATCGGCGTTGCCCTGGCCTGGCTGCTGGTGGCGAAAAAACTGAATCATGACTCACGCAGACTCGGGGCAATTACTGTTCCTGATTTTCTGGCGGAGAGCTTCACCGGGACACAAGCCGGCAGCCACGCAACCAAAATACGTCTGATAAGCGTCGTCATTATTTTGTCGATGGCAGTTGCCTACATTGCTGCGCAGATGCTGGCTACCGGCAAGGCATTTAATGTATTCCTGAACTGGAACTATGCCACCGGTGTGTGGGTTGGTGGGCTGGTTACTGTTGCCTACACCGCATTCGGCGGCTTCAAGGCCGTGGCTTATACCGATGCGGTACAGGCTTTACTGATGTTGTTTGCGCTGGTAGCGATTCCCGTGGCCGGGTTGATTCATATCGGTGGGTTTGCACCGTTATGGGAGGGTTTGCAAAGTGCCGGTCCCGCCTATGCATCGCTGCTGGGTGCAACGGATATCACCACCTTCTCCATTATTGCAATACTCAGTGCAGTTGCCATAGGCCTGCCGATGCTGGGCGTTCCGCAGTTGCTGGTCCGTTTTATGGCCATCAGAGATACCTCCGAGGTTAAAAAGGCAGCCGGCGTTTCTGTTGTGGTAATACTGCTGTTTGATGCAGGAGCGGTTGCTACCGGTCTGGTCGGACGGGTGTTGTTCCCGGATCTCATCAGTATTGGCGGAGACAGTGAAAACATCATGCCGACACTTGCCCGGGAACTGTTTCCACCGATAATCACCGGATTGATGGTAGTTGCTGTGTTGTCTGCGGTGATGTCTACCGTCAGTTCATTGTTGAATCTGGCATCCTCCGCATTGGTACACGACTTTTTCGGCAAAGTCCGGAACACCTTCTCCCGCTCTGAATCGTCCGGCAAAATGCGTGAAGCCACGCTGGCCATGTGGGTTACCGTGTTTATCGGTCTGGGCGGTTGTCTGATAGCCATGCAGGAAACCGGGCTGATATTTGACCTGGTGCTGTTTGCCTGGAGTGGCCTGGGTGCTGCATTCGGACCGGTCATGCTGTGTCTGCTGCGCTGGAAAAAAACCACCCAGGCAGGTGTCATTGCCGGCATGGTTGCCGGATTCGGCACCAGCATTCTGTGGGTTGTGTTTGCCAAGGAACATTTTTACGATTTGTACGAGATGGTACCGGCCTTTATCACTGCATTGCTGGCAACCATAATTGTCAGCCGGATGACTGCCGACCCACATCGCGAATAACAGTCACACAATCAAGTGAGGATAACCAATGAGCAAAGCCGCTTCTGCCTGCAGATTTAACCGGGCCATCGTTCGGTTACCGGGCGAGTCTGTGATAAACGGTCTTAGAGCGGGCAGCGGCGAGAACCCAAGCTATACCGGCGTCTGCAATGAACACCAGGCATATATTGCAGCACTGCAGGCTGCCGGTGTAGAAGTACAGATACTCGAAGCGCTTGAAGCATTTCCGGATTCTGTGTTTGTTGAAGACCCGGCATTGGTATTCCCTGGTGCCGCTATTCTCCTACGCCCTGGAACAGCAGCCCGCGGTGGTGAAACAGCAGCCATACAGGATGCCCTGGAACAACAGTTCGAGTGCATTTATGCCATACCTCCCGGCTGCTTTGTGGAAGGCGGGGATGTACTGGTTACACCATCAAAAGTGATGATCGGGCTTTCCAGCCGTACTAATATCGACGGTGCCGATGCACTTGGGAAAATACTTGAAAAACTGGGCCGCAGCCTGGAGATTGTTACAACACCACCGGCAGTTCTGCATTTCAAAAGTGACTGTGGGCTGTTGGATGATGAGACGGTGCTGGCCACTGAGCAATTGGCTAAAACCGGTGTATTTAAAGGATTTGATCAGATCATTACACCTGTGGGTGAAGAAGCGGCAGCCAATGCATTGCGGATAAACAATATTGTGCTGTTAAGCGATCAATGCCCCCGGACTGCAGAAACTTTGGATAGACGCGGTTATACCGTTGCTCCCCTCTCCACAACTGAGATCGGCAAGATTGATGCCGGACTTTCCTGCATGTCATTACGCTGGCTTGACTGAATATTCTTCAGGCTTGCGTTCCGGCACCACTGACTGAATTCATTACCAGCTGCAGCGGTCCGATATAACGAACTGCTTATCAACAACTGTCGGGATTTCAAATGGACTACCGGTGAAAAATTAGGCAAGGTATCCCGCACAGGATTCTTAAACATAAATAGAAATCAAATCATGACTAAAAATCTGCTGAGTTTATTGACTGCTGCGGCAACGCTTTTATTGGTTGCCTGTTCTGAGGAAGCACCACAGAGTGAGCCGCCGGCAGCCGCTTCCGATGCTGCCCAGGAACAACCTGCACTAAGTATTGAATTCGAGAAATATCAGCTTGCCAATGGACTGCAGGTGGTGCTGCATGTGGATAAGTCTGACCCGGTGGTGGCTATTAATCTGGCTGCCCATGTCGGCTCCAGCCGTGAAATCCCGGGCCGTACCGGCTTCGCCCATTTATTTGAACATCTGCTGTTCCTGGATTCAGAGAACCTGGGCTATGGCGGGCTGGATGAGATGAACACCAGAATCGGCGGTGCCGGTACCAATGGATTTACCACACCGGATATGACTCAATATTTTCAATCTGTACCGGCTGATGCCCTGGAAAAGATTATCTGGGCCGAAGCTGACAAGCTGGGCTTTTTTATCAATACCGTTACTCAGCCGGTGGTTGATAATGAAAAACAGGTGGTCAAAAACGAGAAACGCCAGTTCATCGACAATCAACCCTATGGGCACAATCTGGCGGTGATCGGTAAGGCGATGTATCCGGCAGATCATCCCTACAGCTGGCAGGTTATCGGCAGCCTGGCTGATTTGGACGCCGCAACGCTACAGGATGTTAAGGACTTCTTCCACCGCTGGTATGTACCCAATAATGTCACGCTTAGCCTGGCCGGTAATTTTGATCCGGCCCTGGCAAAAACCCTGATAGAAAAATATTTCGGCGAGATACCCAGAGGGGAAGAAGTACCTGCACGACAGATTCGCAGAGCCATGCTGGATGAAACTGTTTCACTGATGCATGAAGACAACTTTGCCACCGTCCCTCAATTAACCATAGCCTGGCCGGGTGTTGAACAATATCACTCGGACAGTTATGCACTGAACATTCTGGCGGACTATTTAGGCACCGGGAAACGCGCACCGTTTAATCAGGTACTGATAGATGAAGCCCAGCTGACCTCTGAGGTTACTTTCACACATATCGTAAAAGAATTATCGGGCGAGTTTTACCTGCAGATCAGTGCCAGCGCTGACGGCGATCTGGATGATTTACCCTCAGCCATCCAGGATGGCTTTACACGCTTTGAGGAAAACGGCATCTCCGAAGCTGATTTGAACCGCATCAAAGCCGGTCTGGAAGTGTCATTTTATGATCGGATGCAAAGCGTGCTCAGCAAAGCCATTCAACTCAGCGAATACAATACCTTTACCGGTGACCCCGGATTTTTCAGCAGGGAAATTGCCGGCATACAGGCGGTAACGCCACAGGACATCATGCGGGTATATGAGACCTATATCAAAAATCAGCATCATGTACTGACCAGTTTTGTACCGGCCGGACAACCTGAACTGGCGCTGGACGGTGCGCAATTGGCAGCGGTGGTGGAAGAAGCCATTATCCAGGGCGCTGAAGCCCAGGTTGATTACGATCCTACCCAACGTACCTTCGAACCCACACCATCCAGTTTCGACCGGAGTATTGAGCCGCCGTTTGGTGCGCCCTACACCCTGCCTACACCGCAAGTCTGGCGCAGCCGGTTGGATAACGGCGTCGAAATCCATGGCATTCAGAACACCGAGACACCTTTGATATATTTCACGCTGAATATTGATGCCGGGAGGTACCGGGGTGATCCGGCCAAACCCGCCGTAGCTGCTCTGACGGCAGATTTACTGCAAAAAGGCACTGCACACCGCTCTACTGGAGAGCTGGAAGATGCCATAAAAGCATTAGGCTCGGAAATCACTATCAGTACCGATGTGAATTACACCACGATTCTCGGCAGCACACTGGCCAGGAACTTTGATGCCACCATTGCCCTGCTGGAGGAAATGCTGCTGGAGCCGCGCTGGGATCAGACAGAATTTGAGTTATTGAAGCGGCGTACGCTTGACCAGCTGGACCAGTCCGCAGGCGACCCCAACGCCATTGCCGAGCGGGAATCAGCCAGACTGACTTATCCCGAAGGGCATATTCTGAGCTTTACAGATTACGGTAACCGGGCACAATTGGAAGCGGTCAGCCTGGATGACCTGCAGGCATTTTATGCACTGAATTATTCACCGGCTAATGCCAGTCTGCAGATTGCAGGGGAAGCAACTGCGGAAAGCACCCGACAGGCATTCGCGGGAATCAGTTCGCGCTGGAATACTCCTGCCCCGACGGCCGTGCCATTGACGCCAGCCCGTCAGGTGGAATCATCAAGAATCTACTTTTACGATATTCCCGGTGCCAAACAGTCAATTCTGAACATACAACGCCCCTCACTGTCAGCGGTTGACCCGGACTACCCGCTGGCCAACGCGATCAATTTTTTACTGGGCGATATCTATACATCCCGGCTGAACACCGAGCTGCGCGTCAACAGAGGTTATACCTATGGAATCCGATCACGCTTTACAGGTGATAAAAACGCAGGCTTCTTTACCATTGGCACCAGCGTGCGTTCCAATGTCACCAGGGAATCCATGGAGTTAATCCGTGATATCGTCGCCAGCTATGGACCGGAATTCAGTGAAGCTGATCTGAGAACATTGAAAGATGCGTTACTGCGCGGGCAGGCCCGGCAAAATGAAACCCTCACGGCTAAGCTGAGCATGCTTGGAGATATCGCCGATTTAGACTATCCGGATAATTATCAGGCTCAAGATGCTGAACGCATTGCCAACATGACTTTAGCGGAATTCAAACGACTGGCAGAGACTTATCTGCGCCCTGACGCGATGAGCTGGCTGGTGGTCGGTGATGCAGAAACGCAGGCGGGCCGGCTGACCGAGCTGGGCTTTGGTGAACCGGTCTTATTGCCAGAAGCAGAATAGCCGGATCAGCCTGGGGCTGATCCTTCAGACATTGCCGAATTCCTGCTCAGGCTGCCGCGGCAGCCGGCAAATCGGCGGTGGTTTCCTGGAATATTGGCTGACTGTTTTGTGACGGCTGCAGCTTACCTTTAACCCGCACTTCGGCGTACTTCAGCATTTCCAGCACTTCTTCAGACTTCAGCGGATAATGCAGGCAGATTTCCCATTCCGGTGATCCTTCCGCTTGCCTGGTCACCGGAACAATCAGACGATTCCTGTGTTGCTGAGTGGCCGCCAGGCTGTTGCCGGCCTGGCTGTCGCCATCGACCAGTACCACCTTGGCGCCTTCATCAACCCACTGCCATTGGCTGCTGCTGTAAGTCTGCAGCACCAGCAGAATGTTCTTCAGCATAATCACATGACGATTGGCCAGCCCTTCATGTCCAATGGTTAAAAAATCGCTTCTCATGTTTCAACTCCTGGTATTTTTCACCGGCTGGGCATTACGTCCCTGTTGCTGACAACCAGATTTGGTAATTGGTTCATGCTCAGGTTAAGCACTGGCCAATTGAATAACCTTCCCGAAACCTTCCGGTTGAAATTCAGGCAGATTAAATGGATTCAGGGACTGGGTGAATGTGTAAAAATAGCGTTTTTGATCCAATAGATTGATGGCCAAACCCAACAAAAAAGGACCAGTCAGAACCGTTGATATTGCCTGTGCTTCCTGCAGGACACCGTTGTTTCGTTACCGCAAGGGCGGTAAGGGTTCACTGGTGAAATGCTTCAAGGAACGGATCGTAAAAGATTACACTCAACAGCCCTGTATCTGCCCGGGCTGCGGTGTTCAGTTTGCCCGTGACACCTTGGTACGCGGGACGCCAGCCTATAAAATAATTGGCGGTAAAGTCACCTGCAAATAGTGAATTATCCGGGCATTTATTTCTTTAAAAACTCCAGCAATGCCGGAATCACCAGCTCGTGGGCATCTTCCTGGATGTAATGCCCGGCATTATCAATCCGCAAAACTTCTGCATCGGGAAAATCCTTGAGCCAAAGCCGTTCCAAAACCGCTGGCGTGAATGCTACATCTTTCATGGGCCAGGCAATAAACACCGGTTTGTCAATAAATGCAGGGACCAACTGACTGTTGACCTGGTCCAGAAAATCACTGACGGGACCTTCCGGACCGGCGGGAATTTCACGTGGAAAAACCAGCATCGAGGTGCGTGATGACCAGTTGGGATGTGGTGCCAAATAAGCCGCTTTTTCAATTTCACCCAACCGTTGTGGATATACCAGCCCGGCCTTGAACAGAAATATCCTGATAAAGGCGTTCATGCCTTTGACCATGAATTCGCCGATACCAGGGGTACGGAACAGGCGCAGCGGTAACGGCAATTCCACCTTGGCAGGCGGACGGTGCACAAACGTATTCAATACCGCCAGGCTGCGCACTCTCTCCGGATGCCGCGCTGCCCAGGTCAAGCCGATAGGACCACCCCAATCCTGAACCAGCAGTGTTGCGTCCTGCAGATCGAGAGACTCCAGCAATGCTTCACAGCGGTCAGCATGCCGGGGAATGCGATACAGTGACGCGTCGTTGGGTTTGTCCGATCTACCGAATCCGAGATGGTCCAGCACCACTGCACGGTAACCGGCATCTGTCACTGCCTTGATGAAGTGCCGGTACAGGTAACCCCAAGTGGGGTTACCATGCACCATCACCACCGGCCTCGCGTCGCGCGGCCCTTCATCCACATAATGCATGCGCCCGTCAGCGCTATCAAACCAGCGTGGTGAGTACGGCCAGGTGCCTCCGAAAGTCCAGTCTTGAGCGGTCATTCGGGTTAGTCTAGCGCAGCTTCGCCGCAATCCCGGTTAAGGTCTGATGTAATGCCGCACGGCGTTTCCGGGTGGTTGCATTTCCATCACTGCCATCCAGGTTGCCGGCCAGCGATTCCAGCCGCTGTGCCAGATTGGCATCTTGTTCACCGCTTTGCAGGGCTGCTGCCGAGCGGCTCAAAGCAGCATCCAAATCAGCAGCCAGCGATTGCTCCAGCGAATCGCTGCGGTTCAGTTGATCGATATATGCCCGGGCCACCGCCGGCTCAGCAGGCCAGGTCACCGAAAACTGCTGTTGCGGATTGAACACATCGCCCTGATCGGCCATGGTGGCTGCGATGATTTCGTTTTCACTCAGGTATTCACTCGGCATCAGCGAGAAAATATCCAGCCCGCGTGCAATCTCGGTACCGTAAATATTGCCGTTATACCAATACGTCGACCAGAACCCGGCAAGCATCAATTGATCCTCATGAACCGGACCGCGATCGAAGTAGGCAATCTCAACCGGGTTGCTGGAATCGGTAAAATCGATGATCGACAGGCCGCCCTGATACCAGGCCTGCACAAAGATATCCCGGCCGGGAACAGGTACAACCGAACCGTTATGTGCCACGCAGTTTTCCTGTTCAACCTGTGGCGCAGGCAATTTGAAATAACTCTTGAATTCTAGCTTGCCGTCAACGATGTCATAAATCGCGTCTGCACCCCATTCCTTCGGGTCGTAAGTACGACAGCGCGGTCGGCTGCCGCCGCCCCATTCATCAGTGAAAAGTACTTTGGTTCCGTCATTGTTAAAGGTTGCTGAATGCCAGTAGGCGAATCCGGTATCGGTAACGTCATCAATCCGGGTCGGTTTTAAGGGATCGGAAATATCAAAGATAATGCCGTTGCCTGAACAGGCGCCTGCAGCAATTTTGGCTTGTGGGAACACGGTAATATCGTGGCATTGATCGGTCTGGCGTGTCTCCTGGGTTTCGTCTCCATGATCACCGCCCTGCCAGAGACCGGCCAGATTCCCGGTTTCCAAATCCGCGAATACTGCCGGGCTATCGATAATCCTGGCCTTGCCCGGGTCATCAACGGGTATTTCTATGACATCAATGCGAAACAGCGCGGTTCTGTTATCGCCGGGAATTTCACCAATACAGCCTTCCAGCTCTTCTTCTTCACGCACTGAGGAGGTACCTGAGTTGTATACGATAATCCTGCCGTTTTCATCCGGACCGGACACCACCGAATGGGTGTGTGAACCGCGGCAGGTCTGAACCTGGCCGACCTGTACCGGCCGTCTGAGGTCGCTGATGTCAAAGATGCGCAGACCACGAAAACGGTCGCTGCTGACATCTTCGGTAATGCCCTGCAGGCCACAGTCTATGCGTCCGCGTGTCTGTTCCACCGACATGATCAACAGATCACCAACAATGGATACATCACCCTGGCCGCCGGGGCAGACCACCGAACTGAGCAGTTCGGGCACGCCATTGTCCTGCAACCGGTAGACATTAAAACCGTGATAATTGCCCGCTACCATCTTGTCGCCGAAAAATGCCATATCGGTATTGGAAAAACTCAGCAAGGGTGACCGCTCACCCCATTCTGTCTCATCATTGCTCTGATCATCATCTTCTTCGGCGCTGGCCTGCTCTTCGTTTTCCTCCGGTGGAACCTCCGGCCACAGTCCTGCGGGATTTTCCGGGTCGAAGAACCCTGGCGGTTTGGGCAACGAGGCAACCAGTTCCAGGTTCATAATCGCCTGTCCGGCATTATCAAAACCCGGTCTCAATCCCGCCCGGGCATCACCGGACAGCGTCACCAGTACGGCATTCATACGCTCGATTTCACTGGTCTGATCATTCATCACGTCATTGGTGAAATCGAACAGCACAGGATCGTAGGCCGAGCCCGGCTGTTCATGCAGTTCTTCCACCATCGTAACTGCTCCCTCGTGATGGGTAATCATGAGTTCCAGAAACAGGCGGTCGAAATCGGTTCCCTCCAGCCCGGCAAGTTCTGCCATTTGTTCCGGAGAGGCCATTCCTGCCATTTCGTGGGAGATATGCATTGCTGAATGTGCGGTGGGATCAGGTACCGCTTCACTCCGGTCGCGCAGCCATTGCTGCATGAATTGGATCTCATCGGCCTGTGAGGTGTTGATGCGTCCGGCGATATCCAGCAGTTCCTGCCGGTTGGTTCGCTCAGCCACCAGTTCGGCCATCTGCACGGCTTGATTATGGTGCGGGATCATATCCTGCATAAACAGCACATCATCAGGAGAGTAACTGCTTTTGGCAATTTCAACAGCCTGTTCAGCACTCAACTCACGGGCCGACTCACCCGGTGCGCCCGGCTGAATTATCGGCACCTGCTGCGTCATCGCACTGCTGGCAAAACTAAGCACAAACGCGCCGGCACAAACGCGCAAAAGTATTCTGGTAACGGAATCAGGATACGAGATCATTGGTGGTTGGCTCCTGTATCAAAATTTGGATATTGCAGGCTTCTTGGGTGCTTGAGTTTACAATTTTCTCTGCACATAAAATTTAACCCAGCGATTGTAGCGGCAGTCGACATTCACTGGGCATTGACACTTTGGTTGACAGGATAACCGGTGGGAATAAAGAGATATAGACCCAAAGCTGCTCATGCGAATGCCAGCTCTGTTCACTTGCAGCCAGATCCTGCCAGTGTTTCGGCATAGTTTTTAATGACAGTTCTGCATGTTGACAGACCGTCTGCCTTTTTAACCTCCTCATCACGTCATTCAACGAAAACCATCAAAATTTCCGAATGAGCCAAAGTCAATTTATGTTATAACATAACAAAAATATCTCAGGATGCACCTATGAATTTCGGAATCTTGAATATCTGGTCACAGCTGCGTATTGCCTCTCGATCGTTGATAAAACGCTGGCGAACCAGCCTCGTCGTAGTCATAACTCTAGCACTTGGAATTGGTGCCAATGCCGTCATTTTCAGTTTCATTCAAGGCATTCTGCTGCAGTCTCTGCCCTACCCCGATGCAGAGCAGCTGGTGCGCATAGAATCATTGCGTGGTGGCGAGTCGGGCCGTATTTCACTGAAGGATGTTGATGATCTGAAAGTTCGCACCGGTCTGTTTCAGGATATTGCCGTCCACAGCGATGGCGATAGTGGTTACAACCTCAGCGGATACGGCCAGCCCGAAGAGATACCCGCATTGCTGTCCAGCCGTAATCTGTTCAGTGTACTGGGTGTGGATCAATCGCATGGCGGCGTCTGGCCGGAAGAAGGTGACCGGCTGCGCAACCACAGTGTGGTATTAGGACACGCCTTGTGGCAGCGTCACTGGGGCGGCAGCCTGGACGCCATCGATGCAACCTTGACCCTGGATGGTGCTGATCTCTATCGGGTTTACGGCGTTATGCCGCCCGGATTCGATTTCCCCGGTGGCGTGGACATGTACCGCTCCATTGCATTTATTGATCTGGATCACGATGACCGTTCTGCCCGCTACTACTATGGATTGGGACGTCTGAATCCAGGCGTCAGTATTGCCCAGGCACAGCAGGCGTTGAACAATGCTGCACAACAGCTGGCCCGCGAGTATCCGGACAGCAATAATGCAATTCAATTCCAGATAACACCGCTGAAAGAATTGTATGTCGGTGACCTGCGGCCTTATCTGCTGCTGCTGCAGGCCGCGGTATTACTGGTGCTGCTGATTGCCTGTGTAAACATCGTGCACGTGCTGCTGGCCCAGGCCCTATCACGCAGTCGGGATACCGCCATACGTCTTGCGCTGGGTGCCGGACAACAGCAGATTTTGCGGCAGTGGCTGCTGGATTGCCTGTTGCTCAGCCTGGCCGGTGCGCTGCTCGCAGTGGTCGTGGCATACAGCGGTATTCATGTGCTGAAGCAACTGCTGGTGCTGGAATTGCCGCATTGGATAGATATAAGTATTGATACCGGGGTATTACTGTTTACTCTGGCAACCGCATTACTGGCCGGGCTGCTGACCGCCGTTGCGCCCGCCCGTCAGGCATCGAAAACAAGCCTGTTCGGCAGTATGGGATCAAGCAGCCGGTCTCAGGGCCCCGGGCAGGGTCAGCAGCACCGGCACCGGCTGATGGTGGTTACCCAGACCGGCCTGAGTATTTTGCTGTTGATCACCGCGGGGCTGCTGGTAAAAAGTTTTCAGGAACTCGAACGGGCCGATATGGGTTTTGATCCGCAAAACCTTCTGACCTTCCGAGTAAACCTGGGCTGGTTTGCCTATGATGAAGTAGAAGAAACCCGTAACTATTTCACTCAACTGGAACAGCGCTTGCGCAGTCTGCCCGGTGTTTCCGACGTTGCCTTCAACAGCAACCTGCCGCTGGGCGGCATCAATGAGAAACGTACCATTGCACTCCCGGATCAGTCGGATGCCCAGCGGGACAACAACCCGTTCATCAATATTAAAACTGTCAGCAACGATTATTTCCGGATGATGGGCATTGGAATGTACGCCGGGCGCTCTTTTGACGCCACTGACCAGCCCGATGGCGTGGGCAGCGTAATCGTCAACCGTCGTCTGGCCCAGACACTGTGGCCCGATCGCAATCCAATTGGTGAACAGCTTAATGTCTCCGGATTCGATGACGCATGGCTGGAAGTGGTCGGCGTCGCCAATGATGTCAGCCAGACCGGTGTGGGAGCACGGCCTGAACTGGATGTCTATGTGAGCCAATATCAATTCCCCGACCACAATGCTTTTGTACTGCTGCGGGCACAGACCGATCCGCAGACTTTAATGGCAGCTGCCAATCAGGCAGCGTTGAGTGTTGATCCAGACCAGTCCACCTGGCAACCCATCGTCATGTCCAGTCGAATATCCAATGCCATCTGGCAGGAACGGCTGGCCAGCCGCCTGGTGATGGTGTTTGCGCTGCTGGCGGCATTATTGACTGCCATTGGCATCTACGGCGTGCTGGCTGGTAATGTGCGTCAGCGTCAACGCGAAATTGCGGTACGACTGGCCATCGGTGCGCCTCCCATGTCGTTACTGCAGGCTGTGTTCGGCGACGCGCTGCGGATGGTGGTTGTCGGGTTACTGATAGGATTGGGTGCTGCAGTACTGGTCGCGCAACTGATTAAGAACCTGTTGTACCAGACCAGCCCGCTGGATCCGCTGATTCTGATTATGGCCCTGATGTTTTTGCTGGTGGTAGCACTGCTGTCGGTTTGGGCACCCGCCAGACTGGCGCTGCGCACCGAACCGGCGCTGATGCTGCGGCAAGAGTAACCAATCCGGGCTGCCGGGATTGTCACAACGGGCGTGGACTATCCGCGCCCGAAACCGGGCCGCCCCGGGAATCAGTGGTGACTCTAAACCTCATACACTACCCAGATGTTTCACCAGTTTTTGTACCGGACGGCGTTTTGTTGCACTGGCAACAGCCTCGACCTCCACCAGCCATTCTGGCTCAACCAGGCCGGCAACAAACACCGTGGTAATGGCCGGCTGTACACCGTCCAACCGGGCTTTTCTCACCTCTACCAGTCCGGCCATGTCCTCACGCCTGACCAGGTAAAAAGACATTTTGACAATATGTGATAACCCCATACCGGCTTCGTTCAACACCGCCTCGACATTGCTGATAGCCTGATGACATTGACCCGCAAAATCCGCTGCCAGATGACCGTCAGGCGATACACCGACCTGACCTGATACATAAACCGTTCTGGTAGTTTCCGGCGCTTCTACCCCATGGGCATAAATGCCGGCGTAACGCTGATTGACGGTAAATGGATTCAATCTTGTCGCAATACTCATTGTTGTCACCTCAGGATTATTTTGGATAAATTAAGGATAGTGACTTCATATTCTTCTAAAAAGGCGGTATAAATAACTTATTTATCCACTATTTGTCACTAATGAAATCCCGAATCAGGCATCTAAGCGCCATGACCGCTGTTATCCAGGTCGCGGAACACGGTACATTTGCAGCGGCTGCAAAAGTGCTTGAGATGTCGACTTCAGCCATCAGCAAAGCCATTGCACGGCTTGAAGATGACCTCAATGTGAAGTTATTCCACCGCACCACCCGCAGCGTAAGCCTGACACCGGAAGGTGAGCGGTTTGTACTGGGGATAAAACCGTTGCTGATGGAAATCGATGCTCTGTCGATGGAGGTTAGTGACTATCGGGCAGCGCCCAAAGGATTGCTTCGAATCAGCGCGCCCGACGCATTTGCCAGAAATGTACTGGCCCCGTCACTGAGTCAGTTCCGGACACTGTATCCGGATATACAGGTCGACTTGAGCCTGGATGACCGCGATGTTGACCTTGCCGGTGAGCCAATCGATGTGGCCATCCGAACCGGTGCACTACCGGATAATGCCACCCTGGTCGCCCGCAAGCTTTACTCGGACCCACTGATCACCTGCGCGGCACCTGCTTATTTAAATTCCAATGACATTCCAAAACACCCACAGGACCTCGCAAAACATAATTGCCTGCCGTTCAGAAACCGGCGCACCGGCCGAACCGTCCCCTGGTTGTTTGCCGATGATGTCCGCATGAATCCCTCAGGTGGACCCAGAATCAATGATATTGAGGCGGTTTGTCGAGTAGCGGTCGCCGGAGTAGGCATTACTCAACTGCCGGGACATCTGGCTGCAGGGCTTATTAAAACAGGCATGCTGCAGGAAATACTGGACACCCATCGCCCACCCGATGTACCCGTTTCCGCCATTTATCTGAACAGGCGCTTTGTTTCCCCACGAATCAGATCGTTCATTGATTTTATGTTAACGGTAAAATTGCCCATGCCAAGCGCCTGAATAATTCTTTCCTGATTAATCTTTCACTTATAAAACCGAAGCGCCGGACCGGGCCGGCGCCTGGTCTATTCATTAATTATTGGGCACGCTGATCGCTTTATCACATGTCCAGATAATCGGATTACACAACCAGTCAGCAGCCACAACAGAACCACTCCTGTTGGTTGTCACCTTCCACTCACTTTGCAATGTCGCCTTGGTCATCAGCACACCAGAGGCATCGATACCCAAAATGGCATTATTCGGCAGCGCACTTATATTGATCATGGGCGTATAATTATCAATCTTAACCCAATCACCCGACAACCCAGTTCTATACATCAACCCCCTTGGCCAGGGATCTTCAACGGGAATGATTGAACTGGCAGCTAGAATATTCCCATTCGGCAACACTGCTACCCTGCTAACAGCACCGTCAAATGTTTTTTTATTCCAGGGGCCATTCAGCGTGTCTTTAACGAATAGATTGTATTGTCTGCCAACACCGAGGATTTTCCCGCCCGCCATCATCGATATCGAAATAACTGACCCGCTTCCCGGCACCTTAATCCAATTACTGACCAGGCTGTCTTTGGTGAAAAGCTCACCTGCCAGATCATTCGAAACCCCAAGCAACCGCCCATCCGGCATTCTGGCTATATCCTTCACGTAACCACTATTGGGCACTCCCACCCAATCACTTTCCAGCGTATCTTTAAGAAACAGGTTGCCCTTCTCCCCCACACCAACAATGGGAGGCGTTGATCTTTGTTGTGCGAACCGAAGCCTACCCTTGGGACCTGTGGCCCGGTCGAATACCACATAATAATTATTCAACAGGGGAAGCCCCAGATTGGACTGATTATCGCAATCAGTAGGAGTTTTGCATGCATCGATTTGAAGGCTTGCCTTGCCATCTGATGTTGCGTTCAGTTGCCAATAAGTATCAGGCGCCACAGTCAAGGTAACAGACTGTCCATTGTCACCTTCCAACACCAGTTCTATATCAGGCCAGCCAGCAACACTTGCGAGTGGAACATAATTATCCAGGCCTTTCTTTATCAATTCCCCGTAATGAGGATCTATGGCAGTGAATGTGTCGATCAGCCATTGGCGGGGAAAACCGAAGCTGATATCAGATGCACCGCTGTCTACCAGGCTGTTTGGCGAATCCGAACCAGTTGCAGCCGGGATTGGCTTGTCAGCCCCTTTGGTTCCTTTATAAATACGAACGGCTTTAAGGTTGGTATTATAGTAATCGTCACCTGTCAGCTTGACATTACTGAACGCTCCTTGATAAAGCTCCATGCGTTCTTCGCCACTTCCTAAAATTAATAAACCGCTGTTGGGCTTATTGGAATCATCACTGCCTTTGTATCTGATCGATCGCCGTGTAAACAATGCAAATTTATTCGGGATATGCTTTGTATCAACCAGCTGATTAAAGTAGGGTTTTATTGTTGTATCGTCTGTATCATGTTTATCGCAATTGTCTCGCGGAATGTTTGTTACAGCTCCATTTTCCGGCTGAAAAGCCAATCCCAATATACCGCCTGATTTACCCCACCCAGCATGCCTTCCTACGGTAACCAGACAGGTAACCGCCACGTAGGCATCATTAAGGTCAAGATTTGATGATTTATTTTGAAGACCTACTTCAATCTTCCTGACATGCCCCCGCCACCCTGTGCCATCTACGTAGCCGACATTTTGATAAAAGTCAGTCTCCGTTTTAGCAGTATTCTTGCTTGGATCATATGAACCATACCCGCCATTCTTATCAAACACTGCGAGAGAGCTGCTGCCGGTATCAATGATCAGATCGACCGGCTGCTTAGGGCTGCCGATATAAAACCGACCGGTATAGATATTACCCATGGCTTCATTGGAAAGCGCTATCACAGCAGATGATGCATAGACAGCATTATTCTGAGCGTGAACATCCGGCATGCTGAACAACGCTATGAAAATCAGATATACATATGCAGGCGATTTTAACTGTAGTAATTTCTTATTCATGATGCTCCCTGTTATAAAAATTTATATCCTGGAATGAAGTGATGCTGTGCTGCACCAAGCGTATTACGCCGGATACCGACACACATGCATTATTTAAAACAGACAATTGATGCCTAAAAATCGCCAGGTATACGTTCAGGATGCCCGCATCAGATGCCACCATCGATGCAGGCACCTTGATTCAAACCTTAGAGATACCCGCGCCCCGAATCGGAACTGTAACCCAGCGTAAATGCGGCACTGAATTCAAGGCCTACCCCAAAAGCCAGCTCAACACCAGGTCCGTCCCACCAGTTGTAAATCCCGGCTATCCCTACGCCAACCACAGCACCTGCATCAAGCTCTACTGAATCGCTGAATCCATCAAAGGAAAATACATCGAATGCATAAGCGCCGAATCGAAAATCAATGGAGCCGCCAGCAGTTGCTCCCAGACTGCCGGACAGCGTTTCATAAAACATGTAGCGGGTAAAAGAGGTATCAAATGCAATACCTGCAGCAATAGCGCCACCGATAATAAATCCGCCTTCTGCACTGAATCCAAAAGATAAAGTGGTTGCGACTGATCTCTGGTGACTATTTTTCGCCGTTTGCACAAACGAGGACTGTGCAAGGTTTTGCAGGTGCTGACGGGTTGTTGCATCCATGGTTTTGGTTTGCATAACCGCCGTCTTGATCGCGGCAATGCTGTCCTTGTAGGTATTGCTGAAAGCATCGAACTGTCCGCCCAGTTGTGTGGCTGTGGGAATATAAGCCTGTGCATCACTGAACAGCGAGCGTTTTCTATTACCGGTAACAACCGGGTTTATCTCGAATTTTTCCCAGTCTTTGGCTTCCGTGGCATTGGTATGCATCGGCCACGAGTTGAACGGCTGCCCGGCCGGGTCACCCATTCCACCGCCATTAACAGCGGTGATGAAATTGCCACTGGCGGTTCTTAATGCGAAGGTTTTCTGATCTTCGGAAATGGGAACCATCTCAAACGTTTCCCAGTCTTTCACCTCTGTTGCATTGGTGTGAAAAGGTATGGAGTTGAATGACAAACCGGAAGGGTCGCCGATTCCACCACCATTAACCGCCGTCAGATAATGACCGGACGATGTCCTCAATGCGAAGGTATTGCCACCCAACGGCTCAGCAGTAAATAACTCCCAGTCTTTGGCTTCCGTGGCATTGGTATGCAATGGTACGGAATTGAACGGCATGCCGGCCGGATCGCCCAGCCCCCCGCCGCCCACCGCGGTTAGATAATTACCGCTATGGGTTTTCAATGAAATTTTCATTGTTGCCTCCTTAATTGGTTATTTTTATTAGAAGTTTGGGCATTACCCCGATAAAGCCCCCACCAGTAATCCCAAACTCCAATGATCCGGAACCTGCGCTGCTAATCAAACAGAAAACAGGCAATGCTCCAACCAATGCGTCGCAACCATAACCCTCCATGGTGCGAGCCGAAGGCAGCCATCACCATACGCTTATGTTCGGAATATGGCAAATAAGTAAAGCGCAGCACCTTTAACGGTGTGCTGTGTCGATTGGTTGCTTAACAGATTGAAATATGTGAGATCAATAACCCGTTTCAGGAGTTGATCAGTTACCGGATTGATTGGATAGTTCAATCGGTATTGGTTCACTGTCTAGCTACCGCAAAAATCAGTCAGACGTCGTATTTCGGTACAAGTCAACATTCGAATAATTCAGTTCTCAACCCGGCTTAATCGGCTTATTTACCGCCTGAAGTGTAACGACCAGGCGGCTGCAGCCAGTAATATCAACGTCAGAATCAGCAGACCCCATGGGCTCAATATCGGCACATCAATGATCTCGACAACAAAGCCCGTCAAGTCAGCATTGTTATTCGGCACAGGGTCCGTGATATCTCCACTGACATTGGCCATGATTGATTGATCACCTGACAAAATGATTTCCACAGCAAAGATGCAGTTGGCAGAATCACCATTGGCCAGGCTACCGATGTCAAAAGTAATCATACTGCCGTTTGCCGTCACGCAATTGCCGCCCTCAATTACGGGACCAGGATTAAATAACGCCAGTCCCGAAGACAGCTCTGCATTGACCGTAACGCCGGTGTTATTGCCGGGACCTGCATTGTTCACTTCCAATGTGATATCAATTACTTCACCCAGTTGGATCGGCGGTATGGCATTGCTGCTGATCGTCAGTACCAGATCAGATTCTGCCGGTGTTATCGTGGTGGTTTCTGTTGTGCTGTTATCCGATGAGTCCGGGTCCGAAGTATCTGCACTGACTGTTGCGGTATTGGACAAGACTCCATCAAAATTGAGATCTACCATCACTTCAAGCATGTAGCTGGCGCTGCCTCCACTGGGTATGGTTCCCAATGTACAAGTGGGTGCACCGCTGGGATCTTCATTGCAACCGGTGGTTGATATCAGGGTGACCTCACCCGGGAGGCTATCACTGACTACAACATTAACCGCATCGGAAGGACCCGGGTTATCTACTGTGATGGTATAAATGAGCGTACTGCCGGCTACTACCGGATCAGCATCATCGACTTTGCTGACGGACAAATCGGCTTCCGGCTCCAACACCGTATCATCATCCGTAGCCATATTATTGCCGCTATCGGGATCAGTGACTGAAGCAGCGACAACAGCTGTGTTGCTTAATGTGCCGGTAGCCGATGGATCGATATCGCAACTGACGTTATAGCTCACCATTCCGCCCACGGGCATATCCAACGTTTCGGAAAGGTCACCACTACCACCGGCAGTATTGCCACTGGCTCCACCGCTGGTGGTACTGGTGAAGGTACAGCTAAGTTCTGCAGGTAATGTGTCAGTCAGTGTTACTGCGGGATCAGCTGAGGGACCGTCATTGGCGACAACAATCGTATATATCACGGTGGTGTCGCCGGGAATGGCAATGGTGAGTGCATCATCCTTGGTCACGCTGACATCGGCCTCCGGTGTCAGCTGGGTGTCATTATCGATGGCGCTGTTGTTACCGGAAACAGGGTCGGTTACTGATGCGCTGGCCGTTGCTGTATTCGATAACGTGCCGGTAGCGGCCGGGTCGATGTCACAAGTGACGGTATAGGTAACGGAACTGCTGACCGGCATGTTCAGGACTTCTGTCAGATCATCACTGCCGGCAGCCGTGTTGCCCGTTGCTCCACCGCCTGCGACGCTGGTAAACGTGCAACTGAGTTCAGACGGGAAATTATCCACCAGACTCACGGCTGGATCATCGCTGGGGCCGTTGTTGGATACCGTGATGGTATAGGTCAGAACCGTGATACCAGGAACCGCCGTGGTAACACCATCATCTTTGCTGACCGCGATATCCGCTTCCGGCGTCAGCACGGTATCGTTATCGGTGGCACTGTTGTTTCCAGGCGTATTGTCAGTAACCGATGCAACGGCCGTTACGGTGTTGCTGAGCGTACCAGTGGCGCTGGAATCGATATCACAGCTGGCGGTATAGTTCACGCTGCTGCCGGCCGGCATACTCAGGGGTTCCGCAAGGTTTCCGTTGCCTGCAGCTGTGTTGCCCGTAGCTCCGGCATTTGCCGTGCTGGTAAAACTGCAGGTGAGCACCGACGGGAAAACATCATTCAGCGTCACCGATGGGTCGTCGCTAGGACCATTATTGGTCACACCGATGGAATAGGTCAAAGTGCTCTGGCCAGGCACGGCAGTGGTGACGCCATCGCTCTTGGTCACCGCGATATCGGCCTGAGGCGTCAATGCAGTGTTATTGTCGGTGGAACTGTTGTTGGCCGCTACCGGGTCGAACAACGATTCACTGACAATTGCCGTATTACTCAGCGTGCCGGTGGCGCTTGAGTCAATATCACAGCTGGCTGTATAAGTCACACTGCTGCCCGCCGGCATAGTTAAAGTCTCAGCCAGATCACCTGAGCCTGCTGCAGTATTGCCGCCGGCTCCTCCAGCGGCAATACTGGTGTAGTTACAGCTTAATGTTGCCGGAAAATTATCTGCCAGCGATACCGCAGGATCGGCGTCCGGACCATTGTTGCTGGCAATAATGGTATAGGTAACCGACTGACCGGGAACTGCAGTGGTAACACCATCATCCACACTGACGGCGATGTCAGCGGAACTGACACTGACGCTGTCAGAGCAGTCATTGTTGGTTTCATTGGTTTCCAGATCTTCGTTACCGAAGTCGGCACGGCACACGCCTCCCGGGCGTGGATTAACGAAGCCAGCCGGTGCTGAAGGAGTGGCCGAAAAGCTGACGGTAAAACCACCACCGGGTGCAATGGTAACGGCAGTGTTGTCAGTGCAGTTCAGGATAAACGAAGCATTGATACTGCAGCTGAATGTCCCACTGATGCCGGTCATCGCACTGACTATTACCGCGCCGTAGCTGATACCACTGTCGGGTAACTCGTCGCGTAAGAAATTGAAACCGCCGTTAACGAAATAATTGGCTGAACCGATATTGCTTACCTGGATTGACCAGGTAAACGGCGTGCCTACCATGGCCACACCTCCGGCGTCATTGGTTTTTACAGCGATCAAATCCGGTGAGCCATTCACTACCACGCTATCGGCACAACTGTTGTTGGTTTCATCACCCTCACTGATGTTTCCATCAGGATCCACCGAGCAGCTACCGGACACGCGAGGATTAATTAATGTACCGGCCGACAACGGTACCACCGGCACCGTTACCGTAAAGCTGCCACTGGTGGAAGCAATGGTTACGCTACCGCTGCTGGCAGCACAGACCAGATTGAACGAAACGATGCTGCAGCTGATTGACCCGCCACCTGAAATGCCGGTTTGTGATCCGATAACCGGTGCACCGAAATTGGTGTTGGTATCCGGCAGGCTATCATTAAGAATGACCTGACCACTGCTGAAAGTGGCATCTGTATCGCCGCCATTGGTCACTGTCAGACTCCAGTTGAAAGCACCGGCTGCCAGCTCGGTTACTCCACCAACAGAATTATTTTTGACAACAGTCAGATCCGGGCCGGTGATACCGGTGCCAACCACCACGGTATCAGAACATTCGTTGTTGCTCTCATTGCTTTCCTGATCCTCGTTACCGAAATCGGCCCGGCATACGCCGCCCGCACGAGGATTATCAAAGGTGGACGCGGCAGAGGGTGTCGCGGTAAAACTCACAGTAAACCCACCACCCGGTGCAATGGTAAGCGCGGAATTATCGGTGCAATTCAGAATTGAAGATGCATTGATACTGCAACTGAACGCGCCGGTAATTCCGGTGATGCCGCTGACCACCGGCGACCCATAACTGATATTGGTATTGGGCAGCTCGTCCCGGAAAAAATTGAACCCACCGTTAACAAAATAATTGGCCGAACCGATATTGCTCACCTGAATCGACCAGGTAAATGGTGTGCCGACCGTTCCCATTCCAAGGATGTCATTGGCTTTGACGGCAATCATATCCGGTGAACCATTTACCGTAACGGTATCGCTACAGCTGTTATTGGTTTCATCCCCCTCGGCGATATTGCCATCTGGATCGATGGCACAGGTACCTGCCGCTCTCGGGTTGAAGAGGCTGCCTGCCACAGATGGTGTGGAGGGTATGGTGACAGTGAATGCACCGGATGCCGCAGCAATGCTTATGCCACCGCCGCTGGCTGTACAGCTGAGATTGAATGAAACAATGCTGCAGCCGATGCTGCCGCTACCGGATATACCGGATTGCCCACTGACAACCGGAGTCCCGTAACTGACGCCGGTATTCGGCAGGTTGTCGGTCAGAATCAAATCACCACTGCTGAATATTGCATCGGCATCACCACCGTTGGCTGCATTCAGTGACCAGTTAAAAGCGCCATTAGCCAGCTCGGTCACACCGGATACACTGTTGTTCTTAACCACCGTCAGATCCGGCCCGGTGGCGCCGGTGGTAACGATTACCGTATCAGTACAGTCGTTATTGCTTTCGTTTGACTCTGTATTTTCATTACCGGCATCTGCCCGGCAGATGCTGCCCGGACGCGGATTGACAAACGTGCCTGCAGCCGATGGTGTTGCGGTAAAACTGACAGTAAAAGTGCCGCCCGGCATGATGGTGAACGCACTGTTGTCTGAGCAGTCGAGCCTGAAATTATTGATATTGCAGCCGAATGCGCCGGTGATACCACTGGTGCCGCTGATCACTGGTGTGCCGTAGGTGATATTGGTGTTGGGCAGCTCATCTCTGAGGATGCTGAAACTACCGTTAATGAAATAATTGCCGGTCCCGATATTGGATACCTGGATTGACCAGGTGAATGGTGTCCCGACGATACCCATGCCACCGGTATTATTGGTTTTAACCGCGATCAGATCCGGCTGTTGTGCCGATGCGGTTTGTGCAGTCAGGGATAGCACTGCAGCAAGCAGCAGGATAATGACGTTCAACTTGCGGTGCACTGTAGTTCCTCAATAATGTGTACAGCACATGTCACTGTGCTCTGATTAACAGCGCGCGCGTCCGGCCGGTCTACCGTGACCCATACGACCAAGCCATTATCGAAGCCAGATTTGAGCACATACCACACCGAGTCTGCGGCGGGCACCACATACAGGCAAGAAATTTTGTGTTATTAAGTGTTGTTATTGTTTAAAAACAATGGTTTATATCACGATCCGCCAGATACCGTCCGGCATTATTCAAACGCCTGATTTATTGCTGCACGCAGCCGGTCACGGCTAAATGAATAGATATCGCTTTCGCTTTTACTGATCACATTCAGATAGATTTCCCCACTGTCGGGATTAAAGGAAAACTCCGACAGCTTGCTGTACAGCACATCGGAAAGCACCAGCCTGCTGTATTGATCACCGGTATTGAAATTGAATTCGACCAGTTCACCCGTACCTGCCTGTGGCCGGAAAAAATACAGCTTGCTGGCGTGCACCATGAAAGGTGGCTGGAAGTTGATCTGGTGCTCCACTGCCCCGGTCTGATCACTGTTCAGATCATAACGGTGAATTTCTCCGCCCTTGATGAAGTAAACCACATTGTTCTGCTGATCTGCACCGATAGGCGCCCATACACCATCGGCCAGTTTTTTGCGGCTGTGATCGGACAGGTCATAAGCCCACAACTCACGTGTTTCATCACCCACTTGCAGATAAGTAATATAACGGTCACTACCGGCAAACATTCCAATGAAACTGCTGATAATCGGATTCTCAAACACCTGCTGCCGCTCCAAGTCATGCACCACCAGTTCCAGCTCGGTGGTCTGTTGATTATGCTGCCGGTAAAGCAACAACCGGCCACTGGCGGAAAATGAAGGAAAATTGACCACTGATTCAGCACGGGTGATTTGCTGCAATTCAGCGACGTCAGACGCTCGATACCACAGTTCGCGGTAACCGGTGCGGTTTGAAGTAAACGCCAGCTTGCCGCTGGGCGTATGCACCAGTGGATCCATCTGGTTACTGGCCGAATCAATAATTTCCTCCAGCACCAGGTTTTCATCGCTGAGTGAATGCCGTTGTATCTGCCGCTCCAGTGACGAGCGAACATAGTATATTTCGCTGGCCGAGGCAGCCGGGTATTTGAAATTTCCGGCAATATTTATTTTCAGTTTTTCATGTGTCTGAATGTTGATAACAAACGGATAAAAAAAGCCATTTTCATAGCCGCTGTAAAGTATGTGGCGCTGATCCAACCATACATGCCCGTAAATCTTGATATTGTCCCGTGTGATATCGGTCACTTCTCCATCAGCCACATCCACGGCAAACATACCGCCCAGTTCCGGATTGACTATACGATGGAAAGTTAGCGTTTCGCCGTTCGGGCTCCAGGCCGGATGCATATCGATATAGTCGGGCTCGGTCAGTTGCCACTGCTCATCACGGTTGTCATCATGAAGAAAAATGGCCGACTTGGTATTGCTTTCCGTCAGGCTGGTGTAGGCTAGGCGGTTCTCCACCGGCGACCATGCCAGACCAAAAGGCGCCTTGGAAAAAGTGGGCACATACTGCTGAGCCACCTGCCGGCTGTCTGCAGTACCCATATCGTAAATATATACATCATCAATATCTGCATTATCGGTGGTGGTCAGGTAAGCGAATCTGCTACCGTCGAAGTTCCAGGCGATTCCACCGAGGTTCCGATCACTATCCACCAGCAGGCTGTCCTGCTGACCCGGGTTTTGCAAGTCTCGCAGATATAAATTGAAACTGCCGGTCTCATTGGTGGTATACAGCAAATAGCGGTTATCGGGCGACACCGCCGGTGATTCTTCATACCCGCTTTGCGAGGTCACATTAACCACTTCCAGCACCGGCACACTGATTTCATCATCAGAAAAATAATGAAGTGATGAGAGCAGAATGATCGACATCACTGCAAATAACACTGCCGTGGCATAATAAATCCGGCTGCGCCCCGGCAGACTGATTTCAGAAACCGTTATTTTATCTCTTAGCCGGTAGCCCTTTCGCGGTACATTGATTACCGCCTGCTCACCCGATCCATCTTCAGGAATTTCCCGACGCAGGCGCAGCACAATCTGTCGTAGCCCCTGCTCACCCACCGTTAGATTGCCATCCCAGATTTCATCAATTATGCGATAGCTGGACAGCAACTCGCCCGGATGCCGGCAAAGCAATTCCAGTAACTGCACCGCTTGGGGCGGCAACGAAATCGAGCGTCCGGAGGCAAGTTTCAATTCACGTTTGCCGGGATTAAACGACCAGTGTTCCGCGATAAAATTTTTCATGGGTCAGCGTTTTGATTGTGGTTCGATCATAAAAATGCTGGCGATAATGATAATACAATCAGCTATTGAATTTAGCGGCTTTCAACAACCAGAATTTAAGTCTCTATTGTGTGATATGAGTGTTACAAACCTAATGAAATCAAAACACAGCGTTTCTGCGCAGGTGAGCGACCAATATCACGTCAAGCCGGAAGGCCAATACTGTATATACCGGTGACTGGGCATTTAACACATTGAAAAATGTAAGAAAAACACGATTATTAAGGTGTTGATCAACTGCCAGAAACATTGAATACTTCAACCGGTAGTTGTTGGGTTATCTGCCACTGGTTAGACTACCAAAACATCATATTTCGATATGTGAAGTTACTGAATTAGGGTTTGGCCACTTCAATTCTCAACCCAAGGAGGGCGACATGTTTTTAACGCAGGCCACCAACGCCGGTGCAAAAGTTGTTCAGCTGAATACTGAATTAATCCAGGTTATTGAGAAAATCAAGAGCGAATTGCAGGGTAGCGGGCAGGATCTTTCCTGGGGGCAGATTCTGGTCGAGCTTTACCGTAACCGGGACAGTGAATCAGTTCATAAAGACATCATCAGTGCAGTCCTGTCAGAACTGAACATTCCGTTGGACAAAATCAACAGCCGGTTAACCAAACTGCAGGGTTACCTGGTTGATTTACAGAACCGGCTTGAGCCCCTGGTGCAGGATCTGGGCACACCGGGAGAACTGTTGAACGCCGATGTTGACTTTACCCCGGAAGATAAACAACTGGCCGTTGGCGAAGTGGCCTTTGTGATCGGCGGCAGCGCCAGCGCCGGCATCAATATCAGCAGTTACAACGCCAGCAGCCTGCCGGACGATTGGGAAGGCAATGTCTCCGAATCCAGTGGTTTGCAGGAATTAAGTCTGGCCGGAAAACTTGCCTTTACCGGCACGGGCAGCGGCGCGTTTGGCTCGGCCAGTTTGACTTTATCCGCGTCGATGAGCAAAAGCGGCAGCCTGAGGCTGTATCACGAATACAATGCAAAAACGGCACGCATTGCCGCACTGGTGATGTCTGCCAATAATTTTGCCATGCCCTGGGACCTTGAAGGCCTGCAAAAACAACTACAGAAGCCGGAAGACAATGGCGAAGTCAGAGGTTTCCGGCGGATGCATGTGCATGGTCAGGGTGATATCAATTTTGCTGCCGGTGTTGATGTTGGCTATGCCTATCAATACGAAACCGATGTGCCCACGCCTGATGGTGATCAGCCGCTGGGCATTCAGGCGGGATTACAAGCCGGTCTGAACGTTGGGTTCAAACGCAGCGGGGCATTTAAATACGTTATTGATAAGGATATCAACGATAACCTGTTGATCAGCGTGGAGCGCAACGCCAGCAGCAGCAGCTCGCTGGCTTTCAATATTGATGCCGATCTTGTCATTACCGGCCTGGACCAGGTTGCCGCCAGCTACGTCAAATCATTCTTCAAAGATCCTCAATCACTGCTGACCAAGCTGGAGGCCTGGACCAAGCCCGGTGATTTGCTGGTCAAAGAATTTAAAGCACGGGACTGGAAAAACGATGCCGTTGAACAGGTGGGCTTGCTGTTGCTTGGCGAAACAGACGCCAGAACCCTGTCGCAAACCGCCATAGGGAAACTGGAATCGCTGCTGTCGCAGACACTCAATGAAAAAATTCCATTCTGGGGTGAAGACTCATCACAAATTACCGAGCAGCTACTCACCCTGGTATCGCAGCGGCTGGACCTGGGCAGTGAGCTAAGCTCGGCGCTGCGTGAGGCTGTCGCTGATAAACTGACCACACGGCTTGATAAAGTCAGGCAGGGCCTGGAAGCCGAACTGAAGACAATACTCAAAAACACAGAGGATGTCGCAACGGAAATTCTTGATCCGCTGGAACATGTCGGCATCAAGGTACAGCAACTGCGTGAGGCCGCCAATGTAACTGCCGGCAAATTACTAGATCCGGCCATTCAATACCTGAAACGCTATCAGGATTTACGCGACAAAGTACTCCAGGCTTTGCAGCAGGTCGCCAATTTCAAAATCGGCTTAAGCATCGCCGCATCCTTGAATCGCGAGCGGTCACAGCAGACTCTGCTGGGCTTTCGCATTGTCACCATCAATAAAACCACCAGTGCCGTACACCGTGCCTTTATTCTCGGCCGTCTGCACCAGGCCTGGGATGAGTTTGAACAGGCCCGCAACGAAGGCTGGATAGATCAAATTACCGGTGTATTCAGTGCCCAGGCCAAACGTGAACGGAAAATTGGGTTCTCGCTACACTTTGGTGATTTCGGCGGCATCGACCGCACCAGAGTCCTGAGTGAGCAGGTACACATCCAGGTCGATCCGGCCGGCAATATCCTGGCTGCAACCACGCAGCTCAGCCAGGAAGCATTGGTTGAAGCCTTCCATGTTCGGCGTTCCATAGGCCTGATCAGCTCTTATGATCTGGCCGCAGCCAGCCGAGACCAGGCTCAGATGCCGTCACCATTGGCATTTAATTTGAGCTACAAGGATAAAATTCTGCGCAAATCCGAAATGCGGGAATTCCTGCTGTCACTGGAACAGATCCGTGGCCGCCGCTCACTGATTCCGGTTGGCGCAGCAGATGCTGCGGTCAACAGTTATCTGGAATTACGCCAACAGCATGGTCTCAGCAAAGCCGGCGGGCGAATAGACATCGCTTTACCGGTTACGCTGGCGGACCTTACCAAACTATTGACTGTCGATAATAAAGTCATTCTGGATCAGGCTATCGATATCCAGGCTGACCTGCTGTTGCGCGACAGCGATCAACGCGGCATGTTGAGCAGTTTCGCCAGCCGTTATAAAGGCGGCATGAGTAAAACTGAATTCATCCTGGCGGTGAATGGGAAATCACCATCTACCATTGCCAGCGAACTCAATCTGAATGCGCCCACGGGTCGTCTTACACCCTTAGATTTATTTACCAAACGATTGAAATCCATTGTTGATAACGCCGAAGCACTGGTAGAAGTAGTTGATGGTATTCGGGATATTGCCGCACTCAGGAAACGCCTGCAGAATCTTCCTGCTAACCCTGCCCCATCAATTGCTGAACAGCTGGAGAAGGAGCTCTCCAATGCCAGTGAGCAGATCAATGAAGGGCTGGCTCGCTGGCTTAAAGTAACCGGCACCATCACCGGTCTGTTTGATGAGGCCATTCCTGAGCAAACCATTGCCTTTTTATCGTTGTTATCAGAACTGTCACCGGATGACACCCAGCTGGTTCCGATTGTAAAAATTGATGGTATCGAGGACGGGACTATTCTGGTTGCATAAGTCCTGCATCTGGGGCTGCATATTGCATGCAGCCCCAGCCAACAGGCTATAGGTTATCCGGTAATACTGCTGGCACAGGTATCTTCGACCTCTATCAAAACAGCCTCCTGGGAAAACTGAATCCGATATTTGTTCGCCAGTCTTTTCAGGCGGCTCTGAAGATCACTGCCATCGGATAAGACAATCAACAGTTTGCTGGCTTCCCGCACAAACCCATCGCTGCCGGCCCATCCACCCTGTGCATCCAGCAGGGTAAAACCGGAAGGAAATGTACCGGTTATTTCATTGCTCACAAATGACGCCCACTCCTCAGCACTCACTTCAGACACTATGCCACCTTCGGTTTTGGATAATCCAAAATAGACCATTCCACGGCTGGAAAAGTCGCAGTTATTTACCTTACTCTGGCCACCCAGACACCCACTAAGCAGCACAACTGCCATCAGCATAAGGTATGTTTTTAATTGCTGTCTCATCGTTAGTGGTATTGCTCAGTTGTGTAAGTTTTGTTCGTCATTTTACCCTGAGCCTGTTGCATGCCCGGGTAACCGAAACATGTGCGTGTAATGGCGGACACCATGCTGCTGACTTTTGCCTGGCTGCAATTACAGGTCATGCACCTGGGCTGTAAGCGGCTGGCCAGATCAAAATGCCAGGCTGCCTGTATTTCAATATAAACGATTACTCCCCAGTCAACATCCAAATGGCCTAACCACAATGCGAGAACCACATGCCGCTGCTCAGGCCATTCATATTTATTGTCATCATCCTGCCATTTCCGGTAACCATTCCAATGACTGTTGCAGCTACCGAATCAAAGACATCGATAACCGTTACCTTTGCGGACAACCCGCCTGCCCAGGTTGAAGTAGCCACCGGTCCGGTCAGAATTGATGATGGCTGGTCGATTCAATCCGCTCCGGGCACCCGGCAGATCAACGTGGCAGGTTCAACGGCCACAACTTCATTCGACCTGGATCAAGCTGTTATATATCGACTCAACCATAACGGGCAGTCAACCAGCCTGTTCCTGTCTCCGGGGGATAATTTAACCGTTCATGTTGATCAGAAAATCCGCTTCAGCGGAGACGGCGCCGGTTCCAACCAGTTGCTATCTGAAGTGGGGAATTTACTGTTTCAGGCTGAACAGTCTCTCGCAACAGACACCTCAGCACTCTACGTTAAATTACCCAATGCTTTCCTGGAGGCATTGAATGATCGCAAAACCGACACACTGGAAGCCTACTCACAACTGACCATTGAACAGCCGGTGACTGAAGCGGCCAGAGTATGGGCAGAAGCCCAAATAAATTATCGCTTTGGGCTCTTCCTGCTGCTTTACCCGGTTGTGCACGAATCGATCACACACCAGCGCCCTGCTCTGCCCGGGGATTTCTTTGCTGCACTCGACATCATTGACATCAACAACGCCGGTGCCCTTAATGCCCCCGATTTTGTGCGGTATCTGGACAAGTATGTTGATGTTATGGGCGCCCGGGAGGATAACTTTAATGCCTTATTCGGCCCGCAGGAGCGACTGCACACACGGTATGAGAATATTCGTAAACTGAGTGTTGATACCGGCATTAAAAATTACCTGTTTGCGCAAATGTTTAACGATTTTCAAACCAGTTATGGCGTGAAGGACTGGCAGCCGGTATTTGAGCGGTATTCAACAGATTATGGCAATACGCCTTTGGCCAGGTCCATTGCATCAGACCAGTTTGAAGCAGAGAAGCAGCGCCGGAAACCCGATTCGATTGAAATCTATCGGCGTGTGGATGGTATCCAGCTCGAGGCACATATTTTTTTCCCCAAGCAGCACTCGCAACCCGGTAAAGCCGCCTATCTGTTCTTCCATGGCGGTGGCTGGGCCATTGGCAGCCCGGAATGGGGATATCGGGAATCTGAACGCATGGCGGCGTTGGGTATGCTGGCCATTACCTTTGAATACCGGTTGATTGATGTCCACGGCAGTGACATTCCCAACGCCGTGGACGATGTACGCGCGGCGATTGTATGGGTTAGGGAACAGGCTGAAGGGTGGGGAGTTGATCCTGAGAAAGTTGTTGCGGCGGGCTTTTCTGCGGGCGCACATTTGGCCGGTACAACAGCCATGCTGGAGGGTTTTGACACATCGATAGCTTCATCGGATGGGCGACCCAATGCACTGATAATGCAATCTTCCAGTTACGATTTGAGCAAAAATGACTGGTTTCGCACCGTCAGCCGGGGCCGGCCGGAAAGCGTATCGCTGCAGCACAATGTTTCTGCTGGACTACCACCGACATTATTAATCCATGGCAGTCGGGATCATCTGGCACCATTACAGGAATTTACAGCGTTCACCGACCTTATCAAAGCAACCAACCCAGATACCGAAGTGCATCTGTTGTCTGGTGTCGGACATTTTTTCCGGGAAGGTGATGCATCGTCGCAGGCTTCGGCTTTGAAGGAAAAATTTCTGCATAAGCTTGGTTATGTGATTCAATCGGGACAATAACATCACAACACAGGAATTCAGCATGCACTTTGGTTCAAAGCATTTAGTTATCTTTGCATTGATGATAGTCAGCTGTTCGTGCTGCTGTTTGGCGCAGGTCGATGAAAGCCATCAGGTACACACGGAAAACCTCACCGAAACCATAAAAACAATGGACGACGTGGTTTTTGATGCATTCAATAACAGAGATGTGAAAAAGTTTAAAACGCTGTTTACCGAAGACCTTGAGTTCTACCATGATAAGGATGGTCTGGTTTCCTATCCGCAGCTTATGGAATCGCTACAAAGTCTTGCAAGCGAAAATAGTGACCTGAAAAGAGAACTACTTAGTGAAAGCCTGGAGGTCTACCCACTCAAGGAATACGGCGCAATGCAAATAGGTCGGCATGAGTTTTGCCATACGGAAAACGGACAGTCCGACTGCGGAAAATTCAAGTTTGTTCACATCTGGCAAAACACTGATGACGGCTGGAAGATATCCAGAGTCATCAGCTACGATCATTAACTGCTAACAGCGCTCCGGGTTTATTCCGATAGAGAAACACTGCGGCCGTAAAACACATCTCTGGTGATTCATCGGATTGGAATCTCACCCGGTCTGTTATCTGTTCACTTGAAGTATATCGCTGATTTGTCAGGTTTTTGTCAGAATTCAGCTCAAATTCATAACTATTCATCGCAATTCATGCGTAAAAACAATACCCTGCATTGAATAACTAATATGTTTTAATATATGGTATTTCGTACGAAATGAATACGCAGCCCCTCCTGCCAAGTCTGCGGCAAATATTAATTACTATAAATTAAGGATCCATCCTATGCGTGCACGTATTTCTGCCAGTGGCAAAGCCATCGCCCTGCTCCTGTTTGTATTATTCTCATTGACGGCATCCCCAGCATTCGCTCAAGCGGATTTCATTGCAACCAAAACCAATGATACCGGTGGTGTCGGTAACGTAGGCGTTCCGTTCAACTGGTCGATCACTGTCACCAATATCGGCAGTTCAGCCGGATCATTCGCACTGGGTGACTCGTGGCTGCGCGACTCACTGCCCAATGCCAACATGAACTACGGCACCGCGACCATTTCTGCCCAAAGCGGTATTACCGGCTCTGTGGCCTGCAGCATTATCGCCAGCAGTTCAACGCTGAGCTGTGGTGGACCGGGCGCAACTTTTGCACCCAATGCATTTGCCACCGTTACTTTCTCGGCTACTCCGCTGGCAGCCGGCACCTTTGATAATCCACGTGCCGGCGGTACCTGCCTGGCCAACAGCGCCAATTCGGTTCCGGAATCCAATACCAGTAACAATGCCTGTTCCGATTCAGTCACCATCATGCCTGCGTCCGGGCCTGATCTGCTGGTCACCAAGAGCAACAATGTCAGCGGTACGGCCAACTCCGGCACGTGGACCTGGTCAATCGGCATTTCCAACGGCGGCAATATGGACGCCACATTCACCAGTGGTCAGACCATTCTGACCGACAACCTGGCCAATACCGATGTCACCTACGCCGCACCTACGGTTACCGGACAGTCCAATATTTCCGGCACCGGCTCGATCAGCTGCACCATCGTATCGTTTAATCTGAACTGCACCGCCAGCGGCGGCAGCGTGATTATAGGTTCGGGTTCCGGCTCGTTTACCGTTAATGTCGCCGCTCAGGCCACCCGCGGCGGCACCTTCAACAACCCTCGCGCCGGTGGTATCTGTGCTGCCGATCCCAATGACAATATCAGCGAGGCCAGTGAAAGCAATAATGCCTGTTCAGACACGGTAACTGCGCCACTGACGGCAGATTTTATCGCCGCAAAAACCAACGACACCGGTGGTGTGGGTGCAGTTGGCGTACCGTTCAACTGGTTCATAACAATCACCAACGTCGGCGATACTGCTGGTAGCTTCAACATAGGATCGATCATCAGAGACGTTCTTCCGGACGTTAACATGAGCTATGGAACCCCGACCATCTCGGCCCAAAGTGGGGTTACCGGCAGCTTCTCCTGCAGTATCAGCGGGGCCAGCATCCTGGGTTGCGGCACCGCCAATGCGACCGTTGCGGTCAACGGTTTTGTGACCGTCCAGATACCCGCCACTCCACTTTCCAGTGGCACTTTCGACAACCCGCGCGCCGGCGGCAACTGTGAAGCCAATCCTTCAGGCGATGCCAGTGAAGTCAACCGGACCAACAACAGCTGTTCCGACTCGGTGACCGTACCGCCCAACATCACCGGGCCTGACCTGCTGATCGTGAAAAGCAACAGCCTGACCGGGCCGACCACCAACCGCCCATGGAACTGGCTGCTGCAGGTCAGCACCGGCGGCACCATGGATTCGGTATTCAGCAGCGGTCAGACCATCATTACCGATAATCTGCCGAATACCGGCATCACTTACGGCACGCCTACCGTTAGCGCCCTGAGCGGCGTCTCCGGCACCGGTACGATTGACTGTTCGATTGCTTCGTCCGATCTCACCTGTATTGCCAGCGGCGGAAACGTGGTACTGGATTTCAATACCGGCTCGTTTTTGGTGACTGTACCGGCCATGCCGGGTGTCGCCGGCACATTTGTAAATCCTCGTGCAGGCGGGGTGTGTGCAGTGGATCCCAATGACAGCATCAGTGAGGGCGATGAAACCAACAACAGCTGTACCGATT